>JAVBJT010000025.1:0-16059 GCA_031546845.1 Azoarcus sp. | reverse complement strand
TGATCCAGGAAAACGAAGTCCGCTTCGTCGACCTGCGTTTTACCGACACCCGCGGCAAGGAACAGCACGTCGGGCTGCCGGTTTCCGCCTTCGAGGAAGATCACTTCGAGCACGGCCACCCGTTCGACGGCTCGTCGATCGCCGGCTGGAAAGGCATCCAAGCCTCCGACATGATCCTGATGCCGGACCCCGATTCCGCCTACGTCGACCCGTTCTTCGACGAAACCACGCTGGTGCTCACCTGCGACGTCATCGAACCGTCCGACGGCAAGGGCTATGACCGCGATCCCCGCTCCATGGCCAAGCGCGCCGAAGCCTATCTGAAGAGCACAGGCATCGGCGACACCGCCTATTTCGGCCCGGAACCCGAATTCTTCATCTTCGACGCGGTGGAATGGTCCATCGACATGTCCGGCGTCTACAGCAAGATCATCTCCGAAGAAGCCGCGTGGTCCACCGCCGACAAGTTCGAGGGCGGCAACACCGGCCACCGTCCGCGCGTCAAGGGCGGCTACTTCCCCGTGCCGCCGGTCGATAGCCTGAACGACGTGCGCGCCGCCATGGTGATCGCGCTCGAAGCCTGCGGCGTGCCGGTCGAAGTCCACCACCACGAAGTTGCCAACGCCGGGCAGTGCGAAATCGGCACCCGTTTCAACACGCTGACCAAGCGCGCGGACTGGACGCAAGTGCTCAAGTACATCGTGCACAACGTCGCCCACCAGTACGGCAAAACGGCCACCTTCATGCCCAAGCCCATCGTCGGCGACAACGGCTCCGGCATGCATGTGCACCAATCCATCTGGCAAAACGGCCAGAACCTGTTCGCCGGCAACGGCTACGCCGGCCTGTCCGAACTGGCGCTGTATTACATCGGCGGCATCATCAAGCATGCCCGCGCGCTCAACGCCATCACCAACCCCGGCACCAACTCCTACAAGCGTCTGGTGCCGCACTACGAAGCGCCGACCAAGCTGGCCTACTCCGCGCGTAACCGCTCGGCCTCGATCCGCATCCCCTACGTCGCCAACCCGAAGGGCCGCCGTATCGAAGCGCGCTTCCCGGACCCGCTGGCCAACCCCTATCTGTGCTTCTCCGCGCTGATGATGGCGGGCCTGGACGGCATCCAGAACAAGCTCCACCCGGGCGACCCGGCCGACAAGAATCTTTACGATCTGCCGCCGGAAGAAGACGCGAAGATCCCGACCGTGTGCACGAGCCTCGAACAAGCGCTCGAATACCTCGACCGCGACCGCGAATTCCTCACCCGTGGCGGCGTGTTCTCCAACGACTTCATCGACGCCTATCTGGCGCTGAAGATGGAGGAGGTCGACCGTATGCGCATCACCACGCACCCGGTGGAATTCGACATGTATTACAGCTTGTAATCCGCCGCACGGCCGGATGAAGACAAGGACGGGCATTGCTCGTCCTTTTTTTATGAGGTTTAATTCCCGCGTTTCCCGCACGCATAAATGTACAAGCGTGTATCCATAGGGCGCACCCCGCCGCTACCATGGAGATTCGGAGCTTTACCTCCAGACAAGGCCATGAAACCACTACGTACTCTTCCGCTGCTTCTCGCCCTTGGCGCCACCTTCCCCGTCCATGCAGACGTTTTCAAATGCACTGACGCCGACGGCCGGATCATCTACACCAACGACCGCACCCAATCGCGCGGCTGCAAGGTGCTCGACCAAAGCCAGTCCGTTTCCACGGTACCCGCGCCCGCGCGTTCCACCACGGGCGCATCCGGCACTCAATCCAATTTCCCGCGCGTGACCCCCGACGCCCAGCGCGCCCGCGACGACAGCCGCCGCCAGGTGCTGGAAAGCGAGCTCGCCACGGAAGAACAAGCGCTGACTGACGCACAAAAGGCGCTGACCGAACAAGAATCGATCCGCGAAGGCAACGAGCGCAACTATCAGCGCGTACTCGACCGCCTCCAGCCGTTCAAGGACAAAGTGGAACTGCACCAGCGCAACATCGACGCGCTAAAGCGGGAAATTTCCGGCCTGCGCTGAACCCCTGCCAAAGCCGGCGCGGTTTTTGCGTAGGGCGAAGCAGATAACCGGACGCACCCCATGGCCCCCGACCCGCTTCCCTCCGCCCGCAGCGCCGCCTTCGGCCCGTTTTCAGGGCTGGACCTGCTTTCCTCCGCGATCGTTCTGGTGGATGAGGCGCTGCTCATCCGCTATCTCAACCCCAGCGCGGAAAACCTCTTCGCCATCAGCCAGCGCAAGCTCATCGGCGCGCCGCTTGCGCGCCTGCTGGGCAAACCACCCGGACTTGGCGCCGCGCTCGAGAATGCCCTGCACACCAACTGGAGCTACACCGGGCAGGATCTGAAAATTCCCCGCCGCAACGCCGAACCGCTGAATCTCGACTGCACGGTCAGCCCCATCGACACCGCCGGCTCGCGGCTACTGCTCGAATTCCGCCCCATCGACGCACAACTGCGCGTCGCCCGCGAAGAACAGTTGCTACAGCAGCAACAGGCCAGCCATGAACTGATCCGCAACCTCGCGCACGAAATCAAAAACCCGCTCGGCGGCATTCGCGGCTCGGCGCAGTTGCTCGAACGCGAACTACCCGACCCGCAACTGCGTGAATACACCGAAGTCATCATCGCCGAGGCGGACCGGCTGCAAGACCTGATGAACCGGCTGCTCACCTCGCACTGCGTGATGCACCCGACGCCGATCAACATTCATGACGTCATGGAGCGGGCACGCCGGCTGATCCTCGCCGAATTCCCCGAGCTCACCATTCGTCGCGACTACGACACCAGCCTGCCCGAACTGACCGCCGACCGCGAACAACTCATCCAGGCCATCCTCAACATCGTGCGCAATGCCGCCCAAGCGCTCGACGGTCACGGCGAAATCCGGCTGCGCACACGTATCGCGCGCCAGGTTACGCTGGCCAAGCGGCGGTATAAGCTGGCGCTGGAATTACAGGTAATCGACAACGGCCCCGGCGTGCCGGAAGAAATCCTCGACAAAATCTTCTACCCGCTGGTGTCGGGGCGAAGCGGCGGTAGCGGCCTGGGACTCTCCCTCGCCCAGCGCTTCGTCGAACAGCACCAGGGCATGATCGACGTCGACAGCAACCCCGGCCGCACCTGCTTCACGATCCTGCTGCCCGTCGCGCAGCGTACCTGACCCCGCACGCCCCACTATGGCGCATACCACCATGAATGCTGTCTGGATCGTTGACGATGACCGCTCCATCCGCTGGGTGCTGGAAAAAGCCCTTGGCCGCGAGGAAATCTCCCACCGCAGCTTCGCCTCGGCCGACGAAGCGCTCGACGCGCTCGCCGACGCCTCTCACCCGCCCAAAGTGCTGCTGTCCGACATCCGCATGCCCGGCGAAAGCGGACTGGCGCTGCTGCAACGGATCAAGGAAACGCACCCGCAACTGCCGGTCATCATCATGACCGCTTATTCCGACCTCGAAAGCGCCGTCGCCGCCTTTCAAGGCGGCGCCTTCGAATACCTGCCCAAACCGTTCGACGTCGATCAGGCCGTCGCGCTCGTGCGTCGCGCGCTGGAGCAAAACGCCAACACCGCCGAAGCCGGCGCAGACGCCCCCGTCGCCCCCGAAATCCTCGGCCAGGCGCCAGCCATGCAAGAAGTATTTCGCGCCATCGGCCGGCTCTCGCAATCGCACGCCACCGTGCTCATCAACGGCGAATCGGGTAGCGGCAAGGAACTCGTCGCGCACGCGCTGCACCGCCACAGCCCGCGACGCGATGCGCCATTCATCGCCATCAACACCGCCGCCATCCCACGCGACCTGCTCGAATCCGAACTGTTCGGCCACGAACGCGGCGCCTTCACCGGCGCTGCCGCGCAACGCCGCGGCCGCTTCGAGCAAGCCGAAGGCGGCACGCTGTTCCTCGACGAAATCGGCGACATGCCCGCCGAACTGCAAACGCGCCTGCTTCGCGTACTGTCGGACGGCCACTTCTACCGCGTCGGCGGCCATCAGCCAGTTAAGGCCAACGTGCGCGTCATCGCCGCCACGCACCAGGATCTGGAAGAGCGCGTGCGCCTCGGCCTGTTCCGCGAAGACCTGTTCCACCGCCTCAACGTCATCCGCCTGCGCTTGCCGCCGCTGCGCGAGCGGCACGAGGACATCCCGCTGCTCGTGCGCCACTTCCTGCAACGCAGCGCGCAAGAACTGGGCGTGGAAGGCAAACGCATCGCCGAAGGCGCGCTAACCTACCTCCAGGCGCTGCCCTTCCCGGGCAACGTCCGCCAACTGGAAAACCTGTGCCATTGGCTGACGGTGATGGCGCCCGGGCAAACGGTCGAAATCAACGACCTGCCACCGGAAATGCGCGACCAACCGGCACGGGAAAGCCCCATCGGCTGGACAAACGCCCTCGGCCTCGAAGCCGACCGCCTGATCGCCACCGCGCCGGGCGAAGTCTTCGACCGCCTCACGCACGACTTCGAGCGCACGCTGATCCGCCGCGCACTCGCCGCCACCGGCGGCCGCCGCATCGACGCCGCGCATCTGCTCGGCATCGGCCGCAATACAATCACACGCAAAATGCACGAACTCGACATGGATGGGGAAACGCCGCCGAATACCGCCGCCATCGGCGGCGACTAACGCCTCCCGGGCTGTTATTGCAGTTCCCGCTTACGTTCCGCACAAGCTCGCACTCGCACGCGACGGCGCGGTTGACGGATAATGCCGGCCTTGTGCGCTTGCACCCTATCCGCTTATTTATTTCCTCTTATCCGCTGACGGCGCCCCAACAATCCTTTAACCGCCTTTATCCCGTGACCGCCCCCACGACGCTTTCCACCGCCGATTTCATCGCCGCCCTCGGTAACGAGGCCAGCGCCTTCTCCCTGCGCCGGATAGACGCATGCGCATCGACCAACAGTGAACTGGTAGAGCGCCCGCCCGCCGACGACGGCCGTGCGCACGTCCTCATCGCCGACCATCAAACCGCTGGCCGTGGCCGGCGCGGCCGGCAGTGGCAATCGTGGCCCGACGGCAGCCTCGTCTTTTCCGCTCTGTGGCGCTTCGCCGACGGCGCGCCGGTGCCGGCCGGCCTGTCGCTGGTCGCCGGGCTGGCGCTTGCCCGCGTGCTGGAAAAACGCGGCGTGGCCGGCGTACAGCTCAAATGGCCTAACGACGTACTGATCCACGGCGGCAAGATCGCCGGCATTCTCGTCGAACTGCTGCCCGGCCGGGGCCGCACACCGGCGGCGGTAATCGGCATCGGCGTCAACCTGCGCCTGCCCGACGATGCCAGCATCCCCGGTCAGCCCGCTATCACCGACCTGTACCGCGAGCTTGGCGAAACCCCAACCCGCCCCGCGCTGCTGGCCGACATCCTGCGCGAACTGCGGCAGTTGCTCGACACCTACGCCGCCGCCGGGTTTTCCGCGCTGCGCGGCGCCTGGCAGCAACGCAACGCCTTCGTCGACCTGCCCGTGCGCATCGACGGCGAAAACACCGCGCTAAGCGGCATCTGCACCGGCGTGGATGAAGACGGCGCACTGCTGATCCGTACCGACAGCGGCGTACAGCGCATCCTGTCGGGCGAAGTTTCACTGCGGACGGCAACGTGATTCTGCTCATCGACGCCGGCAACACTCTGGTCAAATGGCGAGCCGTCGGCCACGCGGACAACACAGTCCACGACGAAGGCGCCTTCGCCCATGAAGCGGTCGACGATCTCATCGCCCTTTTCGCGCGCCACACCGGCGGCGAGGCTCGCGCCATCCGCCGCATCGTCGGCGTCAACGTCGCCGGTCCCGCGCTGGCCGCGCGCATTGATGCTCACGCTGCAACGGTCAGCCTCGCACCGGAATGGATCACTGCCAGCGCAGCCCTGTGCGGCGTGCGCAATCGCTACGACGACCCCGCCCGCCTCGGCGCGGACCGCTGGGCCGCGCTCATCGGCGCGCGCCGGCTGCACTCGCACGCCTGTCTGGTCGTCACCTCCGGCACTGCCACAACCATCGACCTGCTCGACGGTGGCGGCGATTTTCTCGGCGGCCTGATCCTGCCCGGCGTAGACCTGATGCGCCGCGCCCTCTCCACCCACACCGCCCAACTGCCGCTGGCCGAAGGCTGTTTCGCCGCAACACCGCGCAACACCGCCGACGCGATCTACTCCGGCTGCCTGCAAGCCCAGGCCGGCGCGGTGGAACGCATGTTCACCCGCATCGCCGGCATGCCCCATGCCTGCTGCCTGCTCGGCGGCGGCGGCGCGGGCCACTTCGCCGATCTGCTGACGATTCCGGCACGGCGCGTCGACAATCTCGTACTACACGGGCTTGCCGCCATCGCGCACACGCCATCCCTGTCATAAGTACCCCAGGAGGAAAAATATGACCGACATCACCCGCGTTTTTCTCGAACCCAGCGAAGCGCCTACCCACTGGTACAACATCGCCGCCGACCTCACCAATCCACCCGCGCCGCCGCTGGGGCCGGACGGTAAACCGGCCACACCCGAACAAATGGGCGCAATCTTCCCCGACGCCATCATCGAACAGGAAATGAGCGCCCAGCGCTGGATCGAAATCCCGGGCGAAGTACGCGAAATCTACCGCCTGTGGCGCCCCAGCCCGTTGATCCGGGCCACGCGGCTGGAACAAGCGCTGGGCACGCCAGCGCGCATTTTCTACAAATACGAAGGCGCCTCCCCGGCCGGCTCGCACAAACCCAATTCCGCCGTGCCGCAAGCGTTCTACAACCGCCAAGCGGGCATCAAGCGGCTCACCACCGAAACCGGCGCCGGCCAGTGGGGCTCGTCCATCGCCTTCGCCGGGCAAATGTTCGGCCTCGAAGTGCGCGTGTACATGGTCAAGGTGAGCTACGAACAAAAACCCTACCGCCGCCTGATGATGCAGACCTGGGGGGCCGAGGTGTACGCCAGCCCGTCGCAACTCACCGAAACCGGGCGCAAAACACTGGCGCACGACCCGGACAACCCCGGCTCACTCGGCCTCGCCATCTCGGAAGCGGTGGAAGAAGCAGCCGACCGCGCCGACACCAACTACACCCTTGGCTCGGTGCTCAACCACGTGCTGCTGCACCAGACCATCATCGGTCTCGAAGCCAAAAAACAGTTCGACAAACTCGGCCTTTATCCGGACGTGGTCCTCGGCCCCTGCGGCGGCGGCTCCAGCTTCGGCGGCATCGCCTTCCCCTTCCTCGCCGACCGCGCGGCAGGCGACAAGCGCGCGCAAAACCTGCGCTGCGTGGCCGTCGAGCCGACCTCCTGCCCGACGCTGACCAAAGGCACCTACGCCTACGACTTCGGCGATGCCTCCGGCTTCACCCCGATGATGAAGATGTACACCCTCGGCCACGACTTCACCCCGCCCGGCATCCACGCGGGCGGGCTGCGCTACCACGGCGACTCGCCGCTGGTCTCGCAACTCGTCCATGAAGGGCTGGTCGAACCGCTGGCGGTCCCGCAACTGGCCACCTTCGAGGCCGGCGTCCTGTTCGCCCGCGCCGAAGGCATCATCCCCGCGCCCGAAGCAAGCCACGCCATCCGTGCCGCTATCGACGAAGCGCTTGCCTGCAAGGCCAGCGGCGAAGCCAAAACCATCCTGTTCAACCTCACCGGCCACGGCCATTTCGACATGAGCGCCTACGAGCGCTACTTCTCCGGCAAGCTAGAAGACTACGACTACCCTGCCGAAGCAGTGCGCGCCTCACTGCAACACCTGCCGAAAGTCGGCTGAACACCGGCGCGGGAAGGGCACGCTCCTTCCCGCAGCCTTAACCAGCTTACCGGCGGCTTATCCATCGCCGCCGGATCGGGTAAGCTTTCCGCATGTCCATGCTGCGTTTCCTGTTCATCCTCCTGCTCATCCTCAACGGCCTAGCCGTCGCCGCCGTATCCGGCTGGCTGGCACTGCCCACCCAGCACGGCGAGCCCGAGCGCATCCGTAACCAACTCAATCCCGAGCGTATCCGCTTGCTCACGCGCGACGGCCGCGACCTCGCGGCCGCCACCACGCCCCCCGCACAGAACGACACGCCACCGGAAAGCACAACAACGGCCCCTGCGGACAGCCCGATTTGCACCGCCTGGTCCGCCCTGTCCGCCGACGACGCCGACAAGCTCGAAAGCCGTCTCATCGCGGCGGGGCTTTCTCCCCGGCGCAGCGGCGCTGAAGCGCCCGGCGCCACCTGGTGGGTACGCCTGCCACCGCAAGGCAGCCGCGACCTGGCCGAACGCAAGGCGAAGGAGTTGCGCGGACTCGGCATCTCCGACCTGTTCATCGTTCAGGAAGCCGGCCCCAACCAATTCGCCATCTCCCTTGGCATCTTCAAAACCGAGTCTGCCGCCAACCAGCTATTGAACCAACTGCGAACACGCGGCGTACGCTCGGCCAGCGTCGAAATACGCGGCGGCGGCGGCACGCAATACCGCATCGAGGTCACGGCTCCGTCGGCGCGCATCTCCGCGGTAGAAAGCAACGATACGGCTCATCGCACCAATTGCCTGCTGTGAGCACCGAAGGCACGCGCCCCAAGCTCATCGTCGGCCTTACCGGCGGCATCGGCAGCGGTAAAAGCGCGGCGGCGGATCGCTTCGCCGCGAACGGCGCCAGCGTGGTCGATACCGACGCCATCGCCCACGCGCTCACGGCCCCTGGCGGCAGCGCCATTCCCGCCATCCGCGACACGTTCGGTCCCGCCCTGATCGCCGCCGACGGCAGCCTCGACCGTGCAGCGATGCGGGCGCTGGTATTTTCCCGCTCGGCGGCCCGGCGCGAACTCGAAGCCATCCTCCACCCCATGATCCGCGCCGAAAGCGAGCGTCAATGCCACACCACTGGCGGCGCCTACGTGATCCTCGCCGTGCCGCTGCTGATCGAATCGGGCACATACCGCGAACGCTGCCACCGCATCTGCGTGGTCGACTGCGCGGAAGATCTGCAAATAGCGCGCGTACGAAAGCGGAACGGCTTTGACGAAGCGCAAATCCGCGCCATCATGGCCACCCAGGCCAGCCGCGCGACACGCCTCGCCGCTGCCGACGACGTCATCGACAACAACGGCCCGCTCGCTGAATTACTCACCCAAGTGGATGCACTGCACCACATCTATCTCACCCTTTCCCGCGCGCCGCGTGCCCCCTCCGCCCCAAGCTCGCCAAACCGCCCATAAAGCCCGTCGCAACGCGGTCCCGCGCGGAAGCGCTGTGCTATCATCAGCCGGTATTTCAAGGCCCGATACATTCCCACAACGACCCCCCACAATTGCGGACACGGAGCGGTGATCAGTTACGAATACCCCCTCAACGAGCGCATCCGTACCCTGTTACGCCTTGAGGACTTATTCCGCAAAATCGCTTATTTCGTCGCCAACGACGCCCCGCAAGACCATCACGCGGCCCTTCTCAACCTGTTTGAAGCGCTCGAAGTCGCCAGCCGCGCGGATCTCAAGGTCGATCTGGTGCAGGAACTGGAACGCCAGCGCCATACCTTGATGTCCTACAGAAACAACCCGGACATTTCGGAAGAAGCCCTTTCCGGCGCCTTGTATGAAATCGAGCAGGCCTCCACCAACCTGCTGGCAATGGCGGGGAAAATCGGTCAATACCTGCGCGAAAACGAATGGTTGATGGGCATTCGCGGCCGGGCGGCCATTCCTGGCGGGGCATGCCAGTTCGATCTGCCTTCCTACCACTTCTGGTTGAACCGGGAAGTCGCCGCGCGCCGTCACGACCTTGAAAACTGGGTGCAACCGATGACACCGATCCGCGACGGCATCGATATCGTGCTGCGGCTGCTGCGCGGCAGCGGCCGGCCAGAAGCCCAGCAAGCCAGCAGTGGCACTTATCAACTGACCATGACCGGGCGCTCCGCGCTGATGCTGCGCGTCCGCATCCCTCGCACAGAGGCGGTGGTACCCGAAATCAGCGCCAACAAATATGCCCTCAACATCCGCTTCATGCTGCCCGAAACGATCTCCCGCCTGCGTGTGGCCGAGCGCGACATTCCGTTCGAATTAACTTTCTGCAGTCTGTAGCAAGCGACGGACATGAGCGCGGACACCCCTCGCACGGTGAAATGCCCAAGCTGCGGCCAAGCCGTACAGTGGCGCGCGGAAAACCCTTTCCGCCCCTTCTGCTCGGCACGCTGCAAACAGATCGACCTTGGCGCCTGGGCCTCGGAAAGTTACCGCGTCCCGACAACGCCGCCCGACACCCCAGACACTACCGCCACCGAGCCGTCCTAAGCCTGCTCCCACGCACTGCGGATCGCGGCAATGCCGTGTGCGCCGGCATCGCGCGCGGCCTCCATATCCACCGCTTGCAAACCACCCAAAGCCAGTACCGGCAGCGGCAAACCCGCCACCAACGCGGCAAACCCCGCCCAACCTAGCGGAGTCACATCGGGATGCGTCGGCGTCGCCTTCACCGCGCCGAGCAACACATAATCAAACCCCAAAGCCGCAGCCCGCTCCAGTTCCTCGCGCCGATGGCAAGACGCGCCAACCCACGCGAAATCCGGCCGTTCGCCGCACGCCATCAACTGGGAGGCAGGCATATGCACACCATCCGCACCGCTTCCCCGCGCCAATCCGGCATCGCCATGCACCAACGCCAACGCCCCCGCCGCCTGCGTACGCCGCACGGCCTCGATGGTAAAAACCCGCCGCTCTTCCCGCGTCAACACCGGCTCGCGTATTTGAACCAGTTTCAACCCAGCGGCCAAAGCCGTATCGAGTTCGGCAAGCTGACGTTCGATTCCCACCGCCGCCGCGCGGGTGATGCCCATCGTGCGCGGCAAACGCAGCGCCTTCATGATCGGGCCGTTGGCCGGCAACATCGGCTCCGGCACCAAGTCGCCCGCCGCCTGCCAATGCAACGTGCTATGCACGCGGTCGTTCACCTCGCCATCCCAGGCCGTGACCTCGAAAAAATGCAGCCGCACATGCGCGTGCTCGTAAAGGTGCTCCCGCCGTAGCCACGGCCGCAGATGCCGCACCCGTATGCCGAGCTCTTCCTCCAATTCACGCCGCAGCGCCTGCGCGGGCGACTCACCTGCTTCGACCTTGCCACCGGGAAATTCCCAGTAGCCGGCATAAACAGTGTCCGGTGCCCGCTGCCCGAGCAGGAAGCAACCATCCCCGCGCACAATCACACCCGCCGCGACATCGACCTGCTTGCGCGCCATCGCTCAGTCTTCCAAGCGGCCGGCGTAGTCACGGGCAAACTGCCAGGCCACGCGCCCGGAACGCGAACCGCGCATCAACGCCCATTGCAAAGCCTCCGCGCGCGCGCGCTCGGCAGCCCGCTTGGGCACTTTGAACACAGCGAGCCAGTGGGTAACAATGTCCAAATATTCGTCCTGGTTGAACGGGTAGAAAGAAATCCACAAGCCGAAGCGCTCGGACAGGGAGATTTTTTCCTCCACCGCCTCGCCCGGATGAATTTCACCGTCGACGTGCTGCACCCGCAGGTTTTCGTCGTGATACTCCGGCATCAGATGACGCCGGTTCGAGGTTGCATACACCAGGATGTTGTCCGAAACCGCCGACATGGAACCGTCGAGCACGCTCTTGAGCGCCTTGTACGCATCCTCGCCCTCCTCGAAGGAAAGATCGTCGCAATACAGGATGAAACGCTCGGGCCGCCCCGCGACCAGATCGACGATTTCCGGCAGATCGACCAGATCGCCCTTATCCACCTCGATCACACGCAACCCCTGAGCGGCATGCTCATGCAGCAGCGCCTTGATCAGCGAAGACTTACCGGTTCCGCGCGCGCCGGTCAGCAACACGTTGTTGGCGCGCCGGCCGGCAAGAAATTGCCGCGTATTACGGTCGATGCGCTCCTTTTGATCGTCGATATCGCACAAATCCCGCAAGCGGATCACATGCGGCATCGCCACCGGCTGCAGACTGGCGCGCCCGTGGCGGCGACGCCAGCGGAAAGCGGTCGCCGCCGACCAATCCGGCGCAGCGGCCGGACCGGGAAGGATATTTTCAAGCCGGTCGAGCACCCGCTCGGCACGGCCGACCAATTGCATCAACTCATTCTGCATCAGCTCACTCATCGTCATCGGTACTATCGGAATTCTGCCGGCGTCGAGGCCACGTTGCCCACAAGATGATGAGCAACAAAAAAAGCGCAACGCCGATTTCAAGAAAAATCACCCACATGGCAAACCCCAGGGGAAAACAGCGCGCCCTGTATATACTGCGGGGCTGCGTTTTCCGAGTCTAACCGATCCCACCCATGATGCCGGTCTTCCGCCGTTTCGCCCCGCTCGCCTATCTCGCCTTGGCCGCCCTGCCCGCAATACTGTCAGGCTGCGCCAGCACCCCACCGCAAACCACCGCCTGCCCAGCCATATCGCCTTGCCCCACCTGCCCGGTTTGCCCAAGCACCACCACCGCCCCCCCCATACCGCCTGCCGCGCCATTACAGCTTTCTAGCTGGGCCGCCATCGACGGCTGGCAGGACGACAACCTCGCCGCCACCTGGGCGGCATTGCGCCAATCCTGCTCCGTACTGGTGCGCAAAACGGGCTGGGAAAGCGTCTGCGAGCAGTCCGCCCGCTTGGGCGATCCCCCCTCCCCCGCCGGCGCGCGCGAATTTTTCGAAACGCACTTCGAGCCCTGGCAACTCATCAACCCCGACGGCAGCCGCGAAGGACTTATCACCGGCTATTACGAACCCCTCATCGCCGCCAGCCGGACGCGCTCGGAGCACTACGCCTGGCCGATATACGGCGTTCCGTCGGACATGCTTACCGTCGAACTAGGCGATCTCTACCCCGATCTGAAAAACATGCGGCTGCGCGGCCGCCTCGTCGGCAACAAAATCGTACCGTACTGGTCGCGCAGCGAACTGGAGCGGATAGGCAACTCGCTACCCGCCGAAGTTCTGTTCTGGGCAGCCGACCCGATCGACCTGTTCTTTCTCCAAGTCCAAGGCTCGGGTCAGGTTCAACTGCCAAACGGCTCGCGAGCGCGCATTGGCTACGCCGACCAGAACGGTCACCCGTACCAATCGATCGGCCGCTGGCTGGTCGCGCAAGGCGAATTGCCACTGGAACAAGCATCGCTAGAAGGGATTCGCCTCTGGGCGCGCAACCACCCCGCTCGGCTGCACGAAATGCTCAACACCAACCCGAGCTATGTCTTTTTCCGTGAACAGGCAGCGGAAGGCGGACCAACAGGAGCGCTGGGCCTGCCAATTACCGCGGAACGCAGCATCGCGGTCGACCCTCGCTATATCCCGCTCGGCGCCCCGGTTTTCCTATCGACCACACACCCATTGAGTGAGCGCCCGCTGAACCGGCTGATGATGGCGCAAGACACCGGCGGGGCAATCAAAGGCCCCGTGCGCGCCGATTTTTTCTGGGGGTTTGGTAACGAGGCTGGCGCACGCGCGGGCCGCATGCGCCAGCAAGGCCGCTTGTGGGTACTACTCCCCAAGGGCATGCAACCTGCGGGCGCACAACAGCCCGCATCCTGAATCTTACTTTTGCGCGACCGCGTCCAAGGCTTTTTCAAGGTCCGCCGCCGGCACAAAGCTCCCGATGCGAGAACCGTCGGACAAAAACAACGTCGGCGTGCCGTGGATTTTGAGCTTCTGCCCCAGCGCGACATTGCGGTCGATCACAGAAGCATCGCAACTTTGCGCCGGCGGCGTTTTCTCGTTGAGAACCCAGTCGTTCCAAATCTTCGCTTTATCCTTGGCGCACCAGATATTCTGCGACTTGGTCATCGAATCCGCACTCAGGATCGGGTACAGAAAAGTATAAATCGTCACGTCATTGACCTTCGTCAGTTCCTTGGCGAGGCGCTTGCAATAGCCGCAGTTCGGATCCTCGAAGGTGGCGATGACGCGCTTGCCGTTCCCCTTGACCTGCTTGACCGCCTGATCAAGCGGCAAGGTGGAAAAATCGATGGCCGAAAGCTGATTCAGCCGTGCCTGCGTTACATCGCGCCGGGTTCGAGTATCGATAACCCGCCCGTCGAGCAGAAAACTCACCTGCTCGTCGGTATACACCAGCTCTCCGCTCTTCAACACCACTTCATACAACCCGCTGTAAGTGGTGCGCGTAACCGACTCCACCGACGACGGCACACCCACAAACGCTTCGACGCTTTTACGCACCGACTCCTCATCCGCCTGAGCCAAGGAACTCAAAAGAACAGCGCCCGCCAGAAACACCGATTTGAACAAGGACCGCTTGAAAAAAACGAGCATCGAAATCTCCAAAAATCAAAACCTGCCACTAGCGGCATAACGCACCAACGCATTCCTTACGACCGGAAAGCGATTCATGAGGTTCAGCCCCACATTCCGCGCCAAGGCAACAGCGCTGTTCCGGCTTGCAAACAACCGATTCAAGCCATGTGTCGCATATTGCAGCAAAAAGGGCTCCTCCGAGCGTTCGCGCGCATAAGCCCGCAGTACGCTCAGATCCCCCGGATCGCGCCAATCCGGCAAAGCGGCAAGCTGCGCCGCGAGCGCTTTCGCATCCTGGAAACCGAGATTGATACCGTGCCCGGACAAAGGATGAATCGCATGCGCGGCGTCGCCGATAAGAGCAATGCGCGGCCTCACGACCTCCTCCACCCGCATCAAACGCAACGAAAAGGCCGCCCTTGGCGTATGCAAGGATAAAGCGCCCAGCGCATTTCCACCCGCATCGGCAACGATACCGCAAAACGCCGCCTCATCCAGCGCAAGCAGCCTCTCCGCGACATCAGCGGGCGCCGACCAGACCATCGACATCATCTTGCCCGGCAAAGGCAGCCAAGCCAGAACACCATCCTCTCGAAACCACTGATAAGCGGTCTGGCGGTGCGCCTGTTCGCAGCGGAAATTGGCCACGACGCCCATCTCACCGTATGGAACGACCTTGGCACGGATGGCCGCTTGTTCGCGCACCCAGGAATCACGGCCATCCGCCCCCACGACAAGACGACCGGCAAGTGCCCGCCCATCCGCCAAAACCACACGGACCACATCGTCCTCGACCTGCAATTTATCCGGCACGGCAGGGCACAAAAGCGTCACGTTATGCTGACGCTTCACGCTCTCCCACAATTCCCGATGCACCAAACTCGACTCGCCTATCCAGGCAAGCTCGGCGAGGCCGCTTTGGTAAGCGGAAAAATGCAGCGCCCCGAAACGGTCGCCGCGTATTTTCATGTCATGGACCGGACTCAAGCGTGCCTGATCCAGATGCTGCCACACACCCAATTCGCGGAGAAAATCGGCATTCACCGGGCTATACGCATAGATCCGCGTATCCCAGTCATCGCCGTACTTCGGCGGCATCGACTCGATAAGCGCTATCCGCAAACGGCTGCGGCGCAACGCGAGCGCACAGGCAGCCCCCGCCAAACCACCACCGACGATAATCAGATCGAAATCCATTCGAGGCTTACTCCATCCGGCTCGGCATTTTCCTTGCGTATCCTACTGCATGTGATTCTTCGATACCCCCATGCGCTTGGATTCCATCCATAAGAAACAAAAACGCGCAAACGGATGGTATCCGAGCTAACTGGAGACAGTCTGGCCCTATAAAGCACAAACCCCTCAGGCCTAGAGGACTGAGGGGTTTGTAGTTATGGGGTAGTCTGACGATGACCTACTTTCACGAGAGCGGATCTCACTATCATCGGCGCGGTCCTGTTTCACGGTCCTGTTCGGGATGGGCAGGGGTGGTTCCGGGACGCTATGGTCGTCAGACTTTAAGGGGTAACAAGAAGAAGTATGTTGTGTGATTGTTTGGGCGTTTGCCCAACGAGTTCCACTGATCTGTGCTGATCAGGGTTATAGGATCAAGCCTCACGGGCAATTAGTACCGGTTAGCTCAACGCATTACTGCGCTTCCACACCCGGCCTATCAACGTGGTAGTCTTCCACGACCCTTCAGGGGGATTAAATCCCCAGGGAAGTCTCATCTTGAGGCGAGTTTCCCGCTTAGATGCTTTCAGCGGTTATCTCTTCCGTACTTAGCTACCCGGCGATGCGACTGGCGTCACAACCGGTACACCAGAGGTACGTCCACTCCGGTCCTCTCGTAC
>JAVBJT010000045.1:0-10250 GCA_031546845.1 Azoarcus sp. | reverse complement strand
CTGACCGTCATGACCAACAGCATCCGCGCCTTCCTGCCGGGTTCGCTGGTCGATATGCGTCCGGTCAAGGACACCTCGCCGTATGAAGGCAAGGAATACGAATTCAAGGTCATCAAGCTCGACCGCAAGCGCAACAACGTGGTCGTGTCCCGCCGCGCCGTGCTCGAAGAGTCGATGGGCGAAGAGCGTCAGAAGCTGCTTGAAAACCTCAAGGAAGGCACCCTGATCAAGGGCGTGGTCAAGAACATCACCGATTACGGCGCGTTCGTCGACCTCGGCGGTATCGATGGCTTGCTGCACATCACCGATTTGGCCTGGCGTCGCGTGCGTCACCCGTCGGAAGTGCTGGCCGTTGGCGACGAGATCGAAGCGAAAGTGCTCAAGTTCGATCAGGACAAGAACCGTGTTTCGCTGGGTCTCAAGCAGCTTGGCGAAGATCCGTGGGTCGGCATTGCCCGCCGTTATCCGCAGGGCACCCGCCTGTTCGGCAAGGTCACGAACATTACCGACTACGGCGCGTTCGTCGAAGTCGAGCAAGGTATCGAGGGCTTGGTCCACGTGTCCGAAATGGATTGGACCAACAAGAACATCCATCCGACCAAGGTTGTCCAGTTGGGCGACGAGGTCGAGGTGATGATCCTCGAAATCGACGAGGACCGCCGCCGTATTTCGCTGGGCATGAAGCAGTGCCTGTCCAACCCGTGGGACGATTTCGCCATCAACCACAAGAAGGGCGACAAGGTTCGCGGCCAGATCAAGTCGATTACCGACTTTGGCGTGTTCATCGGCCTGGAAGGCGGCATCGACGGCTTGGTCCATCTGTCCGATCTGTCGTGGAGCGAAACCGGCGAGGAAGCCGTGCGCAGGTTCAAGAAGGGCGACGAGGTCGAAGCCGTCGTCCTGGCGATCGATGTCGAGCGCGAGCGCATTTCGTTGGGCGTCAAGCAACTGGAAGGCGATCCGTATACCAACTTCATCGCCACGCACGAGAAAAACAGCCTTGTGCGCGGCACGGTGAAATCGGTCGAGGCGCGTGGCGCGGTCATTTCCCTGGGTGATGAAGTCGAAGGCTATCTGCGCGCCTCCGAAGCTGCTGCTCACCGTGTGGACGATCTGACTACACAGTTGAAGGAAGGCGATGAAGTCGAGGCCTTGATCATCAACGTGGATCGCAAGACCCGCTCGATCAACCTGTCCATCCGTGCGAAGGATCAGGTTGAGCAATCCGAGGTGATGAACAAGTTCGCCTCTGAAAGCTCGGCAGCCAGCGGCACGACCAATCTGGGGGCTTTGCTCAAGGCCAAGTTGAACGAGCAGAAGCAATAACGTTGCCGGTCATGACCAAATCGGAGCTGATTGTCCGCCTGGCTGCGCGGTTTCCGCAGCTGGCGGCAAAGGATGCCGATTTCGCGGTCAAGATGATTCTCGATGCGATGACCGACGCGCTGGCGCGCGGGGATCGCATCGAAATCCGCGGATTTGGGAGTTTTGCGCTGAACTATCGCCCGCCGCGTGTCGGGCGTAACCCCAAATCTGGCGATAAGGTGCACGTGCCGGAAAAGTACGTACCCCATTTCAAAGCCGGCAAAGAGCTGCGCGAGCGGGTGGATGTCGCCGAATAGACGCGCGATCGGTTTTAGTGGAAGTGGTATCGGGGAAGGCGGCTTCTGGCCGCCTTCTTTTTTGTCATTCGCTCGGGGATAATACGGACTTATGCGCACCGTGATATGGATCCTTCGACTCCTGCTGTTTTTCTTTCTGTTCGGTTTCGCGATCAAAAACGATCATGCGGTAAGCCTGCGGTTTTTTTTCGGTAGCGAATGGCAACTACCGGTCGTTTTCGTGATTCTGCTCAGTTTTTCCGCCGGGGCGCTGTTGGGCGTAACGGCTACGTTTGCGTCGCTTCTGCGCCAGCGTCGGGAAATTTCCCGCCTTCGCCGCCAGCTTGATCGCGCCGAGCGCAGCCGTGCCGAGCAGAATCCGGGGATGCCAATCATCGACGCACAGCCGCCCGAAGCACTCTGACATTCATGGAAATTCAGTTCTGGTGGCTGTTGGCGCTGCCGCTGTTTTTTGTTCTCGGCTGGCTTGCCGCGCGTATCGATATCCGGCAGGTTGTGCAGGAATCCCGCGCTTTGCCGCGTTCCTATCTTGCCGGCTTGAATTTTTTGCTCAACGAGCAGCCGGATAAAGCCATCGATGCCTTCATCGAAGCGGTTCGTATCGATCCGCAGACGATAGAACTGCACTTTGCACTTGGCAGCTTGTTTCGCCGGCGCGGTGAAACGGACCGCGCCATTCGTCTCCATCAGATTCTGCTTGATCGCGAGGATTTGAACGAAGAACAGCGCCTGCAGGTTCTGGGCGAGCTGGGACAGGATTTTCTCAAGGCCGGGCTGCTCGATCGTGCCGAAGCCGTATTCGTGCAATTGCGCGGCACGCGCGCGAATGGTGTTGCGCTGGGCTGTCTGCTGGAAATTTATCAGCAGGAAAAAGACTGGGCCAAGGCAATTGAGGTGGCACGCGCATTGCCGGATCACGAAGGTTTGATGTGGCGTAAGGAAGTGGCCAACTTCCATTGCGAACTGGCGGCTTCCGCACTGGCGAATTCACGCTTCGACGAAGCGCGAAGGCATGTGGAGGATGCGCTGGCGATCAACCGCCGTTGTGTGCGAGCCAGCCTTGTATTGGGGGACGTTCTTACCGCCGAGGGGCAGGACGAGGAAGCCCTGGAGACATGGAAGCGCATCGAAAGCCAGGATCCGGTTTACCTTGCGCTTGCTGCCGAGCGCATCATGGATGCCTATCGCAGGCTCGACCATGTGGAGCAGGGGCATCAACTGCTGCGCGCCTGGCTCGAACGGCATGCTTCATTGGACCTGCTCGATGAACTGTTCCACTGGGAAATGGAAAAGCAGGGGCCAAAAGCCGCTTATGACCTGGTGCGGGAAGAGCTGCGGCGCAACCCGACCTTGCTTGGTCTGGATAAATTACTTGAAGCCGCGTTGCTCGCGGCGCCGGCGGAACAGCGCGGCGATATCGAACTCGTGAAGCAGCTCATTCACGGCCATACTCGTAAGGTGGCACGCTATCGGTGCGATGCCTGTGGTTTCAAGGCACGGCAATTTCATTGGCACTGCCCAGCCTGCGGCGGGTGGGAAACGTATCCGCCGCGGCGCACGGAAGAATTCGATCTCACGCCTTAGCGATACGCGCCGCGCGCGGTCGAGGCGTATAGCTTCGCTACAACATTGGACATCGGGGAAACAGCATGAAAGTCACGGTGGTCGGTACGGGTTATGTTGGTCTTGTCAGCGGCGCTTGTCTCGCCGATGTCGGTAACGATGTACTTTGCCTCGATCTGGACGCGGCGAAAATCCGCATACTCGAAGAAGGCGGTATCCCGATCCATGAGCCGGGTTTGCTTGAGATTGTTCGGCGTAATGTCGCCGCCGGCCGCTTGGCTTTTACCACCGATGTCGAGCGCGCGGTACATCACGGCACGGTGCAATTCATCGCCGTCGGCACGCCGCCGGATGAGGACGGTTCGGCCGATCTGCAATACGTGCTTGCCGCTGCGCGCAATATCGGCAAACACATGAACGCGTACCGGATGGTGGTGGACAAATCCACCGTGCCGGTCGGTACCGGCGATAAGGTGCGCGCGGCGATTGCCGAGGAGTTGGCCACGCGCGGCGTGCAACTGCCGTATTCCGTGGTGTCGAATCCCGAATTTCTCAAGGAAGGGGCCGCTGTCGAGGATTTCATGCGGCCGGACCGTATCGTCGTCGGCGCCGAGGATGAGCGCGCGATCGAGCTGATGCGTCAGCTTTACGCGCCATTCCAGCGTAATCACGACAAGCTGGTATTCATGGACGTGAAGAGCGCGGAACTGACCAAGTATGCGGCCAACGCCATGCTGGCCACCCGTATCAGCTTCATGAACGAACTGGCCAATCTGGCCGAAACACTGGGTGCGGATATCGAACTGGTGCGCCAGGGCATTGGCTCGGACCCCCGCATCGGTTGGCATTTTCTTTATGCGGGTTGCGGTTACGGCGGATCGTGCTTTCCGAAGGACGTGAAGGCGTTGATCCGCTCCGCCAGCGAGCACGGCACGACGCTGAAAGTGCTGACGGCGGTGGAGGAGGCCAACGACGCGCAAAAACACGTTCTGCTCGGCAAAATCACCAAGCGTTTTGGCGCCGATTTGTCTGGGCGCCGTTTCGCGCTTTGGGGGTTGGCCTTCAAGCCGAACACCGATGACATGCGCGAAGCGCCAAGCCGGGTGCTGATCGGCGAACTTCTTGCCCGGGGGGCGACCGTTGTCGCTTACGATCCCGTGGCGATGGATGAGACCCGGCGTATTTTTGGCGATGAGCCACGCATTGTTTATGCTGAGCGCCCGATGGCCGCGCTCGATGGGGCCGATGCCTTGATCATCGCAACCGAATGGAAAGAGTTCCGCAGCCCGGATTTCGACCGTATGCGCGGCCTGCTGAAGCAGCCGGTGGTGTTTGACGGCCGCAATATGTACGATCCCGCGGTGGTTCGCGCGGCGGGTATCGAGTACGCCGGTATCGGTCGCCGCGAAAGCATCCCTGCCGCACTGCGCACATAGAGCCCACCATGCCTACTGTGCCACCCGATCAGAGGGGCGAGAGCATGGCGTTCAAAACGCTGGAAGATTATGTGGGCAACACGCCGCTGGTGCGCCTCAAGCGCATCGGCGCCGGGCGTGGCAATGCCATCCTCGCCAAACTTGAAGGCAACAACCCGGCGGGCTCGGTGAAGGATCGGCCGGCATTGTCGATGATCGTGCAGGCTGAGCAACGCGGCGACATCAAGCCGGGCGACACGTTGATCGAGGCGACCAGTGGCAATACCGGCATCGCGCTGGCAATGGTTGCGGCCATGCGCGGTTATCGCATGATCTTGGTCATGCCGGAAAACCAGAGCGTGGAGCGGCGCCAGACAATGCACGCCTTCGGCGCTGAACTAGTGCTCACGCCCAAGGAAGGCGGCATGGAAATGGCGCGCGATATTGCCGAAAGGCTGCGTGACGAAGGACGGGGGGTGATCCTCGACCAGTTCGCCAATCCCGACAATCCGCTCTCGCATTACGAAGGCACGGGGCCGGAACTGTGGGCCCAGACTCAAGGTCGTATTACCCATTTTGTCAGTTCGATGGGCACGACCGGCACGATCATGGGTACGTCGCATTTCCTCAAGGAAAAAAATCCGGCTATCGTCATCGTCGGCTGCCAGCCCGAGGAAGGTTCGCAGATTCCCGGCATCCGCAAATGGCCGGAGGCTTATCTGCCGAAAATTTATGACAAATCGCGCGTGGATAGGCTGGAATACGTCGGCCAGGCCGATGCCGAGGAGATGACGCGCCGCTTGGCGCGCGAAGAAGGCATCTTTGCCGGTATATCCTCGGGCGGCGCGATGCACGTCGCGCTGCGCCTGGCCGCCGAGCTTGAAAATGCGGTAATCGCCACAATCATCTGCGATCGCGGCGACCGTTACCTGTCAACGGGCGTTTTTCCAGCCTGACCCTATAGTGCAATAAGGAAAAGGCGGAATAAGAGAGTGACGCCCGTTCTCGTTTTCGATATCGAAACCATTCCCGATGTCGACGGCATCCGTAAACTCAACGAATTGCCGGCGGACCTGACCGACTATGAGGTTGCCGAGCTTGCCTTTCAGCAGCGCCGGGCCGGCAATGGAACGGATTTCCTGCAGCACCATCTACAACGTGTGGTCACGATCTCCTGCGCGTTGCGCGATGCCAGCCAATTCCGGATTTTTTCCCTGTCCGAACCGGATGTGGACGAAGGCGAAATCATTCGGCGTTTTTTTGACGGTATCGAGCGTTTTACGCCGCAAATCGTTTCGTGGAACGGCGGCGGCTTCGATTTACCGGTGCTGCATTACCGTGGCCTGATCCATGGCGTATCCGCTCCGCGGTACTGGGATCTGGGCGACGGCGATTACAACGATTCGCGCGATTTCAAATGGAACAACTATATTAGTCGTTACCACTCCCGTCATCTCGACTTGATGGACCTGCTCGCGCTTTATCAACCACGCGCCAGTGTTCCGCTCGATCAGTTGGCGAAGCTGATGGGGTTCCCCGGTAAGCTGGGCATGGACGGCTCGGCGGTCTGGCAAGCTTGGGGGGAAGGGCGGATAGCGGAAATCCGCGATTATTGCGAAACCGATGTTGTGAATACTTACCTCGTTCTCCTCGGTTTTCAGCGGATGCGCGGGGAGCTTGATCAAACGGGGTTCGAGCGAGAGATCGCCGTCGTGCGAGAAACGCTGGAGCGGCTTGAAGCGCCGCACTGGAAAGTGTTTCTCGACGCCTGGGAAAAGGATTGAACGGTCTTATTCAAAGAAGGAAGCGCCCATGTCTATCCTCTACACCATCCTCATCGGTCTTATCGTTGGTCTGATTGCCCGCTTTCTACACCCTGGCAAGGATGGGCTCGGTCTTATCATGACAACCTTGCTTGGCATCGGTGGCGCCATGCTGGCTACCTACGGCGGTCAACTGATCGGGATCTATCAGGCAGGGCAGGCGGCGGGTTTGATCGGTGCTGTTATCGGCGCCATTGTCATCCTGTTTATCGTGTCGCGCCTGAAAAAATGATGCAATGCATGAAAAGCGTTTGACAGGCGGAACGAAGTCTCTATAATTCGCCGCTCTTAGCAGGCGCGTAGCTCAGCTGGTTAGAGCACCACCTTGACATGGTGGGGGTCGTTGGTTCGAGTCCAATCGCGCCTACCAAATTTTGGGAACCGATATCATGTTTCGAACTCACACCGAAACCAGAAGCTGAATAGGTCGGATTCCGCTGTCATTTTTCATAAAAGTGCGGTTCGACCGCACTTTTTTTTCGTCTGAATTTTCGCAGCTTTCTATTTATTCATACGCGGCTGGGCGTATAAACCGTCCGGCGCCAATATCAGGTCGAGGCTCGATCATGCCGAACATTACGCTTCCCGATGGTTCCGTTCGCAGCTTCAGTCATCCCGTGACTGTCGTCGAAGTGGCAGCCGCCATCGGCGCCGGATTGGCAAAAGCGGCGCTTGCCGGCCGCGTCGATGACAAGCTGGTGGATCTGTCTCATCGGATCGAGCGCGATAGCCAGCTTGCCATCGTTACCGACAAGAATGCGGAAGGGCTTGAGATCATTCGCCACTCCACCGCACACCTGCTCGCGCACGCGGTGAAAGAGCTGTTCCCCGAAGCGCAGGTCACGATCGGCCCGGTGATCGAAAACGGCTTTTATTACGACTTCGCCTATAAGCGCCCCTTTACGCCGGAAGACCTCGAAGCGATCGAGCAGCGCATGGCCGAGCTGGCCAAGCGCGAAATTCCCGTGATGCGCGAAGTATGGGCGCGCGATGAGGCCGTGGCGTTTTTCAAGTCGATTGGTGAGCACTACAAAGCCGAGATCATCGCGTCCATTCCGACCGCGGAGGATGTCTCCCTTTACCGACAGGGCGATTTTGTCGATCTCTGTCGCGGCCCGCACGCGCCCTCCACCGGTAGGCTGAAGGTTTTCAAACTCACCAAGGTCGCCGGTGCCTATTGGCGGGGAGACTCGAAAAACGAGATGTTGCAGCGCATCTACGGCACGGCCTGGGCGAAAAAGGAAGAGCTCGACGCTTACCTGCACATGCTGGAGGAGGCGGAAAAGCGCGATCACCGCAAACTCGGCCAGCAACTCGATTTCTTCCATTTCCAGGATGAAGCGCCGGGCTCTGTCTTCTGGCATCCGAAGGGCTGGCGTCTGCTCCAGACCTTGATCGGTTACATGCGCGAGCGCCAGGAGCAAGCGGGCTACGTCGAAGTCAATACGCCGGATGTCATGGACCGCGCGTTGTGGGAAACATCGGGGCACTGGCAGAACTATCGCCAGAACATGTTCACCACGCAAACCGAGGATGAGCGTGTTTTCGCGCTCAAGCCGATGAACTGTCCCGGCGCGGTATCGATGTTCGCCCAGGGGCTGAAAAGCTACCGCGATCTGCCGTTGCGCATGGCCGAATTCGGCAAGGTGCATCGCTACGAGCCGTCCGGTGCCCTGCATGGTCTGCTGCGCGTGCGCCATTTCACGCAAGATGATGCGCATGTTTTCTGTACCGAAGAGCAAATGGAGCAGGAGTGCAAGGATGTCGTGGCGCTGATCCTCGACATCTATAAAGACTTCGGCTTTGAAAATATCCGCATCAAGCTTTCTACCCGCCCGGACAATCGCATTGGTAGCGACGAAATATGGGACAAGCTGGAGGGGGCATTGGCCGCCGCGCTCGACCATATGGGCATGGCGTATGAATTGTTCCCGGGCGAGGGAGCGTTTTATGGGCCGAAGCTCGAATTTGTACTGCGCGACACGATAGGCCGAGACTGGCAGTGTGGGACCTTGCAGGTTGATATGAATCTGCCCGAGCGCTTCGATGTCCACTATGTTGCCGAGGACAATACGCGCAAACGCCCGGTGATGCTGCATCGGGCCTTGTTCGGCTCGCTGGAGCGTTTTACCGGTATTCTGATCGAACACTATGCGGGCGCCTTGCCATTGTGGCTGGCTCCGGTTCACGCGGTGGTGATGAATATTTCCGAAGGCCAGGCCGAATATGTTGCAGATGTGACAAAACGGTTGCGGCAGGCGGGTTTCCGCGTCGAAGCGGATTTGCGCAATGAAAAGATTAACTATAAAATCCGCGAACATAGCGTGCATAAGCTGCCCTATCAGATCGTAGTCGGCGAGAAAGAAAAGGCTGCGGGAGTGGTAGCGGTGCGTGTCCGAGGTGGCCAGGATCTTGGCCAAATGTCCCTCGATTCGTTGATCGAACGCTGGCGTCGCGAAGTTGAAGCGAAAGCCGGTTTGGTCTGATATTGGCTGTCGTGGAGAACTGAACCATCGCTCAAGAAAAAAAGCAGCGCGTCAACGAGGAAATAAACGCGCTTGAGGTGCGGCTTGTCGGTGAAAACGGAGAGCAACTCGGTATCGTGTCCTTGAGTGCGGCACTGGGTGCGGCCGAAGAGGCTGGATTGGATCTGGTTGAAATCGCCCCTATGGCGCAACCGCCAGTCTGTCGGGTGATGGATCTGGGCAAGTTCAAGTACCAGGAACAGAAAAAAGCCCATGAAGCCCGGCTGAAACAGAAGCAGGTGCAGGTCAAGGAGGTAAAGCTTCGCCCTGGCACCGATGAAAACGATTACCAGATCAAACTGCGTAATCTGAAGCGCTTCCTTGAAGAAGGCGATAAATGCAAGGTGACGCTGCGGTTCCGTGGCCGTGAGATGGCCCATCAGGAATTCGGCTTGCGTCAGCTCGAACGTGTCAAAGCCGATCTGGAGGAGTTGGGCCAGGTCGAACAGATGCCCAAGATGGAAGGGCGTCAAATGGTTATGATTGTCGCACCCAAGAAAAATCGTTGATTGCGGCGATCATTCGCCCTGGCTAGTCCAGGGTGGAAACCACTGTTACAGCATTCCTGTATGCGGTGGAAAACAAGTGGTGCCAGGTATAAAACGCGCTGTTTTCGCGCTACCTGGCGGCATCGATAAACATGGAGTTGAGCAATGCCAAAAATGAAGACCAAGAGCGGAGCCGCGAAGCGGTTCAAGGTCCGCGCCGGTGGCGGGATCAAGCGCTCCCAGGCGTTCAAGCGCCACATCCTGACCAAGAAGACCACCAAGAGCAAGCGCCAGCTGCGCGGCATGACGGAAGTCCACGCCGCCGACGAAAAGCTGATCCGCGCCATGCTGCCTTACGCTTGAACAGGAGACCGCCATGCCTAGAGTTAAACGCGGTGTAACCGCCCGAGCGCGCCATAAGAAAGTTCTTGCCGAAGCCAAGGGTTACCGCGGCCGTCGGAAAAATGTATACCGCATCGCCAAACAGGCGGTAATGAAAGCGGGGCAATACGCCTACCGTGACCGTCGTCAACGCAAGCGCCAGTTCCGCGCCCTGTGGATCGCGCGTATCAACGCCGCGGCCCGCGAGCTTGGCTTGACCTACAGCACTTTCATGAACGGTTTGAAGAAAGCCGCCATTGAAGTGGATCGTAAAGTGCTGGCCGATCTGGCTGTATTCGACAAACCCGCTTTTTCGGCGCTTGCCGAACAAGCCCGGGCCAAACTCGCTGCGTAATCGGACGCAGCTCGGAAAAAGGAGGCCTGGCCTCCTTTTTTTTTCCGATTTCCGGACGTCATGCTCATGAATAATCTG
>JAVBJT010000029.1:0-63581 GCA_031546845.1 Azoarcus sp. | reverse complement strand
GTAGACCACATTGGCGCGGCCGACCAAGAGGGGATCGAGCACGCCGATGCGGTCGATATCCTTGGTGGAGTAAGGCAGTTTGTGCAGCACATAGCGCAGGGCATTGAGGCGTGCGCGTTTTTTGCAGTCCGACTTGACGACCGTCCACGGCGCATCGGCGGTGTCGGTATAAAAGAACATCGCTTCCTTGGCCTTGGTGTATTCATCCCATTTGTCCAGCGATGCAAGGTCGATGGGCGACAATTTCCATTGTTTCAGCGGATGGCTTTTTCGTTCCTTGAAGCGCCGGCGCTGTTCCCCGCGGCTGACCGAGAACCAGAACTTGATGAGATGAATGCCGCTGCGCACGAGATTGCGCTCGAATTCAGGCACCTGGCGCATGAATTCGTTGTATTCGTCGGGTGTGCAAAAACCCATGACGCGCTCGACGCCGGAGCGGTTGTACCAGGAGCGGTCGAACAGCACGATTTCTCCCGCGGTGGGCAAGTGCTGAATGTAGCGCTGGAAATACCACTGGCCGCTTTCCACTTCGGAGGGCTTTTCCAGGGCGACGACGTGCGCGCCGCGCGGGTTCAGGTGCTCCATGAAGCGCTTGATCGTGCCGCCCTTGCCGGCAGCGTCGCGGCCTTCGAACACGATGACCACGCGCTGGCCGGTTTCCTTGACCCAGGCTTGCAGTTTCAACAGTTCTACTTGAAGGCGGTATTTCTGCTTCTCGTAGTTTTTGCGCGTCATCAGGTTCTTGTACGGATAACCGCCCACGCGCCAGGTGTCGGATAGCTCGTCGTCCGGGTTGGGGTGCAGTTTTACCCCTGGCGGTTCGTCCTGCAAAAGCGCGCGGCGCAGTGTGGCGGCATCGTCGGGCGACGCGCCGGCCAGAATGGCTTCCAGGGTTTTCGCTACGCCGCCTATATCGTTTTTGACCGCTGCCTCGAGGATGTCCTGGACGGCGATGTGCTTGGATGCCTGAGCGGCCTTGATGGCTTGGCCGACCTCGAATTTTTCGATGCCCTGTTCGCTCAGATCGGGAGAGATGTCGCCGCTTTGGGCGCGCCGGGGTTTGGGGGCGTTGTTACGCGGGCGTGCTTTTGGGCCGTTTGTTTGCGCTGGCGCGGGCGCTTGGGACTGTGATTTGGACGTGGCCATGAAAATCTCGTCTGGTTGTTGCGGTACAGTTTTCCATTTTACGAGTGTTGCGCGTCAATGGAATAAGGCGATGGGGCATGTTTTTGGGGAAGGGGGCAGGGGTCTGCTCCGCGAACGGGAAATGCCGCGCATGGGTCTGTGGCGGATCGGTTGATTGTTGCATTGCAGCGCTGACGTGCTTGAATTCCGGTATTTTTTGACTGCGGTGCACCATGGCAACCCGCGCTGGTTAGAATCGTGCTTCCAGCCACCTTTTGACGACCTCCGGTTACGAATACCCTTGGTATTCTCGCCGGTGCCGATTGCCGACATGCCGCTGACTCCACAGGCCCAGGCGCTGCTCGACATGGCGTATCGGGTCGATGCGCCGCGTTTTTACGAGCTTTCCGTTGCGCAGGCGCGCCATTCCTTCCACAAGTTGCAGCATGCGTTTCGGCCTGAAGCGCCGGCGGTGGCGGCGGTGGCCGATGTGCCGATAGCGCGCGCCGATGGTTCCGCGCTGCTGGCGCGTTTGTACCGCCCGCTCGATAGCCATCCGGACGAAACCTTGCCATTGTTGCTATGGCTGCATGGCGGCGGTTGGTGTGTGGGCGACGTGGCCAGTTACGACGTGGTGTGCCGCGAACTGGCCAACGGCTCCGGCTGCGCGGTGTTATCGGTGGATTACCGCTTGGCGCCGGAGCACCCTTTTCCCGCCGCGGTGAACGATGCCCGGCTTGCCTTCGACTGGGCCACGGCCAACGCCCGCGCGCTGGGTATTGATCCGGCTCGTATCGCGCTGTGCGGCGACAGTGCCGGCGGCAATCTGGCCATCGTTACCGCGCTTGCCTTGCGCGAGGCGAGCGGGGCGCAAGCCGCTTTTTTGCTGTTGGTGTATCCGAGCACCGAAGTCGTCAGCACGCGGCCGTCGCGCCAGGCGTTCGCCGACGGCTATTTCCTCGACCGTGAAAGCCTGACGTGGTTTTTCTCCCGTTATCTGCCGCATGGCAATACGGAGGATTGGCGTGCGTCGCCGATGCGGGCGGCCTCTCTGGCCGGCTTGCCGCCGATGTTGATGGTGACCGCCGAATTCGACCCGCTGGTGGATGATTGTGTTGCCTTCATCGAGCGCGTGCGCGCGGAAGGGGGAGAGGTGGAACACCGGGCGGTGATGGGGGTGGTGCATGGCTTTTTGACCCTGGGCAAAATGTTTCCCGAGGCAGGGGCCACCGTGGAGTACGCTGCCCAGACATTGCGCCGACGCTTGAAGGTGGCTTCTGCGTCGCGCGATGCGCATGGGAAAAAACGTGCGGATTAGCGACGATATGCGGGAGACACAGGAAAAAACGGCGCATCAGACGGCACACCATCCATCCAAGGCGGGCTTGGCCGGCACGGCGGTGGCGGCGGTCGGCGTGGTGTTCGGCGATATCGGCACCAGCCCGCTGTATACCTTGAAAGAAGTGTTCAATGGTCCGCATGCGGTCGCGGTGACGCCGGACAATGTCTACGGCATTCTTTCCCTAGTTTTCTGGGCCTTGACGCTGGTCGTATCGGCCAAGTACGTCATCTTCATTACCCGCGCGGACAATCGTGGCGAAGGCGGCATCATGGCCCTGACCTCGCTCGCGTTGCGCGCGGTGAAATCGAGCAAGCATGCCTGGGTGCTGTCCGTGCTCGGTGTATTCGGCGCCGCGCTGTTCTATGGCGACGGCATGATTACGCCGGCTATATCGGTGCTTTCGGCGGTCGAAGGGCTGGAAGTGGCGATGCCCGCCTTTCACCACTGGGTCATTCCGATCTCGCTTACGGTGCTGGTCGGCCTCTTCCTTTTGCAGCGGCGGGGCACGAGCGGCGTGGGGGCCATTTTCGGGCCGGTCATGCTGTGCTGGTTCGCCATCCTCGCATTGCTCGGGATCAACGGCATCCGCGTGCACCCGGAAATACTCGGCGCGCTCAACCCCCTGTGGGCCGCGCGTTTCTTCATCGCCCAGCCGCTGCTTGGCTGGCTCGCGCTTGGCGCCGTGGTGCTGGCGATTACCGGCGGGGAGGCCTTATACGCCGACATGGGGCATTTCGGCCGGCGGCCGATCAAGTATGCCTGGTTCATCGCGGTGTTCCCCGCGCTTTATCTCAATTACCTCGGCCAGGGCGCGCTGATTCTCGACGATCCGGAAAGCGTCCGTAACCCCTTTTACATGCTGGTGCCCGAGCCCTTGCTCTACCCAATGATAGGGATGGCGACGCTGGCGACGATCATTGCCAGCCAAGCGGTGATTTCCGGCGCGTTTTCGCTGACCCGGCAGGCGATTCAGCTTGGCTATGCGCCGCGCATGCAGGTCGTGCATACCTCGGAACGCGAAATCGGCCAGATTTACGTGCCTGGCATCAACTGGATGCTGCTTGGCGCGGTGGTGGCCCTGGTCATTGGCTTCCATTCGTCGAGCGCGTTGGCGTCGGCCTATGGCATCGCGGTGACGCTGACGATGGCGATCGATACCATACTGGCCTTCATTGTGGTGCAAAGCCTGTGGGGTTGGGGTAAAGGCAAGGCCTTGCTGTTTCTTGTCGTATTCCTTGGCGTGGATGTGGCCTTCTTTTCCGCGACCACGGTGAAGGTGTTCGCCGGCGGTTGGTTTCCGCTGCTGATCGGGGGGCTGGTCTTTACGTTGCTGACAACCTGGAAGCGCGGCAGGGCGCAACTGAATGAGCGTGTCCGCACCGATACCATCCCGCTGGATGCCTTTATCCAGACGCTGTTTCACAGCCCGCCGCTACGCGTGGGGGGAACCGCGGTATTTCTGACGACTTGGTTGGATGGCGTGCCACGCGCCTTGCTGCACAACCTGATTCACAACAAGGTATTGCATGAGCGTGTGGTGTTGTTGACGGTGGAAACCGCCGATGAATCCCATGTGCCCGACGATGAGCGTCTGGCGTTGGAGGAGCTGGATTACGGCTTTTATCGGCTGAGAGTGAAATACGGCTTCAAGGACGATCCGGACATTCCCGCGGCGCTGGCCCTGTGCGCCAAGGAGGGTTTGTCTTTTAACATGATGGAAACGTCTTTCTTCCTTGGCCGCGAAACGCTGATTCAGACAGCTGAGTCGGGCATGCCGAGCTGGCGCGAGAAACTGTTCGTGCTGCTGTTCCGTAATGCCGGCAGCGCCGCCGATTATTTCCGCATTCCGCCAAACCGGGTGGTGGAACTGGGTACGCAGATCGAATTTTAGCTAGGGGGCATGCCGCCCGGCGTGGCGGACTATTGTTTGAAAGAAGGCCGCGCGAAGCGGCCTTCTTTCATTCCGCAAGGCCTAGCCGGCCTGATTGACGATGACCGTCTGTGCCGGCATCGGTGCGGGGAAACCGGCTTCGGCCAACGCTTCCTTGATCGTGCGGTTGGTGTCGAAGTACACCTGCCAGTAATGATCGTTGTGGCAGTAGGGGCGCACGGCCAGAACCGGGCCGACGAGGTTGAATTCCAGGATTTCGACATCGACGGCGGGAGCGTCGATCACGTTGGGGATCGCAGCGACTTTCTCGCGCAGCAACTGCATGGCGGCACGGTGGTCCGCAGCCCCGGCAAGCTGTGCTTTCAGATCGACGCGGCGATAAGGGGTACTGGTGTAATTCTGGATCGTGTCGGCGAAGATTTTGTTGTTGCCGATGATGGTATGCACGTTGTCCGGCGTGTTGACGGTCGTCGTGAACAGGCCGAGTTCCGTGACCGTGCCAGTTACGCCCGCAACCGTGACGAAGTCGCCGACCTTGAACGGACGCAGCACGATCAGGAAGGCGCCCGCGGCGAAATTCGCCAGCAACCCGGACCAGGCCATGCCCACGGCGATGCCGGCGGCGGCGATAAGGGCGGCAAAGGTTGTTGTCTGGATGCCGAAGTAGCCGAGAATGCCGACCACCAGCAGGACGTTCAACGTGACTGTGAGCACGGAGCCGAGGTAGCGCAATACGGTCGGGTCGACTTTTTGCCTTTCCAGTGAGCGGCCCAGCAAACTGACCGCCACACCGATCAGCCAGCGGCCGAGAACCCAGAACAGGAGGGCGACGATGATCTTGGTACCGAACTCGCTGGCGTATTGAATGGCGAGTTCTTGGTAGTGCGATAGTTCTTGTGTATTCATGATGGGCGCCTTTCTTTTCAAGTTGAAGGTGAGCGATGATGGCGGTGTGGCGAGCGAGGTACACCGCCTGTGCAGTCCCGGCCATTTGGCGCCGATTGTATCCCGGCGTGCTGAGAAAGGAAGGGGCGCGTGCCCTGCTATGGGTATTGGCGGCCGAGCGGTAAACGCCGGTCTGCCGCCGCGGAAAAATCATGCCACGGCGGTGGCGCCAAGGCGCCGGAACTCAGGGGGAAGGTCAAGGCCCGCGTGCGGCGCAAAGCGCCTAGGCGCTTGCGCGCCTGGGACTACACGCGTAGATCGACTTGGCTGATAGTGCCGACGGAGCCGTCTTCGCGCAGATAGACGCCACTCGAACGCATGATGCCCTGGGTTTGGTTGGCGGCATCCTTGAGATCGAAAGCGGTACTGGCGCGACCAAGGTAGAGGGCGCCGACGTTGGCTTCGGCGAGGGTTTTCAGCTTGCCCTGGCCGGATTCATCTGGGAGCCAGATGCGCAGTTGGGAGAAGGCCGCGTCGTTTTCGTCGATCCAGCCGTTGCCATCATCGTCGAGCAGGGCGAGATCGGCGAAGCCATCGCCGCTGATCGCGCCGAACAGTTCGCGCCCGTCGTCGATGCGGCCGTTGCCGTCGCGGTCGAAGGCAAGGATGCCGCTGCCGCTGGTAAGCGGCACGTCGTCGAGTTGGCCGTCGGCGTCCAGATCGAAGCGGAAACGAATATTGGACAATTCGGCCGCCGGGCCGGCGAAATCGAGAATCAAGGGATCCTTGACCTGGCCTTGTACCGGGGGCGGCGGTGGGGGCGGTTTCTGGCCGACCTGCAGGTGAAAGGACTGTTCCTCGCTGTATTGGCGCTGCATGCTGAAAGCGATGTTGAAGTTGATTTCCTTGCCGTCGGCGGTGCGCACGACGCCGCTGGCGGCAAACGAGGTGCTTTCGGATTCTGCGTAGCTGGAGTGGTAATCGTAGGTAAAGCCGGCAGTGCCGGTCTGCGCTTGAGACGGCGCGGGGCGCGAGGTCGCGGAGGATTCGGCCGGGGCCTGCCGCAAGTCGGACAGATTGGCGATTTTCACCGGCTTGCCGGTGAGAAATTCGAGCATGCGCACCAGAACGTCCAGTTTCGGGTCGCCGCTTTCGCTGATCGAGCCATCCGCATTCGCTTTTTGCGCAGCCTGGGCGGCATCGGAGAGCCTGACGGAACTGGCTTGTGCGTTGCGGCTGTTCTGGTTTTGCAAGCCCGCACGGTTGTCCGGCGCGGACCATACTTCGAGCCGGGCCGAAGCCTCGCGCTTTTGCGTCTGCGCGTGCGAAGACTGCATCTGGATGTTGGCCGCTTGGATTTTCATCGTTGGCTCCCTGTTTTCTTCCGGTTCCGCGTGGGCGGAATCCCCCTGTGAGAGCTATAACGGCAGCAGCGCCGGAAACTTGAATCGATTAGTCTTTTGGCATATTTAGAATTTTGATAAATTGCCTTACCTTGCAGGGTGCCGAAGAGCATGGCCGGGTAGCGGGAAATACCGCGCTGTGACGCGCTTGTTCATGTATCTGTACAACGGTTGATGAATTCGTCTGGCACGCATGCAGTCCCATCGCGAGAGTCACGGCCATGCCGACACGCAACGTGGTGCTCAGCGAGCATCAACATGAATTTTGTCGAAACCCTGGTGGGATCCGGGCGCTACCAGAACGCCAGCGAAGTGCTGCGCGAAGGCCTGCGCCTGATTGAGCAGCGTGAGCAACTAGAGGCCGCCAAGCTCAAGGCCTTGCAGGAAGCGGCTCGCACCGGTTGGGCCGATATTGCCGCCGACCGCTATACGGAGGTGGCCGATGACCATCTCGAAGCGTTCGTCGCCCAATTAGGCCAACAGGCCGCCGCCAAGGTAAAAACGACAGGCTAATGACACGCTATCGGTTATCCGAAGCGGCGCAAGCCGACCTCATCGATATTCTGGCCTGGATACACGCGCATTTTGGCGACATAGCACGCCAGCGCTACGAAAGCTTAATTGTGGCCGCCCTGCGCGACATTGCCTCTCAACCTGACCGAGTTGGTAGCCTCGAACGGCCCGAGCTTGGCAAGGAGGTTTGCTCTTGGCACCTATGCTTGAGCCGGGAGCGCGCCCGCACGGACGCTGGCATCGTGCGCCACCCCCGGCACTTCCTGATCTACCGAACGGAAAACGATATGACCGTGATCGGCCGTGTGCTGCACGACGCTATGGAACTGGCGCGGCACCTGGACCCCGAGGCGTTTTGGACGTAGTTCCTGCTTGTACTACGACTAGCTGCGGACCATAGTCAGCGATTGCGGCGAACCATGCGGATACGGGTCTTGCCGTCGCCAACGGCAATGTTGACCAGCCAGGTAAGCAGGCTGTAGAGCAGCGCGCTCCAGAACGCTGCCCAGAAATCCGTCACATGCACGCCGGAGACGAGCCCGGACACGGCCCAGAACAGCAGGGCGTTGATGACCAGGGTGAAAAGGCCGAGCGAGAGCAGGGTGATCGGTAGGGTGATGAGGATCAGGATGGGGCGGATCAAGGCATTCACCAGGCCGAGCAGCAGTGCGGCCAGGAGCGCGGAGGTGTAGTTGTCGACCCGCAAGCCGGAGATCAGGCCGGGGAGCAGCAGCAGTGCGGCGGCGCTGAGCGCCCAGCGCAGGAAAAGGCGAAGGCTTGGGTTCATGTCTGATGTGTGCGGGCTTCAGGTAAGGCGCTTGTCTCGAGCCAATGCCCGAGGTGGCGGCGGGAAAGGGCGGTGAGGGCGGAGAGCCAGTCGTGGCGCTCGTTGAGGCAAGGGATGTAGTTGAACGCCCGGCCACCGGCGGCGAGAAAGGCCGCTTTGCATTCCAGGGCGATTTCTTCCAGCGTTTCCAGGCAGTCGGCGGCGAAACCGGGGCACATCACATCCACGGTCTGGATGCCTTCGCGCGCGAGCGCTTCTAGCGTCGGCTGGGTATAGGGTTTGAGCCATTCGGCCTTGCCGAAGCGGGACTGGAAGGTAACAAGCATGCGCTCGGCGGGCAGCCCCAGAGCGGCGCGCAGGCGCTTGGCGGTGGCGTGGCATTCGTCGTGGTAGGGGTCGCCCAGCTTCAGGCTGCGCTGCGGCAGGCCGTGAAAGCTCAGCACCAACCGGTCCGCCTGGCCGCTTGCCGCCCAGTGTTCGCGCACGCTTTGCGCCAGGGCGGCGATGTAGCCGGGGTCGTCGTGGAAGTCACGCACGTAGCGCAGTTCCGGCAGGTTGCGCCAGCGGCGTAGGCAGCGCGCGACTTCGTCCATGACGCTGGCCGTGGTGCTGGCGGCGTATTGCGGGTAGAGCGGGATGACGAGGATACGGTCGTGCCCGGCGGCGCGCAGTTGGTTGAGCGTGTCGGCGATGGATGGCGCGCCGTAGCGCATGGCCCAGGCGACGTCGACTGCGTGGCCACCTTGGCCGAGGTAGCCGCCGAGCAGCTTCGCCTGGCGTTCGGTGTGGACCTTCAGCGGCGATCCGTCCCGCAGCCATATGCTGGCGTATTTGGCCGCCGATTTGGCCGGGCGGGTGTTGAGGATGATGCCGTTGAGAATGGGCCACCACGCGGCGCGGGGACTTTCGACCACGCGCGGGTCGGAGAGAAATTCTTTCAGGTAGGGGCGCAGTGCCGCCGCGGTGGGCGCGGCGGGGGTGCCGAGGTTGACCAGCAGTACCGCCGTGCGCGTCGTGGCGGCGGTGTGGCGTGGCGGTTCGGGCCAGTAACGGGGCATGAATCTTCTTTGAGAGGGCCTTCAGTGCCCGGATGATAGCGCGCTCGACAATAGCCGGGCGGTGATGTCGACGATGGGAATGACGCGGTCGTAGGCCATGCGGGTGGGGCCGATGACGCCCACCGAGCCGATCACCTGGCCATCCACTTCGTAAGGCGCGGTGATGACGCTGCAACCGTCGAGCGGGGCGAGTCCGGATTCGCCGCCGATGAAAATCTGCACGCCTTGCGCGCGGTTGGACAGGTCGAGCAACTGCATCAGCCCGGTTTTCTGCTCGAACAGCTTGAACAGCTCGCGCAGGCGGGACATGTTGGAAGAGAGATCTTCGACTTCGAGCAAGTTGGTTTCGCCGGAAATCACGTAGCTGGTCGCGGTTTCCTCCGCCGCTTCGCTGCCGGCCTCGACGGCGGCGGCCATCAGTTCGCTCATGTCGCTGCGCAACTGTTTCAGTTCGCTCTGGATGCGCAGGCGGATTTCGTCGAAGGCGAGTCCGGCGAAATGCGCGTTGAGGTGGCTGGTGGCGGTTTCCAGTTCGGAAGCCGAATACGCGCGCCGGGTGAGCAGGATGCGGTTCTGCACGTCGCCCGTGGTGGTGACGATGATGAGCAGGATGCGGGTTTCGGACAGGCTGATGAATTCGATCTGGCGGATGCGCACCGCTTCCTTGCGCGGCGTCACCACGATGCCGGCGAATTGGGTCAGGCCGGAGAGCAGGTGCGAGGCGGCACTGAGCAGGCGCTGCGGCTGATCCGGCACAAGCTGGCCTTTGAGCGCCTGCACCCGGGCATTTTCCAGCGGCTGCACGGTAACCAGCGAATCGACAAAAAAGCGGTAGCCAAGCGCCGTGGGTATGCGCCCGGCGGAGGTGTGCGGGCTGGCGATGAAGCCCATCTCCTCCAGGTCGCTCATGACGTTGCGCACCGTGGCCGGTGACAGTTCCAGCCCGGAGTAGCGCGATAGCGCGCGCGAGCCGACCGGCTGACCTTCGGCAATGTAGCGTTCGATCAGCGTTTTGAGCAGAATTTGGGAGCGGGGGTCGAGCGAAGCCATTTCAGGGGGCGAATATAGCCGGGATTTGATCCAAGTGGTAAGAAGCGGTGCGGCGGGCGGGTTAAGATGCCACGCCGCCGCGCGCCATGCACCATGCAAACAGGCGGTTTGTATCTGTGGTTTAATCGGAAATCGGTTTAATCGTCAATCATGAATACGAACGCTTCTCCGCATTTTTCCAGTATCGCGCTGATCGGCAAATACCAAAGCCCGGACGTGGCCGAATCGGTGCTCGCCATTGCCGCGTTCCTGCGCGAGCGGGGTGTGGCCGTGTGGATCGAGCAGGGCACGGCGAGCGCCATCGGCGCCGACGGCGGTTTTCCGCTCGCTACTTTCGACGACATCGGCGCTCAGGCCGATCTCGCGGTGGTGATCGGCGGCGACGGTACTTTGCTGGCCGCCGCGCGGCGCTTGGCCGAGCATCAGGTGCCGCTGGCCGGCGTCAACCTCGGCCGGCTCGGTTTTCTGACCGATATCGCCCGTACCGATGCGCTCGAACGGCTGGGCGAGATCATCGACGGCCGCTTTACCGAGGAATCCCGCTTCATGCTCGACGCCGACGTATTGCGCGGCGGCGAGCGCGCCTTCCATACGCTCGCGCTGAACGACGTAGTGGTCAACAAGGGCGATCTTGGGCGCATGATCGAGTTTGAACTCGCGATCGACGGCGAGTTCGTTTATACCCAGCGTTCCGACGGCATGATCATATCGACGCCGACCGGCTCCACTGCCTATGCGCTGTCGTCCAACGGCCCCATCCTGCATCCGTCGGTTGGCGGTATCGCGCTGGTGCCCTTGTGTCCTCACGCGTTGACGGCACGGCCGGTGACGCTGCCCGATTCCTGCCGTATCGAAATCACCTTGCTGCCGCCGCACGACGCCCGCGTGCATTTCGACGGTCAGGCTCGTTTCGACGCGCGCGCTGGCGATACCGTGCGGCTGGTCCGTTCGCCGTCGTCGGTGCGCCTGGTACATCCCAAAAGTTATAGCTACTACGCCATGCTGCGCGAAAAGCTGCATTGGAGCACCACGCCCCGGCATAACTGAGCCTGGCGCAAGCGAACAAATCGCCGGCCCGCATGCGTGGGCGGCGCCCACCTTGTCCTTCGATCTTTTCGACAGATTCCGCCATGCTGCGTCGTCTTACCATCCGTGATTTCGTCATTGTCGACCGCCTCGAACTCGAATTCGGTGCCGGTTTCGGCACGCTTACCGGGGAAACCGGCGCCGGCAAATCCATTCTCCTCGGCGCGCTCGATCTTGCCCTGGGAGGGCGGGGGGACAGTGCCGCCGTGCGCGGCGGGCGCGATAAAGCCGATATCGCCGCCGAGTTCGACTGTGCCGGCGATGGCGCTCTGGCCGCCTGGCTGCGGGAGCAGGACATTGCCGCCGACGACGGCGCGGCGATTCTGCGCCGCGTGGTCGATGCCGGCGGCCGCAGTCGCGCCTGGATCAACGGTACGCCGGTAACACTCGCGCAACTGCGCGAAGCCGGCGATTTTCTCGCCGATATCCACGGCCAGAACGCCCACCATGCGCTGTTGCGCGCCGATACGCAGCGCGCGCTGCTCGACGCGCACGCCGGTGCCGGCGCGCTGGTTGTCGAAGTGGCGGCGCAGTACCGCGAATGGCGGCGGATCGCCGAACTGCGCCGTGGCGCGGAGCAGGATTCCGCCGCTTCCGAGCGCGAGCGCGAATTGCTCGGCTGGCAGATCAAGGAGGTCGGCGATCTGGCCTTCGACCCCGCCGGCTGGAGCGATCTCAACGCCGAGCATGGCCGCCTCGCGCATGCCGCGAGCCTGATCGAAGGCGCCGACGCCGCGCTGGCCGCGCTCGACGAGGGCGATTACGCGGTGTGCGGCGTATTGCGGCAACTGGATAGCCGTATCGCGACGCTGGCCGGTATCGACCCCGCGTTGGCCGATGTGGGCGGCCTGCTGGCCAGCGCGGCGCTACAGGCCGACGAAGCTTTGCACGCGCTGCGGCGCTACCGCGACCGCGTGGAGCTCGACCCGCAACGGCTCGCCGAAATCGAAAACCGCATTGCGGCGGTGATGGATGTGGCGCGCAAATACCGCGCGGCGCCGGAAGACCTGCCTGCGTTGTTGGCCGATTGGCGCTTGCGCTTCGACGAACTGGCCGCGCGCGCCGATCCGGCCCGGCTCGCCGCCGCCGAAGCCGGCGCCCGCGCCGCCTACGAGGCCGCTGCGGGCAAGCTTTCCGCCGCGCGCCGGCCGGCGGCGGAAAAGCTGGGGCGTGAAATCACCATGGCCATGCAGACTTTGGCGATGGAAGGCGGGCGTTTCGAGGTGGCCTTGGATGGCTGCGAGCCGTCGGCGAATGGCGCCGAAACCGTCGAATTCCGCGTTTCGGGCAATGCCGGCCAGTCGCCGCGCGGACTGGCTCGGGTCGCTTCCGGTGGCGAGCTGTCGCGCATCGGGTTGGCGATTCAGGTTATGACCAGCCGCGATTCGGCCACGCCGACGCTGGTGTTCGACGAGGTCGACGTCGGTATCGGCGGGCGCGTCGCCGAAATCGTCGGGCAGTTGCTGGCGCGCCTGGGGCGCGAACGGCAGGTGTTATGCGTTACCCACCTGCCTCAGGTTGCCGCGCGTGCCGATTGGCAGTGGCGCATCGCCAAGGCGGAGCGGGGCGGCGAAACACTGAGCGAGGTGACGGTGCTGGATGCCGGCGCGCGCGTCGAGGAAATCGCCCGCATGCTCGGCGGCGTCAATATCACCGATACAACCCGCCGGCATGCGGCGGAAATGCTCAGCGGGCAGGAATAAAGGTAACGGGCTTCAGCGCGAGCCGGCGGCGCGAAATCAGTGCCCGCTGCCGCGGTTCGGACAGTCCTTGCGCAGGCAATCGGCGTAAAGATAGAGCGCGTGTTCCTTGACGGCGAAGCCGCGTTCGGCGGCGATGTTGTTTTGGCGCTTTTCGATCTCGGCGTCGAAAAACTCCTCCACCTTGCCGCATTGCAGGCATACCAAGTGGTCGTGGTGGCCGCCTTTGTTGAGCTCGAATACCGCTTTGCCGGATTCGAAATAGTGGCGTTCGAGAATGCCGGCATGCTCGAACTGGGTCAGAACGCGATAGACGGTCGCCAGTCCGATGTCCATGCCTTCGTTCATCAGCAGGCGGAAAACGTCTTCCGCGGTGAGGTGGCGCTGGTCCGATGTCTGGAACAGATCCAGGATCTTCAGGCGCGGGTAGGTCGCCTTCAGGCCGATGTTTTTTAAGTTTTTGGAATTTTCGGACATAGATTGTTCGCCGGATACCGATGCAATGGTTGGGGAGGTGCGTGATCCGGACAATCTGTCCGACCTCGCTATGGTATATTTTTTGCCCTTTACTGAGAACCTCGCGCCGATGCTTGGCGCGTCAACCGGTTTTGTCCATGCGCCCTCGTTCTTCGTTCCATCGTTCATTCATCGCGGCTCTTGCCGTGATTGGTTTGCTGGCCGGCTGCTCCTTTGGCGGCAGTCTGGTCGACAAGGTCAACCCTTACCGGATCGACATCCGGCAGGGCAATTACGTGGACCAGGCCATGGTGGCCCAGCTCAAGCGGGGCATGAGCCGGGATCAGGTGCGCTTCGTTCTCGGATCGCCGCTGATTGTCGACATTTTCCACCGTGATCGTTGGGATTACGTGTATCGCTTCGCGCCGGGCAATGAGGGCGCGCCGGAACAGCGCGTGATCTCGGTGTATTTCCAGGACGACAAGCTCGACCGCGTCGAAGGCGATGTGCAGGGCGGGGATGCGCAGGCCGAGGCCACCTCCGCGCAGGCGGGACGTTCTCGCGTGGTCGAAGTGCCGGCCGCGCCGGCTCAATGATTTGACGAATTTTCCCGGGTGAAAAAATGAAACCTGTCCGCGTCGCGATTGCCGGGGCATCCGGCCGCATGGGCCGCATGTTGATCGAAGCCGTTTTGCAGGATGAGGCGGTGGTGTTGGCGGCCGCGTTCGACCAGGCGGGCGGGCCGTTTGTCGGCCGTAGCGTGGGCGAGATGATCGGCGCCACGTGCGATGTAAGGATCGGCGACGACACCCGGGCGGCGCTGGCGGCGGCCGATTGCCTGATCGACTTCACCCGCCCCGAAGGCACGCTGCGCCACCTCGCGTTGGCGCGTGAGTTGGGCAAGGCCATGGTGGTCGGCACGACCGGCTTCGATGCCGCCGGCAAAGCGGCGGTCGCCGAGGCGGGGCGCGCGATTCCGCTCGTGTTCGCGCCCAATATGGCGGTGGGCGTGAATGCGGTGTTCAAGCTGTTGGAAGTGGCGGCGCGCATCTTGTCCTCTGGCTACGATGTCGAAGTCATCGAGGCGCATCACCGCTTCAAGGTCGATGCGCCCTCCGGCACCGCCTTGCGCATGGGGGAGGTGGTCGCGCGCGAGTTGGGGCGCAGCCTCGAGGATTGCGCTATCTACGGCCGCGAAGGCGTAACGGGCGAGCGCAAGGCCGAAACCATCGGCTTTTCCACCATTCGCGGTGGCGACGTGGTCGGCGACCATACCGTGTTGTTCGCCGGTATCGGCGAGCGTATCGAAATCACGCACAAATCCGGCAGCCGCATGCCCTATGCGCTGGGCGCGTTGCGCGCGGCGCGCTTCCTGGCCGGGCGCGGACCGGGCGTGTTCGATATGCAAGACGTGCTCGGCCTGCGCTGAGCGCCGGCCCCGTGGGCGAGCCGACGTCGGCCGCTCTCGCGCACGAACTGGCCGTGTTGCGGGAACGGCTCGATCTGATCGTGCGCAATACCCGTTCCGGCTGGTGGGAATGGGATTTGGGCGAAGACCACCCCGTTCTCGACGATCATCTGTGTTCATGGCTGGGCTACCCGGCAATGGCGGGGCCGGATGAGCCGCACGGCGCCGATTGGCGCTCGCTGGTGCAGGAAGACGACCGCGCGGCGATGGAGCAGAAGCTGCGCGACCATCTGTGCGGCCTGACGCCGACCTTGGAGGGGGAACTGCGCCTTCGCGCAGCCGATGGCACCTGGCGCTGGATTGGCGTGCGCGGTGGCGAAAGTGCGCCGCACGGCGGCCGGCGTTGTGTCGCCGGTATCTACCAGGACGTTACCGCGCGCAGGCAGCATGAATTCGAGTTGCTGCAGGCCAAAGAGGCGGCAGAGGCGGCAAGCCGCGCCAAGGGTGACTTCCTCGCCAATATGAGCCATGAAATTCGCACGCCGATGAACGGAATCCTCGGCATGACCGAATTGTTGCTCGATTCGCCGCTGGCGCCCGAACAGCGCGAATATCTGCAAACGGTCAAATCGTCGGCCGAATCCCTGCTCACCATCATCAACGACATTCTCGATTTTTCACGCATCGAAGCAGGCCGGCTTCAGCTTGAACGTATCGATTTTTCGATTGCCAGCATTGTTGCCGAAACGGCGCGTTCCCTCGCCGTGCGCGCGTATCAGCAGGGCTTGGAGCTGTTTTTCACGATCGCGCCCGATGTGCCACGCGTGCTCAACGGCGACCCGCTGCGCCTGCGTCAGATATTGGTGAACCTGATCGGCAATGCGATCAAATTCACCGAAGCCGGCGAAATCGAGATCGCGGTCAGCCTGCGCGCGCGCGAGGCCGGCAAGGCCACGGTACGTATCGCGGTACGCGATACCGGTATCGGCATCACCCCGGATAAATTGGAAAGCATATTCGGCGCGTTTTCCCAGGCGGATACCTCGACAACGCGCAAGTACGGCGGAACCGGCCTTGGGTTGGCGATCTGCCGTCACATGGTGGAGTTGATGGAAGGGGCGATCGAGCTTGCCAGCCAGCCGGGCGCGGGCAGCACATTCAGCTTTTCCGTACCCTTGGGGGTGGTTGCCGAGGCGCAGCGGGAAAATTGCGCTGCGCTGCGGGGAAGCCGGGCGCTGATCGTGGCGCGCAATGCGGCATTTCGCCGCTACGTGGCGAATCTGCTCGGCGCCGATGGCGTGCAGCCCGTCATCGTGCCCGATGGCGAAGCCGCGATGGCCGCGCTGACCGATGCCGCGCGCGGGGATGGCGCGTTCGATTTCATCCTTGCCGATGCCGATATGCCCGACCCCGGCGGTTTCGGTCTGGCGCAGCATTTCGGCATGGAAACAGCCTGGCTCGACCGTATCGTGATGATGTTGCCGAACCATTCGCAGTACAACGATCTGGCGCGTTGCCGCCAGCTCGGGCTGTTGTCGCGCTTGTCCAAGCCTTTTTCCACCGACGATCTGCGCGCGGTGCTGTTGATGGCGCGGCGTGGTGTGCAGGTGGTCGAGGCCGTTTCGACCGAATTCCGCCCCGAGCGCTCGTTGACCGAGATGTTGACCGAGGATTTCCACGGACGGACGGAGGCGCTGAATATTCTGCTCGCCGAGGACAATCCGGTGAATCAGACGGTGGCGACGCAGATACTCGAACGCGCGGGGCACCGGGTGACGATCGCCAACAACGGCCAGGAGGCGCTCGATGCTTTCGATGCGGGCAGTTTCGACCTCATTTTGATGGACGTGCAGATGCCCGTTCTTGGCGGTATCGAGGCGACGCAGGCGATTCGCGCGCGCGAAGCGCGCCGTAGCTGGGCGGTGCACGCCTGGCGGGCGATGCCGATCGTGGCGATGACCGCTTACGCGATGCAGGAAGACCGTGCCCGCTGCCTGGAGGCGGGGATGGACGACTATATTTCCAAGCCGATCCGCCCGGCCGATCTGTTCGCCGCCCTGGAGCGCGTGCGTGCGCCGGCGGCTCAGGGCGCGGAGGATTTGTGCGGCGACGTTTCCTTGTTGGACGATGCCGACGACGCCGGTGACGTGGCGGATTTGCGCGAGGCGCGCGCGATGTTCGATGGGGACGAAAACGTCATCCAGCAGTTGTTGGAGGTTTTCTTCCGGGATTTCGACGGTACGCAGGAAAAATTGCGCGCGGCCGGTGCGGCGAAAAATTATTCCGGTTTGGCCGATGTGGCGCATTCGATCAAGGGTTCGGTGGGCTTGTTCGGCGCGCACCGCGCCACCGATGCGGCGCGGCGCCTGGAGTTGGCGGCCAAGGAGGGCGACGCCACGGCATGCGGCGTGCTGCTCGATCTTTTACTGTACGAAATGGGCGTGCTCGGTTCGGTGTTACGAAAAAGCCTGCGCAAACGCTGATTTTTCACGGTTTTCGTTGTTTTGCGCCGTTCCCGCGTTGCCTTAAAGCAACAAAAAAATTAGAATTCCAAGGATTTTGGAGCGGGAGCGGTCCCCATGCGGTCGCCCCGTTTTTTCATGCATTTTTTATGTCGTGGAGCGCGCTTCGGCCTTGCTCCCGGCCTTTCGGTTGAGTTCAGGAGTCTGTCGTGACTGTTTTTCCACCCGCTCTTCTCGCGCTTGCCGACGGGACGGTGTTTTACGGCAAAGGTATCGGCGCGGTTGGCAGTACATCGGGTGAGGTCGTATTCAACACCTCGATGTCGGGCTATCAGGAAATTCTGACCGACCCGAGTTATGCCCGCCAGATCGTTACGCTGACTTACCCGCACATCGGTAATACCGGCGTCAATCGTGAGGACGTCGAATCCACGCACGTTCATGCGGCGGGTTTGGTGATCCGCGATCTGCCCATTCTGCCGTCCAATTTCCGCATGGAACAGCGGCTGGATGCTTACCTGAAGGCGGAAAACGTCGTCGCCATCGCCGGCCTCGATACGCGCAAGCTCACCCGCATATTGCGGGAAAAGGGTGCGCAGGCCGGCTGTATCATTACCGCCGCCGAAGGCGCCGCGCTCGATGTCGATGCGGCGGTGGCCGCCGCGCGCGGTTTCCCAGGGCTGGCCGGCATGGATCTGGCCAAGGTCGTTTCCGCGCCTCAGGCTTATGAATGGGCCGAGGGCGAGTGGGCGCTCGGGCGCGGCTACGTGCCGCAAGGCGCCACGCGCTTTCATGTCGTCGCCTACGATTTCGGCGTCAAGCGCAATATCCTGCGCATGCTTACCGCGCGCGGTTGCCGTTTGACCGTGGTGCCGGCGCAAACGCCAGCAAAGGACGTGCTGGCGCTCAAGCCCGACGGGGTGTTCCTGTCCAACGGGCCGGGCGATCCGGAACCGTGCGACTATGCCATTGCCGCCATCCGCGAGATCATCGCCGCGCGCGTGCCCACTTTCGGTATCTGCCTGGGCCACCAGTTGCTTGCGCTGGCTTCCGGGGCGAAGACGGTGAAGATGAAGTTCGGCCATCACGGCGCGAATCACCCGGTCAAGGATATGGATGCCGGCCATGTGCTGATTACCAGCCAGAATCATGGCTTCGCGGTCGATCCGGCAAGCTTGCCGGCAACGCTGCGGGTGACGCACGTGTCGCTGTTCGATGGCTCCAACCAGGGCATTGCCCGTACCGACGCGCCGGCCTTTTCCTTCCAGGGGCATCCGGAAGCGGGGCCAGGGCCGCATGACGTGGGCGCGTTGTTCGATCGCTTCATCCGGCTTATCGAAGCGAGCCGGTAAGCCGGCGCGAAACCAAGTAGAGAAAAGCACGATCCCCGGCGGGCGCTTGCCCGCTGTCCGAGAATCACCGAGGCAATGCAATGCCGAAACGTACTGACATAAAAAGCATCCTGATCATCGGCGCAGGCCCAATCATCATCGGGCAGGCGTGCGAATTCGATTACTCCGGCGCGCAGGCGTGCAAGGCGTTGCGCGAGGAGGGTTACAGGGTCGTCCTGGTCAATTCCAACCCGGCGACGATCATGACCGATCCGGGCACGGCCGATGTGACCTACATCGAGCCGATCACCTGGCAGGTGGTGGAACGCATCATCGAGAAAGAGCGCCCCGACGCCCTACTGCCGACCATGGGCGGGCAAACCGCGCTCAACTGCGCGCTCGATCTGGCGCGTAACGGCGTGCTGGAAAAGTTCGGCGTCGAGTTGATCGGCGCGTCGCGCGAGGCCATCGACAAGGCCGAGGACCGCCTCAAGTTCAAGGATGCGATGACCCGCATCGGCTTGGCGTCCGCCCGCTCCGGTATCGCTCACAGCATGGAGGAAGCCTTGCAGGTGCAAGGCGGCATCGGTTTTCCGGCGATCATCCGGCCAAGCTTCACGCTCGGCGGTACGGGCGGCGGTATCGCCTACAACATGGAAGAGTTCGTCGAGACCTGCAAGCGCGGCTTGGAGGCTAGCCCGACGAGCGAGTTGCTGATCGAGGAATCGCTGATCGGCTGGAAAGAGTTCGAGATGGAAGTCGTCCGCGATCGCGCGGACAACTGCATCATCGTCTGCTCCATCGAAAACCTCGATCCGATGGGCGTGCATACCGGCGATTCGATCACCGTCGCGCCCAGTCAGACGCTGACCGACAAGGAATACCAGATTCTGCGCAACGCCTCGATCGCGGTGCTGCGCGAAATCGGCGTGGATACCGGCGGCTCCAACGTGCAGTTCGCGATCAACCCGCAAGACGGGCGCATGATCGTCATCGAGATGAATCCGCGGGTGTCGCGCTCGTCCGCGCTGGCCTCGAAAGCCACCGGCTTTCCCATCGCCAAGGTCGCGGCCAAGCTGGCGGTCGGCTACACGCTCGATGAACTGAAGAACGACATTACCGGTGGCGCCACGCCGGCCTCGTTCGAACCGTCCATCGACTCCGTCGTCACCAAGATTCCGGGGTTTGCGTTCGAGAGATTCCCCCAGGCCAACGACGGCCTCACCACGCCGATGAAGTCGGTGGGCGAGGTGATGGCGATGGGGCGCACGTTCCAGGAATCCTTCCAGAAAGCCCTGCGCGGCCGTGAGGTTAGCGTTTACGGCCTGGACGAGATCGAAACCGACCGCGAGGACCTCGAATACGAACTCGCCAACCCGGGCGCCCAGCGCATCTGGTACGTCGGCCAGGCTTTCCGCGAAGGCATGACGCTGGAGCAAGTGTTCGGCCTGACCAAGATCGATCCCTGGTTCCTGGCGCAGATCGAAGACATCGTGCTCAACGAAAAGGCGCTTGCCGGCCGCTCGTTGAAGGCGATCCAGGTTGGCGAACTGCGCGAGTTGAAGAAGAAAGGCTTTTCCGACCGCCGGCTGGCCAAGCTGTTGGGCACTGACGAAACCGCTGTGCGACTGCACCGCCACGCCCTCGGCGTGCGTCCGGCATTCAAGCGCGTGGATACCTGCGCCGCCGAATTCGCCACTTCCACCGCTTACATGTATTCCTCCTATGACGAGGAATGCGAGTCCCGGCCTTCGGACAAAAAGAAGATCATGGTGCTCGGTGGCGGTCCGAACCGCATCGGCCAGGGCATCGAGTTCGACTATTGCTGCGTGCATGCCGCGTTGGCGCTGCGGGAAGACGGGTACGAGACCATCATGGTCAACTGCAACCCGGAAACCGTTTCCACCGACTACGACACGTCCGACCGCCTGTACTTCGAGCCGATCACGCTGGAAGACATTCTCGAAATCGTTCATGTCGAAAAACCGGTCGGCGTCATCGTCCAGTTCGGCGGGCAGACGCCGCTCAAGCGCGCGCGCGCGCTGGAGGAAAACGGCGTGCCCATCATCGGCACCTCGCCGGACATGATCGACGCCGCCGAGGACCGCGAGCGCTTCCAGAAGCTGCTGTTCGAACTCAACCTCAAGCAGCCGCCCAACCGTACCGCGCGCACGCCGGAAGAAGCCGTGCGGCTCGCCGCCGAAATCGGCTACCCGTTGGTGGTGCGGCCTTCGTATGTGCTGGGCGGGCGGGCGATGGAAATCGTCCACGAGCAGAAAGAGCTCGAACGCTACATGCGCGAAGCGGTCAAGGTATCCAACGAATCGCCGGTGCTGCTCGACCGCTTCCTCAATGACGCCACCGAAGTGGATGTGGATGCGTTGTCCGACGGCAAGCAGATCATCATCGGCGGCATCATGGAGCACATCGAGCAGGCTGGCGTGCACTCGGGCGATTCCGCGTGTTCCTTGCCCCCTTACACCTTGTCGGCCAAGTTGCAGGATGAACTGCGCCGTCAGACCGAGGCGATGGCGCGCGCGCTCAATGTCATCGGCTTGATGAACGTGCAGTTCGCTATTCAGGGCGAAGGCGACAACGCCGTGGTGTATGTGCTGGAAGTCAATCCGCGCGCCTCGCGCACCGTGCCTTTCGTTTCCAAGGCGTGCTCGCTGCCGTTGGCCAAGATCGCCGCGCGCTGCATGGCCGGACAAAGCCTGGCGAGCCAGGGCGTCACCCGCGAAATCATTCCGCCGTACTACTCGGTAAAAGAGGCGGTGTTCCCGTTCGTTAAATTCCCGGGCGTGGATACCATCCTTGGGCCGGAGATGAAATCGACTGGCGAGGTGATGGGCGTGGGGCGCAGCTTCGCCGAAGCCTTCGTCAAGAGCCAGATGGCCGCCGGCGGGCGCTTGCCGACTTCCGGCCGCGCCTTCATCAGCGTGAAACCCACCGATCGCGCGGCGGCGGTGGATGTCGCGCGCCAGTTGAGCGAACTCGGCTTTACCCTGGTGGCGACCCGTGGCACCGGCGGCGCGCTGGCGGCGGCCGGTATTCAGGTGACGGTGGTGAACAAGGTGAACGAAGGCCGTCCGCACATCGTCGATATGATCAAGAACAATGAGATCGACATGGTGATCAACACCGTCGAGGAAAAGCGCCAGGCCATCACCGATTCGCGTTCCATCCGCACCAGCGCGCTCGCCGCCAAGGTGACGGTCTATACGACAATCGACGGCGCTCACGCCGCCTGCATGGGCATCCGCCATCTGGCGGGGCTCGAAGTCTATTCCGTGCAGGCGCTGCACGCTGAACTGAATCAAACCGCATGAGCAAGACACCGCTGACCCTGACCGGCGCCGACAAATTGCGCGCCGAACTGCATCGCCTGAAAACCGTCGACCGGCCGAATGTGATCGCCGCCATCGCCGAGGCCCGCTCCCACGGCGATCTGTCGGAGAATGCCGAATACGACGCCGCCAAGGAGCGCCAGGGCTTTATCGAAGGCCGCATCATGGAGGTCGAGGGCAAGCTCTCCAACGCGCAGGTCATCGATCCGAAGCTGCTCGATGCCGATGGCCGTTGTGTGTTCGGCGCAACCGTCGAGCTGGAAGACATGGATTCGGGCCAGACGGTGACTTATCAGATCGTCGGTGAGGACGAGGCCGACATCAAAGAGCAGAAAATCTCCATCAGTTCGCCGATGGCGCGCGCGCTCATCGGTAAATACGCTGGCGATGTGGCCGAAGTGCAGGCGCCGGGCGGCGTGCGCGAATACGAAATCATCGACGTCCGCTACCTCTGAGGCGGGAAAATCCATTGGTGAGCCGCGTTGCCGATCACCTCGCGGTCCTGGCCGCCACCCTCTGGGTTGGTGCGTTGTGGGCCGTGGGTTACATCGCGGCGCCCACGCTGTTCGGTATGCTGGACGATCGCATGCTGGCGGGAAACATCGCCGGGCGCTTATTTGCCGTGGTGGGGTGGATCGGGCTGGGCGCGGCGGTTTATCTGCTGCTTTTCATCGTATTGCGCCAAGGCGTGCTCGCCTTTCGCCGCGGCCTTTTCTGGCTGGTGGCGGCAATGCTGGCGCTGGCGCTTGTCGGGCAGTTCGGCATTCAGCCATGGATGGCCGCATTGAAAGCAGAGGCGGGCGCCGGCGGCGTGATGGATAGCGCCCTGCATACCCGCTTTGCTGCCTTGCATGGCGCGGCCAGCATCCTGTACCTGCTGCAAAGCGTGTGCGGTGCGGTGCTGGTGGTGCGTCTGCGCGGCGTTTTGCGTTGATTTCGTGTTGATTCGGTAATGATGCCTGGGTTAGCGTCCCCGTGCGCTACCGCCACGGCCGCGCGGCATGGCAGCGCGCTTTTTCTCCGCCGAGGCCTTGGTCAGCGCGGCGCGGCGCGCGGTGGCGGCGAAAGCGGCGGCGGATTTGGCGCTGGAAGGGCGTGGTGCGCGTTTGCTGGCGGTGGTTTCCGCCGCTGCGGATTTGTTGGCGGTGGGCTCGTCTTCCCGGCGCTGACGCCAGATCACCAGGATATTGCCGATATGTTGAACGGGTGCGGCCTGGAGTGTGTCGCACAGTTCCTGCATCAGCGTTTCGCGCTGTTCCCGTTCGTGCCCTTGCACGCGAACCTTGATGAGTTCGTGCGCTTGCAGCGAGCGGTCGATTTCAGCGACGACCGTGGCGGCCAAGCCATTGCCGGCGATGGTGACGACGGGACCGAGATGGTGGGCGCGGGCGCGCAGTTCGCGCCGTTGCGTGGGAGGGAGCTCGATCATTGACTTTCTCTGCGTTCGTGGGGCATGGATTCTACTCTGATGAAGCGAAGCAAAACCAGTAAAGCATGGATGCGGGAGCATCTGAACGACCCTTACGTGCTGCGCGCCAACGCGGAGGGGTATCGCGCGCGCGCGGCCTACAAGCTGATGGAGATCGACGAGCGCGACCGCTTGTTCAAGCCGGGCAGCGTCATTGTCGATCTCGGCGCGGCGCCGGGGTCGTGGTGCCAGGTGGCGATGCAGCGGTGCGGCGCGGGCGGGCGGGTGTTCGCCATCGACCTGCTGCCGGTGGAGGCGATAGCGGGCGTCGATTTTCTGCAAGGCGATTTCACCGAGGATGCGGTACTGGCCGGTTTGCAGGCGCGGCTGGACGGCGCGCGCGTGGATGTCGTGCTGTCCGACATGGCGCCGAACCTGTCGGGCGTGGCGGCGGTGGATCAGGCGCGCTCCATTCATCTATGCGAACTGGCGCTGGATTTCGCCTCGCAGCATTTGAAGCCGGGCGGGCGTTTTCTGGTCAAGATTTTCCAGGGCGAGGGCTTCAGCGAATTCCGCAAGGAGATGGAACGGGTTTTCGCTTCGGTGCAGGTGCGCAAGCCGAAAGCGTCGCGCGACCGCAGTGCGGAGGTTTATCTGCTTGGCAACGGGGTGCGCGGGGGATGAATACCACGTGTCATAGGGTGGGTTAATCGCCCCCATTGGTTTGCGGGGGGGAACGTTCCCCTCTAGAATGGGTCCATGAAATGCACGCCCATTATGGGTTTTAGAGGTATACACGTTGAACAATCTCTTCAAAAATCTCGCGATCTGGATGGTGATCGGCATTGTGTTGATGACGGTGTTCAACCAGTTCAACGCGCGGCAGGCCGCTCCCAATACGATGGAGTACTCCCAGTTCCTGGAGGAAGCCAAGGCGGGCCGCATCAAAAAGGCCATTGTTGACGGCCGTCTGGTCAAGGCGACGACGCAAGAGGATCGGCAGATTGTCGTCTACGCGCCGATGCTTGATATCTGGCTGGTGTCCGACTTGATGCGCTATGGCGTGACGGTCAGCGCCACGAAGCCCGAAGAAGAGCAAACCTTTCTCGGCAGTATTTTTGTTTCCTGGTTTCCGATGCTGTTGCTGATCGGCGTATGGATCTTTTTCATGCGTCAGATGCAAGGCGGCGGAAAGGGTGGCGCGTTTTCGTTCGGCAAGAGTAAGGCGCGCATGCTCGACGATTCGGCTAATTCGGTGAGTTTCGCCGATGTCGCGGGTTGCGACGAGGCGAAGGAGGAAGTGGCCGAACTGGTCGAGTTCCTGCGCGATCCGTCCAAATTCCAGAAGCTCGGCGGGCGTATTCCCAAGGGCGTGTTGATGGTCGGTTCGCCCGGTACTGGTAAGACCCTGCTCGCCAAGGCGATTGCCGGTGAGGCGAAAGTGCCGTTCTTCTCCATTTCCGGTTCGGATTTCGTCGAAATGTTCGTCGGCGTGGGCGCGGCTCGTGTGCGCGACATGTTCGAGCAGGCCAAGAAGCATGCGCCGTGCATCATCTTCATCGATGAAATCGATGCGGTCGGCCGCCAGCGCGGCGCCGGTCTGGGCGGCGGCAACGATGAGCGCGAGCAGACGCTGAACCAGTTGCTGGTGGAAATGGACGGCTTCGAGGGGCAGAGCGGCGTTATCGTCATCGCAGCCACCAACCGTCCGGACGTGCTTGACCCGGCTTTGCTGCGCCCGGGCCGTTTCGATCGTCAGGTTGTCGTTGCGCTGCCGGATATCCGTGGGCGCGAGCAGATTCTCAAGGTACACATGCGCAAGGTGCCGATCGCCCCCGATGTCGATGCGCAAATACTGGCACGTGGCACGCCGGGTATGTCCGGCGCGGATCTCGCGAATCTCGTCAATGAGGCCGCGCTGTTCGCCGCGCGCTCGAATAAGCGCCTTGTGGACATGGACGATTTCGAGCGCGCCAAGGACAAGATATTCATGGGCGCCGAGCGCAAATCCATGGTGATTTCGCTTGAGGACAAGAAGAAGACGGCTTACCACGAGTCGGGCCATGCGATCATCGGCGCGACGCTGCCTGGCTGCGATCCGGTGCACAAGGTCACGGTGATTCCGCGTGGCCGTGCGCTTGGTGTGACCTGGACGCTGCCTGAGGTCGATCGTTTCAGTCTCTACCGCGACCAGATGCTGGCGCAGATCAGCATGCTGTTCGGTGGCCGGGTGGCGGAGGAATTGTTTGTCGGGAATGTGTCGACCGGCGCTTCAAACGACTTCGAACGCGCGACGGGCATCGCGCGCGACATGGTGACGCGCTACGGCATGTCGGAGGCGCTTGGGCCGATGGTGTACGCGGAGAACGAGGGAGAGGTTTTCCTGGGCCGTTCGATCACGACGCACAAAAATTTGTCGGAAGCCACGCTGCAGAAGGTCGACCAGGAAATTCGCCGGATCGTTGATGAGCAGTATGGGCTCGCTAGAAAAATCCTTGAGGAAAACCGCGACAAGGTTGAAGCAATGACGGCCGCGCTGCTCGAATGGGAAACAATCGATGCCGATCAGATTGGCGACATCATGGCAGGCCGCCCGCCGCGCGAACCGAAGCCGTCGGCAGTACCGGTATCGCGCCCCAAGGATGATTCGCCCCCGGGCGCGGCGCCGAACGCGGCAGCGCCCGTGGTCTGACATTTTTCTTTCGTTCCTTCGCGGGCCGGTCATCCGGCCCGTTTGTTTTTGATGGGTGCTTCTCGATGTTGCAATGCGGCCGTTTCAAGCTCGATCTGTCCCGCCCCAGGGTCATGGCGATTATCAATTTGACCTCCGATTCTTTCAGCGGGGACGGCCTCGGGGACGATTTGACCGCCGCGTTGCGGCATGCGGAAAAGGCATTGAAAGAGGGGGCCGACCTGCTTGACCTGGGGGCGGAGTCGTCGCGCCCTGGCGCCGATCCGGTGCCGGAGGGGATAGAGCTTGAACGCATGGTGCGCATTGTCGAGCGGCTCAAGGACTGGGGGGTGCCGCTGTCGGTCGATACCCTGAAGCCGGCCGTGATGCGCGCGGCATTGGTTGCCGGTGCGGACATGATCAACGACATCAACGGTTTTTGCGCCGCTGGCGCGTTGGAGGCAGTGGCGGGAAGCGATGCGGGCCTGTGCGTGATGCACATGCGGGGAGAGCCGCGCACGATGCAGCAAAGCCCGCATTACGACGATGTCGTGGGCGAGGTCGCGGCTTTTTTCGCGGCCCGTGTCTCGGCGCTGGAAGCGGCGGGTGTGGCGGGGTCGCGTGTCGTGCTCGATCCTGGTTTTGGATTTGGCAAGACGGTCGAGCACAATTTCGCGCTTTTGCGCGGGTTGGAGGCTTTTCGCGCACACGGTTTGCCGCTGCTCGCCGGTTTGTCGCGCAAATCCATGCTGGGCGCGGTAACGGGGCGGCCGGTTTCGGAGCGGATGCCGGCCAGTGTTGCCGCCGCGTTGATCGCCGTGCAGCGCGGCGCGGCCATCGTGCGGGTGCACGATGTCGGCGCGACCCGCGATGCGCTCGATGTTTGGGCCGCCGTGCGCGGACTTGGCCGTGATGCGGCTTCGCCTTCAAGCGTATGACTCCGTTGGGTCGCCTTGCCGTGCTACAGCACTGTTTTCGGCTCCCCGCCTTGTTAGTGGGCCAATGAGCGCTTGAATGCAAACCCGTATGAGGCGGTGTCATAATCCATTTCTTCACGTTGTGGCGAGAGAATGATGGGGCGAAAGTATTTTGGTACCGACGGTGTGCGAGGCTTGGTCGGAGACGTGCCGATTACGCCCGAGTTCGTCATGCGGCTTGGCTATGCGGCGGGCGTGACGCTGGTCGAGCGTGAAAAACTGCCAGCGGGGGAAAGCCCGGCGGTTTTGATCGGCAAGGACACGCGGATATCCGGCTACATGCTCGAAGCCGCGCTTGAAGCGGGCTTGGCCGCTGCCGGCGTGGATGTGATGCTGGCGGGGCCGATTCCGACGCCGGCGGTGGCGTATTTGACGCGTGCTTTGCGCTTGCAGGCGGGGGTTGTGATTTCCGCCTCCCATAACCCGTTTTACGACAACGGGATCAAGTTTTTTTCCGCTGGCGGGGCGAAACTGCCGGACGCGGTCGAGATTGAAATTGAGGCTCACCTCGAACAGCCGATGGGCTGCGTCGACTCCGCGCGGCTCGGCAGGGCCCGGCGTATCAGCGACGCTGCCGGCCGTTACATCGAGTTCTGTAAAAGCACATTCCCTAATGAGTTGGATTTGCGCGGGCTGCGTATCGCGCTCGATTGCGCGCATGGCGCGGCTTACCACATCGCGCCCAGCGTTTTTCACGAGTTGGGTGCGGAAGTGCTGCCCGTGGGCGTGGAACCCAACGGGCTCAACATCAACGATGGCGTAGGGGCGACGCGGCCCGAGCATTTGCGTCAGGCGGTGTTGGCGCAAAGCGCGGATATTGGCATCGCTCTCGATGGCGATGCCGATCGCCTGGTGATGATCGACCGCCACGGCGAGATTTACGATGGCGACAAGCTGATTTACGTTATTGCCGCCGCGCGCCATAGCGAAGGAAAGCTGGACGGCGTGGTGGGCACGCTGATGAGCAACCTCGGCTTCGAGCATGCCATCGGCCGCTTGGGCGTGCCGTTCGCCCGCGCCAAGGTCGGCGATCGTTATGTGCTCGAAATGCTGCACGAGCGCGGCTGGAAGCTGGGTGGTGAGAATTCCGGCCACATTATTTGCCTGGATAGGCACACGACGGGCGACGGCATTGTTTCCGCCTTGCAGGTGCTCGCCGCGCTGAGACAGCGCGGGCAGAGTCTGGCCGAGGCCTGCGCGGACCTGACGTTTTATCCGCAGAAGCTCATCAACGTGCGTTTGCTGCAAGGCTTCGATTGGAAGGCGGACGAAGGGATCGCGGCGGCCCGGGTGGCGGCCGAGCAAGCCTTGGGCGATCAGGGCCGGGTGCTGCTGCGCCCGTCGGGAACGGAGCCTTTGTTGCGGGTGATGGTGGAAGGGCGCGATGGCGCGTTGGTGGAACGGCTGGCGCGAGAAATCGCCGATGCGGTCGAGGTGGCGGTGACTTGAAGGCGGCGATTTGAATTTTGTCCGCCCGATGGGTGAAACATGGCTGTAACAAAGCCTTGCTATCTTGCAAACTCTGTTACAGACCAGGAGGGGCCATGATCCGCATGCCGAGAAAACTAGCTGTTGCCGCTGCGTCTTCCTTCATGTTTTTCTCGTGGAGCGTCCACGCGGCCGAACTGACCGGCGCCGGGGCGTCCTTTCCCGCGCCGATTTATGCGAAATGGGCCGACGCGTATCAAAAGGCGACCGGGCACAAGGTCAACTACCAATCCATCGGCTCCGGCGGCGGTATCCGCCAGATCACGGCCAAGACGGTGGATTTCGGCGCGTCCGATATGCCTCTCAAGCCCGAGGAATTGGCAAAAAATGGCCTGCAGCAATTTCCCACGGTCATCGGCGGGGTCGTGTTGGTGGTCAATCTGCCGGGTATCGCTCCGGGGCAACTGAAGCTGACCGGGGCGCTGCTGGCGGATATCTACCTCGGCAAGATCGTGCGCTGGAACGATGCGGCAATCGCCGCGCAGAACCCGGGCCTGGCGCTGCCCGATCAGGCGATAGGCGTCGTTCGCCGCGCAGACGGATCGGGCACGACCTTTATCTTCACCAACTATCTGTCCAAGGTCTCGCCCGAGTGGAAGAACCAGATCGGTGAAGGCTCCGCCGTGCAGTGGCCGACAGGGTTGGGCGGTAAAGGCAATGAAGGCGTGTCGGCCTTCGTTCAGCGTCTTCCGGGCGCGGTGGGTTATGTCGAGTTTGCCTATGCCAAGCAGAACAAGCTGACATATGTGTTGCTGCAGAACAAGGAAGGCGAGTTCGTGGCGCCGACCAATGCGGCATTCGAGGCCGCGGCGGAAGGAGCGGATTGGAGTAAATCCGCTTTTTACGAAATTCTGACCGACAGGCCCGGCAAGGCATCGTGGCCGATTACCGGAGCAACCTTCATTCTGATGCAGGCGGTGCAGGACAAGCCGGCGCAAGCTGCCGAGGTGCTGAAATTCTTCGACTGGACTTATGCCAACGGCGGGCGGATGGCGGAAGCAATGGATTACGTGCCGCTGCCGACATCGACGGTCGAGCTGATCAAAACCTCGTGGGGCCAGATCAAGGACACATCCGGGGCTGCCGTAGTCAAAAAATAACGGCAAAATGGCGAAAAAGAAAAACATGACCAGGGTAGGGCGCGATGTCGTTTAACGAGCAGCCTCGAATTCAGGAGGCGATGGATGGCACGGGGGCCGGCGGCGGTAACGCATGGTCCGCGCGGCCAGGGGAAAAAAGCGGAAGGCGCGGGGTGTTCGCCGGACTGGGCGATCGCTTGTTTTCGGGGTTGACGCGCTCTTTCGCCGTTCTGACACTGGTCTTGCTCGCGGGCATCATCGTGGCGCTCGTCGTTGCCTCCTGGCCGAGCATTCGGGAATACGGATTCGGCTTTCTCGTTTCGCCGGAGTGGAATCCGCCGATGAACAAGTTCGGCGCCCTGGTGCCGGTCTATGGCACGGTGGTGACGGCGCTTGTCGCGCTGATCATCGCGGTGCCTGTTTCTTTCGGCATCGCGCTGTTTCTGACCGAGCTGTCCCCGATATGGCTGCGGCGCCCGCTCGGTACCGCCATCGAGTTGCTGGCCGCGATTCCCAGCATTGTCTATGGCATGTGGGGGCTGTTGATCTTCGCGCCGATCTTTGCCCAGCATGTGCAGCCGGTCTTGCAGGCCACGCTGGGTCAGGTGCCGGCTATCGGCGCCTTGTTCGCTGGCCCTCCGCTTGGCATCGGCTTGCTGTGCGCGGGGGTGATTCTGGCCATCATGATCATTCCCTACATCGCCGCGGTGATGCGCGATGTGTTCGAGGTGACGCCGTCGATTCTGAAAGAATCCGCTTATGGACTCGGCTGTACCACCTGGGAGGTGGTGTGGCGGGTTGTGCTGCCCTACACGAAGACCGGCGTGATCGGCGGGGTCATGCTTGGGTTGGGGCGTGCGTTGGGTGAAACGATGGCGGTCACCTTCGTCATCGGCAATACCAATGCCCTGCAGACCATTTCGCTGTTCGCGCCGGGTAACAGCATCACGTCGGCGCTGGCCAACGAATTCGCCGAGGCCGATCCGGGTCTGCATACCGCTGCGTTGATGGAATTGGGCTTGATCCTGTTCGCGATTACGTTCGGTGTGCTCATTGTGTCCAAGCTGCTGCTGCGGCAGTTGTCCAAGGGCGAAGGAAGCAAGGGGTAAGGGGGCGATGAATCTGCTTTTCCGCCGCAAATTGATCAATCGGGTGGCGCTATTCCTGTCGCTGTCCGCCATGGTTTTCGGCTTGTTCTGGCTGGCGTGGATTCTTTGGACGGTTCTTGAGCTGGGCATCTCCGGCTTGTCCCTGAATCTTTTTACCCGCATGACGCCGCCGCCGGGAGAGAGCGATGGCGGCTTGCTCAACGCCATCGTCGGTAGTGGCTTGATGGTGGGTCTGGCGACGTTGCTGGGAACGCCGATTGGGGTTCTGGCGGGGGTGTACCTGGCGGAATACGGCCGCTTCAGCCTGCTTGGGCGAGGAACGCGCTTTATCAACGATCTGCTGCTGTCGGCGCCTTCGATCGTTATCGGGCTTTTCGTCTATGCGCTGATCGTGGCCAATACCGGCAAATTTTCCGCTTGGTCGGGCATCGTCGCGCTGGCCTTGATCGTTCTGCCAATCGTCGTGCGTACAACGGAAAACATGCTGCAACTGGTGCCGAACACGCTGCGCGAAGCGGCGTTCGCGCTCGGCGCGCCCAAGCGCGTGGTGATCATGAAGGTCACCCTACGCGCGGCCCGCGATGGCGTTTTGACTGGCGTGTTGCTCGCCGTGGCGCGGATCGCGGGCGAAACCGCGCCCTTGCTATTTACCGCGCTGTCCAATCAGTTCTGGAGCATGAACCTGAACGAGCCGATGGCCAACCTGCCGGTCACCATTTTCAAGTTCGCCATGAGTCCGTTTGTCGAGTGGCAGCACTTGGCCTGGGCGGGCGTGTTTCTGATTACGCTTGGCGTTCTGGCGCTGAATATCATCGCCCGGGTTTTCGTGCGGGCGGAAAAAATTCGCTGAAATTATTCAATAGATACGGGATTGACGGCTGAAATGACTATTGCCGATGCGCAAATCGAGTTCCGGGATTTCAACTTTTACTACGGCAAATTCCATGCGCTGAAAAACATCAATTTCAAGATGGCCCGCCATGCGGTAACGGCCTTTATCGGTCCTTCCGGCTGTGGAAAATCGACCTTGCTGCGAACGATCAATCGCATGTACGACCTTTATCCGGATCAAAGGGCGGAAGGCGAGCTTATTTTTGACGGTAAAAATCTGCTCGCGGACGATGTCGATGTCAGCGTCTTGCGCGCCAAGATCGGCATGGTTTTCCAGAAACCGACACCCTTCCCGATGTCGATCTACGACAACATCGCGTTCGGCGTGCGGCTGCACGAAAGACTGTCGGTCGATGAAATGGACGAGCGCGTCGAATGGGCGTTGCGCAAAGCCGCCTTGTGGGATGAGGTCAAGGACAAGATCAAGCAAAGCGGCATGAGCTTGTCGGGCGGACAGCAACAGCGCCTGTGCATCGCGCGCGGCATCGCGGTGAAACCGCGAGTGCTGCTGCTCGACGAGCCGACATCGGCGCTCGATCCCATTTCCACCTCGCGGATCGAGGAACTGGTCGATGAACTCAAAAGCGAATTCACCATTGTCATCGTGACCCACAACATGCAGCAGGCGGCGCGCATTTCCGACTATACCGCCTACATGTACCTTGGCGAGATGGTCGAATTCGGCGTAACCGACGAACTCTTCCTGAAGCCGAAAAAGAAGGAAACCGAGGACTACATAACCGGGCGCTTTGGCTGACATGCCGGTTTGCGCCCCCCCGTGCCGCCGCCTATAATCAACGGTTTCGCTGAACTGGCTGTGGACGTGGCTAAAAAACTGGTCGCCGGCAACTGGAAAATGAATGGCAGCCTGGCGGCCAACGCCGCGCTGCTGGACACGATGGCGGCCTCTGGTGTGCCTGCCGTCGAGCGGGTGGTCTGCGTTCCCTATCCGTATTTGGCGCAGGCCCGGCAGATATTGGCGGGCAGTGGCGTCTTTCTTGGCGCGCAAGATGTCAGCGAATTCAAGGCGGGTGCCTATACGGGCGAAGTCAGCGCTGCGATGCTTGCCGATCTCGGCTGCGCTTATGTGATTGTCGGCCATTCCGAGCGGCGCGCGCTGTTCGGTGAAAGCGACGCTGTAACCGGTCGTAAAGCGGCGGCGGCACTGGAAGCGGGACTCGTGCCTATTGCCTGCGTCGGTGAAACGCTTACCGAGCGGGACGCAGGGCAGGACGAGGCCGTGATCGCCCGGCAGCTTCAGGCTTTGTTGGACGTGCTTGGTGGCGAGAAAATGGCGGGCGTTGTAATCGCCTATGAGCCTGTATGGGCTATCGGCACAGGGCGTTCGGCCACCGTGGCGCAAGTCGGCCAAATGCACGCGAGCATCCGGACTTGGCTGCGGCAGCATTGCGGTTCGGGTGCGGTAGCGAGAATTTTGTATGGCGGCAGCATGAAACCGGACAATGCCGCCGAATTGTTTGCCGTTGCGAATGTGGATGGCGGTTTGATTGGCGGGGCGTCGCTGGTTGCCGGGGATTTCATGGCTGTTTGCCGTGCGGCGGCTGAATCTTGATATTTTTTAATGCAGATCGATTATGAATAATTTCCTTTTTTCCCTGACCTTGACTATTCACGTACTGGTTGGGATCAGCGTTATCGGGCTGGTGTTGATGCAGCACGGCAAGGGCGCCGACATGGGCGCGGCCTTTGGCAGTGGCGCTTCCGGCAGCTTGTTTGGGTCCTCCGGGTCGGCGAATTTCCTGAGCCGGACGACCGCGGCATTGGCGACGATGTTCTTCATAACCAGTCTTGGGCTGAGCTATCTCGCGGGTAGCAAGCCGGCTGCGCCGTCGAGCGTCATGGAAGGGGTCGTGCAGACGGCGCCGGCCGAAACGCCGGCTAAAACCGAGGGCGCCGCGCCGGCGAGCGATTCCAGAACGCAGGAAATTCCGAAATAAAAGTCGGAAAGTGACTTTCCACGTTATGCGGATGGTCGTATAATTGTCCGGATGTAACGAGCCGACGTGGTGAAATTGGTAGACACGCCATCTTGAGGGGGTGGTGGCGCAAGCCGTGTGAGTTCGAGTCTCACCGTCGGCACCAGGATATGGATGGAGCGCCCGCTGATGCGGGCGTTTCCATGCGGAAAATACAAAAAGAATGACAGTGGCTGCTAATCGCTGCTGTTCGTCAACTTAGGGGTCGGCGAGCCATGCTGGAAAATTATTTTCCCGTCTTGATGTTCATTCTCGTTGGTCTGGCCTTCGGCGTGGTGCCTATTGTGCTTGGGCGCCTCATTGGTCCCTATCGCCCAAATAGCGAAAAGCTCTCTCCTTATGAGTGCGGATTCGAGGCATTTGAAGATGCTCGAATGAAGTTCGATGTCCGTTACTATCTCATTGCAATTCTGTTTATTCTTTTCGATCTTGAAATTGCGTTCCTTTTCCCGTGGGCGACGGTTTTTCAGGATTTTATCGCGGTCGGCAGCCTGGCGTGGTTCGTGTTTGGTTCGGTTATGGTGTTTCTCGCCGTTTTGGTTGTCGGTTATATCGTTGAGTGGAAAAACGGGGCTCTCGATTGGGAGTAATGTATGAGCATTGAGGGCGTTTTCCGCGAAGGCTTTATTACGACTTCGCTCGATGTGGTCATTAATTGGACACGAACCAGCTCGTTGTGGCCGGTGAGTTTCGGTTTGGCCTGTTGTGCGGTCGAAATGATTCATACGGGCTGTTCTCGTTACGATTTGGACCGCTTTGGCGTTGTGTTCAGGCCAAGTCCTCGTCAGACCGATCTGATGATCGTCGCCGGGACGCTGTGCAACAAAATGGCGCCCGCGTTGCGTAAGGTCTACGACCAGATGCCCGAGCCGCGTTGGGTGATCTCAATGGGTTCCTGTGCCAATGGCGGCGGTTATTACCATTATTCCTACTCGGTTGTGCGCGGCTGCGATCGCATCGTTCCCGTGGATATTTATGTCCCGGGCTGTCCGCCGACAGCCGAGGCCTTGCTCTACGGCATCATTCAGTTGCAGAACAAGATCAAGCGAACCAACACCATTGCGCGCTGACAGATAGGTCCCGGGTCATGAGTACCAAGCTCGAACGCTTAAGTGAAAAACTCCATGATGTCTTTGGGGATGTGCTGCAGTCGCTTGTTGTCGATTGCGGCGAGGTAACTATCGAGGTCTTGTCGAAGGACTATCTGCAAGTTGCCAGAACTTTGCGCGACTCGGCCGATTTGTGCTTTCAGCAGTTGGTCGATATTTCGGGTTTGGATTATTCGTCGTATAGCGGCTTGGCGCGTAGCGGCAAGCGCTTTGCTTCCGCCGCGCATCTTTTGTCGATTCGGCACAACTGGCGCTTGCGTTTGCGGACTTTTGCCGATGACGATGCGTTTCCCGTCATCGATTCCGTTACCGAGGTGTGGTCGAGCGCTAATTGGTTTGAGCGTGAAGCTTTCGATCTTTACGGCATCATGTATTCAGGTCACCCGGATTTGCGCCGTATCCTGACCGATTACGGTTTTGTCGGTCACCCGTTTCGTAAGGACTTTCCGATTTGCGGATATGTCGAAATGCGCTATGACCCAGAGCAAGGGCGGGTAGTGTATCAGCCGGTCACTGTCGAGCCGCGCGAAAATACGCCACGTATCGTGCGCGAAGATCACTACGGGGATGTAGGTAATGGCTGAAATCCGCAATTACACGATCAATTTCGGCCCTCAGCATCCGGCGGCGCATGGCGTGCTGCGCTTAGTATTGGAGTTGGACGGCGAAGTCGTCGAGCGAGCCGATCCGCATATCGGCCTGCTTCATCGCGGCACCGAAAAACTGGCGGAAACGCGCACATGGGTGCAGTCCGTGCCCTACATGGACCGCCTCGACTATGTGTCGATGATGTGCAACGAGCATGCCTATTGCTTGGCTATCGAGCGCCTGCTTGGGCTGGAAGTGCCGTTGCGCGCCCAGTACATCCGCGTGATGTTCGACGAGGTGACCCGCATTCTGAATCACCTCATGAATATCGGCTCGCATGCGCTCGATATCGGCGCGATGACGATGGTGCTATACACCTTCCGTGAGCGCGAGGATTTGATGGACGCCTATGAGGCGGTTTCCGGCGCTCGCATGCATGCCGCCTATTATCGGCCTGGCGGCGTGTATCGTGATTTGCCCGATTACATGCCGCAGTATCAGCAGAATAAGTTCAAGAACGCGAAAACCGTACAAGAGCTCAATGCCAGCCGGCAGGGTTCGCTACTCGATTTTCTCGAAGATTTCACCGAGCGCTTTCCGAAGTATTGCGATGATTATGAAACGCTGCTGACCGATAACCGTATCTGGAAGCAGCGCACTGTCGGCATTGGTGTCGTCTCCCCTGAACAGGCGCTCGATTGGGGCTTTACAGGGCCAATGTTGCGGGGTTCCGGCATTGCGTGGGACTTGCGCAAAAAGCAACCCTACGAAGTGTATGATCGGATCGATTTCGATATCCCCGTCGGTAAGAACGGGGACTGCTACGATCGTTATCTGTGCCGCATGGAAGAGATGCGGCAATCGAACCGTATCATGCGGCAATGTATCGACTGGCTGCGCAAGAACCCCGGCCCGGTGATTACCGGCAACCACAAGGTTGCGCCGCCCGCGCGTGAAAAGATGAAATCCAACATGGAAGAGCTGATTCACCACTTCAAGCTCTTCTCCGAAGGAATTCATGTGCCACCGGGCGAAGTCTATGCGGCGATTGAAAATCCCAAGGGGGAGTTCGGCGTTTATGCCGTGTCCGACGGCGCGAACAAGCCTTACCGCATCAAGTTGCGCGCGCCGGGGTTTGCGCATTTGGCGGCAATGGATGAAATCGCCCGTGGCCATATGATTGCCGACGTCGTCGCGATCATTGGCACGATGGACGTGGTGTTCGGCGAAATCGACAGATGAGTTTGGTGCCGGAAGGCGCGATACGGATGAGTCGGCAGGCAACCCGAAAAACGAGTACGACATGCTGAACCAGGAATCGCTACAACAGATCGATCGAGAAATTGCCAAATACCCCGAGGGGCAGCGGCAATCCGCCGTCATGGCCGCGCTGCGTATCGCTCAGGTCGAACATGGCTGGTTGTCGAAAGAGGCCATCGGCTTCGTTGCGAATTACCTCGGGATGCCGGCGATTGCGGCCTACGAGGTGGCGAGTTTTTACAATATGTACGACCTTGAACCAGTCGGGCGGCACAAGATCACGGTATGCACCAATTTGCCGTGCGCCTTGTCGGGCGGGGTGCATGCGGCCGATTACGTAAAGGAAAAGCTTGGCATCGATTTCAACGAGACAACCCCGGACGGCAGATTCACGCTGAAAGAGGGGGAGTGCATGGGCGCTTGCGGTGATGCGCCTGTGCTGCTGGTGAATAATCACCACATGTGCAGTTGGATGACCAAGGAAAAGATCGATCAGTTGTTGGCCGACCTGGACAAAAAATGAGTGCGCACGGATTGATTCTTGCTGGCCTCGATGGCGACCGCACCTGGCGGCTGCAGGATTACATGGCGCGGGGTGGTTACTCGGCGTTGAAGAAAATCGTGGCGGAGAAAACGCCAGCCGAGGCGATCGTTGCCGAGCTCAAGACCTCGGTATTGCGCGGTCGAGGCGGCGCGGGTTTTCCCACCGGCCTGAAGTGGAGTTTCATGCCGCGCGCTTTCGCGGGCGATAAATATCTGGCCTGTAATTCGGATGAAGGCGAACCGGGTACTTTCAAGGACCGGGATATTCTCCGTTACAACCCGCATACCGTTATCGAAGGGATGATCATCGCCGCTTACGCGATGGGGTGCGCGCGGGGCTACAACTACATTCACGGCGAAATCTTTGAAACCTACCAGCGCTTCGAGGAAGCGTTGGCGGAAGCAAGGGCGGCCAATCTGCTCGGGGAAAATATTCTCGGCAGCGATTTTTCCTTCGACTTGTTCGCACACCACGGATATGGCGCCTACATCTGTGGCGAGGAAACCGCGCTGCTCGAATCGATCGAGGGCAAGAAGGGGCAGCCGCGCTTCAAGCCGCCGTTCCCGGCCAGCTACGGTCTGTATGGCAAGCCGACAACGATCAACAACACCGAAACGTTCGCATCGGTTCCGTTCATCATGAATATGGGCGGCGAGGGCTTTCTGAGTCTTGGTAAGCCGAATAACGGGGGCGTGAAGCTGTTCTCGGTGTCGGGGCATGTGAATCGCCCGGGCAACTATGAGGTGACGCTGGGCACGCCGTTCGCCGATCTGCTTGAAATGGCGGGCGGTATGCGCGGAGGGCGCAAGCTCAAGGGCGTCATCCCCGGCGGTTCATCGGCGCCGGTGCTGCCCGCCGAAATCATGATGGACTGTACGATGGATTACGATTCCATCTCCAAGGCAGGCTCCATGCTTGGTTCCGGCGCGGTCATCGTCATGGATGAGACGACCTGTATGGTCAAGGCGCTGGAGCGTTTGTCCTATTTCTATTTTGAAGAATCCTGTGGTCAATGCACGCCGTGCCGGGAAGGAACAGGCTGGCTGTATCGGGTGGTTCACCGCATCGAGAATGGCCTCGGCCGCCCGGACGATCTGGATCTTTTGAATTCCGTGACGGGCAACATCATGGGGCGCACGATCTGCGCGCTCGGCGACGCGGCCTCCATGCCGGTGCAAAGTTTCATCAAGCACTTTGGCGCGGAATTCGAATACCACATTGAAAACAAGAAATGCCTCGTGCCGCCGGAAGTTCAGCACGCGGGCAGTCAAATCTACGTGAGTCCCTCATGCTAGAGATCGAAATCGATGGTCAGCAGGTAACGGTTCCGGACGGCAGCACCGTAATGGATGCGGCCGTTCGAGCGGGCGCCTATATTCCGCACTTCTGCTATCACAAAAAACTGTCCATCGCGGCAAGCTGCCGGATGTGCCTCGTCCAGGTCGAGAAGGCGCCAAAGCCCTTGCCCGCGTGTGCCACGCCGGTGACCAATGGCATGAAGGTGTGGACACGCTCGGAGCAGGCCGTGAAGGCGCAGAAGGGGGTGATGGAGTTTTTGCTCGTCAATCACCCGCTGGATTGCCCGATCTGCGATCAGGGCGGCGAATGCCAATTACAGGATCTGGCGGTAGGTTACGGCGCCAGCCAGTCCCGCTATCAAGAAGAAAAACGGGTTGTATTCAATAAGAATTTAGGGGCGTTGGTTTCAACCGATATGACTCGGTGTATCAACTGTACCCGTTGTGTGCGTTTCACGGCCGAAATCGCCGGCGAAATGGAGTTGGGTCAGGCGTTCCGCGGCGAGCATGCGGAAATCATGCCTTTCATCGAGAAAACGGTGGATTCCGAGTTGTCCGGGAATATCATCGATCTGTGCCCTGTCGGCGCGCTGACCTCGAAGCCGTTCCGTTTCGCCGCACGGACCTGGGAATTATCGCGGCGTAAATCCATCTCCCCGCACGATTCCCTCGGGGCCAACCTGATCCTCCAGACCAAGCACGATGTCGTCAAACGGGCGCTGCCGCTGGAGAATGAGGCGGTCAACGAATGTTGGCTGACGGACAAGGATCGCTTTTCCTACGAAGGCTTGAACAGCGACGAGCGTCTCCTTGCCCCTCAGATCAAGCAAGGCGATCAGTGGCGGCAGGTGGATTGGCAGACGGCGCTGGAGTTTGCCGCCAACGGACTGCGCAGTGTCGTCGGCGATCATGGCGCATCGTCGGTCGGTGCGCTGTTGTCGCCGCACGCTACGGCGGAAGAACTGTTTTTGGCGCAGAAGCTTGTGCGTGGCTTAGGGTCGGACAATATCGATTTCCGCCTGCGTCAATGCGATTTCAGTGCCGACGGCAAGCGCGCGGGCGCGCCTTGGTTGGGTATGCCGATTGCCGCCGTGGGCGAATTGGATCGTCTGCTCGTTGTCGGTAGCTTCCTGCGCAAGGATGCGCCGCTGCTGGCTCAACGCGTGCGTCAGGCCGCCAAGCGTGGCTTGCATGTAAGCGCGCTGGGCGCGACGGCGGAAGAATGGCTGATTCCTGTGCGCCATCGCGCGCTGGTCGCGCCCTCACAGATGGTCGATATGCTCGCGCAAGTCGTTGTCGTGCTTGCCGCGGAGAAAGGCGTCGCGGTCGATGCGACGCTAGCCGGCAGTCTTCCCGAAACCGCTTCCGAGCAAGCCCGGGCGATTGCCTCGAGTCTTGCGAGCGGCCGGAAAGTGGCCGTCTGGCTTGGTAATTTTGCCGTTCAGCACGCGCAGGCCGCGCAATTGGAAGCCTTGGCGCAGGAAGTCGCGCGCTTGGCCGGTGGCATTGCCGGCACGATTGGCGAAGCGGCCAACAGCGTCGGCGCTTATCTTGCCGGTGCGACGCCCCGTAATGGCGGTTTCAATGCCCGGCAAATGCTTGAAACGCCGTGCCGCGCTTATGTGCTGCTGGGTGCCGAGCCCGATCTCGATTTTGCCGACCCCGCGATGACGGTGGCCGCGCTGTCCGGCGCGCGACTGGTCGTGGCCTTGTCGGCCTTCGATAGCCCGTCTTTGCGCGCTGTGGCCGACGTACTGCTGCCGATTTCGCCGTTCGCGGAAACGCCGGGCACCTTTGTCAATTGCGAGGGGCGGGCACAGAGTTTCAATGCGGTTGCACAACCGCAAGGCGAAAGCCGTCCTGGGTGGAAAGTGCTGCGGGTTCTGGGCAATCTGCTCGACGTGAGCGATTGCGCCTATGAAAGCGCGGAAGCGGTTCGAGTCGAGGCCTTGCCCGCGGATTGCGCCGAATATTTGAACAATCGTGTTTCTGGTGTCGATATGCGTCCTGCCGCTATTGCGGAAGGCGGTCTTGAACGTGTTGCCGACGTGCCTATCCATTTTGCCGATCCTTTGGTCCGGCGCGCTTCGGCGCTGCAACGCACGAAGGATGCCGCGCCTCCGTCCGCCCGCATCAGTGTGGCGACACTCGAACGCCTCGGTTTGAGCGCGGGCGAGCGGGTTCGCGTCGCCCGCAATGGAAGCGGGGTGGCGCTTACGGTGGTTGCCGACGATACGGTTGCCGCGGGTTGTGTCCGTCTTGCCGCCGCCCATGCTTCGACGGCGGAAGTTGGACCGATGTACGGAACATTCAGCGTGGAGCGTGCCTGATGGAAGCAATGCTGCAACCGATCGCAGAGCTGCTCGGTCCCGCATGGCCGGTGCTGTGGACCCTGGTGAAGATTGTCGCCATCATCGCGCCGCTGATGATCTGCGTGGCTTATCTGACCTACGCCGAGCGCAAGGTGATCGGCTATATGCAGGTTCGGATCGGCCCCAACCGGGTCGGGCCCGTGGGCTTGCTGCAGCCGATCGCGGATGGCGTGAAGTTGCTGTTGAAAGAAATCATCGTTCCGTCCGGGGCGAACAAAGGGCTGTTCATCATTGGCCCCATTCTGGCGATCGCCCCATCGTTGGTGGCCTGGGCCGTCGTTCCGTTCGGCGATGGCCTTGTGCTGGCAAACGTCAATGCCGGGCTGTTGTTCCTGCTCGCCATCACGTCGATGGAAGTGTATGGCATCATAATTTCCGGTTGGGCTTCCAACTCCAAGTATCCTTTTCTCGGTTCGATGCGCGCCGCGGCTCAGATGGTGTCCTATGAAGTATCGATGGGATTCGCGCTGATTTGCGTGCTGCTTATTTCGGGCAGCCTCAATTTGACCGACATCGTTGTTTCGCAAGGCAAAGGGCACCTTGCCGACATGGGGCTGGGCTTTCTGTCGTGGAATTGGCTGCCGCTGCTGCCGATGTTCGTGGTGTATGTGATTTCCGGCATCGCCGAAACCAATCGCGCGCCGTTCGACGTCGTCGAAGGTGAGGCGGAAGTGGTGGCCGGCCATATGGTCGAGTATTCCGGCATGGCGTTCGCGCTGTTCTTTCTGGCCGAATACGCCAACATGATTCTGGTGTCGATTTTGACGTCGGTCCTGTTCTTGGGCGGCTGGCTGTCACCGGTCGGTTTCCTGCCAGACGGTTTTTATTGGCTGGCGTTGAAAACAGGGTCGATTCTTTTCTTGTTCTTGTGGGCGCGCGCAACGTTCCCGCGTTTCCGCTACGACCACATCATGCGCCTGGGTTGGAAGGTGTTCATTCCGGTGACGCTGGTCTGGGTGGTCGTGGTTGCCGTATGGATGATGTCGCCGTTGTCGATTTGGGTAAGGGGCTAATATGGGAGCCAAGGAATACATTGGTAGCCTGTTCCTGAAGGAACTGCTCAAAGGGATGGCGGTAACGGGGCGCCATCTGTTCGCGCGCAAGATCACGATTCAGTTTCCGGAAGAAAAAACGCCGCAGAGTTCCCGTTTTCGCGGCTTGCATGCCTTGCGCCGCTATCCCAATGGCGAGGAGCGGTGCATCGCCTGCAAACTGTGCGAGGCGATATGCCCGGCGTTGGCGATCACGATCGAGTCGGAGCAACGCGAGGATGGCTCGCGCCGTACCAGCCGCTATGACATCGACTTGACAAAATGCATCTTCTGCGGCTTTTGTGAAGAGGCCTGTCCTGTCGATGCCATCGTCGAGACGCGGGTGCTCGAGTATCACGGTGAGCAGCGAGGCGATCTTTACTACACCAAGCAGATGCTGCTGGCTGTAGGGGATCGTCACGAAGCGCAGATTGCATCCGACCGCGAGCAGGAAGCCAAGTACCGCTAAAGAGGAGGGGCGCGTTCATACGCGCCGCCAGAAAAAGTATGGAATTTAAGACTTTCGTCTTTTATTTTCTCGCCACGATCCTTGTTTTCGCGGCGCTGAGGGTAATTACGGCGCGCAATCCGGTGCATGCGGCATTGTTTTTGGTGCTGGCCTTTTTTAATGCCAGCGGAATATGGCTGCTGTTGAATGCCGAATTTCTCGCGATCACACTCGTCATGGTCTACGTCGGCGCGGTGATGGTGCTGTTCCTGTTCGTGGTGATGATGCTCGACATCAATCTCGACCGTATTCGCCAAGGATTCTGGCGGCATTTGCCGATAGGCGCGGCGATCGGCATTCTGATGGCCGTCGAAATGACAATGGTGCTTGGCGGTTCCTATTTCGGTTTGGGGAAAATGCCCGCGCCGCCGCCGGCACAGGCGGATTACAGCAACGTGCATGAGCTTGGCCGCGTGTTGTATACCGATTACGTCTACCCGTTCGAGCTCGCTTCATTGGTATTGCTCGTGGCGATGGCGGCGGCGGTGATGCTGACTTTGCGCAAGCGCAAAGGGACTAAATACATCAATCCGGCGGAGCAGATCGCAATCGGGGCGCGCGCGAGTCGCGTCGAACTGGTGAAAATGCCGGCCGAAAAGAACTAACAGGCACGAATGAAAACCGCGGCGGCTTATCGGCCGGCGCGCTAGGGAGTCAAGGATGCTTTCGCTTTCCCATTACCTCATCCTGGGCGCGATCTTGTTCGCGATCAGCGTGGTCGGGATCTTCCTCAACAGGAAGAACCTCATTGTGCTCTTGATGGCTATCGAGCTGATGCTGCTCGCGGTCAATATGAATTTCATCGCTTTTTCTCATTTCCTGGGCGATTTGGCCGGGCAAGTTTTTGTTTTCTTCATCCTTACCGTTGCGGCGGCCGAGTCGGCGATCGGGCTTGCCATTCTGGTCGCGCTGTTCCGCAATTTGCGGAGCATTCACGTGGATGATCTGGACAGCCTCAAAGGTTAAGGAAGCATGGCAATGACGGATATGCAAAAGCTTTATCTACTCGTGCCACTGGCGCCGCTTGCCGGAGCGGTGCTCGCCGGGCTGTTCGGCAAGCTGATCGGGCGTGCCGGCGCGCATATCGTGACCATTCTCGGCGTCGCCGTGGCATTTGCCGCCTCGGTCGTGATTTTTGGCGACGTACAGGCGGGCAATACCTTCAATGGCACCCTGTATACGTGGATGAAAAGCGGCGGGCTCAATTTCGAAGTCGGCTTCATGATCGACTCGCTGACAGTCATGATGATGCTGGTGGTCAGTTTCGTGTCCCTGATGGTGCATATCTATACCATCGGGTACATGCGCGACGACCCCGGCTATCAGCGCTTTTTCAGCTATATCTCGCTGTTCACGTTTTCGATGCTGATGCTGGTGATGTCCAACAACTTCCTGCAGCTTTTCTTCGGCTGGGAAGCGGTGGGCCTGGTTTCTTACCTGCTGATCGGTTTCTGGTATGACCGCCCGACGGCGATTTATGCCAATCTGAAAGCCTTCCTGGTCAATCGTGTGGGCGACTTCGGCTTCCTGCTCGGTATCGGCCTGATCGCCGCTTATGCCGGCAGCCTCGACTATGCCGAAGTGTTTGCCCAGGCGAGCAAGCTCGCCGCGCAGGACATGGCCGTGACGGGCTGGCCGTTGATCACCGCGATTTGCATCTGCCTGTTCATCGGCGCGATGGGCAAGTCGGCTCAGATACCGTTGCACGTCTGGCTGCCGGATTCGATGGAAGGTCCGACGCCGATTTCCGCGTTGATCCACGCGGCGACGATGGTGACGGCGGGTATCTTCATGGTCGCGCGCATGTCGCCCTTGTTCGAACTGTCGGACACGGCGCTTTCCTTCGTGCTCATCATCGGCGCCACCACCGCGTTGTTCATGGGCTTCCTGGGCATCGTGCAGAACGACGTGAAGCGCGTGGTGGCTTACTCGACCTTGTCCCAGCTTGGATACATGACCGTTGCCCTGGGCGTTTCGGCCTACTCCGCGGCCGTATTCCACCTGATGACGCACGCTTTCTTCAAAGCCTTGCTGTTCCTGGGCGCCGGCTCGGTCATTATCGGCATGCATCACGACCAGGATATGCGCAACATGGGTGGGCTGTGGAAATACATGCCGATTACGTGGCTCACCTCGCTGCTCGGATCGCTGGCGCTGATCGGCTTCCCGTTTTTCTCCGGCTTTTATTCCAAGGATTCGATCATCGAGGCGGTACACGCATCGCACCTCCCCGGCGCGGGCTACGCCACGATTTGTGTCGTGGTGGGTGTGTTCATCACCGCGTTCTACTCCTTCCGCATGTATTTCCTGGTTTTCCACGGCAAGGAGCGCTTCGGGCAGGCATCGCATGCGCACCACGATGAACATGACGACCATGCCTCCGGCGACCATCATCATGGCTTGGCGCCAGGGCAGAAGCCGCACGAATCCCCGTGGGTGGTCACGCTGCCGCTTATCCTGCTGGCGATTCCGTCCGTGCTGATCGGCTTTGCCACGATCGAGCCGATGTTGTTCGGCGAGTGGTTTGGCAAGGCGATTTTTGTCGGCCATAACCACGTCGGGCTCAAGGAACTTGAGGAGCATTTCAAAGGGCCGTTGGCGATGGCTCTGCACAGCCTGACGACTGCCCCCTTGTGGCTAGCGCTTGCCGGGGTCGTGTTTGCTTGGATCTTCTATATCGTCAAGCCGGGCATTCCGGCGGCGATCCAGCGCACCTTCCAGCCGCTGCATACCCTGCTCGACAACAAGTATTACTTCGACCGTTTCAACGAGATCTTTTTCGCGGGTGGCGCTCGCTTGCTCGGCAAGGGGTTGTGGAAAGGGGGCGATCAGGGCTTGATCGATGGCGTTGCGATTCACGGCACGGCCAAGATGGTGGGCTGGGTCGCGCAGATAGCACGCTTGTTCCAGACCGGCCATCTTTATCAGTACGCCTTTGCGATGATTATCGGCGTATTCATCCTGCTGACCTTTTGGCTCAAGTTCAATCTTGGATAAGCGCGGCCGGGAAACGGCTACCAGACAAAATAGACACGTCGCATACGACGTACAGAACGGAAAGCAACGATGACGGACATTCCCTTCCTCAGCCTTGCCATCTGGGTGCCGATCCTGGGCGGGCTGCTGGTGCTGGCAACCGGGTCGGATCGTAATGCCCCCTTGGCGCGCATGATTGCGCTGATGGTGGCTATCGCGGGTTTCATTGTGACGATTCCGCTGTATCTGAATTTCAATACGGCGACCGACTTGATGCAGTTCGTCGAGTTGAGGAGCTGGATTCCGCGCTTCCAGATCAACTATCACCTCGGTGTCGATGGCATCTCGGTGCTGTTCGTGCTGCTCAACGCCTTTATCACCATCATGGTGGTGATCGCGGGCTGGCAGGTGATCGAAGAGAAGGTGGCGCAGTATATGGCCGCTTTCCTGATCATGTCGGGGCTGATGAACGGCATTTTCTCGGCGCTCGACGGCGTGTTGTTCTACGTCTTTTTCGAAGCGTCGCTCATTCCGCTGTATCTCGTCATCGGCATTTGGGGCGGGGCGAACCGGGTTTATGCCGCGATCAAGTTCTTCCTCTATACCTTGCTCGGCTCCCTGCTGATGCTGCTCGCGCTGCTTTATCTGTATACCCAGTCCGGCAGCTTCAGTATTCTCGATTGGCATCAGCTTAAAATCGGTATCGAGGCGCAGACCTTGATTTTCCTGGCCTTCCTTGTCGCCTTCGGGGTCAAGGTGCCCATGTGGCCGGTGCATACGTGGCTGCCCGACGCTCACGTTGAAGCGCCCACCGGGGGGTCGGTGGTGCTGGCGGCCATCGCGTTGAAGCTCGGCGCTTACGGTTTTCTCCGCTTCTCGCTGCCGATCGTGCCGGACGCCGCGCATCAACTGGCGCCCATCGTCATCGCCCTGTCGCTGATCGCGGTTATCTACATCGGCTTCGTCGCCCTGGTGCAGACGGACATGAAGAAGCTCGTCGCTTATTCGTCGATCTCGCACATGGGCTTCGTCACGCTCGGCTTTTTCATGTTCAACCCGTTGGCGATCGAAGGCGCGTTGGTGCAGATGATTTCCCACGGTTTTGTTTCCGGCGCCATGTTCCTTTGCATCGGCGTGTTGTATGACCGCATGCATTCGCGCCAGATCGCCGATTACGGCGGCGTCGTCCACACCATGCCGAAATTCGCCGCGTTCTTCATGCTGTTCGCGATGGCGAACGCTGGCCTGCCGGCAACGAGCGGCTTCGTTGGCGAGTTCATGGTGGTTCTGGGGGCGGTGCAGTTCAATTTCTGGATCGGCTTTGCCGCCGCGACCACGTTGATCCTGGGCGCTGCCTATACCTTGTGGATGTACAAGCGCGTCATATTCGGGGCGGTGGCCAACCAGCATGTCGCCGAACTGGAGGACATAGGTCCGAGGGAATTCGCCTTTCTTGCCATCCTTGCAGTGTGCGTGCTGGCGATGGGCCTGTATCCCTTCCCCGTGACCGAGGTGATGCACACATCGGTCAATGAACTTCTCCGTCACATTGCCATGAGCAAGCTGTAAGCGCAGGCGAAACACTTAACCGGATTGGTCAGAAGATGAACTTCGTCGTCCCCGACTTTTACCCCGCAGCGGCTGAAATTTTCGTCGCCGTCATGGCCCTCGTGGTCATGCTGGCGGGCGCCTTCTTCCGTCATGTTCGCACTCTGGCTTATGTGCTGACGCAGATCACACTCACCGCCGCGCTTTGCGTCACCGTTTTCACGGCACAGGAAGGTGTGGTCTATACCTTCAGCAATCTCTTCGTCGGCGATTCGTTGGGCGTGGTTCTCAAGCTGCCGATCTATTTCTCGATGTTCATCGCGCTGGCCTATGGCCGCGTGTATCTGGCCGATCGCAACATCGACAAGCCCGAATATTATTTGCTCGCGTTACTGGCAACGCTCGGCATGATGGTGATGGTCACCGCCAATCACATGCTGTCGATGTACATGGGGCTGGAGATGATGTCGCTGGCGCTCTATGCGATGGTTGCCGTCGATCGCGATTCGGCGCGTTCGAGCGAGGCCGCGATGAAGTATTTTGTGCTTGGCGCGCTGGCCTCGGGCTTGCTGCTCTATGGCATGTCGATGATTTACGGCGCAACCGGCACATTGGAGTTTTCTTCCATCGCCAATTTGACCAGCTCGCTCAGCCAGATGGAAAACAGGACCGTGCTGCTGTTCGGTATTGTTTTTCTGGTTGCCGGGATCTCGTTCAAGCTCGGCGTGGTGCCGTTCCATATGTGGGTACCCGATGTTTATCACGGCGCGCCTTCTGCGGTGACCCTGGTCATTGCGACCGCGCCCAAGGTGGCCGCTTTCGCGATGGCGGTGCGCTTGTTGGTCTGGGGTTTACCCGGCGCCGCCGAGCAGTGGCAGAGCATGCTGATGTTCGTGGCGGTGCTGTCGATCATTCTTGGCAACCTGGCCGCGATCGCGCAGACCAATCTCAAGCGCATGCTGGCCTATTCGGGTATTTCCCATATGGGCTTCATGCTGCTGGGGCTGCTCTCCGGCGTTGTGGGCGGCGACGCTCATTTTGCCCTCAATGCGTATAGCGCGGCGATGTTCTATACCGTTTCGTACGTCATCATGAGCCTGGCTTCCTTCGGCATGATCATCCTGTTGTCGCGCGCGGGTTTCGAGGCCGAGAACATCGATGATTTCAAGGGCCTGAACAAGCGCAGCCCGTGGTTTGCCGCGATGATGATGTTTGTCATGTTCTCGATGGCGGGCATTCCGTTTTTCGTCGGCTTCTTCGCCAAGCTTGCGGTGCTGCAGGCGGTTGTCGCCGCGGGTTATTTGTGGATCGCGGTTGTTGCCGTGCTGATGTCCGTGGTGGGCGCCTACTACTATCTGCGCGTGGTCAAGGTCATGTACTTCGACCCGCCGGTAGATACAGCGCCAATCCGCGCGCCGCTCGAACTGCGTGTGCTGCTGTCTGCCAACGGCTTGGCTGTGGCGCTGTTTGGCCTTTTTCCGCAGACCTTGCTGTTGCTATGCGCCAATTCCTTGGCGAAATCGCTGGTCTAGGGCATGGTTTAACGAATTGCGCGGCTGCTCAGAGAGCAGCGGTTTTGGGTGGTTAAGTCGATACCCCGTCCTTTGTGGCGGGGTATCTTATTTGATGCGTCTCATTTTGTACCGATGCGGCGCGTGTATTGTCTCGAAAGAGCGGGGAATGCATGAGCCGGAATGAAGCGTCGCGCGATCCGTTGGAAGAACTCGAATTAACGAGCGAATCCGTTCTGGACGGCGTGTTGTTGAAAGTTTCCCGCGATCGTGTCCGGCTGCCGAATGGCAGTGAAGGGGTGCGCGAGTATGTTCGCCACCCGGGGGCGGTCGTCATCGTGGCGCAGATGGCGGACGGCCGCTTGCTGTTCGAGCGGCAGTTCCGCTATCCGTTGCGCCGTGCCTTTCTCGAACTCCCCGCGGGGAAGATCGATCCCGGCGAAGACATCCTGGATTGCGCGCGCCGCGAGTTGCTTGAAGAAACCGGCTACGAAGCGGCGCAGTGGCGCTATCTGGGGGTGATGCATCCGTGTATCGGTTACTCGGACGAGCGGATCGAGATATTCCTGGCGAGCGGGCTGCAGTACGCCGGCCAGCGCCTCGACGAAGGCGAGTTCATCGAGGTGCTGACCTTGTCCCCGGACGAGGCGGAAAGCGCCGTGCACGAGGGGCGCATTACCGATGGGAAAACCATTGCCGCTTTATTCCGCGCGCGGCCCTTGCTGGTTTCCGCGCCCTGAGAGCACCACGTCTAAACCCCCGCAGTTTTTCCCGCCGGATAGATTGCCGCCTATGGAAAGCTCTCGAAATCTGGCGAAATCTTCCTTTTCTTGGTCCGGCGCTGGCCTAGGGTGTGTATGCGGTATGTTGATTACAGGCGTAGCACTACTAATTCTTGGTGGCTCGGCGCTCTGGTGGCTGGCTGCGGCCATTGGTCTTGCTCTTGGCGGGTTCTATCGCTCACCCAGCCGTCCCACTGTTTTATGGTAGAGCTCGCATCTTCATGCGCCCGCTCTCTAACAATTCCGTCAAGGGGGACCGCCCAAAAGCTGCGCTTGTGGGTGCCCTTCGCGGCTTCGCCGCTGCGGCGGCCCCTCACGTCAAACGTTAGAGTGCACCATGTCTGACCTGAGCACTGACATAAAACCAGCCATTGCGAGGCGCCGTTTCTCTGCGCTACTGGTCAAATGGCCCCTCTGGACCTGGGGATTGGTCTTTATAATTTCATTGGCAGTTGCCATGAGCTTCGGCACTAAGCCGAAGATGGGCATTTCTCCATCTGCGAACGATTCGAACCAGAACTTCTTGTGGGCTGTCATTGCGTTACAAGCGCTGGCCGTCACTCTCATTGTCCGTACTGTCGTGGCGATCTTCCATTGGAAGTCCGTGCTCGGCGCATTTGGAAAACTCATAGCCATAGTTATGCTCTGTGAATTGCTTTTTGGGCTATCTTTCTGTGCGTCATTTGCCCGACATGGTTGGGGAGGGGGATGAAAGTACGCTCTGAAGGTTTCTACGCCTGAACTTCCCTGAGTTTTTGCTATTGTCCGTCGCGCGTTTTTTTGCGAAGCGCGACAAATGTGCCGCCCTTGCCGTTATGGCGGATTTGATCGGATAGCGGAGCAATCAGGCGCCGTTACGCTTATCCCGTTCGATCAGCGCGTAGGCTGAGTGGTTGTGGATGGACTCGAAATTCTCGGACTCGACGGCATACGCGTCGATACGGGGTTCGAGCTGTAGCAGCCCGGCCACGTCGCGCACCATGTCCTCGACGAATTTCGGGTTGTCGTAAGCGCGTTCGGTGACGTATTTCTCGTCGGGGCGCTTGAGCAGGCCATAGAGCTCGCAGGAGGCCTGGCTTTCGACAAGCTGAACGACTTCCTCGATCCACAGGTGATCGTTTAGTGTCGCGGTAACGGTGACGTGGGAGCGCTGGTTGTGCGCGCCGTATTCGGAGATTTTCTTCGAGCACGGGCACAGGCTGGTGACCGGGGCGACGATTTTCATCGTGAACGTGTAACGCCCGCCTTCGCGGATTTCTCCGGTAAAGGTTACTTCGTAATCCATCAGGCTTTGTACGCCGGAGACAGGGGCCGTTTTGTTCATGAAATAGGGGAAAGTCATCTCGATATGGCCGGTTTCGGCTTCGAGGCGTTTCACCATTTCACGCAGCATCGGCTCGAAGGATTCGACCGAGATATCCCGCTCGTTGCTATTGAGAATTTCAATGAAGCGCGACATGTGGGTGCCCTTGAAATTGTGCGGCAATCCCACATACATATTGAACAGGGCAACGGTGTGTTGCACGCCGCCGCTTTTATCCTTGACCTTGACGGGGTGGCGGATGGATTTGATGCCGACCTTGTTGATGGCGATCTGGCGGCTATCGACGCTGTTCTGCACATCGGGAATGGCATTGGTCAGGCTGGCGTTCATAGGGCCTCTCTGTTGGGGCGGGGGGTGTGATTGTAGATATGTCGGGCAGGCTATCATTCCCGACAAGACTACTCAACTATTGTTGGGATAGGCCCGCTCAATGGCCGCGAGGATACCCGCGTGGTCGAGGCCAATCGAGGCGAGGAGCTGGGCCTGGTCGCCGTGGTCGATAAAGTGATCGGGCAAGCCCAGGCGCAACAGGCGGGGGCGCACCGGCAGCGTATCGAGCACGCGCGATACTTCCGCGCCGGCGCCGCCGATGACGGCATTTTCTTCTAGGGTGACGATCAGTTCGTGCCGGGCGGCAAGCTCGGCGATCAAGGCTTCGTCGATGGGCTTGATGAAGCGCATATTTGCCACAGAGGCGTTCAGCGTGTCGCCGGCTTCGAGCGCGACGCCGAGCAGGCTGCCGAAGGCGAGCAGGGCGATGCGTTGGCCGTGGCGGCGCATTTCACCCTTGCCGATGGGCAAGGCCGTCATCTTCTCCACGGGGGCGATGCCGGGGCCGCTGCCGCGCGGGTAACGCACTGCGGTGGGGCCGTCGTGGCAGGTCGCGGTGTATAGCATCTGGCGGCATTCGTTTTCGTCCGCGGGCGCCATCAATACGAGATTGGGCAAACAGGCGAGGAAGGACAGATCGAACGCGCCGTGGTGCGTGGCGCCATCCGCGCCGACCAGGCCGCCACGGTCGATTGCCAGCACAACGGGCAGATTCTGCAGCGCGATGTCGTGAATAAGCTGGTCGTAAGCGCGTTGCAGGAAGGTCGAATAGATCGCCACCACTGGTTTCAGCCCCTCGCAGGCAAGTCCGGCGGCGAAGGTAAGGGCATGCTGCTCGGCGATGCCGACATCGTAGTAGCGGTCGGGGTATTCCTGGGCGAAGCGGACCAGACCGGAGCCTTCGCGCATGGCGGGCGTGATGCCGACGATACGTGTGTCGCGCGCGGCCATGTCGCATAGCCAGTCGCCGAAAACCTGGGTATAGGTCAGCTTGCCGCTGCCGCTGCCGGCCTGGATGCCGGAGGCGTGGTCGAACTTGGATACGCCGTGGTAAAGGATGGGATCGGCCTCGGCGAGCTTGTAGCCTTGCCCCTTGCGGGTGACAACGTGCAGGAACTGGGGACCGTCCAGCTTGCGCAGGTTTTGCAGCGTTGGGATCAGCGTATCGAGGTCGTGGCCGTCGATGGGGCCGTAGTAGCGGAAGCCGAACTCCTCGAACAGCGTGCCCGGCGTGATCATGCCCTTTACGTGCTCTTCCACCTTGCGCGCGAAGTCGGCCACCGGCGGCGCGACGCCGAGCACTTTCTCGCCGACGCGGCGGGCTGCGTTGTAGGTGGAGCCGGACATCAGCCGGGCGAGAATCTTGGTAAGCGAGCCGACCGGCGGCGAGATCGACATCTCATTGTCGTTGAGGATGACGAGCAGGTTGATGCCGGTCATGTCGCCGCCGTTGTTCAATGCCTCGAAGGCCATGCCGGCGGACATCGCGCCGTCGCCGATCACAGCGATGGCGTGGCGGCTTTCGTTGCGGTCGCGGGCGGCGACCGCCATGCCGAGCGCGGCGGAAATGGAGGTGGAGGAGTGCGCCGTGCCAAAAGTGTCGTATTCGCTCTCGCTACGCCGGGGAAAGCCGGAAATGCCGCCCCAGTGGCGCAGGCCGCTCATCGCCTCGCGCCGCCCGGTGAGGATCTTGTGGCCGTAGGTCTGGTGGCCTACGTCCCATACGATGCGGTCGTCCGGCGTATCGAAAACGTAGTGCAGGGCAATCGTCAGTTCCACCGTGCCGAGGTTGGAGGAAAGATGGCCGCCAGTCTTCGATACCGATTCGATCAGGAAGGCGCGCAGTTCGTCGGCCACGGCGGCAAGTTCGCGGCGGTCGAGGGCGCGTAGGTCGGTGGGTGAAGCGATGCGTTGCAGATGCGGGTAGGGCATGAAAAGGCTCGGGGTCGGGCTCGGGATCAAAACGAGCGGTGTACGATGTAGTCGGCCAGCGCGGCTAGGCGGGCCGCGCGCTCGCCCAGCGGCGCGAGCGCGGCGTGCGCTTCGGCCAGCATGTCGGCGGCAAGCCGCTTGGCCTCGGCAATGCCGAGCAGGCTGACGTAGGTGGGCTTACCGTTGTCCGCATCCTTGCCGGCGGTTTTGCCGAGCGTGGCGGTGTCGGCTTCGGCGTCGAGAATGTCGTCGACGATCTGGAACAACAGCCCAATGAGTTTCGCGTAGCGGTCCAGGCGGGCAAGATCGTCGCCGCTCTGCTTTTTCCCGGCGCGGGCGCCGAGCAATACCGAAGCGCGGATGAGCGCGCCGGTTTTGTGGATGTGCATGAACTCCAACTCTTCCCGCGTTAGCTGGTGGCCCACGGCGGCAAGGTCGATGGCCTGCCCGCCCGCCATGCCGCGCGAGCCGGCGGCGGCGGCTAGCAAGGCCAGCATGCCGACTTGTTCCTCGGCGGAACCAGCGACCGGCCCGTCGGCCAGCGCGGCGAAGGCAAGCGCCTGCAAAGCGTCGCCGACGAGCAGCGCGGTGGCTTCGTCGTACTCGACGTGCACCGTCGGCTTGCCGCGCCGCAGGGTGTCGTCGTCCATGCACGGCAAATCGTCGTGTACCAGTGAATAGGCGTGGATCAGTTCCAGCGCGCAGGCAATGCGGTCGAGCCGTTCCGGCGTTGCGCCGGCAAACTCTCCCGCCGCGTAGGCCAGCAGCGGGCGAACCCGCTTGCCGCCGCCCAGCACCGCGTAGCGCATTGCCGCGTGCAGCCGTTGCGGCGCGCTGGTGGCGTCGGGCAGGATGTAGGCAAGCGCGTTTTCAGTGCGCCGCTGCATTGCGCCCATCCACGCGGGGAAGTCGCTACGGATCATGTGTTTCCCGTTTCGCCATCGAGGGCGAAGTCGACGAGGGCGTCGTTTTCGAGCCGCCGGATACGCTGTTCCGCGCTGGTCAGCGTTTTCTGGCAGAACTTCAGCAATGTAACGCCTTTTTGGTAGTGTTCGAGCGCCTGTTCGAGCGGAAGCTTGCCGGATTCCATGTCTTGCACAATGGTTTCCAGCTCGGAAACGGCCGCTTCGAACGATTTTGGCGATGACGCCGGTTTGGACATGGGCTGATGGAGCGATGCGCAGCGCGGGAAAGAGAGGAAAATAACCGATCGTGCGTCTGGCGGTCAAACGCCGCCTGACTTAAACTGACCGACTTGTTTTTTCCGGATTTCTGGTCCTGGTAAAGGAGGTTCGGGGATGTCCGACATCGCTTCCATGGTTCGCATGACGCCCGCGGTTTCACAACTGCCGGTATCTTGGTATTTCGACGAGAAAATGCTCGAGTTGGAGAAGAAACTTCTCTTCGATGCCGGACCTGGGTACGTGGGGCACGAACTGATGGTGCCGGAAGCGGGCAGCTATCGCTCGCTCGAATGGCTGGACCATTCCAAGCTCCTGTTCCGCTCCGATCAGGGCATTCACCGGCTGTCCAACATCTGCCGCCACCGCCAGGCGATCATGCTGCAAGGGGCTGGGCGCGCGGATCATATCGTTTGCCCGGTGCATCGGTGGACATACGATCAGCAAGGAACGCTGCTCGGCGCGCCGCATTTCCCGTCCAACCCCTGTCTCAACCTGAAGCGCGACGCGCTGGAAAACTGGCATGGCCTGTTGTTCGGCGGGCCGCGTTCGGCCAGTGCCGATCTGGCCGGGATGGAGATGGCGAAGGAACTCGATTTTTCCGGCTACAAGTTCGACCGCGCTGAAATCCACCACTGCAATTACAACTGGAAGACCTTCATCGAGGTTTATCTCGAGGACTACCACGTCGTGCCGTTTCACCCCGGCCTGGGTAATTTCGTCACCTGCGACGATCTGACCTGGCAGTTCGGCGATTGGTATTCCGTGCAGCGCGTCGGCATCACCGGGTTCGAGCGTCCGGGCTCCGAGGCGTATGGCCGGTGGCAGCAGGCGGTCAAAGGCTATTACGGCGGCGACAAGCCCGCGCATGGCGCGATCTGGCTCACTTATTACCCCAACATCATGGTCGAGTGGTATCCCCATGTGCTGGTGGTGAGTACCGTGATCCCGGTCGATGTGAACAAGACCACCAACGTGGTCGAGTTCTACTATCCGGAGGAGATCGCCGAGTTCGAGCGCGAGTTCGTTGAGGCCGAGCAGGCCGCGTACATGGAAACCGCGATCGAGGACGACGACATCGGCGAACGCATGGACCGTGGCCGTCTGGCCTTGCTCAAGGAAGGGCGCAACGAGGTCGGCCCCTACCAGTCGCCGTTCGAGGACGGTATGCAGCACTTCCACGAGTTCTACCGGCAGATCATAGAGCCGCATCTCTGACCCACGACACCGCTTTGCGGTGCCAAACGAAACGCCGGCGAAGCATCCGCTTCGCCGGCGTTTGTCGTTCAAGGGGCAGGCCGGTGCAATGCCCTGGCCGCCCTCGATCAGCCGCACCGCCTCTTGCTTGAATTCGAGCGTGTACCGCGCCCTCGTCGTCTTCGTCATTCCGGCTCTCCTTGCTTGTATTGAAACGCTTATCAGCAAGGGATATCTTTTACAGGGGCGAGGTCAATACAGCATAAATATAATAAATATCAATAACTTATGAGCTGTTCAGAACAAACTAAATGTGGTCTAGTCTAATGCCCAGCTAGGGAGAAATCACAACAGTCGTAGCAGTGGTGCAGATGCTTTCCTGACGGGCATAAGGGGACGCTATCTGCATGCCTAGCTGCGTTTCTGGTGCGTGATATGACCCTAACTGATCTGCAGCACTTGTTGCAGAGCTCTCCGGAAATTGCGCTCTTTCTGTCTCTGACTTGCGGCTATGCCGTTGGTCGAATCCGCTTTGGCCCGGTGCAGTTAGGCGGGGTCTGCGGCACATTGCTGGCCGCTTTGCTCATTGGCAATCTGGCTACTATCGCCCCCGCGCCTTCCATCAAGAGTTTTTTCTTTGCACTCTTCATTTTTGCCCTGGGTTATGCCGGTGGCCCCCAGTTTTTTGCCAATCTCAACGCCAAAGGTTTGCGCCTAGGCATTTTTTGCGTCATTGAAGTTGCCGTAGTCATCGTACTGGTATTGGCGGCAACAAAACTCCTCGGGCTCGATCAGGGTACCGCCGCGGGGTTGATGGCGGGTTCGGCAACAGAATCAGCCGTGGTGGGGACGGCCTCCGATGCGATTTCCAAGCTGCCCCTGGACGCTGCCACGATCGAAAAGCTCCAGGCAAATGTGGTAACGGCCTATTCCATTACCTATGTGTTTGGCCTGATCACTATCGTTATCGCCACCAGCCAGCTTTTCCCCTTGCTCTTCAAACTGAATGTACGGCAAGAGGCAGAAAACCTTTGGCAGCAAATGGGGGGCACTCAGACGAATAGTGAAGGATCTTCGCTGAGCGTATTACCCGAAGTGGTGGGAAGAGTTTATCGGGTCGAACATGCCGTCTCTCTTTCAATTGGCGAGCTTGAAGCACAGGGCGATAACCTCATTAATGTCGAGAAGCTCAAACGTCACGGCAAGTTGCTGGATGCGTCCAACGACCAGCATCTTCAAAGCGGAGATCTGGTCTTACTGACAGGACAGCGCGAAAGTGTGCTGCGGTGCGGCGCGCAGATCGGGACGGAAGTCGATCATGTCAGCGGCCTGGATTTTGCGGTGGAGGTCTGGGATGTCGTGTTCAATCGGCGCGATCTGGCAGACGAAACATTAGCGACACTCCGTCGTCGAGCGCGTGAAAACGGTATTGACGATGGTGTGTATCTGCTGGAGGTTCTCCGGCAGGGTAAATCTTTACCGCTCCTGCCTGATTTGACCTTGCAGTTGGGCGACATCCTTCGGCTGCAAGGCTCCCCCCGCGAAATATCCCGACTGAGCGAGCGCATTGGACAGCGCTTGACTGCGGGCGACCAAACCGATGTGTCATTTGCAGGGCTTGGAATCGTACTGGGTATTTTCGTGGGCGGTTTTGGCATCAAGCTCGGTGGCGTGACTTTTTCTCTGGGCACGGGCGGCGGAGCGCTTTTATCGGGCTTGCTATTTGGTTGGTGGCAGAGCTTGAAGCCCAGTCTGGGTTATATCCCAGCTTCGACCATTGAGTTGATGAAAGACCTTGGGTTGGCCATGTTCATCGCCTGTGTCGGGTTGTCAGCCGGCCCGCAGGCGATGACCCTGATCAAGAGCTACGGCGTGGCACTCCCCCTGATGGGCGTACTGATTGCCGTATTGCCTGCCACCTTGTCCCTGCTATTTGGACGTTTCATTCTCAAGCTGGAAAGCCCCGTCCTGCTGGGCGCGATTGCCGGCCAGCAATGCAGTACGCCCGCGCTCAGCGCCGTAGTCAATGTGGCGGGGAATACCACTCCGCTATTGGGCTACACCATCACCTACGCCATTTCCAACATCGTTCTCCCGCTGTTAGGGCCACTGATTGTTCTCCTGGTTACGCAGATCGCGCCGCACTGACGACCTGGTGGTTTTCTCCGATCAACATCAACAGCAGAGGTATTTATCGTGGACTGGTTGCATGAGATTTTTAAGCGGTCACCGGAGATTGCCTTGTTTTTGTCATTGGCGCTGGGTTACCGAATAGGTAAGGTCAATTTCGGAAAATTCCAGTTAGGTGGCGTGGCGGGCTCACTACTTGTTGCAGTTGTCATTAGTCAGGTGGGCGTTTCGGTTGACCCAGGCGTTAAAGCAGTGCTGTTTGCGCTGTTTATCTATGCGGTGGGTTATGAGAGCGGTCCGCAATTTTTCAACTCGCTGGGCAAGCAATCCATCCGCGAAATCATCCTTGCCGTTGTCATGGCGGCCACCGGTTTGTTGACGGTGGTGATCCTGGCGAAAGCGACGGGTTTGGATAAAGGTTTAGCGGCAGGTGTCGCTGCAGGAGCGCTAACGCAATCAGCCATTATCGGCACGGCGGGCGATGCCATCGCCAAGCTCGGCTTGTCCGCGGAGGAAGTGAAAAACCTGCAGGCCAATGTGGCGGTTGGATATGCCGTGACTTACGTCTTCGGTTCGTTCGGCGCCATCATCGTTTGCGTCAACATCCTGCCCAAGCTGATGGGGCGCAGCATTCGTGAGGATGCCATTGCCGCCGAATCAGCCATGCAGACGGGGGTGCAGTTGCTGGGGCCAGGGCAACAAGCGGCCTTGCCACAGCTGGTAGGCCGTATTTACCGGGTCAATCTGGCCGCGGGCAGTACCGTCGCGCAGATCGAACAGGCTTCATCTCCACCTATTACGATTGAGCGCATCAAACGTGCCGGGCAATTGATGGAGGGGACGCCGGAATTCATTTTGCAAAGCGATGACATCATCCTCGTTGTTGGACGCCGCACCGCGGTGCTCGAACAGTCAGCCAAGCTGGGCCCGGAAGTCTATGCCGAGGAAGGCATGGATATCGCCATGCAGCGCGTTGACATCGTTGTAACCAACGTGAAACTCCACAACAGAAGCATGGGCGATATTGCCGCCAATGCCTCACCCGATGTGCGTCACGGTGTTTATCTGGTCAGCATCAGCCGTATGGGTAAAGCCTTGCCGATTGCACCGGAGACCGTCGTGCAAACGGGTGATGTGATATCGGTATACGGCGCCGGGAAAGACGTCACACGCGTGGCGGGAGTTGTGGGCTACACCGTGGTGCATACCGAAAAAACCGACTTCGTTTATATGGGCGCCGGGCTGGTTGTAGGTTTGCTGGTCGGTTTGTTAACAGTAAAGATTGGCTCGATCCCACTCACCCTGGGTAGCGGGGGCGGAGCGTTGCTCTCCGGTCTGCTATTCGGCTGGTATCGCGCTAAAAAGCAAACTTTTGGCGCCATGCCCGGTGGCGCGGTGCAGATACTTAAAGATCTCGGCCTTGCGGGCTTTGTCGCGGTCGTTGGGCTGACGTCTGGTTTGCAAGCGGTGGAAACCGTAAAAGCGCACGGCTTCACGATTTTCCTGGTCGGCGTCGCTGTCACCATTATCCCGATGATCATCACCATGCTGATTGGCCGCTATGTACTGCGCTATGACAACACCGCCATCTTCGCTGGCGCGTTGTCAGGTTCGCGCAGTGCTAACCCGGCTTTTGGCGAAGTGCTCGACAAAGCGGAAAACTCCGTGCCAACCGTTCCATTTGCCATTACCTACGCCTTGGCGAATGTGCTGCTCACCTTGCTTGGACCATTGGTGATTGCATTTATGTAAATCACGCAAGGTCATTTGTTTTATCTCCTGTTGCCCCCTTGTTTTGATTTATGCATTTTGTAAATAAAAACCCCCTGAAGGAGACACACCATGATGCGTTTTAAAAATATAGAAGAGTTGGCCGGTCTGAGCCCGTTTGAACTCAAAGACATCCTGATTACCAGCGCCAGCGAAAGCAACCGCATGATGCTCAACGCGGGCCGAGGCAACCCGAATTTTCTCGCCACCGAACCACGCCACGGATTCTTCCAGTTCGGCCTGTTTGCGATGACTGAAGCGGAACGTTCATTTATCTACATGCCCGAAGGCGTTGGCGGTTTTCCGCAGCGCGAAGGCATCGAAGCGCGTTTCGAAATTTTCGCGAAAACCCATGCCCACGTACCTGGCGTGAAATTCATCGCTTCGGCCGTGTCCTATGTGCGCGACCAACTCGGCCTGTCGTCGGGCGATTTCATTTATGAAATGTGCGAAGCCATCCTGGGGTGCAACTACCCTGTGCCAGATCGGATGTTGAAGCTATCGGAAAAAATTGTCGGTCAATATATTCACCGAGAAATGGTGGGCACTCATCCTTTTGATGGGCACTTCGATATGTATGCGGTTGAGGGCGGCACCGCAGCCATGACCTACCTGTTCAACAGCCTGCGCGAGAACCACCTGGTTAACAAGGGCGACACCATTGCGCTGGGGATGCCGATATTCACGCCGTATATTGAAATTCCCGAGTTGAATGACTACCAACTGAACGTTGTGCACATCGATGCGCCGTCGGAAAACAATTGGCAGTTCACACCCAAAGAACTCGACAAACTGCTCGACCCCAAGATTAAAGTATTCTGCATAGTCAACCCGAGCAACCCCCCCTCAGTCAGGGTTAGCGATGAGGTACTCAAGCGTATCGTCGATATCGTTAAGAAACGACCCGACCTTATCCTGCTGACTGATGATGTGTATGGCACGTTTGCCGATGACTTTGTCTCACTGTTTGCGATGTGTCCTCATAACACCATCCTGGTTTATTCATTCTCGAAATACTTTGGCGCCACCGGCTGGCGCATGGGGGTCGTTGCAACTCATCAAAACAACATACTCGATAAGCAGATTGCCAAGCTGCCCGAGAGCATCAAGAAAGAACTGGATCACCGCTACGGATCAATCACCAACGAACCCCGCGAGCTTAAATTTATTGACCGCCTGGTCGCCGACAGTCGCACTGTTGCGCTCAATCACACCGCGGGCTTAGCGACACCCGTGCAGGCGCAAATGGTTTTATTCTCGTTGTTCTCACTGATGGATGAACCCGAAGCGTACAAGAAAGCCATGAAGCGCATTGTTCGCCGTCGCAAAGTCGCGCTCTATCGTGAGCTTGGCTTGCCCGTTCCGCATGATAAAAACTCCATCGATTATTACCACCTGCTCGATTGGGAGACGATCATAGAACAGCTATACGATCGTGACTTCGTGGCTTGGCTGTTCAAAAAACTTAAACCCAATGAAGGCCTGCTGCGCTTGGCGCAGGAGACAGGCATTGTCTTACTGCCTGGAAAAGGTTTCGGTACAAGCAACCCCTCGGGTCGAGTCTCACTGGCTAATTTGAACGAATCCGACTACGCCAAGATTGGCGCGGCAATTCGCAAATTTGCAGCAGAAGCCTATGAAAGATATAAGGCTGACGGGAAGAAAACAACCAAGGGCAAGAAAACCTAGAAGCACTTAACTGAAATGACAAATGAGGGATGATGCAGTTTCCCTCATTTGTCGTTTATAGGGTTGGTGAAGCGGCCCCCAGACTGCTGGTGCGGCTCTTCTTCTTTGGCAGAGGATGGGGGTGAGAGTGGCAAGGTTTTTTATGCGCGTAAATCCCATGCAAGCAATTGAGCATGAAGGGATTTTTCTGCCGTATTCTGGTGAGACATAGCGGGCATGTGCAATCGCCCTGTGCAGACAGAGACGATTTATTTGGTAAAAACCCGGTGCAGATTTTCTTTTTCTGAAAGTAGCATGGCTATGCTAACAGGGAAAAACGGTGCATGTTCAATACAAATTATTGAAGCTAAGGCTGCAAACTTGTAGGCATCGTCAGCATTTTCTATCAAGCCATTTTCATTTGTTTTTATATTTAATTTTTCTATCTCGTCGCAATCATTTTTTGAATAACCAATATTGGTTAGTGCGCTCAGACCGGTTTCGTCTATTACGTCAAAGCCTTTTTCTGAAAATAGAACAGACTTTTTTGATAGTCTTTGCAATTCTACTGGGGTTTCTGATCCAAGGGGTTGAAATAAGGCATGCTCTGTTAATGCAACGAGTGCAATTGATTTGTCCGTCATGGACGAAGTGAAGTTGTCGCTGTATTCATAGGTAGGTAGAAATAAATATTTCAAGTCATCGGTATTTTTTGAATTAAAAAATTTCCATATTTCATCGTCTATCGTGTAAATAATGCCTTCATGGCTTATCGTCGCATAAAAAAAGCCTCCCTTTTCTTTATGTAAGTCTGCGCCCGATGGAGGCGGTGCATTGGTTAGTAATGCGGCTAATAAAAAATCAAATTTCACTTCAATTCAACTTGGAGGGCGCGAGAATGAATACGGTGCATTTTTTAGACTCACAGGCTCCGCATCAGTACAGATTCTAAACGGTTATTTTGAAGCCGATGCCTTGCTGCCTTGATGAACGCAAAACGCAATCAACCCATGCCGCTGGCCTCTAAATATCAGCCTTACAATTCCCAATACTGCTATGCCAAGCGCAGCAACTAAAGCTCCCCCTCTGAGCATAAATCCTATTGTTGCAAGGTCATCAATAGGTACAAAATTCGAAGAAAATATAACCTTACCCGCCAAAAAGATGGCTTGCACCAAGCTGATTGTCATAAAGATCAACAGCAAACCAAACCATGCCAATAGAAAGGCTTTCTCCGCTGGCTTTACCCCAACGATGCCGGGAACGGAAATAACGTCGACTACTTGATGGGGTTCAGGTAGCCGTCCTACAAAACGGTATATGGGTAGTAATCCGGAAATTGCTTGCCACGGGTTCCGGCGAGTAACGATAACCCTATGACTTTCAACTTGAACCCAATATCCTTTATGCTCCGACTCCACAGGTACGAATGTTTTTTCAGTTTGAAGCATTGACGAAGGCATATTGAATATCACCTCTTCGTCACCAAACAGCAGCTTTGAAACTTGCGAGGGTGCCATGGTCAGACATCGTTTTCGTAAGCATCGACATAGTAAAAGTCGAGATCAAACGCCAACCCAAGCTGGGCTGCCTGACGAATCTGTTCACGGTCGAAGTGCATGCCGTGGCCACTTGGTAAGAAATACCCAACGCACTGAAGAGTGAGGTCATATTCAACCCACAATTGGCGCAGCGCCTCGGCTCTTGGGTGCAATGCAAGAAACAGTTGTTGGATGTGCGCATTAAGCGATTGTTTGTCATCCAACCCGCTGTTCAAGCGCCACGACATGAATTTCCTTGGTCTGCCGTTACTAGGGTTGATATCCCCAACATTCCAAGCCTCCGACGGGGAATACCCAAGAATTCGGGTAACCTGCTCATGCGTTCCCGGTCCCGAAATGGATAGATAGGCGTATTCGCGGTTGGTGAGTGGCGGGGATGTCATAACAGTTCAGTCAGGGTTTTGGGTAGCTTTTAACCTGAGTGGCTAAAACCTCAAGAATGGGGGCTACATGTAAAAGCATCAAGGGAATCGCCTGCTCAGGGTGGTTTGATGCCTTCTCAATAAACTCCCAATCGTCATCAAGGCTGCCGCATTCACTTATTTCTGCTTCTTTACTTAGATCGTATTTTTCGATATACGGTATTTTCCAGTACAAATTATGCTTTAAGGGTATGTGCATGCCGTTTTCTTTTTCCATGAAATCAAATATTTCTACTATGAAGCTTTTCAGCTTTTTGATGTCGACTTGGCTAGTTTTTTCCATATGTTTTCTCGCATTCGTCAAGCTGTTTTTTGAAGTTATTTATTTGATCTTGTAGACTTTTTATTCTAGTTGAGATGATTTTTTGTAATAGATTCATATCATTTATCGAATGGGCGTAGGCAAGCATGCCTTGGTTATCCATTGAACTTGGATTGGCAATGTAATCCGCTAGCTTTTGCTGATGTTCGCGGAGCTGCTTCCGTAGTCCCTTGCAAGGATCTTGATTCCCTGGGCCTGGAGGGCATCCCTTGCGTGCGTCGTCACCGTCGTCGCTTGAGGTTGGTTTTTGGTTTGCCTCAAGAATCGATAACACCCCATTCGGATTGTTATAGATACTTGACTGTGAGCTTCTCCCACGCCCTACACCAGCCGCGCCAGCCCCTGCGCCAAAGCCCAGTCCGCGGGCTGCCGAGAGTGCCGACAATCCCTCAGGGTCTATATAGCTGAGAGGATTATTCCCGACATAGCTGTAGGTATTGATCCCCCCTTCCAACCCAATCGGGTCTGAGGAGATATACCTGCCCGTCTGCGAATCGAAATACCGGTTGTAGTTGTAATGCAGCCTAGACTCCGCATCGAAGTACTGCCCGGCGAATCTGAGGTTCAGCGTAAAGGCTTGCCCGTCCCCGTCTGGGTCTTCATTGGGTGTTGTCTCCCCGAACGGCGTACTGTTCCAGCGCCACACCGTCGTATTGTGCTCATCGGTCACGCGTCTGGGCGTACCCAGATGATCCGGCTCGATCCGATAGACCTTTGTCTGGCTCGGGTTGGCTGGATCGGGTTTGATCGTG
>JAVBJT010000039.1:0-7730 GCA_031546845.1 Azoarcus sp. | reverse complement strand
CGGCCGAATTCATGGCGGGCGTCGCTTCCTTGAGAAACGCGCCGCGCACGGTCAATGATCTGCCGGGCGAAGAAATCGTCGAGGCGGTCCGCGAGAAATTCACGCGCTCTCACACCATGAACTGGGAAACGCTGGGCAAGATCAACGACGCGATGGCCCCCACGATCGAACTGGAAGGTAAGACGGGTTACAAAGGCCATCAGGTCATCGACTCCAGCCTGTCCGACCCCGTGCTGCTCAAGCTGTGGGACGCCATCGTGAACTCCATCCGCCTGCGCCCCACCGGCCCGGCCAAGCGCAGCGAAGCGCCGACTCCGAAGACCCCGCTCGGCGAGATGGCCGTCACCGGCCGCCTCTGCCCGGAAACCGGCTGGTGGCGCTGCGCCGACGAAGGCGGGCCGGTTCAGGGCGGCCGCCGTCAGTTCTTCCGCGCCGGCGAAGCCATGCCCCACGCCGTGCTCCTCGGCCAACCCACGCTGTGGCAGAAAATAAGAGGCGAAACCCCAGAATTCCGCCGCGCCACCGTCTGGACCCTGGATGCCTACCCGGAAGCCCCGCGGGAAGCCGCTTCGGAGGAAGCCGCCATCGCCCAGACCCCCACCCCGGCCGACCCCGCCTTGCCCGACCCGGCGCCTGAGCAGGTTTGATTTTCGATCCATCGGGCGCATCGCGATGAGAAACATCATCCGTTTGGGCGACCCGACCGACCACGGCGGTCAGGTCGTCGGCAGCGGCGCCCCCTTCTATCTCGTCGAGGGCATTCCCGTTGCCCTCGTCGGCGATCCCTGCACCTGCCCAAAGCCTGGGCACAACGGCTGCGTCATCGTCGAAGGCGACCCGAACCACAAGATCAACGGCATTCCCGTTGCCTATGAAGGCCACAGGACTTCCTGCGGTGCGGCCCTGATCGCCACTATTCGGACTTGTGGCAAATCCTGAACGCTTGCCTGTTCCTGACGGGAGCGTGTTCGAGGATGCCGCCACCGGCACCAGGATCACGCTCTCCGGCGATACGTTCCGCCTCTACCTCCGTAGTATCCGCAGCATTGGTATCGACGACCTGAGGGCGGTCGAGGAGCATTGCATCAATCGGGTCTACAACACGGTCTCGCACTTCATCCGCTTCACGGGCGGCGGCCAAGTCCGGTTCGTAATCGGTCCAACAGGCGAGTTGCTGGAGTTGTCCGGGCAGGGCGTGCGGATCAGCCTTCGGGATGGCACGGCGCTACACTTTGGGCCGTACCTTGCCAGGAGCTAGGTAGCCTGCAACCACCCCAGATGGTGCCTCGAAGGATGTGGCCGGGTAGAAGCGCGCCTGCCTGGCAAAAGGGTGAATCAACCCACTGAATAGTCTAGGTCATGAAGCGGGGCGGAAAGGCAGTTCGATCCAGACGAAATTCTCTTTCGTCTGGATTCTGGCGCGCTCCGCTTGCCTCCTGGCTCGTTCGGCTTCGCCGATCCGAGACCAGGTAGAGTTTGTGGAAAAACCCATGTTTATTTAGATAGTGAGAACCTTTTCTATTGCCCAGCAATCAGGTGGCGGAAAGGGTCGGAATCGGTGGCCGACTTTGGATCGGAACAGGTGGCGGGTTTGCGTCGGAATGAGTGGCGGGTTTGGATCGGAATCGGTGGCGGTTTTGATCGGAATACGCAGCTGGGCCGGTCCCCGTGTGGGCGAGCGGCCCTGCTTTTCATTTCTGGAGAGCAATCATGGCAGCAGTCACAAGCACACCTCACCCAGATCTGATGAATCCCATTCGCGGCAACCTCAAATGTTGCTGCTGCGGGGGCCGGTTCGAAGGTCGGCAGTTCCACAACCAGGACACGGGTTGGGGCCTGGGCGATTGTTGCGTGGAATACGTGAGGCCGCACACCGAAGACATGGAGCGCACCTACGGAATCCATGGCGTGCACTACAAGCTGGACCCCGTGGCCAGGGTCCGAACCATCGAAGCCGCTGAACAATGGACGGACTGGCGCATCGCCCAGAACCTGAGCACCCACTGGGGCGACATCAACCGCACCCAGCCCGAGCAAAAACCACTGGATCTGCTGGAGGGCACACCGGGACTCCACGATCGCCTGAAAGAGCAGATGTTCGAAGAAGACACCTTCATCGTCCGCAAGGATGGCGTGTGGGGCATTCTGTTCGAGGTGGAATTCTGCTGCGTCGAAAGCGAAACCGGCCAAGCCAACCCCAACGACCCTTGGTTCGCCAATCTGCCGCGATACAGCGAGCTGGCCAAGCATCTGGTCACGGGCATGCAAGCCATCGCGAATCGGTTCCCTCTCGTGCAGTTCGCCGTGCCTGAAGGCATGCACATCCACCAGGGGCGGGCCGCAGCCTGGGCATTCGTGGCCGACGGCCTGCTGAACCTCGAGCAACGCGAGGCCTTGGGCCGCGCTCTGCAAACACTCTGACTACCCTTGAGGGGCACCGCCCCTTCGGGCCGGTGCCCCTCCGATACTCATGGAGGACTCCTATGGTGAATTCCGTCATTGCCGCGCAACGCCCCAGCAGCCTATTTATCACTGCCACGTTGCCGCTATGGAAGCGGCGCGAAAGCCCCGCAGAGAAACCCGAAACTGTTCCTCTCTGGACCGGGCAAGTTGATCCGCCCCCCATCGGAGCCAGGGTGCATGTGCGGATGAACCGCCTGGGGCCTGGCACGGTCACGGCGTATGCCGTCTATGAAGGCTACCTCGGCGTCATGGTACGCATGGATGAACCCACCCGACCAGACTGGCACCGCCTGCAGAATCCCGAGAACTTGCCGGGCCTGCTGTCCGGCGTGGAGATCGATGCTGCCCCTCTTCCCGGATGAGGCCGCGCGATGAGCAAGGCCCCGTTCAGCTTCGGTTGAACGGGGCTTTTCGCCATCCGTGAGCATTCGCGCCCTTCCATGATCCAAGAGTCCACCATGTCAGCCCAATCCTGGAGCATCGCTCTGCGCTGCTCGGCATACTCGGCCTTGTTGTAAACGGCACGTACTCCACGTTGCTCGTGAGCCAGGCACTTCTCGATCCAGTCAGTGTTGTATCCAGCTTCACGCCAGTTTTTGCGCTGTAACGGCGCGGCCTGATGAAAGATGCCGCCGAGCAACTGCAATACATCATGCGTGACGAGGTGCTGCATTGCGCCTTCGGCATTCGCGTCGTGCGCGAGCCTACCTGCCCGGCCTTGTGGCCTTCGGTTCGGATATTTTCCTAGCCCAGCAGACCGACGAGCAAAGTCTTAACGGAACACGTTCGTGCCACACCGTATCCAACAAGTCCATAACAGCCCATGAATCTGTGGGGGGAAATGTGGGGGGGAATTCCAAAAACCTAGCCTCAGAAAGCACTTAGGCCAGTCCGAAGACTGGCCTAAGTGCTTGTTTATATTGGTCGGGGCGGCGGGATTCGAACTCGCGACCCCTTGCACCCCATGCAAGTGCGCTACCAGGCTGCGCTACGCCCCGACACAAGCGAGCATTATAACAAGGTTAAGTAAGGCTTGCGAAGCCCCAATCAAGCTTTAAGTTGCGCCAGCGCTTTTTCGACGGTTTCCCGTATCTCACACAGCAATGCCTTATATCGCTCGGCTTCGGACATTTCCTCTTGCTGTTGCAGCACTGTTTCGCCAAGCCGGCTGCGCGCACCTGAAATGGTGAAACCCTCGCCATAAAGCAATTGGCGGATATGCCGTACCAACAGCACTTCATGGTGCTGATAGTAACGGCGATTCCCCCGGCGCTTGACGGGTTTGAGTTGAGTAAATTCTTGTTCCCAGTACCGAAGCACGTGCGGCTTTACGCCACACAGCTCACTCACCTCTCCAATGGTGAAATAACGCTTTGCCGGTATCGGTGGCAAAGCGTCGGTACTGAATTCATGGCTGCCTGCTTGCATCGCTGAGCTGCTCCACAGCGGCCTTTAGTTTTTGACTGGCATGAAAAGTAACGACACGGCGGGCGGTAATCGGAATTTCCTCGCCCGTTTTCGGGTTACGACCCGGTCGCTGCGGTTTGTCGCGCAACTGAAAATTACCGAAGCCCGACAGTTTGACGCTACCGCCTTGTTCCAAGGCGGTCCGGATTTCTTCAAAAAAGCCTTCAACCATGTCTTTGGCTTCACGCTTGTTCAGTCCAACCCGTTCGAACAGCAGATCGGCCAGTTCCGCTTTGGTCAAAGTCACCTTTATTCTCCCGATCCGCGCAAACGCGCGCCCAAGCTGGCTTCGGCCTGGCGCACGAGCACGGCAACCGCTGTTTCTACTTCCGCCTCTTCGAGCGTTCGTTGAGTATCTTGCATCAACACCCTGAAAGCAAGGCTCTTTCTTTCCGGCTCGACACCTTTGCCATGATAGACATCGAACAACGTAATCTCGCGCACGATAGGCCCTGCATTACGCCGCAAAACATCGAGCACCTGGGCCACCGTCACATCCTGGTTCACCACCAGGGCGAGATCGCGTGTTACCGCGGGCATGCGGGAAATTTCGCTGTAAACCGGCAGCTCCGCAACAAGCGCGGCATCAAGCTCGATCTCGAACACAACCGGGGGGCTACCCAGTTCGTAGCGCTGCACCAGCGTCGGATGTATTTCACCCAGCATACCGATGCGGCGCCCGTTGAAAACGATCGCGGCAGCTCGTCCAGGGTGCAAGGCCGGATCGGAAAGGCGCTCGAAATCGAGAGTAAGCGGCGCGAACAAAGCCTCAAGATCACCTTTGACGTCGTAAAAATCGACACCGCGCGCAGCCTCGCCCCACTGCTCCGGTCGTACCGGCCCGGCCGCAAGCGCGGCAACGCACAGCGGTTGATGGAAGCCCGGCACAGGTGCGCCACCGGCATCGAGCTTAAAGCAACGGCCTATTTCAAAAACGCGGACTCTGTTCTGCTGCCGCTTTCGATTCACCGCCAATGTAGACGCCAAGCCTGAAATCAAACTGGAGCGCATCACGCTCATCTGGCTGGCAATCGGGTTGGCTAGGCGAATCGGGGTTTCGTTGGCGCAGAAATCGCGCTCCCATGCCTCTTCGACAAAGGTGAAATTGACGACTTCCTGATAATCGCGGCTGGCAAGCAGATGGCGCACATCCCATGCCGTGCGATTTTTTTCGCTGCGACCGAGCATCATCAACCGGCCTTGCGGCGGCTTCGCGGGAATATTGTCGTAACCGTGCAGCCGCGCCAGTTCTTCGACGAGGTCTTCCTCGATCTCGATATCGAAGCGGAACGACGGTGGCGTCACCTGAAACGCTTCACCATGACGTTCCACTTGCAGGTTAACGCGTTCGAGCAAGGTTTTCATGCCGGTATCGTCCAGCTCGATACCAAGCAGCCGGCGCACGCGCGCGGGGCGCATGTGTACTGGCGGACGCGTGGGGAGATGGGCTTCCGAAACGGCCTCTTCGACCGGCCCGGCCTCACCGCCGCAAATATCGAGCACGAGTCGCGTAGCGCGCTCAAGCGCGGTACGCGCCAACGCAAAATCGACGCCGCGTTCGAAGCGATGCGATGCGTCGGAACCGAAACCATACCGGTGCGCCCGGCCCGCAATGGCGTCGGGGGCAAAAAAAGCGCTTTCGAGGAACACCTCGTTGGTTTCCAGCGTAACGCCGCTTTCCGCCCCGCCCATGATGCCCGCCAACGCCAAGGGGCGGGATTCGTCCGCGATCAGCAAGGTATCCGCCGAAGGGGTAACGGTCTGCTCGTTGAGCAACCGTACCTGTTCGCCCTGGCGCGGAAAACGAACGTGAATGGCTCCGTTCAGGCGCGTATTGTCAAAAGCATGAAGCGGCTGGCCAAGCTCCAGCATGACGTAATTGGTGATATCCACCAGGGCGCTGATCGAGCGGATGCCGCTGCGTGCGAGCCGGCGCTCCATCCAGACAGGCGTCGGCGCCCGCGCATCGACTCCGCGTAAAATCCGGCCGCAATACCGGGGGCAAGCCTGCGGCGCATCCAGCACAATGGCGCGGCGAGCCGTGATGGCCGGCGCCACGGCAGTGATTCCGGGTACATTGAGCGCCGCGCCGGTAATGCCCGCCACTTCGCGCGCCACACCATGCAGGCTAAGGCAATCTGCACGATTGGGCGTCAACTTAACCGTGAACAGCGTATCGCCCAGCTCAAGGTAGTCGCGTACATCCTTTCCGATAGGCGCATCGTCCGGCAACGCCAACAAACCCGAATGGTCCTCGGAAAAACCGAGCTCCCGCGCCGAGCACAGCATGCCGAACGACTCGACGCCACGCAGCTTGGCCGCCTTGATTTCAAAATCGCCCGGCAGGCGCGCGCCAACGCGGGCGCACGGCACCACCATGTTCGCAGCCGCATTGGGCGCGCCACAGACGATTTGCAATTGCTCGTTGCCGACATCGACTTTGCAAACACGCAGCTTGTCGGCGTTGGGATGCGGTTCGATGCCGACGATACGCCCCACAACCACGCCGGAGAACATAGGGGCCGCCGGATCGGCTTCTTCCACTTCGAGGCCGGCCATGGTCAGCAATTGCCCTAGCGCGGCGCTGTCGCACTGCGGATCGACAAAAGTCCGCAACCAGTATTCGGAAAATTGCATGATTTGCTTACCTGAATTGGCTCAAGAAACGCAGATCGCCTTCGAAGAAAAGGCGCAGATCGTTGACGCCGTAACGCAACATCGTCAAACGGTCCGGCCCCATGCCGAAAGCAAAGCCGGTATAGCGTTCGGAGTCGATGCCGCCGTAGCGCAGCACATTCGGATGGACCATGCCGCAGCCGGCAATCTCCAGCCAGCGCCCTTCCAGCGGTCCGCTCATGAAAGCGACGTCGATCTCGGCCGAGGGCTCGGTGAATGGGAAGAAGGATGGGCGGAAACGTACCTGTAGATCGTCCGTTTCGAAAAATTCGCGCAAAAAATCGACGAGTACGCCTTTCAAATCCGCGAAACTCACGCCCTCGCCCACCCAAAGCCCCTCGACCTGATGGAACATCGGCGAATGCGTGGCATCGGAATCCACCCGATAAACCCGACCTGGAACGATCACACGAATTTCGGGCATCGACTCCTGCCCGGCATAGCGTGCGACATGTTCCAGCATCGTTCTGATCTGCACCGGACTGGTATGCGTCCGCAGCAATACGTCGTCACGCCCTTCGAGATAAAAGGTGTCATGCATCGACCGCGCCGGATGATTTTCCGGCATGTTGAGCGCGGTGAAATTGTGCCAATCGGTCTCAATTTCGGGGCCATCGACAACCGAAAAACCGATCGAACGGAACAGCGTTTCAATACGCTCGAGCGTGCGGCTGGCCGGATGCAGACCGCCGGGCGCGGCTCCACGCCCAGGCAGCGTGACATCCAATGCCTCGGCGGCGAGTTGGGCGCGCAGTACGGCTTCGCGCAATGCCTGGCGGCGGGCCTCGAGCGCGCCCTCAACCTGCTCTTTCGCATGATTGATCGCCACGCCGGCTTCGCGCCGCGCATCGGGCTCAAGCTTGCCGAGCGCTTTCAAGTGCTCGGTCAATGCACCGCTTTTACCTAAATAGCGTGCCTTGGCCTGCTCCAACTGAGCGCCATCCGCCGCTGCGGCGAATTCCTCTTCGGCCCGTTGAACCAACTGGTCCAGATTATTCATGAGCATGACGTCCGGAAATCGGAAAAAAAAAGGAGGCCAGGCCTCCTTTTTCCGAGCTGCGTCCGATTACGCAGCGAGTTTGGCCCGGGCTTGTTCGGCAAGCGCCGAAAAAGCGGGTTTGTCG
>JAVBJT010000032.1:0-16557 GCA_031546845.1 Azoarcus sp. | reverse complement strand
CGTGCCGCCTTGGCCTGAACCGCCCGCGCCGCCAGTGCCGCCCTGGCCGGAGCCGCCCGCGCCGCCTGCGCCGGCTGTGGCTTCGCCGCCGGTTGCCGCGCCGCTGGTGGCCGTGCCGCCCGCGCCGCCGTTACCGGCCGTGTTGCTGGCCATGCCGCCCGCTCCGCCATTGGCCGCGCTGTTGCCGGAGGTGCTGGTGGCCCCGCCGGATGTGCCTGCGCCCGCGGTGGAGGTATTGGTGCCGCCGGTGCCGGTGCCCGCGCCTGCCGTGGAGGTTGCGCCCGCGCCCGTTGCCGCGCCGCCGGTGCCCGAGCCCGCGCCGCCCGTCGAGGTAGCGGTTTGCGTCGAGGTGCCGCCGGTCGCCGTCGATGCGCCGGTGGTGCCGCCGGTCGAAGTGGCCGCGCCACCGTCGCCCGCTGCGCCGCCAGTGGCGGTGGAGGTGTTGGTGCCGCCGGTTGCGGTGGCTGCGCCGCCGGTGCCGGCCGTGGCCATTTCACCCTCGCTCGGCAAGCCTGTGCTCACAGCCTTGGCATTGGCCCCTGCTGCTTTGCTGAACGCGCCGCCGCTTTCCGAACCGCCGCCGACTGCTTTGCTGCCGCCCGCGTCGCTAACGTTCTTGGCTCCGCCGGTGTAGCCCTTGTTGCCAGCCCAGGCATCGCCGCCTACGCCCTTGGCGTTGCCGCCCACGGCTACTTCTTTCGCGTTGGCATCGCCGCCTACGCCCTTCGCGCTGCCGACGGAGCCTTTGGCGTCGCCGCCCACGGCTTTGTCAGAAGCCGAAGCGCTACCGGTCTTGGCATAGGCATCGCCGCCGCCGCCAGCCTTGGCTCCTTTCGCATTGCCGCCGTCGCCGCCGTTAGCGCCCTTGGCGTTTCCTGTTGTGGCATCGCCGGCAATCGCTTTGCCGCCGCTCGCGCCATCGCCGCCATCGCCACCATAGGCCTTGCCGCCGCTGCCGCCGTCGCCGCCGTAAGCTTTGCCGCCGTCGCCGCCGTTACCGCCCTTGGCGCTGCCGCCATAGGCCTTGCCGCCGTCGCCGCCATAGCCTTTACCGCCGTTGCCGCCGTTGGCGTTGCCAGAATTGCTGGCCTCATTGCCTAGGCCGTGCACGCTGATCTTGGTCACCATGCCATCGAGTTTTGATAGCGCGACGGCCGAAGTCTTGTTGAATGAATCGGTAAGTGTTGCGGTGGCCGTGGCGCCGTTGGTCGCCGCTGCAGTGCCGTAATCCTTGGCAACCGCGAGGCCTTTGTTGCCACGGTTGTCGCCCGCGCTTTTGTCGTTGTTCTGATCCGAATTGTTGCTGTTGTCGGAGTGGTCGCTGCTATCGGTGTTGATGGTGTTGTCTTGATACGCCTTGGAATATTCGTTGGCTTGCGGACCCGGGCCGGCTTGTGTTGCTGTCGCCGTTGCGGTTTGGTTTGCAGTTTCGGTCGCTTCGTTGAGGTTGTTGGTCGGGTTCGCGAACGCCTGGGCGGAGATGCCGAAAGCGAGCGCGATCGCACTGGTTAGCAGACTGCGTTGCATGGTTTGCCTCCTCGGAAGGAAAACAAGGTCCGGCGGAGCGTCGGGCCCTGTCGGCGAACATGGCAACTCCCGTGCCACCGCCCGGCGACGGTGCTTTTCACGGGGTAATCGAGGGTGGCGCCGATGTGGGGCGGGTTGAGTTGTTCAGAATGGTTTACACCCGGCGACGGGCCGCTGCCGGGGCGTTTGGGGAAAAGCCTTGCCGGCAGTGGAGAAACAGTTTGATACAAGGATGTTTCAAGGTGTATCGGTGTCGATACAGGCAAACGTCCACACAGGGGAAACCGATACCGAGAAATGACGAGGCGGGGTGAGGTTTTGGCAGCAGCGCCCGCGCTGGAATATATCTATATTGACGAGTAGTGCCGCAGGCGTATGCTGCTTCGGCCTCGTACGTTGCCGGAGGAGATCACGCCGTGCATCAGATAGAGCAACGCGAGGTGGTGCGGGCGGGAAGCGTGTAAAGAGCCTGAAGGTCTTTATGCCTTGGCCGAAGGATTGTCCGTTGGGGCTGCGCTTGTCGTGGCGCCGTGGTTTTTCCGCCCACATTCACATCGAGGAATACACCAAGGAGGAACCGCCAATGTGGAAATCCCTGCATATCGATCCCGTAAAGTGTACAGGCTGCCTGCAATGCGAGATGGCCTGTTCGTATGAACACACCGGGGTCATCAATCCGAGCAAATCGCGCATCAAGGTTTTCAGCTTCGAACAGGAAGGGCGCAAGGTGCCTTACACCTGTACGCAGTGCACCGAGGCGTGGTGTCTGAACGCCTGTCCGGTTGATGCGATCCGCATCGATCTCGCCACCGGGGCGAAGCAGGTGTTCGACGATGTCTGCGTCGGCTGCAAGGTGTGCACCATCGCCTGTCCGTTCGGCACGATCAATTACAACCAGGATTCCGGCAAGGTGCAGAAGTGCGACCTGTGCGCGGGCGATCCCGCATGCGCGAAAGCGTGCCCGACCGGGGCGATCACCTATGTGGATGCCGACTGGACCGGGCTGGACCGCATGCGCGCCTGGGCGGCAAAAGCCAATACACCGGCTTCGGCCACGGTTTAAGGAGGCGATCATGGGCTGGAATCGCAAACTGCTGCGGGTGAATTTGAGTACGGGTCTTTGCGCCGAAGAGGCGCTGAACATGCAATGGGCGCAGGATTATTTGGGTTCGCGCGGGCTGGCGTCGAAATATCTGGTATCGGAGATCGATCCCAAGGTCGATCCGCTGTCGCCGGACAACAAACTGATCATGGCGACCGGGCCGCTCACCGGCACGATGGCTTCCACCGGGGGCCGTTACACGGTGGTGACCAAGGGCGCGCTCACCGGCGCCATCGCCTGTTCCAATTCGGGTGGCTTTTTTGGCGCGGAGCTGAAGTTCGCCGGCTGGGACATGATCGTTTTCGAGGGCCGCTCGCCCAAGCCGGTTTATCTCTACGTTGAAAACGACAAGGCCGAGCTGCGCGATGCGTCGCATTTGTGGGGACGTAGCTGCTGGGAAACCGAGGAAACGATCAAGCACGAATTGCAGGACGCGCAGGTGCGAGTTTCATCGATTGGCCTGGCGGGTGAAAACCAGGTGCTGTTCGCCTGTATCGTGAATGATTTGCACCGCGCGGCCGGCCGCTCCGGCGTTGGCGCGGTGATGGGGTCGAAGAACCTCAAGGCGGTGGCCCTGCGCGGCACCAAGGGCGTTGCCGGCATTCGCAATTTCGGCGAGTTCATGCAAGCGACGAATGCGGCGAAGAAAGTGCTGGCCGACAACGCGGTGACCGGCGAAGGCTTGCCGAAGTACGGCACCCAGGTGTTGATGAACGTCATCAACGAAATCGGCGCGCTGCCCACCCGCAATCACCGCGACGTGCAATTCGAGGATGCCGGCAAGATTTCCGCCGAGGCCATGCACGAAAAGCGCCCGTCCGACGGTAAGACGCATCTGGTGACGAACGCCGCCTGCTTCGGCTGCACGATTGCTTGCGGGCGCATTTCACAAATCGACAAGGATCACTTCACGGTCAAGAACAGTCCGCAATACTGGGGCGCTTCCGGCGGGCTGGAATACGAGGCCGCCTGGGCGCTGGGCGCGGCCAACGGCGTGGGCGATCTGGAAGCTTTGCAGTACGCCAACCTGATCTGCAACGAGCAGGGTATGGACCCGATCTCCTTCGGCGCCACGGTTGGCGCGGCCATGGAGTTGTATGAAATGGGCGTGCTCACCGCCGCGCAGATCGGTATCGACACGCCGTTCGGTTCCGCCCAGGCGCTGGCGCGGCTGGTGGAGATGACGGCGAAGGGTGAAGGCTTCGGCCGTGAAATCGGCCTCGGCTCGAAACGGCTGTGCGAAAAGTACGGCCACCCGGAACTGTCGATGAGTGTGAAGGGGCAGGAATTTCCCGCCTACGATTCGCGCGGCATCCAGGGTATGGGTTTGGCTTACGCCACGTCCAATCGTGGCGCTTGCCACTTGCGCGGCTACACCGTGGCGTCGGAAGTGCTGGGTATTCCAGAGAAAACCGATCCGCTCGTTACCGATGGCAAACCCGAATTGGTGAAAACCTTCCAGGATGCCACCGCGGTGTTCGATTCCGCGGGCATTTGCGTGTTCACCTCGTTCGCTTGGACGTTGGCCGACGTGCAGCCGCAAATCGCCGCCGCCTGCGAGGGTGACTGGAGCATGGAAAAGCTCGCGGTGGTCGGCGAGCGTATCTGGAACATGGAGCGCCAGTTCAACAATGCCGCCGGTTTTACCGCGAAGGACGATTCGTTGCCGCCGCGCCTGACCACCGAGCCGGCCAAAACAGGGCCGGCCAAGGGCTTGGTGAATAATCTGGCGAAGATGCTGCCGGAGTATTACGAGGTGCGCGGATGGACGCCGGAGGGTGCGCCCACGGGTGAAACACTGGCACGGCTGGGGTTATGAACGGCGCCACATCGACAGCGTACGTTATGACGCCATAAAAGCACGGATACCGGCGCCCCGCACAGTGACAGCGCGGGGCGCCGGTTCATCGGGGAGGGGGACGCTCCATGAAACACATCATTCTCGGCAACGGCCCGGCTGGCGTCGTCGCCGCCGAAACGCTGCGCCGCGCCGCGCCGGGCGACGAGATCGTGCTGGTCGGCAACGAAGCCGCGCCGCCGTATTCGCGCATGGCGATTCCTTACCTGCTGGAAGGGAGCATCGACGAATCCGGCACCTGGCTGCGCAAGGAAGCGGGCTATTTCGATACGCTGCGCGTTCGCCAACTGCGCGGCAGGGCCGTGGCGCTGGATACCGGTAAGCGCAGCCTGTTGTTCGATGACGGGCATTTCGAATCCTACGACCGCTTGCTAATCGCCACCGGCTCGCACCCGGTACGCCCGCCGATTCCGGGCGTGACCTTGCCCGAAGTGCAAACCTGCTGGACGCTCGACGACGCCCGCGCCATCGCCGCGCTTGCCCGTCCCGGCGCGCGCGTGCTGCAACTGGGCGCGGGCTTCATCGGCTGCATCATCATGGAAGCGCTGGCACAGCGCGGTGTGGTGCTGACCGTGGTGGAGATGGGCGACCGCATGGTGCCGCGCATGATGACGCCACAGGCCGGCGGCATGATCCGGCGTTGGGTGGAGCACAAAGGCATCCGTGTCGTCACCTCGGCCGGGGTCGAACGCATCGACCGTGGCGAGGGCGATGCGCCGCTGTCGGTGGCGCTATCCACCGGCGAGCGGCTTGCGTGCGATCTTGTCATCGTCGCGGCTGGCGTCGCGCCCAATGTTTCCTTTCTCGAACAAACGCCGGTGCATGTGGCCAAGGGCGTGTTGGTCGACGACCGCCTCGAAACCAGCGTGCCCGGCATCTACGCCGCCGGCGACGTTGCCGAGGCGCCCGATCTGTTCACCGGCGCGCACTTGGTTGCCGCCATCCAGCCCAACGCCGCCGATCAGGCGCGCGTGGCCGCGCTCAATATGGCCGGGCGCGAGGCGAGGCTCAAGGGTGTGCTGGCGATCAACGTGCTCGACACGCTCGGGCTCATTTCCACCTCCTTCGGCCAATGGTGGGGCGAAGCAGCCGAGCGTGGCGGCGCGGGTGTCGAGCATGCCGACGAAGCGCGCCATCGTTACCTCAGCCTGCAATTTCGCGACGATATTTTGATCGGCGCTACCGCCATCGGCCTGACCGAGCACATCGGCGCGCTACGGGGGCTGATTCACGGCAGGCTCCGTCTGGGCGAATGGAAAGCGCGTCTGCTGGAAGCGCCGCTGCGTTTTGCCGAGGCTTATATCGCCCGCGCTCAGCCGCAGGCGCTTGCCCGCTGAACGGGGCTGTACAGTGAAAGTCGCATTCAAGCTGTTCGCTTCACTGTCCGACTATCTGCCGTTGGGTAGCCGCAACAACCGCCTCGAACTCGACATTGCGGAGGGAACCACGGTGGCCGATCTCATCCACCGCTACCAGGTGCCGGAGCGCAGCGCCCATCTGGTGCTGGTGAATGGCGTGTTCGTTCCGCCCGCCGAGCGCCTCTGCCGTAGTCTGATCGACGGCGATGAACTGGCCGTGTGGCCGCCGATCGCGGGTGGCTGAAAGCGGAGCGCGGCCTACGGAGGAGCGATTTGCGTCGCTCGTTTTCGAGCGTGAACTGACGGCTACGCCCGCCGCGTTCGAGCGTGATCTGCGCGCGGCCTGGCAAGGCGGCGTCGAAACGCTGGACACGGGACGGTTCCGCTTGCACGATGGTGCGTCAATACTCGAAATCGAGATTGAAGCTGCCGGCGCGCGTCGTCTTGGCGCGCTCACACTACCGTGCCTTATCGTCCGTTATCGGTTTTATGGTGATGAGATGGCCGTGCTGCGCCAATGGTTGGCGAAGCTAGATCGGGCGATGCACAAAGGCGGCGGCTAAGCTTATCGCGTCAGACGAAGCCACCGCCGGACGTGGACAACTCGTGGCGTGGTTTAGCAAAATTCATGGAATTCCGCGCAGTTGTTCGGCGTCGAGATGTTCCGGTGAAAGAATGAATAGGAGTGTGAGGGTGGGAGATTCGAGGCTGTATCCGCAGAGCCGGAGTTTACGGTGGACTTGTTGGGCAAGCTTGCCGGTAGCGCTAATTTTCGGGGTCGGGCTGTATTTGGCGACTCAGCAGTTCAATAGGGTTTTTGAGGCATTTGGTGCCGATTTGCCGCTGATTACGCTAGTTTTTATCAAAGCACGTTATCTGTGGGGGCTGCTGCCGGTTACGGCTGCGGTGCTCCTGGTTTGCCTGGTGAAATCCCCGCATTACCCTGCCCAGTATGACAGGCGTTACCTGCGGGGAATGTTCACGCTATGGGGTGTGATGCTTTCAGGATTTTGCATCTGGGTTTATGCGATGTATTCGCCGATATTTTGTCTCAGCTCCGTCGTCGATTAGGCCAGCAGCAACGCCCAAGGAACGACCTGCTCCATCTCCGCCCAAAAGCGCTCTCGGCGAGTTTGCTTATTCTTCCTATCGAAGGCCAGCGAGGCGAAGATCGTTTGTTTCATGAGGCAGCCCGTTTTATGACTTCAGTATCTTACAGGCTCTGAATTGATCAGAGATTTCTTAGGTATAATCGTTCTGTTTTGAGTATCATTTTTGCACGTCTTCATTGTCGATTAAACCTAATGATTTGAATATTTTCATATAAATACAATGAACCACATTCTGTTTGTTCTCATGATATTTTGCAATGTCTAACCTGCAACCTTGGACCGCATCTAACTTTGCATTGGCATACAGATGACAGTCCGCTGGTGATTGGCGAAGCCAGTCTCGAAATAACAAATGTCGGATTGTTTCCGGGCAATCTGGGCCAAAAACATGCAAATTAACTCTCGGCTTTTCAAGGTGAAAAAGACGATGTTCGTGGAAACGTGGTTCACGGACAATAAGTTGGAAACCTAGATTTTCGAGTGCAGGCACGTAGTTTTCTTCATCAGTAGGATCAGCAACTGTCAGGTCAATATCAATCACAGGTTTAGCCGCAATGCCCGGTATGGCAGTGGAGCCAACATGGTCTATTCTTTGTGCGCTCGAACCTAGTCCCTTCTCAATGGAAGATGCCACTTCGGCGTATATTTCAGGCCATGAGCAATCATAAGCCACTACTTCGACTATCTCCACAGGAGAAATTCCATGCACAAAATAGCTATCCTCAGGATTAATGACATAGTGTGTGATTATTGATTTTGTGATGGTCATGGATTTATCCTTATTTTCATATCGCACTGATATCGCTTGTGCAGTACGTTATTGTGGCGCTCAAAAAAATTAAAATCGGGCATTGTCGGTATTTGCCGTAAGTTGGCACGGAGATGAACTCCTTAGCTCATCAGAGGTAGGGTAACGTGTATTCCAATACCTATAATCTGACTTCCAGGGAGAAAGCATGGCCGTTTGGCGCACCATCTTCTTCGTGACAGCCTGCTTTCTGGCCGTTATTTCGGGGAGCATCGTTCAGGCTCAACCCGCCCGACAACAATCTTCAACAAGCCCCAAGGCAGCTAAATTGATTTTAGCCGCCCGCACCCAGATCGACGTTACGCGCTTTTACGACGGTGCTTACGTTAATCTGGCCTATCCGAATGGCGACGTGTTGGAGGAACGCGGTGTCTGCACCGACGTGATCATCCGGGCCTATCGCAAGGCTTTCGGTCTTGACCTCCAAAAAGCGGTTCATGAGGACATGACAGCCCATTTTTCCGTTTACCCAAAGACCTGGGGATTAAAAACCACGGACGCCAACATCGATCATCGTCGCGTGCCCAATCTCCAGACGTTTTTCAAGAGACGTCGCGCACAACTCCAAGTCAGCGACGAAATATCCAATTACCGGCCTGGTGATCTCGTCACGCAAATGATCGGCGGAAAATTGCCGCACATCGTCATTGTGTCAGACAAGCGGAGCCCAGATGGCAAACGGCCTTTGGTCATCCACAACATCGGCTCGGGCACGCAGGAAGAAGACAGTTTGTTCAGCTACCCGATCACCGGGCATTATCGGTATTTGCCGTAAGTTGGCACGGGGATGAACCCTCTGGCACCTTCTTGTGATCCAGAATCCTCAGACACTCCGCGGACTCTCACCAAATGGGTTGCTGCGGAAGTCCTGCTCAGCAACCGAAGGCTGTGCCTCGACCGAAATGTTAGGGTGGAACATGGCTACTTGTTCTCCCAGCGCTTTAGCTGCAACTCAATGGAGCAATAAACGACCATAAGCAGCCCAATAGCCATGACATAGAATGGGCTGTCTTTTATATGCGAGTCGAGAAACAAAGAAAATACTTCATCAATGGAAACAAGGAATCCGGCCTTTGCCCAAACCCAAGCGCCATAAATGCTTATTGCACATCCGATGCACAGCAGAACGACAAGGATGAAACGCAAAATATGTGCTTTAGCGATTATGAACATATTGTGATCTTGTTTCGTCAAAAGCCTGCCATGAGGGTGTTTTTTTAAAGAAATCAAGCGTCTGTTTGATTGTCAATTTAATGATACGTGAAAGTAGCTGGACGTTGTACGAGGCGTACAGCTTCGGTGGTGGGCTTGTTGCTTGAACTCTCGGCTGTAACGTTATCGGCTTTTTTCGGATCTGTTTTGTGTTTCATCAGTCGCCTTGCTGGCAGTCAGTATCGTTTGCTGGGGTGTCCGTATAAACAGGGACAAAATCAGTTTTTACATGGCATTGCGTCCATTTTTCTCGCGCGGCGGCATGTGCCAGCGCGCTAATAGTTCGCCGCGTTTGCGTCTGACGTGCTCGATATTGCGGGCTTTGACGTGGCCGAAGCCGCGAATCTCTTCAGGCAGACGGGCGATGGCTTGGGCAAGCGCGAGGCGCGGCGTGGTGAGCGTGTCGAGCAGCCCGGCAATGTCCGTTTCGTACTCGGTGATGAGCGCGCGTTCGGTGCGGCGTTCGGCGGCGTAGCCGAAAAGATCGAAAGGCGTGCCGCGCAGCCGCTTCATCCACGCCAGCAGGCGGAAAACCTTGAGCATGCCGGGGCCGTAGTTGCGTTTGGCGATGCGGCCGGTTGCGGGGTCGGGGTGGCAGAGGAAGGTCGGGGCGAGGTGGAAGCGGACGGTGAAGTCGCCTTCGAAATGGGTGTCGACCTTGTTCCAGAAGGCGGGGGCGCGGTAGAGGCGGGCGACTTCGTATTCGTCCTTGTAGGCCAGCAGTTTGAAGTAGTTGTGGGCGACGGCCGTGGCGAGTTGCGTGCTGTCGTTTCCAGCAGTGCGTTTTTCGGCGGCGCGCACGCGCTCGATGAGCGCGCGGTAGCGCTGGGCGTAGGCGGCGTTCTGGTAGTCGGTAAGGAAGCCGGCGCGGCGGTCGATGAGTTGATCCAGGGCGATGTTCGCGGTAAGCGGATGAACCGGCGCGGTGTTGGCGGACGGCTGAGCGCGGCGCTGGACGGCGGCAAGGTCGTGGGCGGCGCGGCGACCCCAGCGGAAGGCGTGCTTGTTCAGGTCGATGGCGGTGCCGTTGAGTTCGATGGCGGTCATCAGCGCGTCGAGCGATACCGGCACGCCGCCTTTCTGCCAGGCGTAGCCGAGAAGGAAAAGGTTAGTGGCGATGGCGTCGCCGAGCAAGGCGGTGGCGATGCCCTTGGCGTCGATGAAGTCGGCGGCGCGGGTGGCGTCGGTGATGGCGTGCTGCATTTTGTCGAGCGGGAATTGCCAGTCGGGGTTGCGGGTGAATTCGGACGTGGGGGTTTCGGTGACGTTCACCACCGCGCGGGTTTTGTCCGTGGCCATGCGGTTGAGGGCTTCGATGCTGGCGCTGACGACGGCGTCGCCGCCGATCACGGTATCGGCTTCGCCGGCGGCGATGCGCACGGCGTGAAGCGCGTCGGGGTGGTCGGCGATGCGGATGTGGCTGAACACCGAGCCGCCTTTTTGCGCGAGGCCGGTCATGTCGAGCACGGTGACGCCTTTGCCGTCGAGGTGCGCGGCCATGCCGATGAGCGCGCCGATGGTGACGACGCCAGTGCCGCCGACGCCAGTGACGAGAATGCCGAAGGGCTGGGCGGTGCCCGGTAACGCGGGCGGCGGCGGTTCGTTGGGGAAGGCGTCGTCGGCGGCCGCTGTGGCGCGCCCGGCGCGCAGGCGGCCGCCTTCGATGGTGACGAAGGCGGGGCAGAAACCGTTGAGGCAGGTGTAATCCTTGTTACAGGAGGATTGGTCGATCTCGCGCTTGCGGCCGAACTCGGTTTCCAGCGGCAGAATGGACATGCAGTTGGATTCGGCGCCGCAATCGCCACAGCCTTCGCACACCGCTTCGTTGATGAAGACGCGCCGCGCGGGGTCGGGAAAGGTGCCGCGTTTGCGGCGCCGGCGTTTTTCGGCGGCGCAGGTCTGGTCGTAGATCAGCGCTGTTACGCCGCCCGAGTGGCGCAGTTCGCGCTGGATGGCGTCGAGTTCGTCGCGGTGGCGTAGCGGTACGTGGGGAATGTCGGCCGGGCCGTAGGCGCGTTTGCTGCCGTCGGTGACGACGACGATGTTGTGGACGCCTTCGGCGTGTAGCTGGCGGACGATTTTCGGTACGCTCAGTTCGCCGTCGATGGGTTGGCCGCCGGTCATCGCCACCGCGTCGTTGTAGAGAATTTTGTAGGTGATGTTGACCTTGGCCGCGACCGCCTGGCGGATGGCGAGCAGGCCGGAGTGGAAATAGGTGCCGTCGCCGAGGTTGGCGAAGATGTGCGTTTCGGTTGTGAACGGCGCTTGGCCGACCCACGGCACACCTTCGGCGCCCATGTGGGTGAAGGTGGCGGTGCGCCGTTCGGTCATCCAGGTGACCATGTAATGACAGCCGATGCCGGCCAGTGCGCGGCTGCCTTCGGGTACTTTGGTGGAAGTGTTGTGCGGGCAGCCGGAACAGAAGGTGGGCACGCGGTCGATGGCGAAGACGCGCTCGGCCAGCGATTTTTCCTTGGCGTCGAGAAAGGCGAGGCGGGCGCGGATGGGCGGCGAGGTGAAGAAGAGCGCGATGCGGCTGGCAATGGCGCGGGCGATCACGGTCGGCGTCAGTTCGCCCGCCGCCGGCAGTAGCCAGTCGCCGTGGTCTATGGTGCCGTCGGGGCGGTCGAGGCGCGCCCATTCACCTTTTTCGTCGAATTTACCGATTACGCGCGGGCGTACGTCCTCGCGCCAGTTGTAGAGTTCTTCCTTGAGCTGGTATTCGATCAACTGGCGTTTTTCTTCCACCACCAGAATTTCTTCGAGCCCTTCGGCAAAGTGGCGCACGCCGTCCGCTTCCAGTGGCCATACCATGCCGACTTTGTACAGGCGTAGGCCGATTTCGGCGGCGAGCCGTTCGTCTATACCCAGATCGTCGAGCGCCTGGCGCACGTCGAGGTAGCTTTTGCCCGAGGTGATGATGCCAAGCCGGGGCGCGGGCGAATCGATGACGATGCGGTTGAGCTTGTTGGCGCGGGTGTAGGCCAGCGCGGCGTAGAGCTTGTAGTGCAGCAGGCGCTTTTCCTGCACCAGCGGGGGATCGGGCCAGCGGATGTTGAGGCCGTCGGGCGGCAGGGGGAAATCGGTCGGGATGACGGTACGGATCCGCTCGGGGTCGATATCCACCGACGCGGAGGTTTCCACCGTGTCCGCCAGCGCCTTGAACGCTACCCAGCAGCCGCAGTAGCGCGACAGGGCGTAGCCGTGGATGCCGAAGTCGATGTATTCCTGTACGCCGGCGGGGGCAAGCACGGGCATCATCATCGATTTGAAAAAATGGTCGGTCTGGTGCGGTAGCGAGGAGGATTTGGCGGCGTGGTCGTCGCCCGCGATCACCAGCACGCCGCCGTGTTTCGACGTGCCGGCGGCGTTGGCGTGGCGGAACGCGTCGCCGCTGCGGTCCACGCCCGGTCCCTTGCCGTACCACATGGCGAACACGCCGTCGTATTTGGCGTACGGTGACAGATTGACCTGTTGCGAGCCCCAGACGGCGGTGACGGCAAGGTCTTCGTTGATGCCGGGTTGGAAGACGATGCCGTGGCCGGCAAGGTGCGTCTTCGCTTTCCATAGCGTTTGATCGAGCCCGCCCAGCGGCGAGCCGCGATAGCCGGAGACGAAGCCGGCGGTATGCAGCCCCGCCCGCGCGTCGCGCTCCGCCTGGATCAGCAGCAGCCGCACCAGCGCTTGATAGCCGGAAAGGTATACGCGGCCGGCGCTCTGGGTGTAGCGGTCTTCGAGTTTAGGGGAACGGTGGGGCGGGGCGATTGCGCCAGCCTGTGCGGGCGTGCCCGGCCAACGGTCGGTTTCGGCCATGCGTTGTCTCCTGCATCCGCGAGAACGCCTTTTCGTGCGTTCGTTTTTATCCGCCTTGTGGGCGTGTTGCGTATTGCGGGCGATGCGGTGGCCGCGAGGGTTGCGCGGCTGCCGCACCGTTGGGCGCTACTCGGTCATCATTTCATTCGCGCCGCTTGGTGTGTTGGATGCGCTAATGGCGCGAATGTTTCACTGATCAGGCAGGAATTATCTTGCCGGGATTCAGCAGGTTTTGCGGATCGAGCGCCTGCTTGAGCTGGCGCATGGTGTCCACCGCGCCGGCGCCGTGTTCGGCAAGAAGAAAATCCCGTTTTCCTATGCCGATACCGTGTTCTCCGGTGCAGGTGCCGCCCAGCGCCAGGGCGCGTTCGACGATAGCGCGGTTGAGGGTTTCGGCGCGTTCGAGCTCAGTGGGGTCGGCGGGGTCGACGAGGATGATGGTGTGAAAATTGCCGTCGCCGACATGTCCGAGAATGGGGGCGATGAGACCGGAGGCGTCGATGTCGGCGCGCGCGCCCATGATGCACTCGGCCAGTTGCGAGATGGGTACGCAGACGTCGGTGGTAATGCCGCGAGATCCCGGCCGCAGGTTGAGGCTGGCGAAATAGGCGTCGTGCCGTGCCGCCCACAGGCGGGAGCGTTCTTCGGGGCGGTTGGCCCATTCGAAATCGCGCCCGCCGTTGTCGCGTGCGATTTCCTGCGCCATTTTCGCTTGTTCGTCCGCGCTCGCCGGCGAGCCGTGGAACTCGAAGAACAGCGTGGGCGCTTCGTGCAAGGCGGTTTTGCTGTGGCGGTTGATCGCCCGTACCGTGAGCGCGTCCACCAGTTCGATGCGGGCGACGGGGATGCCGAGTTGGATGGCCTGAATGACCGTGTTGACGGCTGCGGCGACGTCGGGGAAGGCGCATACCGCGGCAGAAATCGCCTCCGGCAGCGGGTGCAGGCGCACGGTGAGTTCGGTAATCAGCCCCAGTGTGCCTTCGGAGCCGATCAACAGATGGGTGAGGTCGTAACCGGCGGAGGATTTGCGCGCCCGGCCGCCGGTGTGGATGACACGGCCGTCGGCGAGCACGGCGGTAAGGCCGAGTACGTTCTCACGCATTGTCCCGTAGCGTACCGCGTTGGTGCCGGAAGCACGGGTTGCGGCCATGCCGCCGAGGCTGGCGTCGGCTCCCGGGTCGATGGGAAAGAACAAGCCGCTGCCGTTCAATGTGGCATTGAGTTGTTTGCGCGTCACACCGGGTTGGACGACCGCATCCATGTCGTCGCCGTGGATGGCGACGACATGATTCATGGCGGAAAAATCGATACAGAGGCCACCGTGGATAGCCAGTATGTGCCCTTCCAGCGAACTGCCGACGCCGTAGGGCACGATGGGCACCGCATGCATGGCGCAGGTTTTGACGATCGCGGCGACTTCGTCGGTCGTGTGCGGGAATATCACGGCGTCGGGCGGCGCGTCGGCGAAGTGCGATTCGTCGTGGCCGTGATGGCCGCGCACGCCCGCCGACGTGGTGAAGCGTTCGCCGAAGCGCGCGCGCAACGTGTCGATGAACGCCGGCGGCAAGGGCCGGCGTTCGTGCAATAGGGGCGTATCCATGGCGCTCCGCTGAAAAATGCGAGTGAAGCGGATTATGGTGTTTTTGCCGCTATTTTGGCTGTGCGACTGGGGGGCGCGGTGTCGTCGAGCACGCCGCGGCGGACTTGGTCCAGCTCGATGGAATCGAACAACGCCTTGAAATTGCCTTCGCCGAAGCCTTCGTCGCCTTTTCTTTGGATGATCTCGAAGAAAATCGGCCCGATAACCGTTTCGGTGAAGATTTGCAGCAGGCGGCCACCCTCGGCGGTGGGTGCGCCATCGATAAGGATGTGGTTGCGACGCAGGCGTTCGACGTCCTCGCCATGCCCCGGCAGGCGGGCATCCACGCCTTCGTAGTAGGTATCGGGCGTGTCGAGGAAGACGACGTTCGCTTGCCGCATGCTTTCGACCGTGGCGTAGACATCGGCTGTGGTCAGGGCGATGTGCTGGATGCCTTCGCCTTTGTAGGCGTGCAGGAATTCCTCGATCTGGCTTTTGTCGTCCGCCGATTCGTTGATCGGAATGCGGATCTTGCCGCAAGGGCTGACCATTGCGCGCGACTTCAGGCCGGTGAGCTTGCCTTCGATATCGAAATATTTCAGCTCGCGGAAATTGAAAATCCGCTGATAGAAATCCGACCATGCATCCATGCGGCCGCGGTGCACGTTGTGCGTCAGGTGGTCGATCCCGGTCAGGCCGTGGCCCTGTGGGTTGCGTTCCGCGCCGGGCAGCCAGTTGAAATCGATGTCGTAGATGGAAACGTCGCGGTAGCGGTCGACCAGATAGAGCAGGCTGCCGCCGATTCCCTTGATGGCCGGGATATTCAACTCCATCGGTCCCGCCGCGCCCGGATGCGCTTCCGCGCCGGCGGCAATCGCCGCCTCGAACGCTGCCGCCGCGTCGCGTACCCGCAGCGCAATGGCGCACACGGAGGGGCCATGAACGCGGGCGAAGGCTTGGGCGAAGCTGGCCGGTTCAGCGTTGAGGATGAAGTTGATATTGCCCTGGCGGTACAGCGTTACCGCTTTCGAGCGGTGGCGGGCAACCGCGGTAAAGCCCAATTGGCGAAACAAGGCATCGAGCCGCGCGGGGTCCGGCGCGGCATATTCGATGAACTCGAAGCCGTCCGTACCCAACGGGTTGTGTTGCGTGTCGTCGCGGGAAGCGGAGGACGGAATGGGATTGAGGGTGGTGCTCATGCGTGTCTCCTGTCGTTGTGTTTTTTTGCGTACTGCTTATTCAGTTTAGGCTCGTGATGACGCAATAATCTTGTTGATTGAGTCTTAAAATGCTTTATTTGTGGCATTAAATTGCGGAAAAAAGAGGTTTAGGAGTGGATCGAACAGATTTGATGATTCTCGACCGTTTGCAGCGGGATGGCCGCATCAGCAACGCCGATCTGGCTCAACAGGTTGCCTTGTCGCCGTCGCCTTGTCTGCGTAGGGTGAAGCAGCTCGAAGAGGCGGGTGTGGTGAGGGGGTATGTCGCGTTGCTTGATCCGCGCAAGCTCGGGCTTGGTTTGCAAGCCTATGTGACCGTGATAGTGGCCAAGCGCAGCGACAGCCAAATCCACGCTTTTCATGCCGCGGTGCAGGGGTGGCCCGAGGTGCTGGGCTGTTTTGCCTTGACGGGCGACATGGACTATCTGCTGCATGTGATCGCGGACGATCTCGAGCATTTTTCCCGCTTTCTGCTGGATAGGCTGCTCAAGCAGGATGGGGTGACCAGCGTGAAATCGAGCTTTGTTCTTCAGCCGGTCAAGGATACGACCGCGCTTCCGCTCATGGAGCGAGCCCTGTAGACCAGTGCAGTAAGGTTTGACAAGTCGTTTTCATGGATTTATAGTGCGGGGCTTCGCGCTTGGAGGGGTTCCCGAGCGGTCAAAGGGAGCAGACTGTAAATCTGCCGGTTCTACCTTCGAAGGTTCGAATCCTTCCCCCTCCACCATAGATTTTGTGCGTGCCGTCGTTGCAATTGCGGTTTTTGGCGGTTGATGTGAATCGGTTGCGCGTCGTGTGCAAGTGATGCGGGTGTAGCTCAATGGTAGAGCAGAAGCCTTCCAAGCTTACGACGAGGGTTCGATTCCCTTCACCCGCTCCATGTGGTTTCGGCGCCCATGTAGCTCAGTGGTAGAGCACTCCCTTGGTAAGGGAGAGGTCGCGTGTTCAATCCACGCCATGGGCACCAC
>JAVBJT010000012.1:0-52543 GCA_031546845.1 Azoarcus sp. | reverse complement strand
TATTGCCCAGGATCCGCACAACATGGAGATGTTCATGCGCTACGCGCAGACCTATGGGGGAAACAGCGCCGCCGCGCACACGATGATGGAGGCGGAGCTGGCACGGCAGTCGCTGCGGCCCAACCGTGTTCTGTCGGATGGAGGGAGTCTTCCGGTTTCCTTTGATGAGGTCCGTGATCTGCACCAGCGGCAGTTGGATGACACCGCTCTCACGCCGGACGTTCAGGCGGCTCATCGGTCACACGTCGGCCAGGCATCCAGCTTTGGCAGCGATCCCGGTCGTCCGTTGGATCAGAGGACTGCACCGCCCTCATCGGTGCGGGGGGACGTGCAGCAACGGGCCGCCCAGATTCAGGGGGAAACGGCGGCAAAGCGTAGCGAGTTCGACGGCAAGGCGGAAATCGTCAAAACAGACGATGGAACGCTGGAGTCAAAGAAGTCTCTCTTCCGACAATCGACTAAACAGGCCTACAGGGACGCAAGCGGGACCGTGGAAGAAATAACTGACTCGGTACAGGATCTGTTCAAGCGCAAGTAACTTGCTTGCTACCTATCCCACCGTTGAAGTGGAGTATCACCCTCGACCTTTCCCCCAGAGGAAAAGCCATGTGAACCGGCGATCCATCCTGAGCCGGATCTGTTACGACGACCACGTCGCTTTCCGATGCCGGCGACCACTCCAGCGATCGGGGCCGTGAATAGTATTCCCAGAAGTGCCATAGCTACACCTTCGCCCCAATCACCTTGCCCCGCGATCGTGACCAATAGCCCAGCCCCCGCACCAATTGCCAGGATCAAAAAAGAAAAGAACTTCCTCATATCGACATCCTGACACGAGCCTAGAGCTGCCTGGGTTGATTGCAAGACCGGATTCTGAAAATCTACCCCAAAAAGCATCCGATGGCAGCAAGAGCAGAGCCAACCACTCACATACAACCTATGCTCAGCACTGAGCCTGCGCGGATGCACCCGAACAGGACTACACACAGCCAGCTAACTGCACGGTGTATTGCAGAAGTTGGACCAATCCTCTGTCATCTTGCGCCGCTTGTCGAAGAGGTCGCCTCGCCGGTAGGCAGCCTCCACCTTGTCAGAGACGGTATGCGCCAGCGCCATTTCGGCCATTTCAGCGGGGTAGTCCGTGGCTTCCGCAGCCCAATCGCGGAACGTGGAGCGAAAGCCGTGCGCGGTCAGGGCGCCACGCTCCATACGTTTGAGCACCGCTGTCAGCGTCATGTCCGACATCGGCCGGCCAGTCTTCGTTCCTGGAAAAACATAGCTTTCGGCGCTATTCAGGTTTTTCATCTCGCGAACGATTGCCACGGCTCGCGCTGGCAACGGCACACGGTGCTCGCGCCGTGCTTTCATGCGCTCGGACGACACAGTCCATACGCCTGCGTCCAGGTCGAATTCACTCCATGGGGCCAGCCGGACTTCGCCCGAGCGGGCCGCTGTGAGAATCAGGAACTCCAGCGCGCGGGCGCCAATGCCTTCCTGCTTACGTAGTGCCTTCATGAACGTCGCCGTTTCCTTCCACGGCAACGCTGCATGGTGTTCAACCTTGGCGACGGCCGAAGGCTTCGGAAGGATGTGCTCAAGGTGCCCCTTCCAACGGGCGGGGTTCTCCCCACTGCGATACCTGTGAACTGTCGCCCAATCGAGCACGTTTTCAATGCGTCCCCGCACGCGACTGGCTGTTTCTGTTTTCTTGGTCCAGATTGGTTTGAGGATATTGACGATGTGCGCCGTTTCGATCAGCCCAACGTCCAGTGCTCCAATCTTCGGCGAAGCGTAGGTTTCCAGCGTCGCATGCCACTGCGCGACGTGTTTAGGGTTGCGCCAACCGGCTTGGTTATCGGCAATGAACTGCTTGGCAGCTTCATCGAAGGTGATGAGCTTACCCAGCGTTGCGCGAACGACCTGCTTATGCTCTCGCTTTTGTGTAAGGGGATCGATGCCTTGGCGAGTGAGTTTCCGCGCCTCTGCGGCTTGCTCGCGGGCCTCTACCAACGATACGTCGGGATATGAACCCAAGCCCATCCAATGGGCCTTGCCGAGCAACATATATCGGTAGAGCCAAGAACGGCTACCATTCTCGGTGATGTTCAGGTACAGGCCCGCCCCGTCAGCCAGTAGATTCTTGCCTTTGGTGCGATCGACCTGGAGTTGAGTCAGCCTAAACCCTCTGCCCATAGCGGATAGATATTTTCCTTCCTACAAACATCATACAAAAATGACTGCGATTCAGCAAGATGTTGCGCCATTTCCTGGGACGAGACTCGCTAAATTATGCAAATAAAATCAATATGTTATGAGACTTCGTGGGACGTATTGGTTCGTAGACGTGGCAGACGCCCTCTCCGCCAAAAATATCTAAAGGCTCTTGAAAATCAAGAGCCTTTTTGTTTTGTAGAACCCAAAACTACAAAACCCCCTACAAACCCCCGCCCGTGAAGATCCTCCTGCGCGATGGAAGCATGCGGCTTTTGCTCGTGTCGCAGCGGCTGAGGCATCAAATCGCCGCCACAGTACGAGCAGCAGTGGGGTATCGACACCCGACTCGCATCTCAACATTCCGCGCTTGCCTATTTGGGCGAGCGATGCTCCCGATGCGGCGATGACCGTATACGTGATCCCGAATACCTGACTTGAGCATGCTCTTCATCCAGGATGGACTCTGGATGAAGAGCATGAAGCATCCGATTCGGCTTCGGCAAAAGCTCTCTCGATCTTCTACGCTTACCGGAGAAATGAGCGACCGCGCCATGCGCGGTCGCTCATTTCTTGATTCCAGGCTTCCACGAAGATTGCGGTCACGATCGTTTGTTTCTCAACCAGTTTTGGAGAGAGGTGAAATGATGCTTCATCGTCTGAGCAAGCCATTGATGGTCATGGCCTTCGTGAGCGGGGCTTGGGGCTTCACGCTCAATGGCATGGCCGCTAGCCCCGCGCCCAATCCCTATCTGTCAGCGCCCAAGGGGGCGATGACGCACTTTGATCCCGCTCAGACGGATGCCTTTCCCGAAGCCGTTCCCGTAGGCACGCGAACGGCCTATGGATTGCTGGGGGTAACACCCCAGGCCAGCAACGGCATTCTGAACTTCGTCACGCTCAAATCGACCGTGCCTGACTATGTCTGGGCGGTGTCGTCGACAGGAATCTCGTATTTGAACGTGGCCCACGATGCCGTGACGCAAATGGGGGCCACCTTATTGCTGCCCCCCGTCACCGTCGCCGCTCAGAGTTTGTTGACTGCCGTGCTGACCCAACCCTTCAGCACCGTGGAGCAAGTTCAGCAGGCGGTTCAGCAATTGGGGATCGCGACCCAGCTTTCCACCGGCCCGGCTTATAGCGTCGTCGACTTGAACAACGTGCTTTATTCAGGGACGGCGAATGGCATCGTGGCCGTCGGCCTGACTGTACCGGCGCTGCCAATTCTGGGAATTCGCATCTTGCGCTCATTGCCATCCTCTGCCTTTGTGCAGTCGGGGGAGGTCGTCACGGGCGTTTCCATGACCTACGACGGGTGGCTGGCGGTTCAGGGAACACGCTCGATTTCGATCGTGGATCGAAATTTCAGCACCACCCCGCAAACCATCCGCTTTGGCAGTGACGAAACCATTACGAATTCTTTTGCCATTGACGACAGCAATGGCATCTACATCGTCAGCGACAAGAAGATGCGCAAGGTCGTATGGACTGGCAGCATCTTGTCGACCCAGGCGTTGGATGGCGCCTGGGAAGTCTCCTATCCAAGCGGCGATACCTTCCCGACGCTCTTCAAATCGGGCTCGGGTTCCACGCCCACGCTGATGGGGTTTGGCGCCGATGTCGACAAGCTGGTGGTCATCACCGATGGGCTGAAGCGCATGAATCTGATGGCGTTTTGGCGAAATGAGATTCCGCTTGGGTTCACCAGTCGCATCGCGGGTCAGATTCCAGTGATGGCGGGATTGCCGCCGAGCACGGAATTCATTCAATCCGATCAGTCGGTTACCGTCGATGGCTACGGTGCTTTTGTCGTCAACAACGTAGGCCCTGGCGGGACTGGCAATGGCGTCGTCGATGGGATTGCGCGTGGCCCCATCCTGGATTCGCCACTGGGGGTGGAACGCTTCGAATGGAATGCGCTGACGCACAGTTGGAGTTCGGCCTGGTCCAGAGGCGATATCTCCTCAAACACGATGATTCCGGGCAAGAGCATCGCCTCGAACGCCGTCTTCGTCAGTGGATATTACAAGGCCAACAACAGCGGGTGGGAGGTCACCGGGCTGGACTGGAACACCGGCCAGACCGTGCATCGGACCATTCTGGGCACGAGCATATACGGCAATGGCATTTATGCGCCTTTGCAATTCCTGCCCGATGGCGATCTGTTTTTCAATGGAATACTTGGCTTCATCCGCATACAGTTGCCGAGTGGATTGGTGTATCCACCCGGTTTGCCACTGTGATTCGCATGGCCTACGATGCCTGAGTGCCAGCCTCTGGCACCAGGCGGTAACGGGCCTTGATGCGCGCCGCGCATTCCATGCTCAGCCCGCCATCCCGCCGCATGAAGGATGAGCGATGTACCACGGTGAACGTTTCAACAGCATCAGCCACCTGATCGGCACCGGCCTGGCGATCGCCGGCACCGTGCTGCTGATCACGCTGGCGGGGCTGCAGGGCAATCCATGGAAGGTGGTCGGCTTCAGCCTCTATGGCGCGACGCTGATCCTGTTGTTCCTGTGCTCGACGCTTTATCACAGCCTGCGCGGCCGCGCCAAAGACGTTCTACGCAAGTTCGACCATTGCGCCATCTATGTGCTGATCGCCGGCAGCTACACGCCCTTCGCGCTGGTGTCGCTGCGCGGCGCCTGGGGCTGGTCGCTGCTCGGCACGGTCTGGGGACTGGCCCTGCTGGGCGTGGCGCAAGAAATCTGGCTGGCGCGCGGCGCGCGCAAGCTGTCGGTGGTGATTTATCTGCTGATGGGCTGGCTGGCGCTGGTGGCCGTGTGGCCGCTATGGCAAGCGCTCACGCCAGCGGGTTTTGCCTGGCTTGCGGCGGGGGGCGTTTTCTACACCGTGGGCATCGCCTTCTATGCCACCGACCACCGGCTTCGCCATGGGCACGGCATCTGGCATCTATTCGTGCTGGCCGGAAGCGCTTGCCACTTCCTGACCATGCTGCTTTACGTGGTTTGACCTGCTCGTGCGTTCATAAAGGGCGCAGCTCGGCCGAAAGGGCCGGGCAGGCCGCCGGGTTGAGTTCTCCAAGCGGGAGCGTATGATGTACAAAATAATGTACATTTAATGCATCTATGGAGACCGCCATGGGAATTTCCGCCAACGATGTCATCCCCCTTTCGACCGCTCGCGCCAACTTCTCCGAGCTGGCCGAAGAGGTCAAGGCCGGTGCCGAGAAGATCATTACCAAGAACGGCGAAAGTTACATCGCCCTGATCGACGCGCAGCGGCTGGACTACTACCACCGGTTAGAGCGCGAACGCATCCACTTGCTGCTAATCGACGAGGCTACCAAGGGCCTCGACGATGTGGCGGCCGGTCGGGTCAAGGATGCCCGCAGCGCCATCGACACACTAAAACGCCGCCGTTGCGTCTGACAGTTCGGATTCTGCGTATGGCAAAAAAGCCGCTCGTCAAATTCACCGCCAACTTCGAGCGCAATCTTGAAGAGATCGAGCGCTTTCTGGCTGAAGCCGAGGCGCCGCAGGCATTCGACGGCTTGCTGGATGAACTGCTGGAAACAGTGATCCCGAATCTCGAACAGTTTCCTGAAATGGGACGGCCATTTCTCCGGCGGCAGATACGTTCGGTCGAAGCCACAAACGCCGTTGCTACCTTGAAGAAGCAATTAGCCGCATTGACACCCGAAACCGACGCGATTCGGGAATACGTGCTGAAGCACTATCTGCTGCTCTATGCGGCCATTGGCGGAACCGGAATGATCTATCTGCTCGCAATCCGGCACCAGCGGCAATTATCCTTTGACTTTGAGGGGCACTGGGATTCAACGGCCTGACTTCCTCGGCTATGGAATGCAAGACTACATTTCCTGACCGATATCGCCAGAATATCCTTTTACCATGTCAAGCTCATGGTATCGACGCCATCCTGAGCACAACCTGAGCAGGCTTTCAGCCCCCTGCAACCCTCATGCGCATCCTCTTCATCCACCAGAACTTCCCTGGCCAGTTCCGCCACCTCATTCAAACTTGGTCACAGCGGCCCGGGTGGCAGGTCGTCGGCCTAGGGCGCGACACGGCGCCCGGCATGCCCGGCGCGCGCTGGCACCGCTACGCCTTGCACCGCACGCCCGCCGAAGGCACACACGCCTATCTGCGCCAACTGGAAAACGCGGTGCTGCACGGCCAGGCGGTTGTGCGCATGCTGCTGCAACTCAAACGCGACGGCTTTGTTCCCGATATCGTCATCGCCCATCCCGGCTGGGGAGAAACGCTCTACCTGCGCGACGTTTTCCCCGACACGCGGCTCATCCATCTATGCGAGTGGTTTTACGCCACGGCGGGCTCCGACCTCGGCTTCGACCCCGAATTTCCTGCCAATCTCGACGACCATGCGCGCGTGCGCACCTGGAACACGCTGCACACGCTCAACCTCGTGCATTGCGATGCCGGCGTAAGCCCCACGCAATGGCAGCGTTCGCGCCACCCTGCCCTCTTCGGCGACAAAATCGCCGTCATCCATGAAGGCGTCGATACCGAAGGGCTGGCGCCCGACCCGCAAGCCAGCTTCACCACCCCCGCGGGCATCACCTTCAGGGCCGGTGACCCGGTCATCACTTACGTCGCCCGCAACCTCGAACCCTATCGCGGCTTTCACCACTTCATGCGCGCGCTGGAAATCGTCCAGCGCCGCCATCCTCACTGCCACACCGTGATCCTTGGCGGGGACGATGTCAGCTACGGCCGCCGCCCTCGCGGGGCGAAAAACTGGCGCGAAAAGATGCTGGCCGAATGCAAGCTCGACCCCGCGCGCACCCACTTCACCGGCAAATTGCCCGTGCCGGCCTACCGGAAAGTGCTGCAGGTTTCCGCCGCGCACGTCTATTTGAGCTACCCCTTCGTGCTGTCGTGGTCGATGCTCGAAGCCATGGCCAGTGGCTGCCTGGTGATCGGCTCGCGCACAGCGCCTGTTGAAGAAGTCATCCGCGACGGGGAAAACGGCCTGCTGGTCGACTTCTTCGACGACCAGGCCATCGCCGGCCGCATGCTCGACGCCCTGGAAACCCCGCACCGTTTCGACGCGCTCAGAGAACAAGCGCGCACCGACGTATTGCAGCGTTACACCGTACAGCGCGCCGTCGAAGCCTACGACAGCCTTATCGCAAGCCAATAAGCACCCCGGCTCAGCCGGACGGGCACAATAATTTTCTGACGGGGTGCCTGCTTGGCGGACACATTCCTTGCCCGCATGCTATGCCGCGCACTCAAAATTTATGGCTGGCGTGCACACAAATACACGACAATCAAGCGTTTTTGTTTACCACTGAGTCCTACCTGCCATGCGCGTTACGCTCGTTCACCCTGCTGGCTTCAATTTTGTTCCCGGCCAGCCCGACTTTACCGTGCTGGCCAACCGCATGGCGCCTATCGGGATTCTTCAGTTGGCCTCCTGGCTCGAAAAGCACGGCCACCCCACTACCGTACACGATTGCATGGGGCCTTACGCACCGGCCTCCATCGAGGCCAATGCCGAACAGGTGCTTGCCGCCAAGCCGGAGCTCGTGGGCTTTTCCGCCACGACATCGGGCTTTATGGACGCGGTGGATATGGCCGCTTACATCAAGCGCAAGCAGCCGCACATCAAGACCTTTTTCGGCAATGTGCATGTGTCGTCCATTGGCGCGCCGCTGCTCGAACACTTTCCCGAAATCGACTACCTGTGCATCGGCGAAGGCGAGGGTGCGATCCTCGATGTGGCCGAGGGCAAGGCCGAGCGCGAGATTGCCAACATCATCTACCGCGATGGCGATCGCGTCGTGATCAACTCGCGCCGCGCGCGCATCCTCGATCTCGACGAGTTGCCCTTCCCCGCTTACGAAAAACTCGCGGGCTTTCCGCACGGTTACCACTTACCGCTGTTCTCTTACGAGAAGCGCTGGGGGGCAACCATGATCACTTCGCGCGGCTGCCCCTACACCTGTTCTTTCTGTGACCGCACGGTGTACGAGCGTCTGTACAAGTACAACTCGCCGCAGTACGTGCACGACCACATCCGTCATCTGCGCGACCGTTTCGGCGTGCACCACATCAACATTTACGACGATCTGTTTACCGCGCACAAGAAGCGCATCCATGAACTGTGCGAGTTGCTGATCGCCAAGCCGCTGGGCGTCGATTTCAACTGCGCGATCCGCACCGGCCATACCTCCGATGAAATGCTCGCGCTACTCAAGCGCGCGGGCGCTTTCATGGTTTCGATGGGCGTCGAGTCGGCCGACCCCGGCATGATGGAGCGGCACAAGACCGGCGTTACGCTCGAAGCGGTACGCGAGACGGTGCACAAGATTCACGCGGCCGGCCTGCGCGCCAAGGGTCTGTTCATCTTCGGCCTGCCCGGCGAGACGCCCGAAACGCTCAAAATCACGAGCGACTTCGTTCTCTCGCTGGACCTCGACGAGATGAACATGACCAAGTTCAGCCCGATGTACGGCGCGCCGATCTGGGACGAATGCGTGTCGGGCCGCGAGGGCGGCTTCATCGAGGATTGGCGCCTCATGAACTGTTTGAACTTCGTCTATCAACCCCAGGGGTTTTCCTCGCGTGAGGAAATGGACGCGCTCTACAACTGGCATGTGCGCCGCTACTACGACAGCAAGGGCTACCGCCGCCGCTTCGCCAAGCGCTTGTGGCAACACCGCTGGAGTCTGCTGCACGTGGTACGCAATCTACCGACCATCATCCAGGCGGCGCGCTACTTCAGCGCCAACAAGGAGCAACTCGAGGCGGCCAAGAAAGATTTCGCGCGCCATCCGCGCCAACCGCAGGGGCTCAAGCCTTTTCTGAGCCCCGAGTTGCAAGCCGATGCGATTGCGGCGATGTCGCCGATCAAAGTCTCGCGCAAACCCCACCCGGATGCCGGGCCGAGTTTGCTGAGTGCCTGAGTGCGCGCACAAGGCGCGCCTTACCGCAATGTCGCTTAGCGTCTGTTTACGATCTTCCGGGTAAACGCTTCGGACGTTTTCTTGCCGATATCGCCGGGGTATTTCTTTTTCATACCCCGGTTACAACGGCCACATGCTGTGCATGGGTTTTCAGACAACGAAGTGGCCGGCTTCGCGTGTCAGGGTTTCGGCCTGTTTTTTCAGATCTTCGGCATTCTCCGCAGCATGCCGGATAAGCTCATCGGTCGCCTGAGTGGTTTGCACGGTGGTTGCGATCTGTTGTGCCATGGATTGCGCCGCGGCCGCTTGCTCGCGTGTCGCGTCAGCGATGGTGGTGACGTTTACAGCGATATCGCGCGTGATGGTTTCGATCTCCGCCAATGCGGTCTCCGCCATGCCGCTTTTTTCAGCGCCTTTACGCGCCTCATCGGCACCCTGGTTGATCGATGTCTGAACCGAAACAACGCCGGCGGTGACGCGGCTGAGAATTTCTCTGACTTGATCGGCGGAACGCGCCGACTGCTCAGCCAGTTTGCGTACTTCGTCGGCGACGACAGCAAAACCGCGGCCGACCTCGCCCGCGCGGGCAGCCTCGATAGCCGCATTGAGCGCGAGCAGGTTGGTTTGCCCGGCAATCTGGACAATCGTTGCAACAACCGCTTCGATGTGGCGCGAATGCGAGGTCAGGCTTTCAGCTTCGGTAAGGGAGGCCTGGACGCGGTTTTCGACGGAGTGCATCGACTGGATGACTTCAAGCACGACTTGTTTCCCGCTTCCGACCTTGGTCACGGCCTCATCCGCGAGTTGGTACGAGGCGCGCGCTGACTCGGCGATATGTTCGATCGATGTGGAAAGCTGCTCGATACTGCTGCCGATTTCCTCGGAGGAGGCGGACAGACCGTCGATCAGGCCTCGCACCTGCCGCGTCGAGTCAAACATGCTGGTCGCCGAGCCGGAAACATTTTCCGCAGTGGAGCGGATCGTTCCGACCAGATCCCGCATGGAATCGCTGGTCTGGTTGATGCGCAGGGACAACTGGTCGATTTCGTTTTTCGAGTTGACCGCAGTGTCGAGACGATAAGTCAGATCGCCCTTCCCCATTTGCTCCAGGCTGTGCGCCACGTTCGTGAGCGGACGCAGTTGCCGACGGGTCAACAGCGCCAAGCCAACGGCCAGAACGATGATGGTGCCGATCAATCCGGCGATGAGCAGTTGTTGGATGCTGTCAAAAGGGGCGGTGAATTCGTCTTCCCACGAGGCGGCCACCACGACCCAGTGCAGGGCGGGAAGATATTCGAAAACGGCGCTTTTCTGCCGAATTTTGCCGTGCTCGTCTTTCCAGTCGTAAGAAGTGGATCCGCTCTTTTGTTCCAGCATGGGCGTAATGACATTCTGTACTTCAATGCCCGCCGCGGACAGAGGCTTATCCTGAAGAGTCGGGTGGAGGATGAAGCGCGGCTCTTTGGCGTCACCCGTGGCTTCTGCGACGACATAGGGGTAACCGGTTTTCCCAATGACAATGTCGTTCAGGTTTTCCTTCAGCATCGCGATGCTGCGATCGACATCGACCCGCAAGGTGATGGCCCCAATCATCTGGCCTTTTTCATCCAGCACCGGCTTTGCCGCCAGGACATACATTTTCCCGCTACGCTCAAGCGTGCCGGCATAGGGCTTTCCAGACAGCAGCACCTTCGTGTATTCATCGGATATCAGTTCGCCGTCGCGGTAAGCGCCATCCTTGTTTTTCAACAAGGTGGTGCCGCGGTAGAGCTTGTCGCCCTCCTTGACCAGAAAAGCGGCATCGTGGGTCGGATTGCTTTTTTTGTAATCCAGCAGAAATTGCTGGTTGCCGATTCCGCGGATAGAACCAAATGTCAGTTCTGGCAGCGATGTGCCAGCCAGGGTGATTTTTTCCCCAGTCAGATGCGGGTGGGGGAGTCCGGACTCAAAACGCGCCAACGCTTCTTGCGCGGATAGTTTCAAGCCTTCTTCCGCGTACTGGAAGGTTTGTACGATCAGGTTGGCCTGGGCTTTAAGGGCAAGACGGCTTTCTTCCAGCGCGACCTGCCGGACGTGGGATGACAGGATAGCGAACAACCCAGCCGTTGCGACCAGGCACAAGGCAACGACACCGATCAGGGTCTGCCGGAGAAGGGGTTGACGCTGAAGTGCTGAAAACATTATTCAATCTCTTCTTTTATCCGATGGATATTGATTAATCATTAATCGTATGCATGGATCGTTTACCCGCCGTTTTTCCTTGCTTCATGAGCGCCCATGCTTTTCAGGTCCGCAAAGGACGTACCGTTGCGGCACGGCGGTAAAGCTGCACAATTTGTCGCGCTTACGGCATTTCGCAACAGAACGTTACGTATAGGCCCGTCTTGTGCAGCTTAGCCTGTTTGCCCATGCTTTCCAGTAACGGCCCTGCATCGTCAAACTTAAGGCTGGAGGGAAGATTGAGCGGGCGCTTAGCGGTAATACCGATAGCGGCGAGGAAATGGCCCGTACATCGGATAGAAGGGGTAGCCGGCTCCCCCCCAATACGGCCCGAAAGTGCCTTCCCATTCGGGATAGGTGTAGGTCTGGCTGGTACGCATGACCTTGCCGTTGATGAAATGGACGTTGAACAGGGTGGCAATACCGGGACCATCGTTGCGGATGTTCCAATCCCACACCTCTTCGCCGGAGTTGCTGAAAGTCTGTACCGAACGGTGTTGCCCCAGCAGGCGGGAAACCTGCTCTTTGTCCATGCCGACCTGTACGCGGGCAAGATTTTCCAGCGCCAACGCATCCCACTGGCGTAGCACGATATCCCCTGCGTCCACCAACACCATCAGGCAGGTATAGCCGTTTGGCTGCGTGGAAAATTCGAGCGTGCGCGTACCATCGCCGTTATCCCATTGCCGGGTTGGCCGGCCGCGTTCGGCAACGGCTTCGCCCGCGGTGGTATAGGGGCGGGGCGGGGCGAAAGCGGCGCAGCCGTTCAATACGGCAAGAACCAGAACGAGCAGCAGCATCCACCAGGGCGAGCGGCGGCTGGTGCGGGGGCCGGGGTACGAATCTGCGTGAACAGCGAGTGTGCTTTGCATGATGGTGGGAGGCAAACGAAATGGCCTGATCATCTGTTGTCGCCACGTATGTGGATGTAGGTTTGGCTGGTACGCGCGACCTTGCCGTCGATGAAATGGACGTTGAACAGGGTCGCGATGCCGGGCCCGGTGGAGTTGTCGATATTCCAATCCCATACCTCTTCCCGCAGGCGCGGGAAGTACTCTACGGTGCGGTGACGGCCCAGCATATGGGAGACTTCTTCGCGCGTCATGCCCACGCTCACGCGGGCGAGATTTTCCACGGTCAGCGCATCCGCTTGCCGCAGCACGCGCCCGGCGGCATCGACCGTGACCATCATGCAGATCGTGCCGCCCGGCTGGGTCGAGTATTCCAGTGTCGTGGTGCCGTCAGCATTTGCCCAGCGCCGGACCGGCTGGCCGTGCGCGGCAATAGTTTCGGCTTCGGTGGCATAAGGATGTGCGGGCCATTGCGCGCACCCGGCGAACAGGGTGAGCGCTGCCAATGCGGCCAGCAAAATAGAGAGGCGTACGAATGTGGTACGGGTTGTAGTTCGGAAAGAGGCGGGGAGGATGGATGCCGACATGATAGGTAAACCTCCGGTTTCAGTTTAGCCGTTATGGTGTTTGGTGTAGCGTCCGGTGGTGATGACGCGTTCGGTATCGTCGAAGGTAACGGTGAAATAGAGTAGCTGGCCTGTATGTCCGCCACGGTCGATGAGCCACTCCCATACCGTTTCATGCTTCAGGTCGAAGCGCTGGCGCGACGCGGGACGCCCGATCAGGCGCATCACCTGGGCGCCATTCATCCCAGGTTGGACCCGCGCCAATGTGGCTTCGTTCAGCACCTGATCGATTGCGCGCAGTACGTGATCCGGCCCGATGGTGATCATGTAGCACTCGGCGCCCATGGGCTGGCGTGAGTACTCCCAGGTTATCGAACCGTCGTCGTTAGGCCATTCGGCTTGCGGAGGACCAAAGCGAGTCTGCACTTCTTCCGCGGTGGAAACGCCGGGTTTCAGTTCGCGCACGTTGAAGTAGTCGCAACCGGGCAGGCCAAAGACGGCCAGCAGTGCGCAGAGAAGAACGAACAGACGTTGCATGAAAGCGTCCCCGATGGCCACGTTTGGCAGAAAAACCCGATCGATCCAGGATCCGGATTTACGCGAAAATTTGCAATGGCTGCACGGTAAGCGGTTATTCCAACGCCGCGCAGACGAGCAATGGCGAAACAATATTAAGCCTTTTTTCTCTGCCTGTTTTCTGTTCGGCCATAGCGCTCCTTTGGAATACTGGGGAGTACCGCTGCAGTTTCTTGCTTGCCCGTCTTGGTTGGCATGCATGCTCCTTCTCGCAGACACATGTTATGCCTCGCACGCAGAATTCAGGACAGGCTCCCAGCCAGTCCGGACGTTCTATATCAGTCCGTGGGTATAGGGATAATCCGCTTGCTGGAAGATGGCCTCGCCCAATACGCCCCACTTGGGCTGGCGGGCAAGCACGATATCGGGCGCCTTGCCCCACGAGCAAAATGGCGTGGCGACAATCAACTTACCGTCCCGGCGTATGACGGTAACGCAATCGACTTGCTCCCACGAGAAGGGCAAGCAGATACCCATGGGTACCCACTGGAAGCCACTCGACTCCTTGGGTACAAGCCCTTCCGAAACCACGGCGCCCAGCAAGCCGACCGATGTGCCAGGGGGAAGAGAGAGGGATGTTGCATCTCTGCGTCGGTGAATGTGAACGCACTTTTCAGGTCGTTCGATGTAGATATCGACAGCGTGCTCGGGATTCATGGCGCGGTATATGGAACACGTGCTGGGCAAGTATCAATCATAAATGGCTTTGCAAGATCGGCTCCATAAGCCGCCGATGTCCGCGCGCTGCCTCTACTCCCACGTACAATTCCACCATGTGCTCCATGAAAATCCCCCCTGTGCCCCGCCACGGCGCCGAAGCCTCCCCGCTTGGCCAACCGGTTCGTTACCGCAGCACGTATGCGCCAGAGTTGTTGTTTCCGATTGAGCGCCAGATCAAGCGTGACGAGCTGGGCCTACGAGCTGGCGCCTTGCCTTTCGCCGGCGAGGATGTATGGAATGCGTATGAATTGTCCTGGTTGAATCCGCGCGGCAAGCCGGTGGTTGCCATCGGCCGTTTTCGCGTACCGGCCGACACGCCACGGCTGGTGGAGTCGAAATCGCTGAAGCTTTATCTGAATGCCTTCAATCAACAGGTGTTCGCCGATGCCGGCGAAGTTGCCACTACCATCGAGCGCGATCTTTCCGCCGCCACGGGTGGCGCGGTGAAGGCGGAAATCGAAACGCTCGACCGCCGGCCGGCGCGCGCGTTCGGGTACCCCGACGGTGTTTGCCTTGACGGTATCGATATCGATATCGACACATACCAGCCTGCACCGCGTTTTCTCGAAGCCAGCGGCCCTGTGGTCGAGGAAACCCTGTATTCCCATCTGTTGAAGTCGAACTGCCTCGTTACCGGTCAGCCCGATTGGGGCATGCTCGTGGTGCGCTATCGCGGCGCGGCGATCGATCGCGCCGGTTTGTTGCGTTATGTGATTTCCTTTCGCGCACACGACGAGTTTCACGAGCAATGCGTCGAACGTGTATTTTGTGACATTTTGTCGCGCTGCCGACCTAAAGCGCTGGCCGTATGGGCACGTTACACCCGGCGCGGCGGGCTGGACATCAATCCATATCGCACAACACCGCACGCTCCGCTGCCGGTCGACGAGCATATGGAAGTCCGGCAATGAAACTCTTCACGCAATTCAAATTGCACAACGTAACCCAGACTTATTGGCAGGTAGGCAAAGGCTTTGCCGTGGTTTAGTATCCGTGACCAGAAGTTCTGTACCCTGCATTTTTGAAAGGAGTCACTATGAAGCTGTTTGTCGTTGCCGCAGCCGCCATCGGCCTTTTTGCCACCGCACCCGCCTTCGCCAATGCCGATCTGGCGAAAGCGAAGAATTGCCTGGCCTGTCACACAGTGGATAAGAAACTGGTCGGCCCCGCTTACAAGGATGTTGCCGCGAAATACGCCGGCCAGAAGGATGCCGCCGCCACGCTCGCCACCAAGATTCAAAAGGGCGGTTCCGGTGTTTGGGGCACGGTGCCGATGCCGCCCAACCCGCAAGTCAACGCCGACGATGCGAAGAAGTTGGCCGAGTGGGTTTTGACCCAGAAATAAGCTGAAGCATCGCGCTTCCACAAGAAAAAGCCAGTTTTCGAACTGGCTTTTTTCTTTTGCACACCCGGTGGACGCTTAAAGCAGCACGGTTTCGGGTGGCGTCTGGAGCCAATGCCCCGCCTGGGAAGCGCTGCCCGGGTAGGCGAAATAGTAGCCTTGCATGACATCGCAGCCGAGCGTGCGGAGCGTTTCCGCTTGTGCGCTTTGTTCGACGCCTTCGGCGATCAGTTGCAAGCCGAAACCACGGGCGATGGCGACGATCGCCGAAACGATGGGGCTGGTTTGCGGCCCTTCGAGGTCGCGGATGAAGCTACGATCGATTTTTAGCGTGCTAACCGGAAATTTCTGCAGATAGGCGAGCGACGAATAACCGGTGCCAAAATCGTCGATGGCCACGCCAAAACCTGCGCCGCGTAGTTGCCGGACTTTGGCGGCAACACCGGCGTCGTCGCGCATCATCATGCTTTCGGTGATTTCGAGCTCGATCAACGCAGGCGGCAGCTTATGGCGGGTAACACAATCAGTGACGATGCCAACGATGCTCTTGCTGTCGAAGTCGTGCGAGGACAAATTGATCGACATACGCAGTTCACGATGGCCGTCATGGCGCCAAAGCGCGAGTTGCCGGCACGCTTGTTCCAGTACCCAGCGGCTGATTTCGCCGATCAAGCCGAGTTCCTCCGCGAGCGGGATAAAAACGGCGGGGTTGATGAAGCCGTGGGTGGGGTGCTTCCAGCGCAGCAGTGCCTCCATACCGACGATCTGGTTGCGAGATAGGTCGACCTGCGGCTGGTAGTACAGCTCGAATTCGCCTTGCTCAAGCGCGCCGCGCAGATCGTTTTCCAATGCGATGCGCTCGCGGTGGTGAACGTTGAGCGATGAATCGAAAAAGCGGAAACCGTTTTTGCCTGAACGCTTGATTTGATACATAGCGATATCGGCATGCCGGGTCAGATCTTCAGCGTTGGTGCCATCGCGTGGGAAGAGGGCGATGCCGATGCTGACCGTGGCGCGAAAATCGCTATGGCTGAGGTTGAACGGTGTCGCTAGCGCCTGAAAAATCTTGTTTACCGTGGTTTCAGCATCTTCGGGCTGGGAAATATCGGGCAGCAGAATGATGAATTCATCCCCGCCCAGACGTGCCAGCGTATCGCCGCGCCGCAATGTGGCCGATATGCGAAGCGCGATACCGCGTAGTAACGCATCGCCTTCGGCATGGCCGAAGGTATCGTTGACCAGCTTGAAACGATCCACATCGACGAACAGGACAGCGAGCGCGCCCATGCGGCGCTGGGCCTGTGCGATGGCAAGCTCCAACCGGTCCTTGAACAGCACGCGATTGGGCAGGTGGGTAAGCTGATCGTAGTAGGCCTGAAAAGTGATGATTTCTTCAGCCCGTTTCTGCTCGGAAATATCGCGGGCAACGCCGTACAAACCCGTAATGCGGTGCTGATCGTCGAGTATGGGAAGGCCGGCAAGCGATACGGTGACGCTGGCCATGCCGCCATCTTGTAGTTCGCCGTTGCTGCGGCGCAGACGCAATTCGGTATTGAACCCCACGCTGGAAAGGACATCGGGTGCCAGCAGGGCTTGGGCGTGATCGAGGTCTTCCGGTACGACCAGGGAGACGAAGGGGCAGTGCATCAAGACTTCCCGGCTGTATCCGAGGAGCGATTCGACGCGTGGATTGATGTAGCTGAAGCGCCCTTCCAAATCGAGCGTGAAGATGAGATCGGGCGCGCTTTCGACGAGATAGCGGTGCAAGCGCTCGGAATCGCGCAGGCGCAGGCTCATCAAGCGGTTGGCGCGCCCCAAGGTGGTTTTGTGCAAAGCGCTTTCAACTGCCCGTTGCAGTTGCGCGACGTGATAGGGTTTGCGCACGTAGTCATCGGCCCCATGGCGCAGAGCGCCGATGGCGGCTTCGATGGCGTCTTCGCCGCTGATCATGATGACGGCCTCTTCTCTCCGGCGTTCGGCCAGCCAGTCGAGCAGGACGAGCCCGGTGGCATCGGACAAGAGATAGTCGAGCAGAATCAGCTCGTAAGCGTTTCGCTCCAGCAGGGAGATGGCCTCGGCCACGCTGCCGCAATCATCGAACGAACGCCCGGCTTTCGACAGGGCATGGGACAAGGTGTGCCGCAACGGCGCATCGTCATCGACGATAAGGATGCGGCATGTCGCGTCGGGCTCGGGGGTTTTTCCCGCGATCGGCGTGAGGAAAGATGATTTTCCTGGAACAAGCATGATTTTCCCACTGTTGCCCCTCATGTTACAGCGCTTGTCGCCAGTGCAATAGTCACGCCGGCTGATCGAGTGGGATGAACAGTTCGAAACTGGTACCGACGCCGATCTGGCTCCGGCATAAAATCAATCCGCCCCACTGTGCGAGTAGATCGTGCACCACGGCAAGGCCGACGCCTTGGTGGTTATCGCCCTTGGCGCTGGGGCGTGGAGAAAAAAGGTCGGCCGCGCGGTCGGCGGAAAGCCCGGAACCGTTATCGGTAATCTGGATTTCGACACAAGGACGACCGTCGACGATAACCGGCCCGGCCAGCCATACCGACAGCTTCCCACCCGGCTGTAAAGCTTCCGATGCGTTGCGGAGCAGATTGAGCAATACCTGTTTGAGCGTGGACGCGGGTATGGCTGCCGTGGCTGTGCCGTTTGCGGTGTGCAGATCGAAGACGATACCGCGGCTGGAAAACAATACGTCGCCGTAAGCCGCGCGCATGTCGCGCAGCAAGTCCGCGACTCGGCAGCAGGGCGCTTCGACCTCGTCTGCCGGTAGTTCGGCCGCGCGCCGGAGCAAATTACCGATGCGGTCGAGTTCGGTGTTCAGCAACTGCATTTCGTCTTGCAAGGCACCGTCTTCGGGCTGGCTGAGGCCCAGCATGTCGAGGCGGGCCTTGAGTATGGTCAGCGGGTTGGTGGCTTCGTGCGCGACACGCCGCAGGTGTTCGCGAAAACGTGTATGCAAGGCCGCCTCGCGGGCAACGAAATGCTCGTGCTGACGATTCATGCTACGGACGGTGCGGGCAGCGGCGGCAAGCAGTTCGCTCAACAACCAGTGCTCGGCGGCTCCAAGGTCGCGTTCCCGCTCCAGGCTGACAACGGCGACGGCGCTACTACCTTCACCGGAAGACAGTGGCAGGCAACAAAAACCGCGACGGCCGAGCCAGCGGGCGACATGCCAATCGGCCGTGCTGCGACCTGGTACAGGACTCGTGGGGAAATAACCGGTTGATTTGCCGCTGCGCATGGCAAGCGCGATACAGCTTGCTTCGTCGTCCTCGCGCAGATGCAGTTCGGCCAGGTGCGCCGTGAGCGATGGCGGCGCGGTCGGCAATAGCGATTTCAAAAACCCCGCCTGATCGGCGGCCAACAGGATCGGCTGCGGCTGCCGGGCAAACAGCGGGCAGGCGAGCGCCAACCGGGCGGCCACGGCTTCGGGCGGCAAATCGGTAAAGGCCGCGGCGATCAAGCCATGCAGCACGGAGATGTGGAGCGGATCGCCACCGGACATGGGGGCAAGCACGGACCGTTCTGCGATGGGGGGCACCGGTGGGTAGGTGACATGCCCCGCGACGATATAACCGACATCGGTTCGCAGGCTGGACAAGGTAGCGACGGATAGGCCGGTGAGCGCACGCACGCGCTCGCGCTGTGTTTCCCAGGCATCGCCGGCAAGACATTGCGCGGCTTTGAGCAGGCGTACCAAGGGATGGCCGCCCAACGCCTGCTCGTCGAGTATAGGGCCAAGTTCAAGGGCGTCGATCAAGGTTTCCGGCAAGCCGCAGTGACGCACCCAATGCGTGAACGGAGGGATGCCTTGATCGGAGGAAAACCCCTGCCTGCTTGCCAGATCAGGTCTGGATGTGGCGCATGCGCTCCAAAGCCCGCCCAGATAGGCTTCGTCCGGGCGCGGATAGTGGGTTTCGATAGCGAGGTGAAGCGCGCATTCGGCGGTCAGCAGCGTGTTTTGGGGCTGAGGACCGCCCACTTTGGCGTACAGTTCGTCCAGACCCAACAGCCAAGCGCGGAGCAGGTCGGTGCCGAGGGTCGCCAGACGTTGACGCAAGACCACGTTCAGGCCAACGTCGAGCTCGTCCGGTGCGAGTGGCGCGGCGGCAAGCAGAAACAGGCACAGGATGGGATCGCGCGCGGCGATCAATGCGATTTCCGACCAGTCCGGCTGCGCGGTGGCAAGTGCATGCAAAATGGCGGCGCTGCTTTCCGGCTGAACCGGGCGCGATACTTCCTGCGCGGAGGGAACAGCCTGCGAAACCGCTCGCTCTTTTCTCTGTTTTGGCTTGGCCAAGCTATCCCGCGCACGATCGATGTCGCGCGTGGCGTCCGACACAGTCGGGATTTTGTTCATGCTCGGCGGTCACTTGAATCCGCGCGCCTGTTTTCGATTTGCGCGCGGAACGGTAATAAATCGCTCAGGGGGTACTTAGGCTCAAAAAACGCAGGACGAGAACCCCCTCAAGCTTGCAGGCTGTCGGCGAAACCGAGCGCGACGAGTTGAGCGCGGTTGATCTGATCGCGCGACAGGTTGAGTTCCTCGGCGGCTGCAATCAGCGCGGCAGCGTCGAAATTTTCGCATTGGCTGGCCAGGCGAAGGAAGGGGGCGAACTCCCCCTGGTTGTACAGCAAGGCATCGGATACCGATTCCGGCAGATTCATCTCTTCGAGCAGGGACTGCATCGATGTGCCGAGCAGGAGGTTGAGTAGCGAGAAAGCGCCGGTGATGAAGAGATTGTCGCTTGCCGATTTGTCGAAGAAGGAAGCGCCGATTTCTTCCATGAAGCGGCCGCGGGCGATTGCCGTCTGCATCATCGCCGGCGCGCTAGGATCGCGGCTGGCCGTGACCAGCAGCAGCGACAGCCACTTGTGCAGGTTAGTGTAGCCGAGAATGCTGACCGCGTGGCGGAAGGACTGGATTTCACACATCAGACCGAAGCCGGCGGAGTTGATGTAACGCAGCAGCTTGTAGGACAGGGCGACGTCCTGCTTGAGCACCACTTCGATTTCCCTGATGTCACCGTTGTTACGTACGAGATTGAGCAGACGGACGATCTGTGCATGCGCGGGCGACAGCGTTTTGGCGGGGGGGGTGCCATGCAGGAAAAACCAACCCGACGCGCCGTCGTAACCGGTGCCGACCGCTTGGCGGAAGGCCGGCACGTCGGCCAGCCCCCACGCGAGCGCGATGCCGGGCGTGCCGCTGCCGGAAGCCTGCTTGCGCGCATCGACGAGCACGAAACGCCAGTCGACATCCGGTGGCAGGGCCACGGAAGGGGCATACCAGGTCAGACACATGCTGATGTCGGCCGCCCGCAGTTGCTCCATCAGCGCCTGGGTTTGCGGGTGGGCGAGCGATTGTGCGGGGATTTCGATCATCGCATTGGCCGGCACCTGCCAGGTCAACAGTTCTGGCGTTGGCACCAGGCGGCCGAGGCTGACGAAAACGGGGTGATGGCTGGGCCAGACGTCGGCCAGGCCGTTCAGCGTGTCCACCACCGCGGCGATGTTGGGACCGTGGGCAATCAGCCGGTTCGCGGTAATGGCCCGGTTTTTATTGACGACGGGTTCGCGGGTAATAATGCAGGACGGGTTCATGACGTTATCGTCAGCTCACACAGGGTTGGCGAAGGTGAAGGCGTCGGCATGGAAAGCCCCTTCGGGCAAGCCACGATCGGCAAAAGCAACACGCGCGGCGTTAATCATCGGCGGGGCTCCACACGCATAGACTTCATATCCTGACAGATCGGCCAGATCGGCCAACACCGCGTCGGTTACCAAGCCGCGACGACCGTTCCAATCGTCTTCGTCTTTCGCTTCCGACAACACTGGAATATAGCGGAATCCGGGCAAGGTGTTTTCCCATTCTCGCGCCAGAGCGTCCATATACAGCCCGCTACGGTCGCGCGCGCCCCAGTATAACGTCATGGGACGGGACAGTTTTTCGTGAATGGCGTGTTCGACGATGGCTTTCATCGGCGCGAAACCAGTTCCGCCGGCAACGAGTAGCGCTGGCTGCTTTGATTCCTCGCGCAGCCAGAAGGTGCCCAGCGGCCCTTCGAAACGCAGAATGTCGCGTTCCTTCATGGCGGAAAAGACATGGCCGGTGAAGCGCCCTTCCGCAATCAAACGCACATGCAGTTCGATACGATCCTCGACGTGGGGGGCGTTGGCGATCGAAAAGCTGCGGCGCTGGCCGTCGGCAAGCAGGATGTCGATGTACTGGCCGGCGCGGAAGCGGAACGCTTCGCTGGCCGGCAGGGTCAGTTCGATCACCATGACATCGGCCGCCGCGCGTGTCAGCTTGCGTACGCGGCATGGCAGCTTCTTCACCGGAATATCGCCGGCCTTGCCGACGGTGCGGGGTTCCAGTGTAAGGTCGGAGCGCGGTCGCGCGCGGCAAAAAAGCGCATAACCCGCCGCGCGTTCAACCTCGCTGAGCACGTCGGCGGAAATACTGCCGGATTCGATTTCGCCGCTTACGACCTTGCCTTTGCAAGCGCCGCAAGCGCCGTCACGACAACTGTACGGTAGTAGCAGCCCCGCCGCCAGGGCGGCATCCAGCACGGTTTGGTCGGGATTCGCGGTAAAAGTTTGGCCGCCGGGCTGCAGTGCGATCTGGTAAGACATGGGCGTGAGATAAAATCCGTCGATGGCAATGCAAAATGTTCTGCTTGTCGGCTGCGGCGACGTGGCGCGGCGGGCGCTTCCTTGGCTGACACGGCGTTTCCGTGTCTTTGCCCTCGTCCGCAGCGTTGCCGCTGGCGAATCGGTGCGCGCGCTTGGCGCGGTGCCGCTGGTTGCCGATCTGGACGACCGGCGCAGCCTAGCGCGCCTGGCCGGCATCGCCGATGCCGTACTGCACTTCGCGCCACCACCCACGGAGGGGAAGATCGACCCTCGTACCAAGCGTTTGTTGGCGGTGCTGGCAAGCGCTCGGAGTCTACCACAGCGCCTTGTATACATAAGCACGACAGGGGTTTACGGGGATTGCACGGGTGTTGCCACGGTGGATGAAAACCGCCCGTGCGCACCCGGTACCGCGCGGGCGCATCGGCGGGTGGATGCGGAACGCCGTTTGCGCGCGTTTGGCCAGCGCACGGGCGTTGCCGTCAGCATATTGCGCGCGCCAGGCATCTACGCCTCCGATCGGCTGCCGCTGGAGCGCCTGCGCCGTGGCGACCCGGTGTTGCTGCGGGACGAGGATGTGCGGACCAACCACATCCACGGCGACGACCTTGCCCGGCTTGCCTGTCTGGCGTTGTTCCGCGCGCGCGGCGGGCGCGTGATCAATGCGGTCGACGATAGCGCTCTGAAAATGGGGGATTACTTCGACAGCGTTGCCGATCATTTTGGCCTGCCGCGCCCGCCTCGGTTGTCGCGGGCCGAAATAACCCAGGTGTTGTCGCCGCTCACTCTCTCCTTTTTGTCCGAGTCGCGTTGCCTGAGCAACCACCGTTTGAAGCGTGAATTGCGCGTACGCTTGCGCTACCCGACGGTGGCCGATGGTCTGCGGGCCGTCGATCCGCACAATTTTCCGCCATAACCTTTGCTGGGAGCCTGCCGATGCTGGCCGTGAAAGCGCTGCATATCATTTTTGTCGTGAGTTGGTTCGCGGGCCTGTTCTATCTGCCGCGCCTGTTCGTCAATCACGCGATGGTGAGCGATACGGCCATCGCCGACCGCCTGGCGCTGATGGAGCGCAAGCTCTACCGGTTCATGACGCCGCTGGGCGTTCTCGCCATCGTCTTCGGGCTGTGGTTATGGTTCGGCTACGGCTTTGGCGGTGGCTGGCTGCACGCCAAAACAGCGTTGGTGCTCGTACTGGTCGGCTACCACGGATATTGCGGCAAGCTGTTGCGCGATTTTGCCGCTGGGCGCAATCGGAAGAGCCACGTCTGGTTCCGGGTTTTCAACGAAATTCCCGTACTGGTGCTCTTTGCAGCGGTGTTTCTGGCGGTGCTGAAACCGTTCTGATTCCGGCGTAGCGTAAGGGGCGTGGCTTATCCGGCGACGGTTTGTCCGTGCAACGTAACCAGGCTATCGGCGGCAACGGTCAATTCTTCGTGGGTATTGATGTTGCGGAATGCCGCTTCTTCATCGTCGAACGGCACTTCCACGACCTTGAGGCTCGAATGCCAGCGCGCCATTCCTCGCCCGCCGCCGGCGAGAAATTCATGAAGATGGCCGGCCAGTTTGCGCCGGCACAGACAAAATACCGGGTGGACTTGCCCGTGGGTTTTGGCCACCGCGACATCGGCCTGGGCCGCGTGTAGCGCAGCGGCAAGGCGGGCGACGAGATCGTTCGGCAGAAAAGGAGAGTCGCACGGCGCGCTGACCACCAACGGCTGCCGTGCGCGGACCAGCGCCGCATGCAGGCCGGCAAGCGGGCCGGCAAAATCGGGCAGATCGTCACCGAACACGGGGTAGCCGAAAGCGGCATAACACGCCGCGTTCTGGTTGGCGTTGACGATCAGCTCATCCACTTGCGGCGCCAGGCGCGCCAGCACCCAGGCCGCCATGGGCTGCCCACCGAGCAGGGCCAAGCCTTTGTCCGTACCGCCCATGCGGCTGCCCCTACCGCCGGCGAGGAGCACGCCGGTGATACCTTCACGACAATCGGCGGCGCTCATCGCGCTGGGTTCTCGCATCCGCAAGTAAGCGGTTTGCTCAGTGCGTCATCGCGCGCAGCCGGGCGACGCGCTCCTCGGTGGCGGGGTGGGTGGAAAACAGGCCGCGCAGACCGCCGCCGGAAAGCGGATTCATGATCATCATCTGCGCGGTCTCGGGGTGCGCCTCGGCGGTCTGTAGCGGAATTCCTCGAGCGTAGGCATCGATTTTCGTCAACGCGCCGGCGAGCGCCTCGGGATCGCCCGATATTTCCGCGCCGCCACGGTCGGCGCCGAATTCGCGGGTACGGCTGATCGCCATCTGGATCAGCATGCCCGCCAGCGGCGCGAGAATCATGAGGGCGATGGAGACGATCGGGTTGGGCCGGTTTTCGCCATCGCGCCCGCCAAAGAACATACCGAATTGGGCCAGCGCGGAAATCGCGCCCGCCACCGTCGCGGAAATGGTCGAGATCAGGATGTCGCGGTGTTTCACGTGCGCCAGTTCGTGCGCCATCACACCGCGCAGCTCGCGCTCGGACAGCATGCGGATGATGCCCGCCGTGGCGGCAACGGCCGCGTGCTCCGGATTGCGTCCGGTGGCGAAAGCGTTGGGTTGCTCCTCGTCGATGATGTACACCTTGGGCATCGGCAACTCCGCGCGCCCGGCCAGATCACGCACCATGTTGTAGAGGTAGGGCGAGGTGGTTTCGTCCACCTGCCGCGCGCGGTACATCTTCAACACCATCTTGTCCGAGAACCAGTAGGCCCACAGGTTCATCGCGCCGCCGAAAACGAGCGCCAGCAGCATGCCCTGACGACCGCCCAGCAAACCGCCCACCGTACCGAACAGGGCGACGATACCGGCCATGAGAATCGAAGTTTTGATCCAGTTTCCAAACATGTGTGTCGTCTTCCTCGAAGCTGTTGCGCCATTCACCATATGAGGGCGGCGGAGCGGGAATTCAAGCCGTCGCCGGATCGGTCGTTGTTTCCGCGACGGCGAACCGCTCCCCTGCAGAGACCGCGAAACCGTGCAGGAATTCCCCTACAGACAATCGCCGTCCGCCGGAACGCTGCAACTGCCGCAGACAGAGTGCGCCGTCGCCGCACGCCACGGTAATGCCGTCGTCCGCGACGGCCAATACACGGCCAGGCTCGCCATTGGGCTGGCCCGAGCTTGCGGCGGGCGTGGCCGCCCAGATTTTGATCGCGTTGTCGCGCAAGCTTGCCGTTGCGCCGGGAAAGGGATCGAATGCGCGGATCGCGCGCTCGATTTCCGCCGCCGGGCGACGCCAATCCACCGCGGCCTCGGCGCGGCCGATCTTGGCCGCATAGGTAACGCCAGCTTCGGGTTGGGGAAGGGCATCGAGCCCATTACCCGGAAGCCTCGCCAGGGCTTCAACAATACATTCGGCGCCCAAAACAGCGAGGCGGTCGTGCAGGCTGCCGGTGGTTTCACCGGCGCCGATCGGAATGGCGCGGCGCAGCAGCATCGGCCCGGTATCGAGGCCTTCATCCATGCGCATGATGGTAATGCCGGTTTCCGCATCGCCGGCTTCGATGGCGCGATGGATCGGCGCCGCGCCGCGCCAGCGCGGCAGCAGGGAAGCGTGAATATTGATGCAACCCAGGCGCGGCAGATCAAGCACCGCGCGCGGCAGGATCAGACCGTAGGCCGCGACCACCAGTACATCCGGCGCGCAGGCGGCAAGCGCGGCGCGTTCTTCGTCACGGCGCAACTTTTCCGGCTGGTCGACCGTCAGACCATGCGCCAACGCATAGCGCTTGACCGCGCTGGGCGAGAGTTTCATGCCGCGCCCTGCGGGGCGGTCGGGCTGTGTCAGCACGAGCGGCACGTCGTGGCCCGCCTCGACGATGGCGGCAAGCGCGCTGGCGGCGAATTCGGGGGTCCCGGCAAAAGCGACGCGGAGCGGAGAAGTCATCGGTGGCGGAAAGGCGAAAAGGTAAAACGGAAAAAAATCGGCGGCGGGCTCGCCCGTGCGCGGACCGTTCAGGCGGTGATACGCGCTTTTTTAGCGAGCTTGGCTTTGATGCGGTTCTGCTTGAGTGGCGAAAGGTATTCGACGAACACCTTGCCGTCGAGGTGATCGATTTCGTGCTGGATGCAAATCGCGAGCAAGTCTTCCGCCTCGAGCTCAAAGGCCGTGCCATTCGCATCCAGCGCCTTGACCTTGACCCGTTCGGCCCGCGCTACCTTTTCGTAGACGCCCGGCACGGACAGGCAACCCTCCTCGCACACCTGCTCGCCATCGCGCGAGACGATTTCGGGGTTGATCAAGGCCAGCAGGGCGGATTTGTCCTCGCTGATATCGATCACCACGATCCGGCGATGAACATTCACCTGCGTCGCGGCCAGACCAATGCCCGGCGCCTCGTACATGGTTTCGGCCATGTCCTTGACCAGTTGGCGGATCGTGTCATCCACGGCGCTTACGGGTCGGGCGACGGTATGAAGGCGCGGATCGGGGTATCGGAGGATAGGAAGAAGAGCCATAAATGCTTGCCGATTTAAGCTATTACGTGCAGAATTTCAAGCGGTTTGATATGAATGCCCATGTGCTGTCGCGGTCTTCGGAACCCGGCTTATCGAAAGCCTCGATGAACCTTTAACGGACCCGACAGAAACGCTGGGCGGCTTATTCGCGTAAGTCGCCCACCTCAACCGGAAGCAAGCAATGATCCGCATTATATTCTCTGTTTTCGTCTGCATCGCGGCCCTGCTGAGCGGCAACGCCTGGGCCGCGGGCGCTGCCCTGGCCGACGATGCGCCCGATTCCTATACCGTGGTCAAAGGCGACACGTTGTGGGCCATTTCGGGCCGCTTCCTCAAACAGCCGTGGCGTTGGCCTGAAGTCTGGCGCATGAACAAAGAGCAGATCCGCAACCCGCACTTGATCTACCCGGGTCAGGTCGTGTTGCTCGACCGCAACGGCCCTTGGCTCAGCGTTGGCCGCCGAGTGGGCGGTTCGTCGGCGACGACCAACGAAAAACTCTACCCGCAAATCTATGTGGAAGACGCATCCAAGGCCATCCCGAGCATTCCGCTCAAGGACATCGAACCCTTCCTGAATCATCCGCTGATTATCGACCAAACCCGCCTGGAAGGCTCGGCCACCATCATCGCCACCGATACCAGCCGCGTTTACATGGGCGCGGGCGATACGGTCTTCGCCAAGAATGTGCCCGACAGCATCGACTCGTGGCAGGTTTATCGCCCGGCACGGGCGCTGAAGCGTCCGGGGACGGACGAAATCATCGCCTACGAGGCTGTTCATCTTGGCTCGGCCCGTGTTACCAAGCACGGCAATCCGGCCACGCTGGAACTGATTTCCGCCAGCGAGGAAATCGGTACGGGCGATCTCATGCTGCCGAGCGAGCGGCCGACGGTGTTTTCCTACGTTCCTCACTCGCCGGATACGCCGGTCGCGGGGCAATTGATTTCCATCCATCGCGGGGTTGTCGAAACCGGCAAGATGAACATCATCGCGCTCGACGTCGGCGGCCGCGACGGCCTCGAACAGGGTCATGTGCTCGCGCTCTATCGCAATCGCGGCACCGCGGAATTCCAGGACGATGACGGCATCAAGGAGAACTTCCCGTTGCCGGAAAAACGCTATGGCCTTGCTTTCGTGTTCCGCGTTTTCGACCGCGTTTCCTACGCCTTGGTCATGGAATCCGACGGCCCGGTGACGATCGGCGACAGCGTACGCAATCCTTGAGCGCCCGCTGAATAAATATCGATCACACGTCTACCGAGTGTTTGCCTGACGACGGCGCATTGTCCGACGACAACGATCTTGCCGCCTGGCTGCGGTTGAGCTTGACCCACGGCCTGGGCGGCGAGCGCCAACGCCGGCTGCTCGCCGCGTTCGGCCTGCCGCGGCAGATTTTCGCCGCGGGTCGTAGCGCCATCGCCAGCCTTATCGGTAACGAGGGCGCGGATCGCTTATTCGCCCCGCCCGATCAGGCCGCGATCCAAACCGCGCTGACCTGGGCGGCCGATGCCGGCAACCAAATCCTTACCTTGGCCGATAGCGCCTATCCGCGCGCGCTGCTCGACACGGCCGACCCGCCTCTGCTGCTTTACATCAAAGGCAATCCAGCGTTACTGGAGCGGCCGGCGCTCGCCATCGTCGGCGCGCGCTCGGCCACCCCGCAAGGGGAAGCCAACGCCGAAGCCTTCGCCAAGCATCTGTGCACGGCCGGACTGACGATCGTCAGCGGCCTTGCCCTCGGCATCGACGCCGCGGCCCACCGCGGCGCGCTGGCGGGCGGGCCGGCAAGCACGATCGCCATCGTCGGCACCGGAGCGGATCGCATTTACCCCGCGCGCAATGCCGATCTGGCGCGCGCCATCTCAGCGCAAGGCGTTATCGCCAGCGAATTCCCCCTTGGCAGCGCGGCGCTGCGGCATCACTTCCCGCGTCGCAACCGGCTTATCGCCGGATTGTCGCTCGGCGTTCTTGTCGTCGAAGCGGCCACCGGCAGCGGCTCCCTGATTACCGCCCGGCTCGCCGCCGAAACCGGGCGCGAGGTGTTCGCCATTCCCGGTTCGATCCATTCGCCGCTGTCGCGCGGCTGCCACCGCCTGATCCGCGACGGCGCCAAGTTGGTCGAAACCGCCGAGGACGTGCTGGAGGAATTGCGCGGCCGCCTTCCACCGGCTTTCACCAAGACCATACCGTCCGGCGCTGCCGCCACACCGCCAGTCACGCCGGACGATAACGGAAGCGATGACGCGCGGATTCTCGCCGCGCTCGGACACGATCCGGTCGATGGCGATACGCTCGCGCTGCGCTGCGGTTTGACGGTGGATGCGCTTTACGCCATGCTCCTTGGCATGGAGTTGGATGGCCGTATCGCCCGCCTGCCGGGCAATCGTTTTCAGCGTTTGTAAAACGCCTCGTTTGATTTTTGTGCAGGTCAAAAAGCCGGGCACGGACATGGGCAGCGGCCCTATCGGCACCCGTTGTACCCATTTCGGGAGGTAACTTTGTTCGACATTCTGGTTTACCTTTTCGAGAGCTACATCCATGCCGATGCCTGCCCGGAATCCAAGCAGCTCGCCCGTAAACTGTCGGCGGCGGGCTTCGAGGACGATGAAATCTCCGAGGCGCTCGAATGGCTTGCCGGCCTGCGCCAGATTACCGAATCGTCTCACCAAGCCGTCGTGCCGTCCGCGAATGCCATGCGCCTTTACGCCGACAAGGAAAAAGCGCGGATCAACGTGGAGTGCCGGGGTTTTCTTGCCTTTCTGGAAAATGCCGGCGCGCTCGACGCCCGCGGCCGCGAGCTGATCATCGAGCGTGCGATGGCGCTTGGCGACTTTACTCTCACACTCGGCCGCCTCAAGGTCATCGTGCTCATGGTGCTGTGGCAGCGCGAACAACCGATGGATAGCCTGATCCTCGACGAGCTGTTGGCGGACGAGGACGACGACACGCCCACAGCGTGGCATTGACGCATTCACGCACAGCCGTGCTTGCGCGCCGCATGGCCGGCTCTTTATCATCCGCCGCTCCACCACGAATCGGACGGGCGCCGGCAACGGCCTCCGCAGTAAGCCAGCCGGCATGAGTAAGCAACTAATCATCGCGGAAAAACCCTCCGTCGCGCAGGATATCGCCCGTGCATTGGGCGGTTTCACCAAAGAAAAAGACCATTACGAATCCGACGCCTACGTGCTGTCGTCGGCGGTTGGCCATTTGCTCGAACTGGCTGTACCGGAAGAGTACGAGGTCAAACGCGGCAAATGGACTTTCGCCCATCTGCCGGTCATTCCACCCCATTTCGTGCTGAAGCCGATCGAAAAGACCGACGACCGGCTGAAGCTGCTCACTCGCCTGATCAAGCGCAAGGACGTCACCGGCCTCATCAACGCCTGCGACGCGGGGCGCGAGGGCGAACTGATCTTCAGTTTCATCGCCCGCCATGCGGGCACGGCCAAGCCGGTGCAGCGGCTGTGGCTGCAATCGATGACGGCGACCGCGATCCGCCAGGGCTTCACCCATCTGCGCAGCGAGCGCGACGTCGAAGGCTTGCGCGATGCGGCAGTGTGCCGCGCCGAAAGCGATTGGCTGATCGGCATCAACGGCACGCGGGCCATGACCGCGTTCAACTCCAAGACCGGCGGCTTTCATCTCACCACCGTCGGCCGGGTGCAAACGCCAACGCTGACCATCGTCGTCGAGCGCGAGGATCGCATCCGCAAATTCAAGCCGCGCGATTACTGGGAACTGGAAGCCCGTTTCGGCTGTGCCGCCGGCACTTACACCGGGCGCTGGTTCGACGAGAACTTCAAACGCCCCGAAGGCGACGAGCACGCCAACGCCTACCGCTTGTGGGACGTAGCCAAGGCCGAGGCCATCCACGCCCGCTGCGCGGGTAAACCGGGCCGGGTCAGCGAGGAATCGAAGCCGTCCACGCAACTCTCGCCGCTGCTCTTCGACCTCACCAGCCTGCAGCGCGAAGCCAACGGCCGCTTCGGCTTTTCTGCCCGCGTCACGCTGCAGATCGCCCAGGCGCTGTACGAGAAACACAAGGCGCTGACCTACCCGCGAACCGACGCACGCGCGTTGCCGGAGGATTACCTCGGCACGGTGGGCGAGGTCATGCGCGGCCTGCCCGACGAATACGCGCCCTTCGCCGCCGAGATCGCCAAGCGCGGCTGGATCAAGCCGAACAAGCGGATTTTCGACAACACCAAGATTTCCGACCACTTCGCCATCATCCCCACCGGCACGGCGCCGAAGAGCCTCTCCGAAGCCGAACAGAAAATCTACGATCTGGTCACGCGCCGTTTCCTGGCTGTGTTCTACCCCGCCGCCGAATACCAGATCACCACCCGCATTACCCGGATCGAAAGCGACGCCTTCAAGACCGAAGGCAAGGTGTTGACGAATCCTGGTTGGCTCACGATCTACGGCAAGGAAGCGGTAGCCGAGCAGAAAACGGGGAAGGACGGCGCCGGCAAGGAAGGCGACAGCCGTCTGGTGCCCGTGCAGGCGAACGAAACCGTCGCCACCGAGGAACTCCTCATCAAGGCGCTGCAGACCAAGCCGCCAGCGCGTTTCAACGAAGCCACGCTGCTGTCTGCGATGGAAAGCGCGGGCAAGATGGTGGACGACGAAGAACTGCGCGCGGCGATGGCCGAGCGCGGCCTCGGCACACCGGCAACGCGGGCGCAGATCATCGAAGGCCTGATCGCTGAACAATACCTTCACCGCGACGGCCGCGAACTGATACCGAGCGCCAAGGCCTTCTCGTTGATCACCTTGCTCACCGGGCTGGGCGTCACTGCGCTGACCTCACCGGAACTGACCGGCGGCTGGGAATACCAGTTGGCCCGCATGGAGCGCGGCGAGTTGTCGCGCACCGCCTTCATGCACGACATCGCTGTGATGGCGCGGGATATGGTCGACCGTACCAAGCGCTTCGAGTCGGACACCGTGCCGGGCGACTTCGCCACGCTGGCCACGCCTTGCCCGCGCTGCGGCGGCACGGTAAAGGAAAATTACAAGAAGTTCGCCTGCCAGTCTTGCGACTGGAGCACGTGGAAAATCGTCGCCGGCCGTCAGTTCGAGATCAACGAGATCGAAGCCCTGCTCGCCACCGGCAAGATCGGCCCGCTCATCGGCTTCCGCAACAAGATGGGGCGGCTGTTCAACGCCGAGATCCGGCTCAACGACGACAAACAACCCGCATTCGACTTCGGTCAGCCGAAAGACGGCGAGGAAGGCGGCGAGGCGGTGGATTTTTCCGCCCAGCAATCGCTCGGACCGTGCCCGAAATGCGCGGCCGGCGTATTCGAGCACGGCATGGCTTACGTTTGCGAGAAATCGGTCGGCGCCGCGCGCAGCTGCGATTTCCGCTCCGGCAAGATCATCCTGCAACAGCCGGTCGACCCGGAACAGATGACGAAATTGCTGGCGAACGGGCGCACCGATCTGCTCAAGGGCTTTGTTTCCGCCCGCACGCGGCGCAAGTTCTCCGCTTTCCTCGTGCGTGGCGCGGACGGCAAGGTCGGCTTCGAGTTCGAGAAGCGCGAGCCGCGCCCGACAAAGGCCGGGGCCGCCAAGACGGAAACGGGCAAGGTTGCCGCGGCGAAAACCGCGCCGGCAAAGACGGCCGCCAAGCCTCGCCGCACTAAATCCGCCTGAGCGGAAGTGAAACGGCGACCGGGGCAACGGGCCGGGCCCGGTGGGCCGCGCCGGGGCAGAAGGGGGGGCGGCCGGGGGGGAGTTCAACGGGCGCGGGCAAACGGGCCATGGCCGGTTGCCCCGTCGCCGTTCCCGATGGCTATCTTTCAGTTCTTCCTTGCGCGAGATTACTTTTCGAGCAGACTACGCAGCATCCAGGCGTTCTTCTCGTGCACCTGCATGCGTTGCGTGAGCAGATCGGCAGTCGGTTCGTCGCTGCTCTTGTCGGCCAACGGGAGAATGCTGCGCGCGGTTTTCACCACGGCTTCCTGACCCTGCACCAGGAGACGGATCATCTCGCTGGCGGCAGGCACGCCTTTCGGCTCGGCGATGCTCGCCAGCTTCTGAAATTCCTTGTAAGTACCGGGCGCGGGGAAACCGAGGGCGCGGATACGCTCGGCAATCAGATCGACCGCCGCAGCCAGCTCGGTGTATTGCTGCTCGAACATCAAATGCAGCGTATTGAACATCGGTCCGGTCACATTCCAGTGGAAATTGTGCGTGGTCAGGTAAAGGGTGTAACTGTCGGCGAGCAGGCGCGACAGCCCCTCGGCGATTTCCGCCCGCTCTTTCTTGCCGATGCCGATATCGATTTCCATGTTTTCTCCTTTACGGTCATGATGAATGGATGCGGCCCAAGCAGGGCCGTCGGACGAATGCTAGGCCAATCGCCGGCGGAGTCAAAGCCGGTGCAATATTTCCTTTCCGTACTCCGGTTTCAAGCCGGTTACGCCGCGTGCGCGCGGGCAATCGGCCGCACGCCGGGCAGTTCGCTCTCGAAAATCGCGGTGCGCAGAATATCGATGGCGCCATTGCGCGGGTAGGTTACCCGCCACGCCAGCGCGACGCGTCGCGTCGGTTCCGGCTCGGCGAAGGGGCGCACGGCAACGAGCGGGTTATGCTGCGGCAAGTCATCGGCGGCGGAACTGGGCAGCACAGTCACGCCCAGCCCGGTGGCGACCATATGCCGGATCGTTTCCAGCGAGCTGCCTTCCAGCGTGCGCTGCAAGCCGCCGACATTGCGGCACTGCGGGCAGACTTCCAGCACTTGCTCGCGGAAGCAGTTGCCGGCGCCCAGCAACAGCAGTTGATCTTCGGCAAGCAGAGCGGGGTCGATGCTCGTTTCCGCTTTCCACGGATGATCGGCCGGAATCAATACGCGAAAAGGTTCGTCATACACCGGCTGGGCGACGATGCTCGCCTCATCGAGCGGCAGACTGAGAATGATGACGTCCAGTTCGCCGCGCTTGAGCGCCTCGATGAGCCGGCTGGTGTAGTTTTCCTGGATGACCAGCGGCATTTTCGGCGCCATCTGGCGCATGCGCGGAATAAGCCGCGGCAGCAGATAAGGGCCGATGGTGTAGATCACGCCGACACGTAGCGGCCCAACGAGCGGATCCTTGCCGGCGGCGGCGATTTCATGAATCTGGCCCGCCTCCATCAACACCTTCTCCGACTGCTCGACGATGCGCCGGCCAGTTGCGGTGATTTTCACCTCGGCGGCGCTGCGCTCGAACAGTTGCACGCCGAGTTCATCCTCGACTTTCTTGATCGCCACCGACAAAGTCGGCTGGCTGACGTGGCATTTCTCCGCGGCACGGCCAAAATGACGCTCATGCGCCAGTGCCACGAGATAACGAAGATCGGTGAGCGTCATGGATTTTTTACCCCGCTCGGCAGGTTTTTATGAGATCAATCGACTTATGTTACCCCGCTATGCGCCGAACGCGTAGCTTGATAAACCGTGGCGGATGAGTTGATTCAGGTCATGGACGGGGGTCTGGCGGCTGCGCATGATGTAGCTGAAAATGAGAATATGTCTTATTTAATAGGCTTCTCCAGAACGGCCGCCCCTACTTTCCCGGCTTTCCAAGGCTTTCCCGCCATGCGCTTTTTCTTGCCGAGTCCTCTCTCATCTTGTTTGTGCCGCCTTGCTATCGCCTTGTGCGTGCTCTGTTTTGCGATTACCGCACAGGCAGCGGACTCCATGGGTTCATCCGCGAGTCTGCCCACTCGTTTGCCTAAACTCACGCTGGCCGGCCCACCCGGCACGGTGTCGGCGCCGCTGATCCACATGGCGACCAGCGGTGTGCTGGCCGATCTGGCCGACAAGGTGGAGTTCGTCACCTGGCGCGATCCGGATCAACTGCGCGCGATGGCGCTCAACGGTAAGGCCGACGTGCTCGCCATGCCCAGCAACGTGGCCGCCAACCTGCACAACCGGGGAGCGCCCGTGACGCTGGTGAACGTCTCGGTGTGGGGCATGCTGTGGATCGTGTCGCGCGCGCCGGACAAACAGACGCTGGCCGACTTCAAGGGCGAGGAAATCGCCATTCCATTCCGTGGCGACATGCCCGACGTAGTGTTCCAACTACTCACGGCCCGGCAGGGCCTCGACGCGCGCAAGGATTTTCGCCTGCGCTACGTGCCCACACCGATGGAGGCCATGCAGTTACTGATCACCCGCCGCGTCGATCACGCCCTGTTGGCCGAGCCGGCGGTGTCGATGGCCTTGCGCAAGACGAAATCCTTCCCGCTGGGTCTGATTGCCCCCGAACTGCATCGCAGCGTCGATCTACAAAAGGAATGGGGCCGGCTGTTCCAGCGCCCCGCACGCGTTCCGCAAGCCGGCATCGCGATCGTCGGCGCATTGCGCGAACGGCCCGGCGCGATGGCGCGCATCGAGGCCGCCTATGCGCGTTCGCTGGATTGGTGCCACAGCCATACGGCCGATTGCGGCGTACTGACCGCCAAGTATATCGATCTGCTCACCCCCGAGGCGGTGGCCGATTCCGTCGCCGCCAGCCAGCTCGACGCGGTACCCGCCGCGAAGGCGCGCGAAGAACTGGAATTCTTCTTCGGCCAACTGCTCGCCCGCGACCCCGGCCTAGTGGGCGGACGCTTGCCGGGCGATGCGTTCTACTACTCGCCGGCGCCATGATTCTGCTTCGCGCCATCCGAGGCGCCCCCGCTTACCTGTGGAGCGGCTGGGGCGCGGCGGCCAGCCTGCTGCTGTTCGTCGCGCTGTGGGAAACCGGCGCGGCGTACTACGGGCCGCTAATTCTGCCCGACCCGCTGAGCACCTTCGCCCTGCTCGGACACTGGTTCGCCGACGGCAAGGCCTGGCCTGAACTGGCGATTACCGCGCGGCGCGCACTCACCGGCCTGGCGCTGGCAATCGGCGCGGGCAGCGCGCTGGGCCTGCTCGCCGGCCTTTCGATGACCGCGGCGATGATGTCGCGCCCCTGGGTAACCCTGCTGCTGGGCATGCCGCCGATTGCCTGGCTGGTGCTGGCGATGCTGTGGTTCGGCGCGAGCGACGGCACGCCGGTATTCACCGTGTTCGTCGCCTGCCTGCCGGTGGTGTTCGTCGGCGCGCTGCAGGGCACGCGCACACTCGACCGCCACTTGCGCGATGTGGCGCGGGTCTTTCACCTGCCGTGGCACATGCGCCTCACCGATCTCTACCTGCCGCACCTGTTCGCCTACCTGTTCCCGGCCTGGATCACCGCGCTCGGCACCTCATGGAAAGTCGCGGTGATGGCCGAGCTGCTGTCTTCCGCCGACGGCGTCGGCGCCGCGCTGGCCGTTGCCCGCTCGCAACTGGATACCACCGCCACGCTGGCCTGGATCGCCGCCGTCGTGGGCAGCCTGCTGGCACTGGAATACGGCCTGCTGGAGCCGATCAAGCGCGAACTGGAACGCTGGCGGGAGGCAGGCGCATGAGCGCCCCGCCAGACGCCGTAGCGGCCTTGCACGTGCGCGCGCTGCGTCACGCTTACGGCCCAGATACCGTGCTCGACGACATCGATTTCGACCTGCGGCGCGGGCAGGTGCTGGCGCTGGTCGGCCCTTCCGGCTGCGGCAAAACGACGCTGCTGCACCTGTGCGCGGGACTGCTCACCCGGCAGAACGGCGAAATCCGCAACGACTTTCAACGCACGACGGTCATGTTCCAGCAGCCGCGCCTGCTGCCCTGGCTGTCGGCACGCGACAATATCGCCCTGGGCCTGAAAGCGCGCGGCCTGCCGCGCGCGCCACGCCGGCAACTGGCGGACGACATCGGCCACGCGCTGGAACTGGATGCGGCGGCGCTGGCGCGCTATCCGGGCGAACTGTCCGGCGGCATGCAAAGCCGGGTAGCGCTGGCCCGCGCGCTGGTGTTGGAACCCGATCTGCTGTTGATGGACGAGCCGTTCAGCGCGCTCGACATCGGCCTGAAAAGCCAGTTGCACCGCCTGTTGCTTGCGCGCCAGGCGGAACAAGGCATTGCCGTGCTGATGATTACTCACGACCTGATGGAAGCCGTGCGCCTGGCCGATACCGTGCTGGTGATGGCCGCCGCGCCGGGCCAGATCGTGCACCGCCACCAGCCCGGCGACGCCGCGCTCGGCCGTGACGACGCGACGGTTTACGCGCGCACGGCCGATCTGCTGCAAACGCCGGCCGTGCGCCAGGCCTTCGGTTTCGAGGCCGCACCGCAACCAGTCCCCAACACTGGCGAAGAGTCGGCGCCACGCGCGAAAAGTCCCTTCTCATGCTGACGCCCTCTCCGCCTCGCCTGCTCTCGCCCGCGCATCCGCTGTGGTACTGCGCCATGCGGCCGTTCTTTCTGCTGAGCGCGATCTCGGCCGTGGGGCTGCTGGCGCTGTGGATCGGCATGCTGGCCACCGGCTGGCCAGTGCCAGCGGTGGCGGGCGGGCCGCTGGCGTGGCATGCGCACGAAATGCTGTTCGGCTTCGCGCTGGCGGCGGTGGCGGGTTTCGTGCTCACTGCGGTGCCGGAATTCACCTCCGCACCCGAAGTGCCGGCCGGCCGCGTGCGCCTGCTCGTCGCGCTGTGGCTGCTGGGCCGGCTCGGTTTCTGGTCATCGGGCCTGCCCGCGCCGTGGGGTGGTGCGATGCTGCTGCTCGCCGCCGTGGCCCACATCGGCCTGCTGCTCGGCCTCGTCATCACCATCGCACCCCTGCTCTGGGCCGATCCCGGCCGCCGGCACTTTTCCTTTCTGTGGGCACTGCTCGGCTGGGCGGGGCTTGCCGCCGGCTTTTATATCGAGGCCTGGCAAGGCGGTGCTGGGCTGCGCTGGCTCAACGCTGTGCAGGGTCTGCTCGCCGTGTTGATCGTCGTCAGCATGAGCCGCATCTCCATGCGCATCGTCAATCGCGCCATTGAGGAGGCCGACGCCGGCACTACTTATCTGGCGCGGCCGCCCCGACGCCACCTCGCCACCCTGTGCATCGTCCTGTATTCCACCGTCGAGTTCTTCTTTCCCGGCACCCGGGCGGCTGGCTGGCTGGCACTGGCCGCCGCCGCCGCACTCTTCCACCTGCAAGGCGACTGGCACGTCGGCCGTCCGCTGCTGCGCCGCTGGCCGCTGATGCTGTATCTGGTGTACGTATTCATGGCGCTGGGCTACGCGCTGACCGGCATCGCGCTACTGTCCGGCGACGCCCCCACCAGCGCGGGCAAGCACCTGATTGCCGTGGGCGGCATCGGCTTGAGCATCTATGCCGCCATGTGCATCGCCGGCCGTTCGCACTGCGGCCTTGCGTTCGACGACCGCCCCTGGGTACCGCTGGGCGCCGCGCTGCTCGCCTGCGCCGCGTTGCTGCGCGCCGCCGCGCCGTGGTTCGGCGGCACGCACGCGATGACCGCTGCCGGCGCCTGCTGGGCCGTGGCTTTCGCGTTGCTGCTCTTTCGCCTCGGCCCGGTACTATACGGCCCGAGAAGCGATGGCGGCCACGGCTGCGCGGGGCCAGGCGAGGCAGCCTGAACCGATCCGCGCCGGGCGTTATTCCAAGCACATTGCATGCGAGCAAGAACATGAACGACACAGTGGGTACATTCCGCCAATTCATCGCCGAACCCGATCCCCGCTTTATCGAAAAACGGCCCTTGCTGGTGCCGCCCTCCTTTGTTCAGCCGCCTGTGCCCGTCGAACACCATTGGTGTGAACCCGCCTCCGCCGAAGCACTGCGCTGGCTGGAACAGGCGCTGTGCGGCAGTGCGGACGGACTGCTGGATTTGTACCGGGAAGCGGGTGGCGCCCGTCTGTTCGCCAAATGGGGCAACCCGGAAGACGGCCTGCTTTTCATTCCGGTCGAAGAGATGGAAAGCGAGAAAGAGGAATTGGCCACATGGATCTTCATGCACGAGAATGACCCGGAACTGTCGATGCCTTACGAGGAATACGAGGACGAAGGGGTTCTGACGCTGCAGGGCACACCGCCGCCCTGGTGGGAGGGGGCCGTTGTTTTCAGCGGCTTCGGCTATGCGCCGGAGCGGATTTTCGTTGTCACCGATGGCGCGCATCGGGGAAAGGTTTTCGTCTACGAGCACGAATCGGATGCCTCGTCTTTGCTCGCCGGGGATTTCGACGCTTTTCTGCGGCTCGTCATGACGGACCCCGCGCATTTCATGCGGCGTTATGGAACGGATTTTTCCGAAGTCGAGCGCTATGAAGCCGGCACGATACGGTTACCCCCGAACGATGCGGCATAGTGCATGGCGCGAAAACCAGCGGCATGAAAAAGCAGCGCACCGCCGCATTGGCATAAGATAGGCGTCATTGCAACGGGAACGCCTGAGCGGCGGCCGCGTCCACCCAACGCGCGCGGGACCCCATCCCCGAAAGAGGTCACTTCATGAAAAAACGCATCGTTGCCAGCCTGTTCGCGGTTTTGCTCAGCGCTGCCGCACCCGGCGGTTTCGTCTTCGCTCAGGCGAGCGCGCAACCCGCTCAAGCCCCTCAAGCGAATACCGGCGCTATCGGCGCGAACCGTTTCGGCTTGCCGGATTTTGGCGATCTGGTCGAGCAAGTCGGGCCGGCGGTGGTGAATATCAACGTGGTGCAACAACGACCATCGCGCAGTAACGAGGAGATGCCGTTCGGCGACGATCCGTTCCACGATTTTCTGCGCCGCTTCGGCGTACCAGTACCGGGCATGCCTGGAATGCCGCCGCGCATCGACCGCGGCATCGGCTCCGGCTTCATCGTCAGCCCCGACGGCTACGTGCTGACCAACGCACACGTTGCCGGCGACGGCGATGCGGAAGTGACCGTAACCCTAACCGACAAGCGCGAATTCAAGGCCACCGTAATCGGCCGCGATACCCGTACCGACATCGCGGTGCTGAAAATCGACGCGCGCAACCTGCCAGTGGTGAAGATCGGCAACCCGGAGCGCGTGCGCGTGGGTGAATGGGTGATCGCGGTGGGATCGCCGTTCGGCTTCGACAACACGGTCACGGCCGGCATCATCTCGGCCAAGACGCGCCGCCTGCCGGACGAGAGCTACGTGCCGTTCCTGCAGACCGACGTCGCCATCAACCCCGGCAATTCCGGCGGCCCGCTGTTCAATCTGGCGGGCGAGGTGGTCGGCATCAATTCACAGATCTATTCGCGTTCGGGCGGCTTCATGGGCATTTCGTTCGCCATTCCGATCGACGTGGCCATGACTGTCAAGAACCAGCTCATCGCCCACGGGCGCGTGCAGCGCGGCCGCCTCGGGGTGACGATTCAGCCTGTGGATAAGGACCTCGCCCAATCCTTCGGCCTGTCCGATGCGCGCGGCGCGCTCGTTTCCGGCGTCGAACCGGCCAGCGCGGCCGACAAGGCCGGCTTCAAGCCCGGCGACATCGTGCTCGGCGTCGATGGCGCGCGCGTCGACGAGTCGGTCGATCTACCACGCATCATCGGCGACAAGCGCCCCGGCACACGCATCCGCCTCGACGTCTGGCGCGACGGCAAGAGCCGTGAATTGACGGCGACGCTGGATGAACTGACGCAGGAAGCCGCCTCCCCCCGCCCCGCCCGTGGCGGTGGGGGTAGCGCTAACGAGGGCGGCGGCAAGCTCGGCTTGAATGCGCGCCCGCTGAGCAAGCAGGACGCAACCCGGCTCGGCATCGCCGGCGGTTTGATGGTGGAGAGCGTCAGCGGCCCCGCCGCGCGCGCCGGCGTGCAGCGCGGCGACATCATCCTGTCGGTGAACAATCAGCCCGTGTCGTCGTCCGAGCAGTTGCGCCAGCAGATCGGCGCCGCTGGCGACCGCTTCGCGCTGCTGATCCTGCGCGACGATGCGCGCATCTTCGTGCCGATGCGGGTGAAATAGAAACGGCGCGGGCGGTAGACGCCCGCGCGATCCCGATTCCGCCTGCGTTTATCCCGCCCGCGTCGCCACCAGGCCGCGCGTGGCGGCCCATTGCGCGATATCGTCCTTGCGAATGGCGGCGGCCATGAGTTCGGGAAAGGCATCCGGCGTGCAGGCGAAGGAGGGCACACCGAGCGCGGCAAGCTTGGTGGCCAGCGCCTGATCGTAGGCGGGGCGGCCTTCGTCGCTGAGAGCCAGCAGGGTGATGAACTGCACGCCGCTGGCGACCAGTTCCTGCGCGCGCGCCAGCAGCTTTTCTTCCACGCCGCCTTCGTACAGGTCGGAGATCAGCACCAGGATGGCGTTGCGCGGTTCGCGGATGATCTGCTGGCTGTAGCTGACGGCGCGGTGGATGTCGGTACCGCCGCCCAGTTGCACGCCAAAGAGCAGGTCGACCGGATCGTCGAGCTTCTCGCTCATGTCCACCACTTCGGTATCAAACACCACCAGTTTGGTCGATACGGCGGGCAGCGAGGCCATCACGGCGCCGAAAATGCTCGAATACACCACAGACGCCGCCATCGAGCCGCTCTGGTCGATACACAGCACCACTTCGCGCTGCGGGCGGCGGGCTTTGCGCCCGTAGCCGATGAGTTCCTGCGGGATGATCGTGCGGTGGCTGGCCTGCCAGTGCCGCAGGTTGGCGCGGATGGTGCGGTTCCAGTCGATTTCGGCATGGCGCGGGCGGCGGTTGCGGCGCGAGCGGTCGAGCGCGCCCGTAATGGCCGAGCGCATCGGCTCTTCAAGCCGCTTCATCAGCTCATCGACCACCTTGCGTACCACGATGCGCGCGGTTTCCTTGGTTTCGCTCGGGATCACGCCGGAAAGCGAAACAAGATTGGCGACCATGTGCACGTCGGGCGCGATGGTTTCCAGCATTTCCTTTTCCAGCAGCATCTGGCGCAGGTTCAACCGCTCCAGCGCGTCGCGCTGCATCACCTGCACGACCGACGACGGAAAGTAGCGCCGGATATCGCCCAGCCAGCGCGCCACATTGGGCGCGGAACCGCCACGGCCACCGCGCCGGTTGAGGCCGTTAGCGCCATCGGGTTCATACAGCGCGGCCAGCGCTTGATCCAGGCCGAGGCTGACGCCGGTGAGCGCCTCGCCGCCATTGGCAGCCTCGCCACCGAGCACCAACCGCCAGCGTTGGGCGCGATCGAACGAGGGTAGCGGATCGGCGGAGGAAGGCGTGGCGGCGGAACTGGGCGGCATGGCGGTAATTATCCGGGGCGGGGTTTATGGCACAGCAACGGGTGATGGCGACGCGGAGGCCGGCATGTCCGGCGCCAGCAGTTCGCGCAGCAACGGCAGTGCCCGCAACGCGCGGGTTTCGTCCCATTCCGGCGCGGCGGCGGGGGCGTGCGAGGTGGAGTGGTGAGCCGGCTGGCGCGCTTTCTGCGCCAGATCGCGGCGTTCGGCGGCCTCGAATTCGGCGAAGCTGCGCCGCGCCAGCGGCAACACCTGCACAAAGTGCGCGTCGCTCAATTGCGTCAGCCATTCATCCAGTAGCGGCCACACCACGTCGCCGTGCAGCAGCACGGCGGCATTGCGGTTGAGAAAGCCATCCAGCCAGTGCGCCGCCAGCAGGGGTTCAGCGCCTTGCGAAAGGTTCAGCGCCAGTTGCCGTTGCGTTTCTTCCCGACCAAGCGCGCCGGCGTCCAGCAGCAGGCGCGCGCACAGGCCGCGCGGCAGTGCCGCAGCACTGTCGCTGTGGGCAATGAGATGTAGCGCGCGCCGCCATGCGGTGGTTTGCGCCTCGCCCTGGCGCAGAGCGATGGCGCGTTCGCCCGCCAGCAAGGTGGCGCGGACGGCGGCGGCGGCCTCGTCGTCCAGGCCGGTAACGGCCAGCGGCAGGCCGATGCAAGCGCGCTCCACCATGCTGTCGAACAGGTGGCCGATCAGCCCGACATCGGTATTGCGCACATTGCCGTAGCGATACACGTTCGCCAGTGCCGGCAGCGCGCCAAGCAGCGCCAGCGGGTCGGCATCGGTGGCGGCGCGCGCTTCCAGTTCCGCTGTAACCGCCGTCACCGCATCGGGTAGGTTCGCCAGCAGTACGCGGTCGATCAGCGCGGTGAGCGCTTCCAAGGTGCCGGCGGCGCGGGCGCTTTCCAGCGCGCATGTGGTGGCCGCGCGCGCCAGCGTGTGGCCGTGGCGGCTGGCGACGATCAGGTCGATGGCGTAGTGCGGGTTCCAGGCCAGCTCCCAGATTTCGTGGAAGGTGCCGCGCGCCGCCTGCCCGGTGCGCGCCAGCCGTCCCCATTCGATGCCGAGCAGGTGCAGGCGGTGCAGCAGGTGGCTGCGCTGCAGGTCGATATCCTTGCGCAAATCCAGGTCCAGCGTGCGCGCCAGCGCTTCGGGCTTGAGGCGCAAGCGCTTCTGCTCCGCTTCCAGGTCGCGTTGCAGCGGCACCGTGGGCACGTGCTCGGGCACGCTGCCGAGCACATCGCCGATCCTGAGCGTGTCGTGGATCAGACGCATCGGCGCTGGATTGCCGTGGCAGATCACGGTGAGAATGGCTTCGTCGAACTCCGCCAGCCCCGGTTGCGGGCGCTGGCGCAATGCGGCCAGCGTATCGGCCAGGCGCGTCGCCTCGATCAGATGCGCCGAGGAGCAATCCAGTTCGTGCGCGCGCAGCACCCGCGCCACGCGCGCGAACCAGCCCACCGCGCGCGCGCCGCCGGCCTCACCTTGCCGCCATATGTGCTCGTACCAGCCCGGCGCAGCAACGCCCGCGCCGTAACCGCTGGACATGCTCAGGTGGCGATAGGTCCAGGGCACCCAGGTGCTGTGTGTTTTGAGTTTGGCCAAGCCCTTGAGCAAGGCTTGGTCCGCCGTGGCCGATATCGATGAGTCCGCCAGCGCCGGCACATGCCAGGCGCCGCACACCACGGCGATGCGCTGGCGGCCTTGTTTGACGTGCGCGCGGATGCTCTGCCGCATATGCGCCTCGCGCACGGCCTCCCGCGCGGGGTCGAGCGCGCAGCGCAGCCGCGCGTTGTCGCGCAGTTCGCTCATGGCCTGGGCGATGGCCTCGAACAGCCCCTCGCTGTCGCTGCGCTCCTCGGTCATGTGGTTCCACCACGCTTCGCCGTCGCTGTAACCGGCGGCCTCGGCCAGCCAGTCCAGCGGATCGGAGCGGACGGGGGCGGAGACGTCATCGGGGGAGCATGGCGATGCGCCGACCACATCGTCCAGGGCTGTGTCGGCGTCGGAGGCGGGCGCATCATCCGCCGCCACCCCTACTTCGCGCGCCGCGCGCTCGGCCTGCATCCACGCCAGCGTAATGCCGGCTGGCACATCGATGAAATGCGCAGCCACCCCGGCCCGCACCGCCCATTGCAGCGCCTGCCACTCCGGCGAGAACACCGCGTAGGGATGAAACACCGCCAGTTCCGGCTCATCCGGGCAGTGCGACAGCAAAGCCACCGGCGGCTGCATGCCAGCCGTGCCGACAAATTCCAGCAAGGGCTCGCTGCCGGCCGGCCCTTCCAGCAGCACGCAGTCCGGCTGCAGCGCCTCCAGCGCGCGCAACACGCTGCGTGCACTGCCGGGGCCGTGATGGCGGATACCGAAATAACTAACAGGCGAAGACATGAGGCTCCATTTCCTGTCGGACAGGGTCGGCGATACACGGTATCGCCGGGAGAATATTCAGCGAATCCGCCCGTTCCCGCAGGGCGGTTTTTTTCCGATAGCTTCCTGGTGCATAAAACGTTTCTCGGGACGGTAGCCGGTTATTACTCACGAAGAAGACGCTCGATTTTGGGTCTCAGGGTATGTGACTCAAATCCAAGGTCTGCCGTCAGCGCGAACTGGCGATTGCTTTCTTTAAGAAAGACGATGAAGTGCTTTTGCTGCGGCGCATCCGAATCAGATGGTTCGTATCGACTTGCGGGGAAGGAGGCGCCCGTAGCGTTCCATCCCCGAATTACACAGTCTTGATAAGACGTTACGTTCCGGCGGACATCGAGTGTGTCTCCAGCCTTGACTCCTGCTTCTGGGCTGGTCTTGATCATCGCCACGACAGACAGGTGCCATTCGGCCGACGCGCACCCATGCTCCCCTTTCTTTATGCTTTCAGGCTCCACCTGCGTAACCACTGCGATGATGTTCGAGGTACGGACCAGTTCGGCAAGCGTGAGGTCGTGAAACACAGGCCGCCCGGCAAAACACAGCATCGGCATACCGAGAGCGATTGCGGCAACGGTCTGTTTGAAGCGTCTAGACGTGGTCATGTAGATACCCGATGTTCGATATGGCGGCAGTGTTATCGCCGCGAGTGACCATATGAGCGTAAGCAGCAAATCTGCGGCCAGGGTTGTTGCCTTACGCCTGCTCCCTGAACGCCCGGTACAAATCCTTCCACTCCCCGCGTTCCTTCACCACCGTTTCCAGGTATTCCTTCCATACCACCGCGTCCTGCACCGGGTCTTTCACTACCGCGCCGATCATGCCACTGGCCATATCGGCGGGGCGCAGCACGCCGTCGCCGAAGTGGCCGGCCAGCGCCATGCCGTTGTTGATCACCGAGATGGCCTCGGCGGTGGAGAGCGTGGCGCTCGGGGACTTGATCTTGGTTTTACCGTCGGCGGTCTGGCCGTTGCGCAGTTCGCGGAAGATTTGCACGATGCGCTGCACTTCCTTCAGCGCGGGCGGCTCGGCGGGCAGTTCCAGCGCGCGGCCCATTTCGGCGACGCGCTTGGTGACGATGCGGATTTCTTCTTCCTCGCTGTCGGGCACCGGCAGAATCACCGTGTTGAAGCGCCGCTTGAGCGCGCTGGAGAGTTCATTGACACCCTTGTCGCGGTTGTTGGCGGTGGCGATGACGCTGAAGCCGCGCGTGGCCTGCGCCTCGGTGCCGAGTTCGGGGATGGGCAGGGTTTTTTCCGACAGCACGGTAATCAGTGTGTCCTGCACGTCGGCGGGGATGCGCGTGAGTTCTTCGATGCGCGCGATGCGGCCCTGACGCATGGCCTGCATCATGGGGCTGGGCACAAGCGCCTTCTCGCTCGGGCCGTTGGCCAACAGCTCGGCGTAGTTCCAACCGTAGCGGATTTGTTCCTCGCTGGTGCCGGCGGTGCCCTGGATGAGCAGCGTGGATCGGCCGCTGATGGCGGCGGCGAGGTGTTCCGATACCCACGACTTGGCCGTGCCCGGCACGCCGAAAAGTAGCAACGCGCGGTCGGTGGCGAGCGTGGCGACGGCGATTTCCATCAGGCGCGGGCTACCAATGTATTTGGCGCTCACCTCAAAACCGTTGTCGAGCTTGCCGCCCATCAGGTATTGCACCACGGCCCAGGGCGAGAGTTCCCAGTTGGCGGGCTTCTGGCGGTTGTCGACTTTCTTCAGCGCCGCCAGCTCTTCGGCGAATTGGTGTTCGGCGTGCTGGCGAAGAACGGACGTGCTCATGCGGGCTCCGTGGGGAAAGGAACGGGAAAAAGGGAAAAGGGTGTATCAGGCATCGCCGGTGTGAAACAGGCGGCGCCATTGAACCAGGCGCTCCAGCCCGGTCAGGCAGTCGGTCAGGGCAGCGCTTTCGCCTTCCTGGCGTGGCGGTGCGCGCCAACCGTCCGGGGCGTCGGCGCGCAGGCTGTCGGGGTGCAGCACGCACAGCAATTCGGGCAACTGGTTGCGCAGCATGTAGTCCTGGCGCAGGCGTTCGCTGGCCAACAGCGCGTTCAGGCTGGGCAGCAGCGCACGGGAGAAATCTAGCGACAGGGTTTGCCCCGGCGCGCAGGAGTCGGCTAGTTCGTGCAGTTGCCCGTTTTTCGCCAGGGTTTCGAGGTCGCGCGGCCAATGGCGCTCGCGCACGGCGGTCGGCAGCAGCGCCAGGATATCGCCACGCGCTTGTATAAAGAGACGTTCGCGCACGGCCAGCATGGCTTCCGCCCAGGCCGGGTCGGCGCGGCTCAGGCGTTCAAGCCAGCCGCGCAGCAGCGCCTCTTTCCAATCGGTGCGGGCAGCCCAGGCCAGCAGCGCTTCCGGCACCAGGCCGGTGTGCGCGTTCCACCACACCAACGGCATCTGCCGCACCAGTTGATAGAGCCACCAGGCGCGCTCGCCCAGGGATTCGTGCGGCGGGCGTTTGACTTCGATACCGGCAGCAGCCCAATCCGGGTCAGCGGCAGCTGGGGCGTCACATTGCCAGTTTGTGCCGTCGCGGCCCGGTTGGGGGCTGAGGCAGGCAGCTAGCCAGGCGCGTAAGCGCGTGGCGTGGGCCGAATCGGGCAAGGCGGCCAGCAGCGCCGCTGCCGTCTGCCGCACATCCCGGCTGCGGTCTTTTAGCAGGGGCGCGAGCAGCGCTTCATCCGCCGCGCTCAAGCCTTCCGCCAGCAGTTCGACGAAGGCCAGCCGTTCCTTGGCAGGCAGATCGCCCCATTGCTCGTGCAGGCGCGCGCGCGCCTGTTCGGGGTCGCGGGCGCGCATCGCTCGGAAATAGCGGCGGCGCGCTTCCAGGGTGCCTTCTTCCCACACGCGCAAGTCGTTTTCGTCTTCCGTCGTTGCGCCGGCCTCATCGGTGCCGGTTTGCGCTGTTGCGGCGTATTTCCAGGCGTCGTTGAATCTCGCCAGCCAATGTCCGCGCGCACCGAGCACGGGCCATAGCGCCGACCGCAAGGCCACTGTGTGGCGGCCTGCTTCCAGCGCGTGCGGCAGTGCCGTAGCCGGCAAATGCGCGGATTCGCGCGCCAGTGCCAGGCAGGCTTCCGCTTGCAGGCGTAAAGGCCCTTGTACGAACAGTTCGCGCAGCGGCGCGCACCAGGGATGCGCTGGGGGTAAGGCGTGTACATCGTCGGCGGCGGGCGGTGGCGTCGGTATCGGCGCTATACGCAGCGGGATCGCGGCGCGGCGGCAAGCGGCCACGGCGGCGATGGCGCGGCTGAAGGCGAGCGCGTTGTCCGGTTCGGAGCCAACGATGTGTTCGAGTAGCGCACCCAGTTCCCCGCCGTAATCGAAGACCGGGCGGGTGTTAACGCCGAGCAACGCCGTTTTCAGCCAGCTTGCGTTCATGTTGCCGCTCATGCCGATACGCCCCCCAGATCGAGCCGCTGCGCCGGCGTGGCCGCTACGCAAGCGCTCAAGGGCTGCAACGCACGGCCATCCCACTCGCCCATCAGACGCAGGGCATGGCCGCCGCCGAAGGCGAGCAGCGCCCAGGCCGCTTGTGTTTCGATGCACAAGGGGTAGCGCCCGTGCGGTGTCTGCGCGGACCAGCCGCCGTCCTCGGGCAGGATTTGCGCCGTGTCGAGCCACAGCGGCACGCGCGGCAGCCAGGGATTGGTGGCCAGCCAGTGCGAGGCGTGCTCGGCGGTAACGGCGGGTGCGTCGCGCCAGGCTGGCGCCGCCTCGCCCGCGTCCTGGTTTTCGACCAGGGCGCGAAAGGGGACGCTGCCCGGGTAAAAGCGCAAGCGCGCCGGATAGCGCATGCCGGCCAGCCATTGGCTGTCCCAGGCGCTACCGCGAAAGGCAAAGTCCAGCAGCAGGGCGTAGCGTCCGCTGGCCGTGCCGCGCAGCCACACACGGCGTTCGCTCAGACGCTCGTCGCGTGTGTCCAGCGCAACGCCGAGCACGTCCCATTGGTCGGTTTGCGCGTCGGCGTTGGCGTCGCCCAACAGTTCGTCCTTGTCCAACGGCCAGCCCAGGGCGGCGCGGATATCGGCCATGCGCGCGGCGGACAGGCTCGCGCGCCGCCGCACGCCCTCGCACAGCAATTGCAGCAGGCCGAGCCGTTCGGCGGCCTCCTCGCTGCCGGTCGAGCCGCGCGCCAAAACAGCCAGCGCGGCCAAAAGCGGCTGCTCCAACCCCGGCGCTTGCGCATCGACCATGCGCGCGGCCATGCCGCGACCCGCTTCCTGTTGTTCGTGGCCGAACTGCGCCAGACCGTGACGAAACTGATCGGCGATCCAGCGCGACAAATCCGCCATGCCAGCCTCGATGCGCTTCCAGCGCGCCGCTTCGCGCTTGGCCGCTGCTGCTGCGGCCGCCGCCGGGTCTTGCACCGGCCGTTCGGCGGCGGCCTGTTCCTTCTTGGCCGCCTTCTGCTGACGCGCGGCCAGCCATTCCGCCACCCACGCCGGCTGTTCAGACGGCTGCGCGAAACGTGGACTGGGCTGCGCGTACAGCAGCAGCAAGGCCAGCCCATGTTTACAGGGAAATTTACGGCTCGGGCAGGAACAGCGCGCGGCCAGCGTGGCCAGTTCCACCTGCGTCTGATACGGCTTGGCGCCGCTGCCCTTGCATTCGCCCCACGCTGCGGCGGCATCCGCGCCCAGGCTTTCCCATTTGCCCTCCGCCGCCAGACCGCCCGCCGCCTTGGCCGACGCCGCATCCGGCGCCAGGGCCAGTACTTGTTCCTTACCGAGTGGGGACGTCATGACGAGAAAGCAGATTTGTCATAGGCAGAGCGGATAAGCGAGAAAGGATAGCTGAATCGGGATTGGGTACCTATAGCGCGGCGGCCAGCGCGTCTCTTTTTCTGCCGCGACTCAGCGTAAGCGGCGGCTTTTACGGGGAAGCGTTGAGAAAAAAGCGGAGAAAAAGAAGCTGAAAAAAGAATAGCCCGGCGCCGCGAAGCGGCCGGGCCATTACAGGAACGCCGTGTGGCGTTCGGTATTACTTGCCGTTAACGCTGGCTTTCAGCGTTGCGCCGGCACTGAATTTCGGCACGCTGGAGGCGGCGATTTTGATCGTCGCGCCAGTTTGCGGATTGCGGCCGGTGCGGGCGGCGCGCTTGGAAACTTCAAACGAACCAAAGCCGGTAAAGGCGACTTTTTCGCCCTTCGCGAGCTGTTCGGAAACGATATCGAGTACGGCGGACAGGGCGCGATCGGCTTGTGCGCGGGAGACGTCCAAACGATCGGCCAGGGCTTCGACGAATTCACCTTTGTTCATGCTGTTCCTCAATGGGTGAGTGGAGTAGTAAGTGGAGTGTGGAGTGGAAACCGAATTCTACGCGGCGGATTCTAGCACTGTCATGGATTTCAAGGCAGTTAGTAATATCCCGTGTGGCAGTCTGCATGGAAAGATGCACTCCGGGGGAGCATTGTCATGGCTATCGCGATCGTTATGGTGTGCATTATGCCGCAGCAATCAAGTCGCCAACATTTCCTGGTGCTTGCCACCCAACCCCAGGTAGGCTTCGATGACCCGAGGATCGTCGCGTAGCCGTGCTGCCGGGCCTTCCATGGCGATCTGCCCGGTTTCCAACACGTAGGCGTAGTCGGCCACCAACAGCGCGGCGCGCGCGTTCTGTTCCACCAGCAGGATGGATACGCCCCGTTTGCGCAGTTCCGCGATGATGCGGAAGATTTCCCGCACGATCAGCGGCGCCAGGCCCAGGCTCGGTTCGTCCAGCATCAAGAGCTTCGGCTTCGCCATCAGCGCGCGGCCGACGGCGAGCATCTGCCGTTCGCCGCCGGACAGGGTTCCAGCTTGCTGGGCACGCCGTTCTTTCAGGCGCGGAAACAGCGCATAGACTTCCTCCATGGTCTGCGCATGATCGCGCAGGCCTTGCCGGTAGCGCTGAAAAGCGCCCAGGGTGAGGTTGTCCTCCACCGTCATTTCGCCGAACAGTTCGCGTTTTTCCGGCACCAGGTTCATGCCGCGCGCCACCATGTGCTCAACTTCGGGGACGCGCTCGATACGGCCGTCGAAACTCACTTTGCCGCGCGAGCCGAGCACGCCCATGATGGCGGCGAGCATCGTCGTCTTACCCGCGCCGTTGGGGCCAATCACGGTGACGATCTGGCCTTCGCCGACGGCGAGGTTGGCATTGGTCAGCGCCTCGACCTTGCCGTAGGACACGCACAAGTCCTGAACTTCGAGCACTTTGTTCTTCGCGTCGTTCATGCTTCCACCCCGCCCAGGTAGGCTTCGAGCACCGCCCGGTTTCTCTGCACCTCTTCGGGCAGCCCCTCGGCGATCTTTTCGCCGAATTCCATGACCACCACCCGGTCGACCAGGCCCATGACGAAGTCCATGTCGTGTTCGACCAGCAGGATGGCCATGCCTTCGGCCCGCAGCTTTTTGAGCAGTTCGCCCAGCGCCTGCTTTTCCTTGAAGCGCAGGCCGGCGGCCGGTTCGTCGAGCAACAGCAGGCAGGGGTCAGAACACAGCCCACGCGCGATTTCGAGGATGCGTTGCTGGCCCAGCGCGAGGCTGCCGGCTTCGTCGAACATGTGCCCGGCCAGACCCACGCGCTCGATCTGACGCGCCGCCTCGGCCAGCAGGCGCGACTCTTCCTGCCGGTCGAACCGCCATGCCGATGCCAGCACGCCCTTGCCGCCGCGTAAATGGCCGCCGATGGCGACGTTTTCCAGCACGCTCATGGCCGGCAGCAGCTTCACGTGCTGGAAGGTGCGGCTCATGCCCATGCGCGCGATCTCGCGCGAATCGTGCCCAGCCACGGGCTTGCCGAGGAACAGCACCTCGCCCGAAGTCGGCGTGTCGACGCCTGAAATCTGATTGAACATAGTGCTCTTGCCCGCGCCGTTGGGGCCGATCAAGGCGAGTATTTCACCCGCGCGCACGGTCAGACTCATGTTGTTGTTGGCGACAAGGCCGCCGAACCTGCGCGTGACGTTCTTCGCTTCGAGCACCGGCTCGCCTGCCGCCGGCAGCGTGCGCCGGGGCAGTTCGCGGGCGGCGGGGTCGATGGTTCTCACCTTCTGCCGCACCGGCACCAGCCGGGTCAGCACGGGCCACAAACCCTCGCGGGCACGCTGGAGGACAAGCACCAGCATGAGGCCGAACACGATGGCCTCGAAGTTGCCGCTCTGGCCGAGTATGCGCGGCAGAACATCCTGCAAGCCTTGCTTGAGCACGGTGATGACGCCGGCGCCGACCAATGCGCCCCACACATGCCCGGCGCCGCCGACGACCGCCATGAACAGATACTCGATGCCGATGTGCAGGCCGAAGGGCGTGGGATTCACGAAACGCAGCATGTGCGCGTAAAGCCAACCCGAGGCGCAGGCGTGCAGCGCGGCGATGACGAAGATGATCATGCGCGAGCGCGAGGTATTCACGCCCATCGCCTCGGCCATCACCATGCCGCCCTTCAGCGCGCGGATGGCACGGCCTTCGCGCGAATCAAGCAGATTTTTCGTGGTGAAAATGGCGGACAGCAGGAAGAGCCAGATGAGGTAGAAGATCTTCGGGCCATCGTCGAGCACCCAGCCGAAAATCGAAATCGGCGGGATGTCTGTCAGCCCGGTATGGCCGCCCAGGGTTTCCATCGTGCCGAACAGGAAATAGAAGCTGATACCCCAGGCGATCGTCCCCAACGGCAGATAGTGCCCGGACAGCTTCAACGTCAGCGAGCCGAGCGTGATGGCTACCGCCGCGGTCAGCACCAGCCCCGCGACGAGCGCGAGCCACGGCGAACCGCCGAGCCAGGCAAGCCAGGACGGCAGCGCGGTGGAGGTGGTCAGCACCGCCGTGGTATAGGCGCCCAGGCCGACGAACGCGGCCTGACCGAAACTGGTCAGCCCGCCCACGCCGGTGAGCAGCACCAGGCCGAGCGCCACCAGGGCGTACAGGCCGATGTAGTTCAGCAGCGTGACGTAGAACGGCGGCAGAAACAGCGGCGCGACCGCCAGCAGCACGAGAAACACGCCCAGCACACGATGCGACGCAAACCCCGTTGGCACGGCAACCGGAACCGCGACGGACGGCCGGAGCGGAATGACTTTGGCTTTTTGATTGGCGCTCATTCTTCCTCCTCCATATGGCGGCTGGTCAGCGAGCGCCACAGCAGCACCGGGATAATCAGAGTAAATACGATGACTTCCTTGTAGGCGCTGGCCCAGAAGGAGGAAAAGGCTTCGAGCAGACCGACCAGCAAGGCGCCGGCAGCGGCGACCGGGTAACTCGCCAGGCCGCCGATGATGGCGCCGACGAAACCCTTCAGCCCGATGAGAAAGCCGGTGTCGTAGTAGATGGTGGTGATCGGCGCGATCAACACGCCCGACAGCGTGCCGATCAACGCGGCGAGAAAGAAGGTGAGCTTGCCGGCCAGCGCGGGCGAAATGCCCATCAGCCGCGCGCCGACGCGGTTGATCGCGGTGGCGCGCAGTGCCTTGCCGTACAGGGTGCGCTCGAAGAACTGGTAAAGCGCGACGATGAG
>JAVBJT010000016.1:0-22911 GCA_031546845.1 Azoarcus sp. | reverse complement strand
GCGCACGCTGGCCGCGGCGTTCTTCAGCGAGGCTTCGACGGTGTCCGACGGTACGGTGACGGGCGAGGTGCTGCCGCCGCTGGTGGTGGGCGATTACTTTACGTTGCGCCACCCGAAGGTGAGCAATGTGGTGATTACCGATAGCACGGCCGCGACGCCGGTGACATTGGTGGAAGGCACCCACTACGTGATCGAGGATGCCGATCACGCGCGCATCAAGCTGATCGCGCTGCCCGCAGGGCAGGTTGCGCCGCTGAAGGCGGATTACAGCTATGACGGTTACGTGAATATCGCCGCGTTCAGCCGTACGGGCGTGGAGCGCGGGATCATTTTCAATGGCGTGAATGGCGACGGGCAGAAGGCGCGTCTGATTATTCCGCGCGTGAGCCTGACGCTGGACGGCGATTTCGGCTGGATCGGCGATGAAGAAGCCGCGCTGTCGCTCAGCGGCGAGGCGCTTTATGTGCAGGAATTGGCCACCGATGGCGATTTCAGCGGATTTGCGCGCGTGAGCTTGATTTAACCGGCGCGGGGGGCTGCGGCGCTTGCCGCCGTGGCCCCCCTTTACCGCGATTTTCAACGACTCGCCACGATGCATTGTTGTTCGTGGCGAATCGTGGCGAATTGCGTGGCCGGATGCGGCGGCAATGATTTTGACATCGATGGGCGGGGCGCGCGGGGTCAATGCGCGGCCGTTGTCGGATTAAGGCAAGGATTCGGTAGTCATGGCTGGAACATCCCTGGACGACGATCTCAAAACGCTTGGCATGAACTCCCATGCCGAGTTGCAGAAGCAGATCGAGCAGATCGAGGCAACGCGCGCGGCGTATGCGCGACTCAAGGTTTCGGGCACGCTCACCGGGGCGGAACTGGCCCAGGCCGCGTTCAAGGCGAAAGAGCGCATCCGCGAGTTGAGGGAGCAGACCGGGGACTGTTCGGATTCGTTTGCCAATGCGAGAACGGCGCTCAACGGTTTGGTCCGCAGTGGCGAGGGCATTGCCACCGTTGTGAATCAGGCGATCGCGTTCGAGTCGGCCATGGCCGAGATGAGCCGGTCGGTCGATGGCACCGATGAGCAGATCGCGGCGCTGGGCTCGCGCATCAAGGAACTGGCGTCGGAAATTCCCGGCGGGGTGGCGGGGCTGACGCAGATTGCGGCCGCCGGCGGGCTGATGGGCGTGCCGATCGAGCAGATGGCGCAGTTCACCGAGCTTGCCGGGCAAATGTCCACGGCGTTCGGCCTTGGCGCCGAGCAGACCGGGAAGTCCGTGGCGACGCTGGCGAAAACGTTCGGGCTGCCGCTGGAGAAGGTCGAAGAGCTGGGCAATGCGATCAGCGTGCTGGGCAGTACGACCAGCGCGAGTTCAGCCGGCATTGTCGATGTGCTGACGCGCATCGGCGACAGCGCGAAACAGTTTGGTTTGAGCGCGGAGCAGGCCGCCGCGCTGGGCTCGGCGATGCTGGGCCTTGGGGGGACGACCGCGTCCGCCAGCGCGGGCATCAATACGATGCTGTCGAAGTTGCAGAATGCGAACACGCAGGGCAAGGGTTTCCAGGATGCGCTCGGTGTCATGGGTATGTCCGCGCGGCAGTTGGCGAAGGATATCCAGGCCGATCCGCAGGCGGCGCTGACCGGGTTTTTGCGGACGTTGGAGAAACTGGATAGCCAGAGCCGCACACTGGTGCTGACCAAGATGTTCGGCGCGGACAAGGCGGGCGATATTTTGCGCCTGGTCGAGGGGGCGGGCCAGTACGAAAAGGCGCTGACGGATGTTGCCAACGGGGCGAGGACGGCCGGCGCGATGCAGGCCGATTTCCGCAAGCACGTCGGGACCACCGAGGCGCAGATCAACCTGCTGAGGGAAAGCGTGGGGGTGCTGGGGACCAACCTCGGTACGATCCTGCTGCCGGCCATTCAGCCGGTGGTTTCCGGTCTGGTCGATATCACCAGCGCGGCGGCGAAATTCGCCGAGAATCATCCCGCGATTGCCGGGCTGGCCGGGGTGCTGGTCACTGCCGCGACATCGGTGGGGTCGCTGCGTCTGGCGTTTGGCGCGATGTCGACCGTGGGAACGCAATCCCTGGGCGCGATATCGGGGGCGCTAAAGGGGCTGGGCGTTGAGCTCGACGCAGCCCAGATCAATGCGGGAAGGGTGGGTGCCGGCCTGAGGGCTGCGGGTAACCTGGCGGCGGCGGGGTGGATCGGCTGGGAGATCGGCACCTATCTCAAGAACAATTTCGAGGAAGTCGAGCTGGCCGGCATTGCCCTTGCGGCTGGGCTGACCAAGGCGGCGGCGTACGCCCAGTCAGCCTGGGAGATGCTGAAGGCGCCCTTTACCGACGATACGATGGCGGCCGCTTCTGCCCGCCTGCAGGCCAATCTGCGGGGAATCGACGACACTTACGCGCAGATATTCGAAGACGCGCAGAAGGGGCATGAGGCGCAGGCCAAGGGCGCGAGAGATGTCGCGGATGCGACGAAAAAGGCCGCCGAGGGCCTCAAGGAGGCGGCCAGCGAGGCGGGTCGGTTCCGTACCGTGCTGGACGATGTCAGCAAGCTCGATGCGGCCGGTTTGGGCGGGATCGGCACCGATATCGAGGAGGCATTCAAGGCCGGTAAGCTGTCGGCGAAAGAGTTCGCGGAACTGAATGACAAGGTGCTCAGCGCCAGTTTCCAGCGCCTCGGCATCGACGCGACGATTGCGATGGGCGACATCAGCGATGCATCGCTCGATGCCATCGCCGCGGCGGTCAACATCACCACGTTGCTCGAGGCGGCGGGAATCAAGGGTGAGCAGGCCGGGCGGGCCATCGAGATCGCGTTTACCGCCGCCATCGGCAAGGCCGACAACGAACGAGCCTTGGTGGTGCTTAAAACGCAGTTGGACAATATCGCGGCCAGCGGCTCGGTGGGCGCCGATGGCGTTGCCCGGCTCGGCGCGGCGATGGATGCCGCGCGGCAACGCGTCGAGGATGCGACGCCGGGTATTCAGTCCGCCGCCGAGGCGTTGCGGATGCTCAATGCCGGCAATCTCGATGCGGGCAAGCTGGGCAAGATTGGCAGCGAGATCACGGCGGCGTTTCAGCAAGGCACGCTGTCGGCGAAAGAATTCGCGGAACTGAACAACAATGTGGTCGCCGTCAGTTTTCAGCGCCTCGGGCTCGACGCGGCGACGGCCATGGGGGGCATTGGCGCGGCATCGCGCGATGCCATCGCGGCGGTTACCAATATCACCGCGTCGCTCGATGCGGCGGGCATCAAGGGCGCGCAGGCCGGGCGCGCCATCGAGGCGGCGTTGGCCGCCGCCATTGGCAAGGCCGACAGCGAACAAACCTTGGCGGCGCTGCAAAAGCAGTTGGATGGCGTTGCGGCCAGCGGTTCGTTGAGCGCCGACGGCGTTGCCCGGCTTGGCGCGGCGATGGATGCCGCGCGGCAACGCGTCGAGGATGCGACGCCGGGTATTCAGTCGGTTTCCGAGGCGTTCCGGCAGCTTGGCGTGGTGTCCGATGCGCAACTACGCGTTGCCGCCGATAACGCCCGCACCGCGTTCGAGGCTATCCGCATTTCCGGCACGGCTTCCGCGCGTGAGCTGGAGCAGAGCTTTATCGTCTACGCCAAGGCCGCCATCACGGCAAATAACGGTACGGCGACGGAAGCGCTCAAGGTGCAGGCCGCGATCAGCGGTGTTTCCATCGAGGTCGATAGCGCCGGTAAAACCATCGTGCGCAGCATGCAGGAGGCCGCCGATGCGACCAAGAGCGTCGGCGAGAGCGCGACCAAGGCGGCGGGCAATATGGCGGAGATCGGGGCCGCCGCCGAGGATGCCGCGGGTTGGGTCGAGCGGACATGGGACGAGAACGGCAATCTGATCGAGCAGGCTTCCAAAGAGCAGTCGATCACCATGGTGGAGCCGTGGCTCAAGGGCGCGGCCGCTGCCAGCCAATACGCCGACGAAGCGATCAAGAGCGTCTATGCGGCTTACCAAGCGGGCGAAATGCAGATCGGCCAGCTCGACGAGGCCGCGAACAGATATGTCGCGGCGATGGAGAGCATCGACCGCCGCCAGGCGAGCCTGGGCACCAGCAGCGGCGTGGCGAGGGACATTGAGAATCTGAGCATACGGCTTCTCGAACTCAACGGTACCGAGGAGCAGGTTGCCGCCGCGAGGCAGGCGCGCGACGAGGCGGAAGTCAAACGGCAAATCGCCTTGCTGGGACTCGATTTGGAGCGCGCGCGAGTGCGCGGCGACCAGGACGAAGCGAGAAGGCTGGAGCAAGAGATATCCCTGAGCAGAAAGAAGTTGAGCCTGATCGCCCAGGTTTATGAGGCCGAGAAGAAGCAACGCGAGAAGGACGCCGCCGACGCGAAACGTAAGGCCGAGGAAGAGGCGAGGGATAGGGCGAAGAAAAAGGCGGAAACGGATGCGGATGAGGCCAGAAGGGCCAAGAACGCCGTCCCGGATACGCGTAGCACGCCCAGCAGGGGAGGCGATGGCTCCGGCGCGCCGATCCGGGGGGCGGGGCCGGCGTTAGTGGGGGGGGCGGTGGGTGCGGTGGGCACGGGGTCGGTCGTCAATATCACCCTGCAGCCCGGTGTCGATCTGTCGAACCGGATGCAGGTCGAGCAGATCGCGCGCAGCTTGATGCCCGCAATTGAAAATCTTTCCCGGCGCGGAGTCTGATATGCATTCTATTTCTGTCAATCGTATTCTCGCCAACCACGACAATGCCGCTGCCACCGCGGCGATCGCGGCCAGCGCGCAGCGCGCCAGCACGGATATCCGCCTGATCGGGCAGCGCCGCGCGGGCGGCGGGCGCATGACTTTGGCCGGCGCTTATGAGGGCGAGGCCGACAGCACGGTCGAGGTGGAAATTCTCGATGGCGCCGGCGCATCGCTGTGCGCGAGCACGCCGGTTATCAACGGCGTGGGTAACGGGCGCTTGACGATTGCCGCGCTGGATATCGGCGCGCTACCCGAGACGCTGACTTTTACGCTGGCCGATGCCGGTAGCCCGGCCGAATTCGCCGTGCTCGATTTTTTCGGCGCGCAGTTGGCCGCGCGCGCGCCGGGCGAGGCCGGCAATGCGTTGAGCATCGAGGTGGCGCGCAATCTGGCCACGACGCCGATGCCGTATACGACGCTCGAGACGATCACGGCCGGTAGCGCCGAATTGGAAGGCGCGGCCTGGCATTGGGGCCAGCCCGCGGGGGCCGGCGCGGGCATTCCGCCCACGGCCTTGCGCGTTCAGTTCGAAGGGTTTCCGCAGGTGCATCGCGCGTGGAAGACGTGGCGCGATGGGGCGTTCGTGTTTCATCTCGACCCCGCGCCGGCTTGGGATATTCCGGCGGATACACGCGTGCTCGCGGTATCCGGCGGCTACACGCTGACGGTGAGCGATGGCGCTACGTCCGAGGTTTATGCCGATGTGGTTACGGTGTATGACTTTCTGACCGCGTTGCGGGCGCGCAGCGCGCTTGTTGAGGTACGCGGCGCGATTGCCGTCGACACCGCGCCCGGTGGCATGGGCGTGACCGATATTCCGCTGCGTACCGACGCGCAGGCCTTGCCGGCCACGATCAAGGTGGCTTCCGGCAAGCTCGCCGCGCTGACCGGCATCACGGTGCAGCCGGATGCGCCCACCGAGAACATTGTGATCAGTTATGTCGGCGCGGCCGCCGGCGGCGGCAATGCCTGGGCGGTGGAGGGCGGTATTTCCGGGGCGCTGCCCAACGCGCTGACCGGGGTGCCTTATGCGCACGGCCCTGTCGGTTTCACGATCCCTGTACTGGCGACGTCCGGTGTCATCGATACCGCGCGTATCCGCGCCAGGTTCGACCCGACCTCGCGGCAGGACGGCGAGGGCTTGCCCGGGATCTGCTTCAAACCCTTGTTGCTCGGCGCGCAGCCGCAGAACAAGACCGTGACTTTTACTTACCGGAAAAAACCAACGAAGGAATGCCCATGCGACAACCTGCCTGCTCAACATGTGTCTTTGACCTGTCTGGGTCTTGCCGATGGAGGAGACGCAATGGCCCTCAACCCTGAAATTCAGTCGCGCCTGATTCGCTTGTACGAATGGCGCACGATCTTTTTCTCCAGCAACACCTACATCAACCAGCTTCCGGTGGCCGTGCGGCAAGACCTCGATTTTGCCGACATGATCACGGAGGTATTCGCCGGCACGCTCGAGAGTATCCATGCTTCCCCTATCGCCCTGGCGAAATGGGACGAGTACTACGTGGGCATGACCACTGAGCTGGATATTCTGCTCGGCACGGGCGGCGCGATGGCCCAGCCTTTTCCGGAAGCGACGACGCTGCAAGGCGGAAAGGTGGGCTCGATCTACTACAACACGCACAACCGGCATTACTACCGGCTTATCGACGCCACTTATGCCGGAACCACGGAGGAGGCTCCGACCCTGCCTTTCAACTACTTGTCGTATGAGGGGGCGGCTAGCCCCTCGACGTTCGAGGCGTTCCCACTAGATTCTCCGTTATGGACTACCGACTACAGCGTTACAACCCTGCGCCGCAACAGGAGCACCTGGAACACCACGTTTTATGGGGCCGTGTTGCACTACCAGGATATGGGTAGGTTCTATTTCACCAACCTCTTCGGGCAGGACAATCTGGTGTTGGTGCCGGACGAAAACGGCAGCTATGACAGCGTGCTGTCGCAGCTTGTAAGACGGTACAAGGCCATGATGGACCTCACGCTTGCCTTGGCTGGAGTCGTCCCCGACCCAAAAACTGAGGCCAGCAGCGTGGCCGGGCACGCATGCTGGCGGGATTACCCGTCCAAGACCCATTGGTGGGTCGATGAGACGGGCGAATATCTCCCGGTTTTTACGAACACTCCTTATGTTTCGGCCGTGCTCGACTGTTCGCTTGTTGTCGGCACGCAGGAATTTGGCCTCGGTGTCGTTACGCAATGCGAGCACCGGATCAAGGAGGGTGACAGTTTCACGATCACCATCGGCGGCGCGGGCGCGGGCACGGGGGCGTATGCCAACGGCGATAGCATCGTCATTCCCATCATCGGCGCGGCTGGCGCGGCCTTTGCCGGCGGAGCCGGGGGCGATGCGATGCAGACGTGGGCCGTGCGCGGTTCGCGGTCCGGCGATCTGCCGGATTGGCTGTGGCGGCCGGGCGCGCCCACGCCTTACGCCGATGGGCCGATTACGGCGGAGTTGGCCGCTGGCGCGATTCCGTTCGAGGTGGGCGATGCGATTCATGTGGCGCTGGAAGGCGGGCGCATGCGTTGGCGGCGCGATGGCGGGGCGTGGGCGGAGGGCGATCTTTTTGGCCCGGCGCATGGCCTGGGCGAGGGTTTGACGCTCGCGGCCACGCCGGGGGCGACGCCCAGTTTCGTGGCCGGCGACACCTGGCGGTTTCAGGCGGTGGCGACGCATGGCGTTTCGCGCTTGCGCCGGCCGCGTATCGGGCAGGCGTATGCGTGGGATGGCGCCTCGACGGTGCTCGATATCGACCTGGGCGACGCGAGCGATATCGAGGCGGTGACGCTGGCGTTGCATACGCTTCCGGCCACGGTGGTGATTACGATTTCCGGCGGTGAGCTTGCCGCCGATGAGTGGGCATTGACGCCCGTGTGGCGCGACGGCCCCATTGTGGCCCCGCTGCCGGCGCCGCGCGCGGTGCGGTTTTTGCGCGTGCGTATCGACGGTGCGGGCGCGGGTGCTTCGATTGGCTGGTTGTGGGCCGGTATGGGCTGGCAGCCGACGGTGGGGGCGTCCGAGCTGACGCAGGCGCGGCAATACGGCATGGCGCGCGGCAGCGGAATCAATCCGGGTGCGCTGTATCGCGGGCGCGGGATGGGCGGGCGCTGGGTGTGGCGCGTGGATGATGGCGCGGCGCTGGAGAGCGGCTGCGCGGATGCGTTGCTGGCGCTGGTGGATCACGTGGCGGAGCAGGGGGTGGAGCCGGTGTGCCTGGTTGCGGATATCCGCGAGCCGGAGCGCGCGAGCCTGGCGCTGCTCGATGCGGATGAGGTGTCGTTCATCGATCACATTAATTGGCAGCACGCAGGAAACCGCGCGGTTTCCGTCGATCTGCCGTTTCGCGCGGTGCTCGGCTGATGTTCGCGCTCATTGTCCATACGGTGCCGCCGCGCGTTTTTTCGTGGCCGGATCTGATCGATGTCGGCGACGAGCAAAGCGCGGTCAACGGCGAGGTTCCGAATATCACGATCACGCTCGATAACGCGCGCGGGCAGGTGACGCCGCTGCTTGCCGATCCCCCTTTGCGCGCGGCGGCAACGCTGACCGAGCGCGGGATGACGATTTTTAACGGACGCGTGCAGGCGGTGAGCCTGGGTGCAACCGCGACCATCACGCTTGAAAACTGAGTTGAACACTAAGTTCAAAACCAAGGAGCTTCCATGACTTATCAATATCAACCCGTTGCGCTCGTAGCCGCTCATCAGGCGCTTGCCACTCTGCTCGACGGTGGCGCGAGCGCCGCGCGGATTCGTGTTTTCGATGCGGACGAAACCCATCTTGCAACTTTCATGCTGCAAAAGCCGTGCGGCACGGTCGATCCGGCAAGCGGGCAGTTGGCGTTGCTTCCAGCGGGGCCGGAGTTGAACGCGCCGGCGGCGGGGGTGGCGCACCATGCGCAGCTCGAAGCCGGGGACGGTGAGGCGGTTGCGGTGGTGAGCGTGCAAGAGGGCACCGCGCCGGTACCTGGCGCGCTGGTGTTGTCGGTGCTGAATATTGTTGCCGGCGGTACCGTGGAGCTTGTTTCCGCGACGATCGGCTGAACGGTATGAGCCACGGCGACATTCATTTCGAGCAGGTTCGCCTGCTGCTTGCGTGTGACGGCAGCGCGGGGGCGACGTCGATCATCGACCGCGCGCCGACGCCGGGCAATGTGACGTGCGAAGGCGCGGCCGCGCTGACGATGACGAATACGCGCGATGGCCGCGCGGCGCTGGCGCTGAATGGTTTGTCGTCGTCTTACGCCGTTGCGTATCCGGGGCAAAGCCTGTCCCTGGGCCACGGCGATTTCACGGTGGAATGCTGGCTGCGCGCGGCTTCGCTCGGTACTGACCGCACCGTGCTCGATCTGCGCCCGTCGCATTACGATGTGGCGCCGTGGCTATGGATCAACGCCAGCGGCGCTCTGGTGTTGCAGGATGCTTATTACTATGATGCCGTTCGCATAACGACCGCGAACGGAACCATCGCCGCCAATACGTGGCATCACATCGCGCTCAGCCGCGTTGCGGGGGTGATACGGCTGTTCGTCGATGGCACGCTGCGCGGTACGTATAGTGCGTTTGTGCTTGAGTACAGCAATCAGAGCGCGATCTATATCGGGCGCAACGTCTATTACGCAACGCCGCAGCCGTTTCACGGCTTGCTTCAAGACATTCGCATTACCGCCGAGGTGGGTCGTTATACCGAGAATTTCACCCCGCCGGTTTCGCTGCCGACCATTGCGCCGCCGCCGCCGGCTTGGTTTGCGTTGCCAGGCCCGCTTGCGCCGCGCACGGGGTTCGGCGCGGCGGTGTGGCTGAATAGCGCGGGGGCGCCGTGGGTCGATGCGCGGGGGGTGGGGTATCCGCTTGCGCCTGGGCTTTCCGTGCCTGTGCTGCGCGCGGGGCCGATTGGGCACAATGCGTATTCGGAGATTGCCAGCGGGCTTTTTGGCGCCGCATCGCCCGCGCTTTATTTTGCCTACCGCACCTTGAGCCAGGCCGGGGCCGATGTGCTGACGATTACCGTGCGCCAGGAGGATACCGGCGAGACCGTGGCGACGCTGGTTACGGCGTCCGGCTTGGGCGCGTGGACGCGGGTCGTTTTCGATCCGGCAACGCTGCCGGCTGGGCCGGAGAGTGCGCCGTACCGTTACCGGCTGCATTTCCGTTATACGAAGAACGATTCGATTTCGGTGGGCGCGGATACGGCTTATCTCGCCGCGCTTTCCGGTTTTCCGTTGCCGGCGGCGTGGTGTGCGCTGCCAAGCCCGCTGGGCGCGCCGGGCTGGACCGCGGTTAGCCCGGCGGTTTCCGTTGTGGCCGCGAAGTTTGCGTTGCCGGGCGTGTTGGGTGCGCCGGCCGGTATCGCGGCGGTGGCGCCGAAGGCGTGGTGCGCGCTGCCAACACCGCTGGGCGCGCTCGGTGGGGTTGCGTTTGTGCCGGCTTCCGCGTGGTGTGCGCTGCCCGGACCGCTCGGTGTGCCCAACTGGCTTGCGGCGGTGGTGCCGGATGTGTGGTTTGCGCTGCCTAGCCCGCTGGGTGCGATCACCGCGCGTGCGCGGCAGATCAGCGCCATTGCGCCGCCATTGTCGCCGGGCGATCTGCTTGCCGGCGGGGCTGGCGCGCGGTTGCTGACCGATCCGCTGCCGCTGCGGCGCACCGTTGAATTGCCGATGTACCGCGACGATGTGTATCTGCCGTGGGTGTTTGGCCGCGCGACCGTGCAGGCGGTGCCGCTGGATGCGGAGCGCATGGAGTGGCTGGTGGCGGATCACCCGGTTGTGGGCGTGGACTGGGTGAGCGTTGGCGATGCCAAGACCGATGGCTGGCAGTTGGTGCAGCGCATCGACGATACGGGCCACCCGATTGCGTTGATTCGTTTGACGCAGCCCGCGAAAGCCGGCGATGCGGTGGCCGCGCGCGTGGTCGGCCGTCGCCACCCGGCAACCGGCGCGGTGTTGGCACACCCGGCGCATATCGCGGCCGAGTTGCTTGCGGCGTGTGGTTGGACGCCGCCGGCCGATGCGTTCGCGCGGCTCGTCGACGATCTGCCGGGCTTGGAGATCGGCGCGGTATACAACGGCGAGATCAGTTTGCGCGAGGCCTTGGCCGGGCTATTGGAGCCGCTGGGCGCGTGGTGGTCGGCCGGTACGCTGGCTACGCCGCAGGCGCGGATCGATGTGCCGGGCGAGCCGGTTTTTGCACTGGGCGTGGGCAATTGCGAAAGCATTTCGGCGCAGGTGGATCATTCGCAGATCGCGACCATTGGGCGTGTGACATTCGATTATGACTGGGCGGCGGGCGTGGCGCGCCAGGCGCTTACCGTGGAGGCGCCGGCGGCTATCGACCGCTATGGCCGGATCGAGGCGGATTTTCCGCTGCCGCACATTCGCACGGCACGCGATGCGCTGGCGTGCGCCACGGCCCGGCTTGCGCGCCGCGCCCGCGCGGCATGGCGCATCGAGGCCACGACGCCGGACCGTGGGGATTTGCCGATGCCGGGGGATACCGTGCGCATCGACCATCCGCATGTGCCGGCCGGTTTGGCGGTGGTTCGTTCGCGCCGGCGCGGGCGGAGCGATCTGTCGGCGACGCTGTCGATGGAGCTGCTGGCTGGTGTGGAGCCGGCGGTGGCGCTCGCGCGGCGGGGGCGCTTGATCGACACAACATCGGATTCGGATGCGATGGCGGTGACGTTCAAGGACGGTTGGGCGACCTTTACGATTACCGATGACAACGGCAACGCGTTGGCCGGGGCATCGGTGACGCTCGACGGCGCGACGACGCGCAATACGGATGCGCGCGGGCAGGTGCAGTTCAAGACCACGCGCGGCACGCATATGCTGACCGTGGCGGCGGAGGGGTATATGACGTTCACGATGGAGGTCGCGGTATGAGCGCGCCGCGCGTGATTAAGCGCACGCCGGATCTGGGCATCAAGGTGCGTCTGCAAAAGCCGTTCAACGCGAGTATCGATGGCGTTCAGTGGGTGGGCGGCTATGTTGAGCGGACGGGCGATGAATATGAAGGCTACCAGACCAATGCGCCTTCGTTCAGAACCGATGGCGTGCGTTTTGACGGTGCGGGGCGGCTTGTATATTGCACGCTCCACCCCCAGGACAACTGGCGGTTGCGCACGGTGATCGGTATTCCGGTCGGAGATGCGGTTTTCGGCGTGAGTTGGACGTGGGATCTGGACGTAAACCCGTTGGTGGCCGAGTACGGTATCGAGCCGATGGCGGCCGTCAAAGTAAAGATCATCGGGCAGTTTATTTATGTGACGATCGATGCCGAGCCGTTGAACGCGTGGGAAATAGGGAATGATTTGATGCCGATTTTGACGCTGACCGCGACCGCGAGGGGGCCCGGCGGCACGGTTGGCACGCTGACGCTCGTGGTGATGCCGGGCCGCGCTATTCCATCGCTCACTGCGCTATGACGATTTCGTTCAGCAGGATTCTTTGCAGTGTTCTATTGCGTTGAGCGACGGGCGCGGGGCGATTCACAAGCCTCCCGCGCCGCTTTTTTCTCTTACGCGCCCGATGATGATGTGCTCATCGGCCAGTTCCGGCGGCACTTCCTCGTCGCGGTAGGCGGGGTTGTCGCTGCGCAGGATCAGGGTGCCGTCGATGCGGCGGGTGAGGCGTTTGATGCGTAGATCGTTGCCGTAGCGGATGGCGTACACCTTGCCGTCGACGATGCGCGCCGGATCGTTTTCGGCCAGATCGATAAGCACCGAATCCCCCGGATACAGAAAGGGTTCCATGCTGTCGCCGATGACTTTGAAGCGGCGCGCGTTCTTGGGGCTGATGCCTATTTTCTGGAACCACGATAGGCGGTAGGTGGCCGGCTCGCTTTCCTCGATGATGTCGTAGGCGGCCTGGCCGCCCCGGCCGGCGCTGAAGCTCACGCGGTATTCCTGCACCTGCACGCTTTCCTCGGGCGGCGCGCCTTCCGGGTGCAGCGCCACGACCTCTGTTCGCGTGGAACCGGCTCCGGCTTGCGCCGCGCTGTCCCTGGCGGCCCAGTCCTCCGTGGGATGGGCTTCGGCCTTGCGCTCGTGCCCCTCGATATCGGCTGAGCGCAAAAACTCCACCGTGATACCGAAAAAGCTCGCCAGCGGTTCCAGCGTTGCCGTGCGCGGGTCGTCGCTCTCCCCCTTCAATATGCGGTGGATCGTTGGCTGCGGCACACCCGTTGCCCGCGCCAACACGGTTGGGTTGGTTCCCTGCCGGGCGATCAGGTAGGAAAGATTACGGCGTAACTGGCTCATGCCCGGAATATACGACTGCGCATAATTTAATGCAATAAAAATCGACATCGGTTGCCCGTTGATGCGATATCGCATAGACTGGTTTGCATTAATGCGGGAGTGCATGAATGTCATCTACCGTTTCCAACCCCACCATCCCCATCCCTCCGGCTCCGGTCGGCGCCCGTAAACCGGACGAACTGGTGCGCGCTTTGATCCGTGCCGGCTGGTCGCAAGGCGAGATCGCCGATGCGATTGACGTTACGCAGCCCACCGTGAGCCGCATTCTGAGCGGGCAGCACAAAAACCCGCGCTACAGCGCGGTGGAGCGGTTGCGCCAACTGGTGCAGAACCTTGAGGAGTTCAGCGCGACATGAGCATGCTGGATTCGCAAACGTATTCGAACTGTATTGGCGCTATGCCCGAGGCGTGGGGGCATTTCGAATTGCCGCCGGCGGCGCCGAAATGCGCCGCGGAGATCGACGCCGCCGTTTATGCGGCGCTGTCGAGCGTGGATAGTGATTGGCTGTGCGCGGTGGAGGCGGCCGATTTGCTCAAGCACAGCTTGTGCGCCACGTTCGGCGCGGCCTGGCCGTGTAGCTACCGCCCGGTGGCGTTCGCGCTGCGCCGCTTGGCCAAGGCCGGGCTGGTGCAGGAGCGTATTGCGACGTATCGCGGCAAGCACCGCTCGAAGGAAGAACGGCGGGAGTACCGCTTGTTCAAAGCACAAACGGCGCCGGCGGGCGCGCTGATGAGCCTGTTCCCAACCGTGCAGCCGATTCCGCCGGGCGTGGCGCGCAGGGTGCGCGGCAGGGATATGAGGAACTGAGGCGGAACTGAGGAGGAACCGGGCGATGAGCGCGGCGGCAGTGGATCGACCGGGCGGAAAAGCCGCCGGCAACGTGGTGTGGGAGCCGACGGAGAAGCAGAGCGTTTTTCTGGCGTGCGACGATTTTGAGGTGCTGTACGGCGGTGCGGCCGGTGGCGGCAAAACGGATGCCTTGTTGATCGACGCGCTATGCCTACAACATGGCGCGCCGGCCAACCCGAACCACAGCGCGATTCTGTTTCGGCGTTCCTTCCCCGAGCTGCGCGACATGATCGACCGCAGCCGGGATCTGTACCCGCGCATTGTCGCGGGTGCGAGGTACACGCAGACGGACAAGATGTGGACGTTTCCTTCCGGCGCGAAGGTGGAGTTCGGCTATCTGCAAAACGACGCGGACCGCCTGAACTACCGTGGCCGCGCGTGGAACTACATCGGCTTCGACGAGCTGACGCTGTGGGCCACCCCAGTGTGCTACCTCTATCTGTTCTCGCGCTGCCGCAGCACGGATAAAACGCTGCCGTGCTACGCGCGGGCAACGACCAACCCCGACGGGCCGGGCTACCAGTGGGTGATGGAACGCTGGGGGATCGAGGAGGAGGGGCGCGAAACGGATATTCCCGTCGATATCGTCGATGAGGACGCCGGCACGGTCACCCGCATCCGCCGCCGCTTCATCCCCGCGCGCCTGATCGACAACCCCTACCTGAGCGACAGCGGCTACCGCGAAACGCTGCTGATGCTCGACCCCGAAGAGCGCGACGCGCTGCTTAAGGGCCGCTGGGGCGGGGGCAAGGTGAAGGGCGGCTATTACATCAAGGAAATGCAGCGCCTGCGCGCCGAAGGCCGCATCCGGCACGTGCCCTACACCCCCGGTGCGCCAGTGAATACCTTTTGGGACCTGGGCATGAACGACACCACCGCGATCTGGTTCCACCAGCAGGTGGCCGGCGAGCACCGCTTTATCGATTGCTACGAGAACAGCGGCGAAAGCCTGGACCACTACGCCCAATACCTGCTCGCGCGCGGCTACGCCTACGGCGGCCTTCACTTTCTACCGCACGACGCGGAGAACCGCAGCCTGCAAACGGGAAAAAGCGCGCGCGAACTGCTGCAGACGCTACTGCCGGGGCACCGCTTCGAGGTGGTGCCACGCGTGGAGCGCGTGATAACCGGCATCCAGCAAACCCGCATGGCGCTGGGCGGCAACGTGTTCGTCGACGCCCGCGCCTGCGCCGACGGCATTGCCGCGCTCGACAACTACCGCAAGAAATACAACGAGAAGCTGGACGCCTACTCCGACGAGCCGGTGCACGACCGCTATTCCAACTATGCGGATGCGATCCGCCAGTGGGCGCAGGGGTTCCGGCAGGTGGGGGTGGATGCGGGGTTCAGGGGGCGGCGGGAGAGGAAAGCGAGCGGGCGGGGAGGGGTGGGGCGCAGTGGCTGGGTGATTTGAATATAAATATATATTTCGCATATCAATATTACAAATTATTGAGTACGGCATTGTCATTATTCGATGTAAAATGGCAAGGCAGCACTGGAAAAACGTTCTTATTTGCAGAGGCTTTAAAAATGAAATCGTATAAAAAAGCACTAGCAGTAATCGCGCTTACATTGGTGTCCGCGCAGGCAGGGGCGGCCTATATGATCGAAGATCAGAACCCAGATGGGTGGGACAGAGATGTCCACCCTATCCCGGGTAGAATAACCGGAGATATATGGCATTTCAATGGACAACAGACTATTAATATCCCAGTATGTTGGCTAACAACCAATCCGAATTATCCTAATACAGGCACAGCGAAAAAATTCGAAGCGCAAATTAGGAACGATTTACAAAATACTATCGAAAAAGTCACTCAAATTCGTTTTGTCGGCTGGGGAGTATGTCCTGTGATGAGCGGGACTCCTGGGCTTGCAATTCTCGTCAAATCCAGCATGGATCCCTCAACTTCTGAGCGTGGAAGAACGACTGTTAGATCTGGGAGTTATACCGGGCAATCGGCCAGCAGCAGCATTTGGGCGTTGAGTCAAAATGAGCTAATGCAATCTTCACTTGAAGTGATGAAATTAGGCGAAATCCGTCATGAACTGATGCATACGCTGGGATTCATTCACGAACACCAGCGGCCCGATGCTGGATACTGCGCTAAGGGGGGGGCATCCGATCCGACTCAGGTAGGAACTAGCTATGAAGGTAGCACCTATATTGGACCGTGGGACTTCTATTCGCTGACGGGGTATTGCAATCCTCCTTACGCTTTAACAGCCACTGATATTGCGGCGCTAAAGCTTCACTACGACCGGGTGCCGATCTACGATCTTTCTGTCAATCCACCCATGCTGACGCTTCCCGTAATAGACATTAACGGGCAAAAGTATTTTGCCAAATTGCAGTGGTATGAGAATATTCAGCGATTCAAGGTCATTCAGTGGACGCCGACCACGAACCAGTCTGCCTCTGCTGTAATCTATAACCCGCAAACGAATACCTATACCGCACCGTACATATTATGGCGCGATCCGTATTTCCAATCTTCAGATCCCAATGCAAGGCATATCAAGCAATGGTATTTTGGACAAAACTATAAATTGATTCCTGATCCGGCCGATCCTTCGGGGATGACGTTTATCTATCAGCAGTGATAAAAAGAGTGGATTAGGTTGTTCTGTGTTAGCCAGTTTAAGCCGCCTTCGGGCGGCTTTTCACTTGGGGGCAAGCTCAGAAGAGAGGAGAGGAGGGCGGGTGTTGGGTGGGTGATTTAAGGCTCAACAAGTATCTCGTGCCGTGCGTAAAACGGGGCTATTGCCCTTGCTCGCCGAGCATCCACAGCTTGAGGGTTTCGACGGCCTGCTGATTGGCATCCAGCGGGAATTCGAAGCTTTCCACGCAGAGGATTCCCCGGGGGTTCTGCGGCAAGCAACATATTATTTCCTTCTTGCTTCGTGGATCGACTAAAACCCCTACGAAATGGCTGCGATAGACGTGGGCAATGGTAATGCCCGTAGTTGTACGTATCACAACGGATTCGCCCGATGGCTCCTCCCAGCATTGGTCGAATTTTTGCAGCAGCTTTTTCAATTGGGCTGCGGGTGGGCGTACTGCGGGGTTCGTCGCCCAGGGCTGAATGTCTGAGTAAGGGAGCCCAAGCAGTGTTTCAAGTACATGCGACCATAGTTGTAACTGGATGGCTGGATTGATGGATAGGGGGTGATCAATGAATTCCGGGGTGTGCATGGTGTCCTCCTGATGACATTTTATTCATGTATAGGCGTCTTGAGTGTTAAGCAAGTCGCGTTGGATACCCAATAAGCGGGTTAATTTCCCGGCATAAAGGGGGATCGGCTCTTTTGTTATCCGTCCGCCTGTTTAGCTTGCTCCTTCCCCAGCAAGGCGCATCCCGCATGGCATCTTGCGTTGAAATCGACAGACGAGGCGCGCGGCAAGCGCAGCAGAACGAGCGGATTCCCGCCGCACGGGGGCAGGTCAATTTGAGTTTTTGGTTAAGCCGCGCGTGCGATAAATACTTGTACCAATAAGTAACTAAAAACTAAAAGTGTAACAAAAAGTTACATATCCATACTCGAAAAGTGGGTAATGTTTCGCCATCCCACGGCGATGTTTTCATTCTGCTTTACGCGGCAGCGCATTTGGCTGCGTAGCGTTGCTATGTCCACGCGCTGGGGGATTGCCTGGGGAGGAAGGCCCCTGGGAAGTGTTTTTTTATGTCGCACCTCTACGGGCATGCAGCTCGAAACATAACGAAAAATCACGGAGGAAAAAATGAAGAAAAGACGGCAATCTGCGAAGTTTTTGCAATGCACGATGGCGATGGCGTTAGCACTGGCGGCGGAGGGTGCTGGCGCTGGGCCGATAATCGGCCCGACCGCGGTAAGAACCAACATGGGTTATCTGTACTCGGCGCCGAATGTCATCATCAACCAGGCCGGGCTTTATGGGGGGTATGTAAGCGGAGAAACCGATTTTGACGACTATACCGAGCGGACGCTTCACCAGAGAAGTCTCGACTATGCTTGGGTGTCTCAAGGTATTAAGACAGGATGGATCAGTTTCGATCTCGGCCAGTTGACCACGATCGATGCAATAGCCCTGTGGCAGTTCCCGTCCCTGGCTGTTCTGGGTGTTGACTACGGTGTTGGAAACTTCAGCCTCTTTGCGGGCGATAACCTGGACCCCGCCAGCTTTAACGTTCTGCTTGGCGATTTTTCACTGGGGCTGCCGCGTATCACCACTGACCCGCCTCCCCCCGTTGGTGTTGGTCGCTTCGCCACCTACGCCGATGTATTCAGGTTCGACCCTATAACCACGCGCTACGTGCACATGCAGGTTACGTCAAACCGTGGCACTACTAACTTTGCGAGCCTTGCTGAAGTCGTATTCTCTAAGGCCGATGATCCGCCGGCGCCGCTGCCTGAGCCGGGGCCGCTAGCGCTGCTGGCGGTCGGGGCTATCGGCCTTGGGATTTACCGCCGTCGCCCTGTTTCCTGAGATAGCGTTGCAGCCTCCCTGCTGATCCAGGATAGGCAGGGTCATTCAGCCCCGCAATCGCGGGGCTTTTTCGTTGTTGCTGGGGGGGCGGCTGCAGTTCCAAGGGGGCAGAGCCAGCGTGGTTTCAGTGATTCGCGGAGAAGGCGACAAGGTTAAGGGTTGTCGTTGTTTTGCGCGCGTAGCGCCAGCGCGCGCGAAATCATTTTTTGCACATCGTCATTGGCAGCCAAGGGGCGGAGTTCGACCTCTGGATGCTGGTTGGCGAACACCCGAAATACTTCGTCCGCGAAGGCCTGCCCGATCGAGGCGATCCCTGTAAAGTCGAGTTCGACGATCTTGAAGCGGTCAAAGCGCGCCAATAATCTTTTGGCTTGCGAGCGCGACACCAGATTGCTGTCCCCGTATTCCATGAGCTTTACGGGTACCACCGTTTTGGAGAACCCGTAGTCGTCACCCGAGGCAAATTGGTCGAACACTTCTTTGGTGGTGCGCGCTGTATGATTATTCAAGGCCATGCCCACCTGCGTGCCTTGCCCTGGCTGTTGTACTTCAACAATCCAGTCTTCGTCTTCACCGAAATTGTGGGAAAAATAGACATTTCCAGAATAAATCACAAAGCGGTCGAACATTCTGGAAGAGAAAAAAATGCCTTCCCCGGAATGCCTTTCCCTGTCCGTGGTGAATTTGCCTTTCGCCAGTTCCAGCACCGCGTGCCGCTCATCCTCCAAGCCGGCTGCCGTCTGGATTTTCTTGAAGATGCCAACCCCGTTATCGGCAACGCTTATCTGCGTGGTCGTTGCCGTTTTGTGAAATACAACCATTACGCGAGTCCCGCCAGCGTGGTCGATGACGTTATTGAACATTTCGGTGAAGCCGTACTGCCAGATATCCAGTACGTTCTTCGGCAGTCCTTGCAGGGCGGGGGCAACAGCTTCCCGCCATACCTTGTGCTCCGTAACCGTACCGCCGAGGTCGTAGCGCTCTAGCCAAGTGCCCAATACCGCCAGGCGGTAAGTCTTGTTGCGAGTCTGTCCTTGCTCGGTAACCATACCTTCGGCAATCAGCCGCCGCAGGTGTTGGTGCACGGCTTGGCGGGAGCAGGCGAATTTGTCGGCGGTGACTCGCACAATGTCAGCAGGGTGCTTGTCGAGTTGGCTGAGGATGAAGTTGCGAACAGTTTCGCCGCGGTTGCGAGTGGTTGCCATGGGGGCTTTGTCAATTTAACTTGGTATTATTGTCAACTTATCTCTCTTGTTTTGTCAATTTGGGTTGGTCGCTTCGTCGAGCTTGCGGTTTGGGCAGCCGCGTCCCCACAAAGCGCACCCCTCCCCATCCCCGCATGGCACCTTGCGTTGAAATCAACAGGTGCGGCGCGACATGCGGCAAGAACAGCAGGATGAGCGGATTCCCACCACGCGGGGGCTGACCGAACTCCAGTACCGGGAGATCGTCGATGATATTCGCCGCCAGCCGGCGTGGCGGGGTGAGGCGGATCGGTGCGCGGGGTTTTACGACGGCAACCAGATGACGGCGGAGGAGGCGGCCGAGCTGGAGGCGCGCGGGATGAGTCCGATCATCGTCAATCACATCAAGCCGTTGGTGAATTCGGTGCTGGGGTTGGAGGCGAAGACGCGTTCCGACTGGCGTGTGGCGGCCGACCGGGACGATGAGCAGGATTTGGCCGAGGCTTTGTCGGCGAAGCTGATGGAGGCGGAGCGCGAATCGCGTGCCGATCAGGCGTGCTCGGAGGCGTTCGCGTCCATGTTGAAGGGCGGGGTGGGCTGGGTGGGGATCACGCGCAATGCCGACCCCTTTGGCTACCGCTACAAGGTGGAGGCGATCTCGCGGCGCGAGATTTGGTGGGATTGGCATGCGCGCAGGGCGGATTTGTCCGACGCGCGCTATTTGGTGCGCGAGCGCTGGTATCCGGTGGATTCGGTGGCGGCGGTGTTTCCCGACAAGGCGGAGCTGATTTACGCCGCCTGTTCCGGTTGGGCGCCGGAGTGGCAGGATTTGGCGCGGGAATCCGAGCCTTTGCTGCATGCGTTCGGCACGGAGAAAAGCGGCTGGTTTGAGGATACGTGGCGCAATGTGGACCGCCGCTTGGTGTGCCTGCGCGAGGTTTGGTACCGCGTGCATACTCGCGGTAAGGTGATTGCGCTGCCCGATGGGCGCACGGTGCCGTTCGATAAGGCGAACCCGGCGCACGCGCTGGCGGAGCGGGAGGGTTTGTCGCCGGTGTGGGAGGCGGTGTATTCCACGCTGCGCGTGTCGATCTGGGCCGGGCCGCACCGCTTGCAGGACGAGGATTGCGGGCGGATGCCGCTGCCGTATGTGCCGTTCTGGGGTTATCGGGAGGATGCGTCGAACGCGCCCTACGGGATCATCCGCGATTTGGTGCCGCTGCAGCTCGAAATCAACGCGCGGCGGCGCAAGCTGCAATGGTTGCTTGCGAGCAAGCGGGTGCTGGCCGATTCGGACGCGCTCGATAGGAATTACAACGACTTTAGCGATCTGGCTGCCGAGGTGGCGCGGCCCGATGCGGTGGTGGTGCTCGACCCGAACCGGCGCAACCCGAACGGCATCAGCATTGAGAACGATCTAAGCCTTTCCGCGCAGCAGTTTCAGGTGATGGCGGAGGCGGGCGACGCGATGCAGCGCGTGGCGGGGATTTTCAACAGCATGCTGGGGGCGGCCGATGGGGCGTCGTCCGGGCGCGCGATTTCCAGCCTGGTGGATCAGGGCAACACGATGCAGGCGGAGATTACGGATAACTACCGTTTCGCCCGCACGCTGGTGGGCCAGCGCCTGCTGGAACTGGTGACGCAGGATTTGACCGGGGTGGAGATGCCGGTAACGGTGGGCGAGGCCGGCCGGCAGCGCCGGGTGACACTCAACCAGCCGATGCTCGATGTGGTAACGGGGCTGACGTATCGCGAGAACGATGTATCGAAAACGCTGGCCAAGGTGGCGCTGAACGATGTGCCGAGCACGCCGGCCTACCGCGCGCAGGCGATGACGATGATCGCGGAGGTAATCAAGGGCCTGCCGCCCCAGCTACAGGCGCCGCTGGTGCCGTTTTTCCTGGAATCGACCGACCTGCCGAAACGCCGCGAGATGGCGGACATTGTGCGCAAGGTGCTGGGCCTGGGGGAGAAAGAAGGCGAGGGCAACCCGCCGCCGCCCGACCCCGAAAAGCAGCAGATGCAGCAGGCCATGGGCCAGATGCAGCAGGCGTTGCAGGCGGGCGCCGCGCAAGTGGATGAGCTGATGGCGAAGCTGGCCGATAAAGCCGAGGAAATGCGCCTGAAAGCCGGCGAGCTTGCGCTGAAAGAGCGCGAGCAGGCGGCGAAAGAGGAGAAAACCCGTGCGGAGGTGGCAAAGCTGCAGGCCGAGACGCTGCGCGCGCGGGTGGAGATGGCGGATAGGGCAGTGGCGATGACGGCGGCGCAGGGCGAGGGGCTGGCGGTGGATGCGGGCGGGGGCTTTTAAAAGAGCTTTTTAAACCCGCCGAGGCTTTGAAAGAAGTCGGCCGATTTCTTTCAAAGCTTTTTCATTTCTCACTTTGAGGATGCGACCGAGCCGCGTTCCAGGGGGCATGTTGCGGGTTTGATGGAATCGGCCCATGTAGCCGTGGCGGTGGCTGTAGCACCGCCAAAGCATCGGCGCTAAGATTCCAGCTCCATAACCAACCAGGGGACTTTCATGACGGGCAAGTTCGTGATCGGTAAGCGCTCCAACGGTGAATTTCAGTTCAACCTGAAGGCCGGCAACGGCCAGACGATTCTGGCGAGCCAGGGCTACGCCGACAAGGCCGGCTGCAAGAATGGGATCGAATCGGTACGCAAGAACGCGCCCGACGACGCCAGGTACGAGCGCAAGGAATCCAGCAACGGCAAACCCTTTTTCAATCTACTGGCGGCAAACGGGCAGGTGATTGGCACCAGCGAGATGTACGAGAGTGTTGCGTCGCGCGAGAAGGGTATTGAGTCGGTGAAGGGCAACGCGCCGGATGCGACGGTGGTGGATGAGACGGCTGCCTGAGCAGGATTGCGGGGCTGTTTGAGGGAAGCCGCCCGGGGTGTGCTCGGGGGCTTCCTACCCTGTTGCTTCGATATGGCCAAGAATTTTTCCATCTATCGAGCACGCCCACAGAAAGCACGGAAGATGGCAATAAGGGGGCCGCGAATGCGGTCTTGGCAGTCTGACCCAATCCCGTATTTTTTAACTTAATCTTTTGCTCGCCGAGTATTGAAGAAGCATCGCCATCATTGCGTCAATCGCAATACAGTTTGCGATTGCGCCATCGGATGTCTCTGCATGCTCAAGGCAACGGAACACGCTTTCTAGTTCGCTGGCCCAGTTGCGGAGCCAGCTTCGGTCTTGGGCGGGGGCGCTCTGTAGGCCGGGTACGGGATAAGCAAGAAAACTCCCGAAATCGTCGGGCAATGCCTGATACTAAGTAGCGTTCAATGATATAGAAGTGATCCATTCGAATCCGGTCATCGACTGGGTTCGAGCGGGGTCTTCTTCGAGACGGACGATGCCGGCGGTCAGAGTGCGTTCGACCGCGTCGAGATCGGTGAACAGGTGG
>JAVBJT010000024.1:0-108712 GCA_031546845.1 Azoarcus sp. | reverse complement strand
CGGTCCAGGCCGTAGCTGCAAACCTCATCACCGCTGCCCTTCTCCACCGTGCTCTCCGGCAACGGGTAGCCAAGCGCCTGGGCAAACAGCTCTCGCACCCGCAGCACGGCGTGGCGCCCCCAGGGCACGGCATGGCGATGGCGGTAGAACAGGCTGGCAAGCGGCTCACGCGCCGAATGGCGGTCCAGGCCATGCACCGGCGCGGCAGCGTAGCGGGTAAGCCAGGCGCTTTTCAGCAGCCCTTGGGCATCGATCACCGCGTCGTAGCGTTCGGCAGCCAATGCAGCGGTAAAGGCGCGCCATTCGCCGCCCCTCCACGCCCGTAGCGGGTGCTTGCGCCAGCGCCGCAACGCGACCGGAACGACGCGCGCCACTGCAGGGTGCCAAGTGGGAATCTCGGCAAAGCTTTCTTCAACCACCCAATCGAAATGCAGACCGTCGATGGCGCGGGCGGCCTCGGTCACGGCCGGTAGCGTGTGGATGACGTCGCCAAGCGACGAGGTTTTGACGATGAGTACGCGCACCGCCGTGTCAGTTCCTCGTTACCGCCGCCACGCTACCACCGGGCGTATCGGGCGCGAGCGCATTGAGCGCGTCCAGCACGCTCTGCGGGGTGATATCGACCAGACAACGCGTATGGCCAAGCGGGCAGACGCGTTCGTAGCAGGGCGAGCAGTCGAGCCGCAGCGTGCGCAGCGCCACCTTGGGCGACAGCGGCGGCGTGTGTTCCGGGCTGGACGAACCGTAGATCGCCACCAGTGGCGCATCGAGCGCGGCGGCCACGTGCATCAGGCCGGAATCGTTGGTGACGGCGGCATCGGCCATCGCCAGCAGATCGACCGCATCGCCCAATTGGGTGCGGCCGGCAAGGTTGCGTACCTCGGGGTTGCCGGCGGCGATGACCTCGCCGCCAGCGCGGTCCTTGTCCGAACCGAGCACCCAGATTTCGTTGCCGCGCGCGGCAAGCTGCTTCGCCAGCGTGGCGAAATGATCCAGCGGCCATTGCTTGGCCGGACCGTATTCGGCGCCGGGCATGAAGGCGATGGCCGGACGTTCGGCGCTCAACCCCAGCTCGGCGCGCAGCCGCGCCTGGTTGGCCGCATCGGCAATCAGCCGCGGCAGTGGAAAAGGCTCCGGCAGCGGCGCTCCGGCCGGGCGGGCGAGCGCGACGAAGCGCTGCACCGTCATCGGCAGCGCGACTTTATCCAAAGGGCGCAGATCGTTGAGCAGGCCATAGCGCATTTCGCCGCGAAAACCGGTGCGACGCGCGATGCCGGCGAAAAACGGCGCCAGCGCCGATTTGAGCGAACCGGGCAGCACGATCGCCTGATCGTAAGCATTCGCCGCCAGCTCGCGCCCGATCCGCCAGCGCGTACCCAGGCCGAACTGGCCGTGGCCCAACGGCATGGCAATGCCCGCGCGTACCTGCGGCATGCGCGCCAGAATCGGCAGCGACCACCCCGGTGCGAGCACATCGATATCGCAGCGCTCACCGCCGCCCAGCGCAATGAACAGGCTTTGCGCCATTACCATATCGCCGACCCAGGAGGGGCCGACGACGAGAATGCGGGGAAGGCGCTCCGTGCGTACCGGGGCCGGGGACGTCATCGGCATTCGCTCTCCGGCGCTCAGTCCCGCTCCGCGAGCCAGTCCAGATAGCGCGGCACGCCGGTTTCCACGTTCATGAACGGGCGGTCGTAGCCGGCGGCGCGCAACGCGCCCATGTCGGCCTCGGTAAAACTCGGGTAGCGCCCGCGCAGGTGATCCGGCAAGGGACTGTAGTCGATGCCGCCCGCCTCGCCGTGCGCCCTGGACCACTTGATCGCGGCGCGGGCGACATCGTTGAAGCTTTGCGCGCGCCCGGTGCCGACGTTGAAAACGCCGGACACCTCGGGATGCTCCAGCAGCCACAGATTGACCGCGACGACATCATCCACGTGGATGAAATCGCGCCGCTGCTCGCCCGGGCCGTAACCGTCCGACCCCTCGAACAAACGCACACGGCCCGACTCCTTCAACTGCTGGTGGAAATGGTAGGCCACGCTCGCCATGCTGCCCTTATGTTGTTCGCGCGGACCATAGACGTTGAAATAGCGCAAACCGACAACCTGGCTGCCAAGTCCAGCCCCGATCAACTGCGGGCGTAGGTGGCAATCGAACAAAAATTTGGAGTACGCGTACATGTTCAACGGACACTCGAATTCGCGCGCCTCGCGGAACGTCGGCCCCATGCCATACACCGACGCCGACGAGGCATAGATCAGCGGCGTTTTGCGCGCCACGCACCAGCCCAGCAGCGCCTTGGTGTATTCGTAGTTGACCCGCATGACGAAGCGGCCGTCCCACTCCGTCGTGGAAGAACAGGCGCCCTCGTGGAACACGGCCTGAACCGCGCCGCCGGCCAAATCCTTGCCGGCCTCGATGCGGGCGAGAAAATCGTCCTTGTCCATGTAGTCGCGGATATGGGCATCGGCCAGATTCAGGCACTTGCGCCCGTCGCTGAGATCGTCGACCACCAGAATGTCGTCGATACCACGCTCGTTCAGCCCACGCACGAGATTACTGCCGATGAAGCCGGCGCCGCCGGTCACGATAATCATGCTGTCTTCCCCCTATTCTTCAATGTCATGGCGCGGCGACCGCGCTTTCGGCCAGGCTTTGAGCCAGTTCCGCGCGGCTCACCGTGGCGGTGCCAAGCTTGCCGACAACCACGCCCGCCGCCGCGTTCGCCACCGCCGTCGCCTCGGCCAGCGTCAGCCCGCAGGCCAGGCCCGCGCCGAGCACGGCCACCACGGTATCGCCCGCGCCGGTTACGTCGAACACATCGCGCGCACGTGTGGGCAAATGCAACGGCGCGTGCCCGCGTTCGAGCAGCGTCACACCGCGCTCCGAGCGCGTCACCAGCAACGCCGTCAGATCGAGCGCATCGCGCAGCGCCTCACCGCGCGCTACCAGCGTGGCATCGTCGGCGCAATGGCCGACAACCGCCTCGAACTCCGTCAGATTCGGCGTAATCACCGTCGCGCCACTATAGCGGCCGAAATCCGTTCCCTTGGGATCGACCACGACCGGCACGCCGCGTTCGCGGGCAACGCGAATCAAGCCCGCGGCCTGCGCCAACGTGCCCTTGCCGTAATCGGACAGAATCGCCGCGCCAGCCCCCGGCAACGCGGCCTCGAACGCCTGCTCGATGCCGGCCGATTCAAGCACGGCGAAGTTATCCTCGAAATCGAGTCGGATCAATTGCTGGTGGCGGCTGATGATGCGCAACTTGGTAATCGTCGGGTGCTGCGGCGCCTCCAGCAAATGACACACCACATGGCCCGCCTCCAGGCGCTCACGCAGCAAACCGGCCGCCTCGTCACGCCCCACCAGCGCCACCAACGCGGTTTGCGCACCCAGCGCGGTGGCATTGAGCGCCACGTTGCCCGCGCCACCGGCGCGGAACTCGTCGCCCTCCACCTTTACCACCGGCACCGGCGCTTCCGGCGAAATCCGCGTCGTCGAACCATGCCAGTAACGATCGAGCATCGCATCGCCGGCAACAACAAGACGGCCGGCGGAAAAGTCGGGCAAAGCGAAAGGCATCGCGGAATGGCCGTGCAAACGGGGCCGTGTGTTCTAAAGCGGGAATTATCCCACGAAGCGCCGGAACGGCCGATCTTTCCCCAGGCCGTCCAGGGGAAGACATCTACGTGAACGCTGCGCGAACCCGTCGGGGTAAGATGCGCTGCGGACGCACATCCAATCAAACCAAAAACTTCACCCGCCCTTCCCTTTCATCATGCGCCTTCCTTCTGTTCACGTCTTGTTCAGCCTCATCGCCGCTTGCACGCTAACCATCGGCAACGCATGCGCGGCGCCGATGGATGTCGTGGCAAGCTTCAGCATCGTCGGCGACTTCGTCCGCCAGATAGGCGGCGAGCGGGTGGCAGTGCATGCCTTGGTCGGCGCCGACGAGGACAGCCATGCCTTTCAGCCACGCCCGTCGGATGCCCGCCGCGTGGGCGCGGCGAAGCTGGTGGTGGCGAACGGGCTGGGTTTCGATGACTGGATCGTCCGCCTTGCCCATTCCGCCGGCCGCGCCGATGCCGTGGTGATTGCCAGCAGCGGCGTCACGCCGCTGGACAGCAGCGATGACGAGAAAGGCGGCAAGGACGACGGCCACGACCATCACCACAGCGCCGACCCGCATGCCTGGCAGGACGTTGCCAACGTGCGCCGTTATGTGGCGAACATCGCCGCCGCACTGGCCGCCGCCGACCCGGACGGCGCGGCGTTTTACCGCGACAATGCGGCGCGCTACGACGCCGAGCTAGTAAAACTCGATAGCGAGATCCGCACCCGGATTGCCACGCTACCCGCCGAGCGGCGCAAGGTTGTCAGCTCACACGATGCCTTCGGCTATTTCAGCCACGCTTATGGCATTCGCTTTCTCGCACCGGCCGGCGTTGCCAGCAGCGCGGAGCCAACCGCACGCGGCGTCGCGCGCCTGATCGTTCAGATCAAAGCGGAAAAAGTGCCGGCGGTATTCATCGAAAACATCGCCGATCCGCGCCTGCTCGACCGTATTCGCGCCGAAAGCGGCGCACGGATCGGCGGCACGCTCTATTCCGATGCGCTATCGAGCGCCACCGGCCCCGCGCGCGATTACCTTGCGCTGATGCGGCACAACCTGCGGACCTTGGCCGACGCCCTGGACGCCCCGCGCGCACCGTAAGCAGACGCGGGCACCCCCTCAATCGAGCGGACGATCCGGGTATAGACGCTGCCATAGCTCGCTCATCGCGGCGGCGGCGCCCAATGGCAAGCGATAATCGACAAACGCGCTGATCTCCGTCGTGCCGGGGTCGATCTCCACCGTGGGGATTCCCACCTGGCGCGCCCACCGCACAGGGCCGGAGATATAGGGAAACACGCTGGAAGTGCCGATCGACACCACCGCGTCCACCCCCGCCATGAGCACTTCTTCGAGCCGGCTCAATGCCTGCGGCGGCAACGCCTCGCCGAACAGCACGATATCCGGGCGCAGCAGCCCGCCGCACACCGGGCAAGATGGCGGTAAGGCCAAACCGGTGAAATCCTCCACCGCCCGCTGGTGTGAGCATTCGATGCAAAGCAAGCGGTGCACCGTGCCATGGATTTCGATCAGCTTCGACGAACCGGCCAGCCGGTGCAGGCCATCGACATTCTGCGTCAGCGTCCACACCGCCGGCTTGTTTCGCTCCAGCGCGGCAATTACACGATGGGCCGCGTTGGGCCGTGCATCGCGGCAACTTGCCTCGATCTCGGCAATATACTTCCACGTAATATCCGGCCGCTGCGCCATCATTGCGCCGGACAGCGCCTCTTCGATGCTCAAACCCTCGGCGGTAAGGCGCTCGTGATACAAGCCACCGATACCGCGGTAAGTCGGCAAGCCGGAATCGACCGAAATACCCGCGCCGGTAATGAACAAAATACTGTGCGCCTCGGCCAGCAGGCACGCCACCGCGTCCAACGCCTCGGCCGTGTCCGTCATCGCATGCTCCGTGATTTCCATCGATACCGCTCCGCCGCAGAATCCGCGATCATATAACGCTCCACAGACTCCGCGCCGCAAGCACATAGACAACAAACGTGGCGCGCAATTTTCCGCTGCATTTCGCACCGCCACCTTACCCGCTGCCGCCGAAGCCCCCACATGAGCCACCCTCACCCCGCCGCCCCGCGCAGTTCCGCCTCCCGCGCCATTTCCCGTCTGGCCTGGATGGCGGTAGCCATTGCCGCGCTCGCCGTGCTCGGCATCTGGCTCGCCCACCACCCGCTGGGTGTGCCGCTGCCCGCGCTGGCGCTGACGGTTTACGCCGTGGCGCTCACCGTCCGCCCGCAATGGTGGCTGATTTTGCTGCCCGTGCTGTGGCCGGTCGCCGATCTAACACCTTGGACCGGGCGCATCCATTTCACCGAAAGCGATGCGCTTGTGCTCGCCACCGTCGCAGGCGTCGGCCTGCACGCCGCATTGGCTCGGGATGGCGACCCCGCCCCGGCGCATCGCCCTCTGCGCCCCCATCTGGCCGGCATCGCCGTATTTGCCTTGCTACTGGCAAGCTATGCCATATCGACGCTGCACGCCCTGCCGCCCGGCGCATGGACGACGGCCGGCCCCGCGCTGCTGGTTGGCTACGGCACACCGCTCAATGCCTTACGCCTGACGAAAGGGCTGGTTGCCGCGATCATGCTGATTCCTTGCCTGCACCTAGCCGCGCACAAACTGGGCGAGCGAACTTTGCCGTGGCTGAGCGCGGGACTTGCCGGCGGCCTGTTCAGCGCATCCCTGGCGGCGATCTGGGAACGGATGGCCTTTCCGGGCCTGAGCAACTTCGCGGCCGACTACCGCACCACCGGCCTTTTTTGGGAAATGAACGTAGGTGGCGCCGCGCTCGACGGCTGGCTTGCCCTAACCCTGCCGTTCGCGCTGTTGCTGTTGCTGCGCGAACGCCGCCCCGGCCCCACGCTGCTGCTCGCGGCGCTTGCAATCGTGGCCGGCTACGCGACTTTCACCACGTTTTCGCGCGGCCTGTACGCCGCCGTGGCGGTGGTCGGTCTCATCCTGCTACCAGCGGCGCTAAGCAGCCGCCATACAGGCAATACGGACGTCGACGCCCTGCCCCGGCAGCGCTTCGGGCCCTTGATAGGTACGCTGTTATGGCTTGCGCTTGCCGTCGGGGCCACACTCTCGTTCAGTAGCGGCGGCTATCGTGGCATGGCGGCATGGCTCGGATTTACCGCCCTGCTTGGCGCTGGCGGCGATCTGCTGCGCCGCGCCAGCCTGAACGCGCTACTCGCCGCCATTGCGCTCGCCGCTGCCGTGGCCGCACTCGCCGGGTTGGCCTCGACATTGCCGAAAGGCGTTTATCTCGCCTACGCCGTGCTGTGGATCACCGCTGCGGCGTTGTTGAGCTTACGGCGCGCAAAGCACAACACCTCTCCGCTGGGCGACGTGCTCACGCTGGCAGCCACTTTCGGCTGCGGCGCCACGGCGATTTTTGTCGCCCGCCACTGGAGCGAAACGAGTGCCAACCTGGGCGCGGCGAGCGCCTTCGCGCTCACCCTCGCAATCGCGCTCACCCACCGTTATGCGCCCGCGCCGCTGTGGTCGACGCGCGGCACCGATCTCATCAAGCAAACCGTGTTGATGGGCGCCGCTTGCCTCGTTGCCTTGGCGGGCGCGAGCTACTACCTTGGCGCTCGTTTTTCGACCGTCGACCGCGATCTGTCCGGCCGCATGGAACACTGGCGCACCAGCGCGGACCTGGTGGACAGCACAGTCGACGAACTCATCGGCATCGGCACCGGGCGTTATCCCGACGCGTATTTTTGGAAAACACCCCATGCCGCTTTTCCCGGCACGATGGAATGGCACGACGGCGCCGATGGCGACGGTACCCCTTTCCTGCGCCTGGGCGGGCCGCGCCACATTCGCGGTTTCGGCGAACTCTTCCGCGTCTCCCAACGCATTCCCGGCGACGTGAAATCCCCTTTTCAGATCGCAATACGGGTACGCGCGGAAAAGAACTTACGCGTGCACATCGAAGTCTGCCGCCGCAATCTGCTCTACCCGGAAGGCTGCACAACCGCCCAGATCGCCATTACCGGCAGCACAAACTGGCAAACAGTGCGCTTCGCTACCGGCAGAACCCCACTTGCCAGCGCTGGCATCTGGTACGCGCCACGCCCGGCAATGCTGTCGATCGCCAACAACAGCGCGAACACACTCGATATCGCAGAAATCCGGGTAATCGACGCAACAGGCCGCGACTTCCTTGTTAACGGTGATTTCCGCGCCGGACTCGACCGCTGGTTTTTCAGCTCCGACCGCCACCACCTACCGTGGCACGCGAAAAACATGTTGCTGCATCTGTGGGTGGAACAAGGCGCGCTCGGCCTGGGCGCGGTAGCGCTCGCCCTCGGTCTGGCTGTGTTGCGGCTGGCACGGCCGCGCTTTTACCGCAGCGGCCCAGCGCCCGCCTTGCTGGCCGCATTGGCGGGATTCACCATCGTCGGTCTGTTCGACAGCCTGCTCGACGTGCCACGGCTCGGCGTATTTTTCTTCCTGCTGCTGTGGGTCGCATTGAGCCTACGGCCGACCACACCCGCAGGCGTGGCGCTCGCTTCTTCCGGCAAGCGCCAGCGGTAAGCCAGCACCGTGGCGGCGCACGCCACGGATTATGGGTTCGGTTGACTCGCTCCCGGCTTGGTCGTCAGCTCAATATAACGGCGCTGATCGTCCTCGAAGCGCGTGCGGACGGTTTCGCGCTCGCGCAGTTTGGTGTCGATAACCTGCCGGTGGGTTGCCAACTCAGCCTCGGCATTGGCAAGATCCTCCGTCATGGCGGCGGGCACCTTACCCGCTGGCTTGCTCTCGATATTTTTTTGTATTTCATCCTGGCGCGCGACCAATTCTTTTTCGCGCTCGCGCAAGGTTTCAACGCTACGGTCGATTTCAGCCAGCGCGCGATCGCGCCGCGCTTCTATATCGGCCATGCTCCGATACGTTTCCAACAAGGCTTGGTCGAGCTGGCGCTGCTTCGCCTCGCGCGCCGCAACCGCGCGCAGGCGCCGCTCCTCGGCGGCACGGCGGGCAACTTCATCCGGCGTCAGTGGCGCCGCCACATTACGCTTGATAATGCCCTGCGAGCTGATTTCCCGATAAGCGCGGCCAAAACAGACCGTCGGCAAAATATCGCCACAGACCGTCTGACCACTGTTGTCCTCGCAGCAATAAATAACCTTGCTGCCCGTACCCGCGCCTGTCTGCCGCTGCGGAGCGGCAGCGGCGGAAACCGCCACGCAGAGCACTGTCAGCCCGAAACCGATGGATCTAAGCAGCGATCCCATATTTCTCCCGATAAACCCGCACAGCCGAAAGATTAACAGCCAACTGCGGATCGTCCGACAAATAACCGACAAGATCGTCCAGCGTCGCTACCGCGATAACCGGCATGCCAAAGCTTTCCCGCACCTCTTGCACCGCCGAAAGGTGGCCTTGGCCGCGTTCCATGCGATCGAGCGCAATCACGACACCAGCCGGCGTCGCACCCGCCGCTCGAATGATATCGACAGATTCGCGCACCGAAGTTCCCGCGGAAATGACATCATCAAGAATCAGCACGCGTCCTGCAAGCGGCGCGCCGATCAGCGTACCGCCTTCACCGTGATCCTTGGCTTCCTTGCGGTTGAACGCAAAGGGCAGATTGACGCCGTCCTCCGCAAGCCGGATCGCCGTGCCGGCCACTAGCGGAATGCCCTTATAAGCGGGGCCGAACAGCATGTCGCACGCCACACCGGCCGCGCGAATGGCATACGCATAATAACCGCACAACTCGCGCAACGACGCGCCGTCGTCAAACAAACCGGCGTTAAAAAAATAAGGCGACTCGCGCCCCGCCTTGGTGACGAACGACCCGAATCGCAATACGCCTTTGCGGCATGCGAGCGCAATGAAATCCCGACTAAAATCCACTTCTTGCTATACCACTACGATTGACCGAAAACGCACCCATGTTACGCATCATCTCCCTCAATCTCAACGGCATCCGCTCCGCCACCGCCAAAGGCTTGCTCGAATGGCTTCCGCAGCAGGCGGCGGATATCCTCTGCGTACAAGAACTGAAAGCGCAAATGGCCGATTTATCCGACACATTGCGCGCCCCAGCGGGCTACCAGGGCTGGTTTCACTGCGCGGAGAAAAAAGGCTATAGCGGCGTCGGCATCTACAGCCGCCTCACCCCCGAACGCGTCATCGTCGGACTCGGAATCGACGACATTGACGCCGAAGGCCGCTACCTGCAACTGGATTTCGGCCGCCTTTCGGTCGTATCGCTCTACCTGCCCTCCGGTTCAAGCTCGGAAGAGCGCCAACAAGCCAAATTCAGCTTCATGGCCCGCATCTTTCCCCACCTCGCCGCACTGCGCGCCAGCGGCCGCGAAATCGTAATCTGCGGCGACTGGAACATCGCCCACCGCGAAATCGACCTCAAGAACTGGAAAAGCAACCAGAAAAACTCCGGCTTTCTGCCGGAAGAACGCGCTTGGCTATCGCAACTGTTCGACGAACAAGGCTGGGTGGACGTCTACCGCCGCCTCCACCCCGACACCACCGGCGACAGCTACACCTGGTGGTCCAATCGCGGCCAAGCCTGGGCAAAGAACGTCGGCTGGCGCCTCGACTACCACATCGCTACCCCTGGCATCGCCACCACCGCGAAACACTGCGCCATCTACAAAGCGGAACGTTTCTCGGATCACGCGCCGCTTACGGTTGATTATGACTTTGTGCTTTGAGCCGGATTGACACTATCACTTGTGCGCTTTATCCAGCCATGGCGCAACCCTAACTGGCTAAAGCCACCACCTTAGGTCGCCACTTTAGCCCGCGCCGTGTGCAGCTTTTTGTAGCTATCGATCAAGCGCTGGTGCCTATCGAGCCCTTCCAGCTTCATGCTCGTTGGCGTTAAACCGAAGAAGCGCACGCTGCCATCCACCGACCCCATCGCCGCATCCATGCGCGGGTTGCCAAACATCCGGCGGAAATTGGCCTCGTAATCGTCCAATTCCAGATCGTCGTCCAGCAGCACCTCCAGCACCACATTCAAAGCCTGGTAAAACAATCCGCGCTCGGCCGTATTCTCGTTATATTGCAGAAAGGTTCTCACCCCTTCGTGCGCCGCGTCGAATTGCCGCAAGGCGAGCTGAATCAGCAGCTTCAACTCCAGAATCGTCAGTTGCCCCCACACCGTATTCTCGTCGAACTCGATGCCGATCAGCGTGATAATGTCGGTGTAATCATCCAGCCCGCTCTCTTCCATACGCGCAAGCAGCGCTTCCAGGCTGGCGTCATCCAGGTTATGCAAATTCAAAATATCGGCGCGGAACAACAGCGCCTTGTTGGTGTTATCCCAGACCAAATCCTCTACCGGATAAATTTCCGAATAACCCGGCACCAAAATGCGGCAGGCCGTTGCGCCGAGTTGGTCATACACCGCCATGTACGCCTCTTTGCCCATGCCTTCGAGAATACCGAACAAGGCCGCCGCTTCATCGGCATTGGAGTTTTCGCCCTGGCCGGAAAAATCCCACTCCACAAAATCGAAATCCGCCTTGGCACTGAAAAAGCGCCATGACACCACCCCGCTGGAATCGATAAAGTGTTCAACAAAGTTATTCGGTTCGGTTACCGCGTTGCTTTCAAAAGTGGGCCGAGGCAAATCGTTCAAACCTTCAAAACTGCGCCCCTGCAGCAACTCGGTCAGACTGCGTTCCAGCGCCACCTCCAAGCTCGGGTGCGCCCCGAACGACGCAAACACCCCGCCGGTACGCGGGTTCATCAAGGTCACGCACATCACCGGATACGCCCCGCCCAGCGACGCATCCTTCACCAACACCGGAAAGCCCTGCTTTTCCAATTCCTCGATGCCCGCCAGAATGCCGGGATACTTCGCCAGCACCTCGTGCGGCACATCGGGCAGCGCGATTTCACCTTCCAGAATTTCGCGTTTAACCGCCCGTTCAAAGATTTCCGACAAACATTGCACCTGCGCTTCCGCCAGCGTATTACCGGCACTCATGCCGTTGCTGAGGTACAGGTTATCGATCAGGTTGGACGGGAAATACACCACCTCACCATCCGACTGCCGCACATACGGCAGCGCACAAATGCCACGCTTCACATTGCCGGAATTCGTATCGTACAAATGCGAAGCACGTAACTCGCCATCGAGGTTGTAAATTCGCAGGCAGTATTCATCCAGCATTTCAGCCGGCAGCGCATCCTTACGGCCCGGCTTGAACCAGCGCTCATCCGGGTAATGCACAAACGCCGCATTGGCAATCTCTTCCCCCCAAAACTGGTCGTTGTAGAAGTGATTGCAATTCGACCGCTCGATAAACTCGCCCAATGCCGAGGCCAACGCGCTTTCTTTCGTCGCCCCCTTGCCATTGGTAAAACACATCGGCGAATGCGCATCGCGGATATGCAGCGACCATACATTGGGGACCAGATTGCGCCACGAAGCGATTTCAATCTTCATACCCAAACCCGCCAACACCCCTGACATATTGGCAATGGTTTGTTCCAGCGGCAGATCCTTGCCCGCAATATAAGTGCTTGCCTCGGCATCCGGATTCAGTGCCAGCAAGGCCTGCGCATCGGCATCCAGATTTTCCACCACCTCAATCACAAACTCAGGCCCGGTCTGCACCACCTTCTTCACCGTGCAACGCTCGATGGAACGCAAAATGCCCTGCCGATCCGCAGCGGAAATATCCTCTGGCAACTCAACCTGGATCTTAAAAATCTGCTTGTAGCGGTTTTCGGGATCGACAATATTGTTCTGCGACAGCCGAATGTTATCGGTGGGAATATCGCGCGTGTCGCAGTACAGCTTCACAAAGTAGGCCGCGCACAAAGCCGATGAAGCCAGAAAATAATCGAACGGCCCCGGCGCCGAGCCATCGCCCTTATAGCGGATAGGCTGGTCGGCAATCACAGTGAAGTCGTCGAACTTGGCCTCAAGACGAAGCTTGTCGAGAAAGTTAACCTTAATTTCCATGCCGGAACCCCAAAATAGCGCTCAAAACAGAATCGGCCGCCATTATCCGGTTTTCCCGGTGAGAAAGCCGTGATTCTCAGCAGTTCGAGGTTTCTGGGTGCTGGCGCCGGCAGCGCTGGGGCATCCAAAAACGAAGGTCGGTAATCTATACCAGAAGCTCGGCATTACGCGGCAGTTGTTCAGCGTTAGTCGGCTCTAGGTCGGTAAGCCGCCCTTCAGGGGTACAGGGGCTCGAACGTCAGCTTCTAACTCCAGCGAATTCACACATTTGACCCAAATGAGACACTCATCGTAACGCCGATCCAAGGGGTACCTCAACTGTTGAATTTCTCAAAGCGCCAAAACCCATGAATTTAGCGAAAATCTCGCGGCAAAGGCCAACCGCGCCCGATGAGTAATTTAAGTTTTCGACTCGAAATTTCCGTTCGCAGTACATCAAATGCAAGGCCAACATAAGTGTTTGAACTTGCAAGAAGACCAATAGAATTTTCGTATTCCTCCTGCACCCGAACCTTGTTTTCTTCGTCGAGTGCTTTTCTTAAAGTTTTAACTTGCTTGCTCAGAATGTCGCGCACATAGTCATTTCGTAGTTCCAGCAAATCGCTACGATTGAGCTCACATACCGCAATAGTCTCATTCCCTTGTAAACTACCCCGACGCGGGCGAGCCCACCAGTAGAACGCCCCCCCCACCCCTGCTGTTGAAGCGCACACGTATTCAATGTGCTCAATAGGATTATCAGTGGAGGGGTCAATTAGCAACGCAATCTCATCACCGGGAGGCATTTCTTCAGCTATGAGCGGCACAGAACCAGGTGCCAAGGGAAATTTGGAGTTCTTCCCGCTCCGATTGCAGCTAGGGCAAGCAAAGAGCAAGTTATCCCAATCGAAAGCGAGCCACCAATAACCATGCTTCGAGGTAGAAGCCGGCAGCCGATCAGCTTCTCCTTTTGGACGGTAGTGCTCAACGTCATTAAACGCTTTTGGAACTTTGCTTTCACAATAGCAACATTTATGGTGCTGAGAACTCCAGAGCTGTTCTGCAACGATTTTGTAGCCATCGATGTCATTTGATGTCGGCTCACGCCCCAAGGCACGAAGCGCTGCCAATCGTATGTTACGAGCCACTTGCAATTCTGGAGGTTCCGCACATCGCGATATGCGAATCATTTTGAACCTCTCGCTTTAGCTGTTTGCCGCGGTCGCAGACGACGAGTGAGCTTTAGATCAAGCACGTTAGCTCGTGGAGTTACATCCCATCCAGGATTAATTCCACTAACATTAAGCACCTGTTGAATTTGCTCAAGTTCCAATTGTTCGTCATCACTGCGCAAGGGGTTTCCCGATAGATAACCAAATCTCTGAAGTTGCCTCCCCATTTCAGCTGGATAAATATCGGTGATCCCAAAATACTGCTTATAGAGTTGTCCGCCGCTTAGCAGCATCGGATTGCTCGTCCCCGCGATAGCCGCCAATTTACCATTCACTCGGCTTAGAACAAAGATCTCTTCGGCACGAGCGCCAACAAGAGTCAGTGGGTTATGCGTGGTAACGACAAACGACATTTGCGGCAGGAGTTTTCGCGTCCTAGCAATTATTTCCGTCTGCCATTGCGGGTGCAAGTGCAGATCGATTTCGTCAATCAACACTAAGCCGCGCATTCTAGAAAGAAATTTATTATCAATATCAATCCCGTCCTGTTCTGCCAGCCTAAGCCAGCGAGCAACAAGATCTAAAAACCAACCAGCTTGAGTTAAATACCCGTCGCTGAGAGAACTAAAGGGGACACGAATGCCGCTGGCCTCAACAGCCCAAAGCCGTTGCTCCCCAACAAAAATTTCCGGAACATTAAGCAGCGTTCTCAAACCAGAAATTAGTGCGTCATATATCAGCTTGCTTCGTGGATTTTTGGTTATATCTCCCTCAAGCGAAATCAACCACGTCTCCGCTTGAATCAAATCTGCCCCTTCGTCAAATAGAGTGGCCACCTCAGGTCCGGAGTCATCCTCAAGATTTACCTGGCGGCTTCGCCCTCCTAACGCTGAACCACGACGGCACCCATAAGCAAATATTGGAAACAATTGCGGGCCGGATTGCTCTGGAAGTTGGGAAACACTGAGGCCAGCACCTGCTCTGAATGCGGTTCGGTGTTCAACACCATCGCCGAGGGTAATAGCAATACTGGAGTCACCCCCTCCGCTCTCGCCCCCTCCCTGAATTCGCTGCCACACAATACCAAATGACCATTTCGGCCAAATTGACGGGTTCTTTACGTTACGCAACGCTAGAACTAAGCTTCTTAGTATCGTCGTCTTGCCGAAACCGTTAGGACCCAATATTACGGTCCACTGACCAAGCTCAAAAGCTGGCTGGCTAAGGGGGAATGAGAGTTTCTGTATTCCACCAATATCCTGGAGTTCGATTTTTTGAATTCTCACAGGGCTAACGGGAATGCCACCAACAAGTCTAGCTTGGAGTGGAAGCTTGGGATACGGACGCGGCAAAGAGAGGCGGTCCCACGTAGTTTGATTATCGAGATCAGAGACTCGCGTCTGCAACTGATCACGGATCTGCCTCAATACCCTACTGGATTGCAGGTGGGCATTACCCAAAACGTCATACACACTCGAAAGTAGACCTTCGAGCCGCCTTTGCTGGATTGAGCTGCTTTGGAGGACGGAGAGGAAGTGCTCCCACGCCTCTCGACGCACCTTCCCTTCTGACGCGACGGCAACCAACGTATCGCGATCAACGTTCGGGTCGTTTTCCCCTGCAAAGATAAGAAGCGTACCAACATCAGCTTGCAAGTTTGCTTCTATCGACCTCCACTCGCCTAGCTGTCTAAGAATGGAAAGCACCTGCGGGGTATCAATTTCACTTTCCCCTAGATGCTCGGCGCGGGCTGCAAAAAACCTCAACGCAAGTCTCAGAATAGCAGGGTGGCTCGGGGCATCTGCTAGTGCCGAGATAATTTCAGGCGCGCGAAGGAACCATGGATGAGCGTTAGCATTGGGGGCCCTATCCAATAATAACTTCCAGTCTTCGACAGAAAGAAATCGCGGCCTTGGCACCAAAAGTGAAACACTAGAGTGCGCAACATCAATCCAAGGCTTGGGATCAAATCGATTTACCTCACTTTTCTTAGACAACATCCGCCAACTCAAGAGACAGACATGCGCAATTCGAATGCGAAGTGCCTTTCCCTTGCACTCTTGAAAAATTACTTTGGCTTGTTCTAAAGTTTTTAACACCTCTGCTTGCTTGATTCGAGCCCGATGGGGTTCGAAAATACGCCATAGTGGTATCACGAGAAACGGAGGAGAAGAGTCTAAGGAATCAGGATCCCAAGGCATGCCATCCGTAAGTCCCCCCAGATTGAGCGAAGAATGCCGTTCGCCTTTCCAAGTTAGTTCGGCACGCGCCCAACTATCAGTATCTCCTAATTTTCCAGCCTCAACCAACGTGCTAATCCGGCGCAGATCTTTAGTGCTGGAAGCAACCCCGAGACAACAAACAAGTGGCCACGAAGACCACCATTCAAGATGCCCACAAGATTCAAGGTTGTCGGTATCGGCTATCGCTTCGAGTACAACAGCAAGAGTTTTAGCAGTCGGACACGACTGAAATATTCCCACAGCAACCCAGATAGCCCATTGTTTCCCCTTAGGGGGAGAGTAAGAAGGAGGCTCGGAAAATGTAGCCCCTAACTTTGAATCCGAGATCGGCAGAATCCCGCTTCTAGTGCGGTTCCGCCAAGACATTGTTGTTCCAAGAACACTAACTAGCCACCCAAGCCATGTCCTAGGATCAACAGTTCGCCGCTCCCTATTGTACGCAGAGGATTGAATCAATTCGCTAAAATCAACTTCCTCACCATGTGACTCAATTTTTTTACAGAACCACGTTCCGAGACCAACTTGATTTCTTTCTATTGCATCCACCAGTGTTGGTGTAAAAGATTTAAGGCCCCAGAACCGATCTCCCATTTGGCAAGCCCAGGGCTCAGATCGATTTGCCGCATCAATGACACAAATCCAAGCCGACTCCTTGCAGAAGCGATAATCCCCATCAACAGAACTTAGAGCCAATTCGAGAGCCGACTGCAGCGTCGGTAATGTCTCTTCATCGGCGAGACGAATCAGGCGCAAATGCTCCAAGCCAGGTGGTAATGACAATAGTGAAACAGCCCTTGCCATGAGAGCCCGAGAGCGCTTCGGTTGAGCCAAAGCCGCACCCTCATCAAGCGTATCTAAAGCGAGCATGGCTCCTGAATGAGCAAGTCGAGCCATCCTGTCTGTCGGGTCATCATCCAAACTTGCACAAATTCGATCAGCAAGAACATCTCGAAGCGGAGAACCTTCGCTGAAGAGTCGACTGGCGACAAAAAGCGCGACATTCTTAAACATCGGTGCTTTCGCCACCTGGTGGAGTCGCGCCTCTATCTCGGCATCTCGGCCGGAAGTCAAAGCCCAGGCGGCCATAAACTCTTGAAGAGAGCGAATTTCAAAACCAAACTTACCTGGCTCCGGTTCTACTAAAAATACAAGCCTATTTTCAGCAGCTTTAGAAATTTCAATGATGAGGTACTTACGTCGATCCGTTGCGACTTCATCCTCTGCAAGAACCTCCTCAATCACTTCTTCTAATCTTTCTCGAGGCATTCTTGCAGCAGCACCTCCGTGTCGCTCTGCTTCTACCTGAAGAAGTAAGGCGACCCGAGCATGAATTCTTTCGATATGTGATCTATGCTCGGCAAGAAGTGCCGAAGCGTAAGTATTCCGTTCGATCTCTCGGTCGTAGGTGGTTGAAAAGTAGCGATTAAAAAGATTCCACCTCTCCCGCGGGGCACGTCCTAACTGTTGAACAAGTGCTGCCATGATCGTGACTTGTAGCGGAGTGGTGAGCAATCTCTCAGTGGCTGGCTCTTTCGCTGCCTCGTGAATCTGTTGCTGCGCTCTGGCTCGAAGATCAGCACCGCTAATTTTTGCTGCGATTAGCTTATCCGCGTAGCTCAGAGCTTCATCGCGCGTAAGCGGTGAAAGGTAGAGCTTCTGGAATTTGATCCCAACTTTAGAAAGTTCGTCCGCATACCCTTGAGGCCTGGTAGTAGCAAGCACTTGTGCATGAGCATCGAGTTCCGCTAAGGCCACTAGCAATTCACGAGCAGCAGCAACAATTCTGGCCCTATCCTGCGTTGCACCGACTTCGTCAAAACCATCTAGAACTAGCAACGAAGGCATTGTGCCGAGCAGCGACAGTAGCTCATGTCCATCAATACCCGCGCTGGAGGCACTAGGTAATGACGCAACAAACTCAATCAAAATAGGCAGTTCTGTCTTGCGATTCTCAATTGCTGACGCGGCAGCCCAAGCCGCAAAATCCGGAAGCGCGATTTGAATCGGAAAAAGTGGTTTGCTGGGGATTGCGAGGCCCATAGATGGAGCCTCATCCTCTGCACCAAGGGAATTTTCATCAAACGAGCGGATTAGGCCTATCTGGGCTTGGCTAAGTTCGTTGCTCACTGGCCGAATGAGAGCAACGCGATGCAATTGACAAGCCAATTGGCCAAGTGTCGACTTTCCTTGCCCCGGACCGCCTATCAGGAGGCTTGCGGGCCAACAATAGTGGAAGTGACCATCTGCCCCCATCACTGCATGAATTCCGCGCTCATCTGTTTCATCTTCATCTTCGGTCGAACCATGCTTGGATAAGCTGGGCTCAGAAAGATGTTTAAAAGAGCGGCGCAAATCCAGGGGCGTAGAAGAAAGTAGTCGCCGCAAGAATAGTGGCCGCTCTTCTCGTCCATGATTTGCACTCGGATTGGTTGTAACAGGAAGATCAACGAACACTTGCCGAAGTGGAACTTGGCTCTGCTTGTGCCCACCTTCACTGAGCTTCGCGTACTCATGGGCAACCAATTGTTCTGTCAGCCAACGACGAACTGCACGAAGCTGTTCCATAGATAGGTTGACGCGCTCTGCGGCCTGAGCAAGGAAGTCGTGCTTTACCACTGTCGTTGTAGTCCCAACCTTAGAGTTTTTCATTTTTTATTTGGCAGTCATTGCCGCAATATAGGGCTGTTAATATGAATCGATGCCAGGCTGCTTTCAAATACAATCTACATCTTCCGTCATATTTAAATCAAAACGGAATTCTAGACTGAAGATTACTCGAACTTCGTTTTTCATTGTGCTCCCAATGGATTGATTGCGATATACCTACCCGTTTTAACAATACCATTAGCGTTATATTCAGGGTGAGCCCTGCGATCTAGCGGAATCCGAAGATCATTCGGAATGGAGCGAGCTTTATGCTTATTATCCTCATCGACTACGTTTTTTGAGATTACGGCGATTTTTGAAAACTGTTCGGTCGATTGGTTTGCTAAACAGGATGCGCAATACCCTATCTCGGCTCCATCGCCTCCACATGAGACGCCGGAACTAAATAATGCTATCGAGAGAAAAACGGGGTCGATGTTTCTTGCTTTCACTGACGATCTCGCCTGAAGGAGGTTCTTCGCCCGTAAGCACCGGTGTCCATGACGGGATTGAGTTGCTGCGACTATTCAATGCGGATTATGCCATCCATAGTGTCGCAGACTGTAAGCATTGATGAACTCATCAAATTCGACATAGAAACAGCTAGAAAATCATTGGCGCTACGTGCAAGCCGGTTGCTGATCCTCAGGGCGATCCAGAAATCAATGTATAGGGTAGGCCGGGTGTGGATCGTAAATCCACGAAACGTGGCGGCATCGACGACAAAGAGAAAATGGCTCACAGGATTTACGCCATAAACCATTGATTTTTTGGGGCCGCAGGGGCTTGAACCCTGGACAGGAGGATTTTGAATCCATTGATGACAGAAATGCTCAACTGGCTACCCGGTGCTAGCAAGCGTCGGCAACGTGCCGGATTGCAGCCGTAGCGTCCAACAATCCCTAACGTCGGCAATGGCCGAACACCGGGCTATCAAAAGAGAAAGCCACCTGAACGAGGTGGCTTTCGAAGCAGATCGAATTCCCACGAAATCTAGACTTTTGGGAAAAATCTAGATAATCGTGGGATCCTACAATTCTACACAACCTCAAACATCAATATTCTGCGCATACAGCGCATTACCCTCGATAAACGCCCGGCGAGGCTCCACGTTATCACCCATCAGCGTGGTAAAGATTTCGTCCGCGGCAATGGCGTCGTCGATCTGTACGCGTAGCAGGCGGCGCACGCCGGGGTCCATGGTGGTTTCCCATAGCTGCTCGGGGTTCATTTCGCCGAGGCCTTTGTAGCGCTGTTTGGTCAGGCCGCGTTCGACTTCGGCGAGTAGCCAGGCGATGGCTTCGGCGAAGCGGGTGATGGTTTGGCGTTTTTCGCCACGGCGGATTTCGGCGCCGGGGCCGATGAGGCCGGTGATGGCTTCGGCGGCGTTGCGGATGGTGCGGTAGTCGCCGGAGACGAGGAAGTCGGTTTCGATCCAGCCGAATTTGCGGTTGCCGTGGTGCAGGCGTTCGATGGCGAGGCGCCAGCCTTCGGCTTCGTCGTGGTATTCGGCGCGAATTTGCAGCCCTTCGGGGAGGTGGGGCTGGATGCGGGCGGCGGAGTCGCGGGCGGTGGCTTCGTTTTCCAGATCGACGCTGATGTCGTGCGCGAGCATGGCTTGCAGCACTTCGGGGTCAATATAGCTGGCGAGCCGGCGGGTGACGGCTTCGGCGAGGAGGTAGGAGCGGGCGAGACCGGCCAGGGCTTCGTCGATGATGGGGGCAGCGCCCTCACTTGGGACAAGCGCGGCGCCGTCTAGCGCGAGCTTGAGCAGGTGGCCGTTGAGCTCGTGGTCGTCCTTGATGTAGATCTCGCTTTTGCCGTGCTTGATTTTGTACAGCGGGGGCTGGGCGATGTAGATGTGGCCGCGCTCGACGAGTTCGGGCATCTGGCGGTAGAAGAAGGTGAGGAGCAGGGTGCGGATGTGGGCGCCATCGACGTCGGCGTCGGTCATCAGGATGATGCGGTGGTAGCGCAGCTTTTCAGGCTTGTAGTCGTCCTTGCCGATGCTGGTGCCGAGCGCGGTGATGAGGGTGGCGATTTCCTGGCTTTGCAGCAGTTTGTCGAAGCGGGCTTTTTCGACGTTGAGGATTTTGCCCTTGAGCGGCAGGATGGCCTGGAATTTACGGTCGCGCCCTTGTTTGGCGGAGCCGCCGGCGGAGTCGCCCTCGACCAGGTAGAGCTCGCACAGGGCGGGGTCTTTTTCCTGACAGTCGGCGAGTTTGCCGGGCAGGCCGACGCCGTCGAGCACGCCTTTGCGGCGGGTCATTTCGCGCGCTTTGCGGGCAGCGTCGCGCGCGCGCGCGGCTTCGACGATTTTGGCGCAGATGGTGCGGGCGTCGAGGGGGTTTTCTTGGAGGAAATCGTTGAGCTTGTTGGCGACGACTTCTTCCACGGCCGGCCGGGCTTCGCTGGAAACCAGCTTCATTTTGGTCTGGCTGGCGAATTTGGGGTCGGGCATTTTCACCGAGAGCACGCAGGCGAGGCCTTCGCGCATGTCGTCACCGGTGATGTCGACCTTGGCCTTTTTGGCGATTTCGTGTTCTTCGATGTATTTGTTGATAACGCGCGTCATGGCCGCGCGCAAGCCGGTAAGGTGGGTGCCGCCATCCGCTTGCGGAATGTTATTGGTGAAGCAGAGCACTTGTTCGGCGTAGCTGTCGTTCCACTGCATGGCGACTTCGACGGCGAGTTCGGCGTCGTGCCCAGCGCCGGTGGCGGTGCGGGTGGTGCCCTCGGCGTAGAAGACGTTGGGGTGGAGCACGCTTTTGGCGCGGTTGATGTATTCGACAAAGCCTTTTACGCCGCCGGCGAAGGCGAAGTTTTCTTCCTTGCCGTTACATTGATCCACCAGCCGAATCTTGACGCCGTTATTGAGGAAGGAGAGTTCGCGCAGGCGCTTGGCGAGAATGTCGTAGTGGAATTCGACGGTGCCGAAGATTTCTTCGTCAGCGAGAAAATGCACTTCAGTACCGCTGCGGGTGGAATCGCCGAGTATTTTGAGCGGACTGGTTTCGACGCCATCGGCGATTTGGATGACGCGATCCTGGGCCGCGCCGCGATGGAATTCGAGAAAATGCCGTTTGCCGTCGCGCCGGATGGTGAGGCGCAGCCATTTGGACAGAGCGTTGACGCAGGAGACGCCGACGCCGTGCAGGCCGCCAGATACCTTGTAGCTGTTCTGGTTGAACTTGCCACCGGCATGGAGCACGCACATGACGATTTCAGCCGCGCTACGCTTGGGTTCGTGCTTGTCGTCCATCTTGACGCCGACAGGGATGCCGCGCCCGTTGTCGGTAACGGAGATGGAATTGTCGGCATGGATGGTAATGACGATATCGTCGCAATGGCCGGCCAGCGCTTCGTCGATGGCGTTATCGACGACTTCGAACACCATGTGGTGCAGGCCGGTGCCGTCCGAGGTGTCGCCAATGTACATGCCGGGGCGCTTGCGCACGGCTTCCAGCCCTTCCAACTGCTGGATGCTGGATTCGTCGTAGCGGTTGTCGGCCTGCGGGCTGGGCGGCTGCTCGGAGGGGTTGGGCGGATTCTGCGGCTGTTGCGGTTCGGACATGTTCGTCTCGGGTAATCGGAGGGATGGCCTGCGCGGCGGGAAAGCGCCAAGCCCGGCTCATGACCGGACTGGCGCGAACGACAGGGCGGCTGCGGATCAAATCCGCATTGGCATTACCACGTACTTGAAGCGTTCGTTGCCGGGCAGCGTGATCAACGCGCTGGAATTACCGTCGTTGAAGCGCCATTCGACGGTGTCGGACGAAAGGTTGTTGAGCACGTCGAGCAGGTAGGTGACGTTGAAGCCGATATCCAGGGTTTCGCCTTGGTAATCGATTTCGAGTTCGTCCTGCGCCTCTTCCTGCTCGGCGTTGGTGCTGACGATTTTCAACGCGCCGTCGGACAGTACCATGCGCACACCATGAAATTTCTCGTTGGTGAGAATGGCGGCGCGGGAAAGCGAGGCGAGCAAGGGTTGTCGGTTGAAAACGATGAGCTTGGGGTGGTTTTGCGGAATCACCCGCTCGTAGTCGGGGAATTTGCCATCGATCAGCTTGGAAACAAGCTCGATTGGGCCGAAGCGGAACACCGCTTGATTGCCCGCGAGGGTAATTTCCAGCGGATCGTCGCTATCGGCAAGCTGGCGGGCCAGTTCGAGCACCGTTTTGCGTGGCAGGATGGCTTCGGTGTGTGCGCTCACCGGGGCGTCGAGTTCACCGCCCACATAGGCGAGGCGATGGCCGTCGGTGGCGACCATGCGCAGTTCGCTATCGTCCGCGATCAGCAGCAAGCCGTTGAGGTAGTAGCGGATATCCTGCTGCGCCATCGAGTAGGACACCTGGGCGAGTTGGCGCTTGAACGCGCGCTGGGCGACGGTAAGGCGCACGGCGTCGCCGTCGGGCAGGCTCATGCGCGGGTAGTCGGCGGCGGGCAGGGTTTGCAGTTGAAAGCGGCTTTTGCCGGCCTTGACGATCAGGCGCTTGTCGTCGAGCGTCAGGTTGAGATCGATGCCATCGGGCAAGGCGCGCAGAATGTCTTGCAACTTGCGTGCGCCAACGGTGATCGCCACATCCTCGCCACCGATGTTGCCCGCCGTGGTGGTGCGGATCTGGATTTCGATATCGGTGGCGAGCAAGGTGAGTTGCTCACCCTGCTTCTCGATCAATACGTTCGACAGGATCGGCAGGGTATGGCGTTTTTCGACGATGCCGGCAACCGACTGTAGCGGAGCGAGCAGCGCGTCGCGGGTGGTGGAGAGCAGGAGCATGGTCTCGTTAAGCTTGGTGGGTTGATCGAAAACGGCTGATTTCAGCCACGGAGAACCTGGGTCAGCACATGAACATCGTGGTTCAACTGATGATCGTTGAGCCGCAGTTCGGTGATCGTGCGACAGGCGTGAAGCACAGTGGTATGGTCGCGCCCGCCGAAGGCTTCGCCAATCGCCGGTAGCGACATCGGTGTCAATTCCTTGGCCAGCCACATAGCCACCTGGCGCGGGCGGGCGATGACGCGCGTGCGTTTTTTCGAGTGCATGTCGGCGATTTTGATCTTGTAGTAGTCGGCGACAGTCTTCTGAATATGGTCGATGGAAAGCTGGCGGTTGTGTGCGTGGAGCAGGTCCTTCAACGCATCCTTGGCCACTTCCAGCGAAATACCGTGCCCGTGGAAGCGGGCATAGGCCACAACCTTGTTCAGCGCGCCTTCCAATTCGCGCACGTTCGAGCGCAGATTCTTGGCGATGAGGAAGGCGACGTCGTCGTCAACCGTCACCCGCAGCGCCTCGGCCTTTTTCTTCAGGATCGCCACGCGCATTTCCAGCTCGGGCGGCTCGATTTGCACCGTCAGCCCCCAGTCGAAACGCGAAATCAGCCGATCTTCCAAGCCCTGGATATCCTTCGGATAGGTATCGCAGGTAATGACGATCTGCTTGCGCGCCTCGGTCAGCGCGTTGAAGGCGTGGAAAAACTCTTCCTGTGTGCGGTTCTTGTTGTTGAAGAACTGAATATCGTCGATCAACAACAGATCCAGCGAGCGGTAGTAACGCTTGAAGGCATCGAAGCTCTTCTGCTGGTAGGCGCGCACCACGTCGGCGTAGTAATCCTCGACGTGCACGTAGCGGATCACCGCGCGCGGATTGTGGCGATACACCGCGTTGCCGATGGCGTGGATCAAGTGCGTTTTGCCCAAGCCGACGCCGCCGTAGATAAACAGCGGGTTGTACGAGGTGCCGGGATTCTGCGCCACCTGCATGGCGGCGGCGCGGGCAAGATCGTTGGCGCGGCCGGTAACCAGCGTATCGAAGGTGAAATCGGGATTCAGCCGCGTTTTTTCGTAAGAGGGCTCGGCCGGGCCTGGCTCCGGCGCGCGCACGGCGGCCGGCGGCGGCGGCGCAACTTCATTGCCACCCGGCTGTGCCTGCTTGGTGGGCACGGCCTCCACAACGGTTGCTGTGTGACGATCATTCGCAGCCACAGCGGCCAAGCGTAAATCCAGTTGCAGCGGCGCGGCGTGAAACTCCTCGCCAAGCTCGCCAATACGGCGCAGATAGCGTTCCCGCACCCATTGCAGAACGAAACGGCTGGGCGCGACGAGCGTGAGCGTGGGCCCAGCGTCGTCGCCATCTTCGCTGGCGTGCAGTACCTTGATCCAGGTCTTGAACTGCTGCTGCGGCAGTTCCTGCTCAAGGCGCGACAGGCAAAAGGTCCAAAAGTCTCGATTCACGGGATGGGCGGTCAGTGCTTGCAATGCAACTCTCGATAGTTTTCAACAGGTGCGCCCATTTTGTTTCCAAAGGGAAACCGGGCAGGCGAGAATCTGCTTGAAGACTCGTTAGGAAAATCTGTGTTTACCGAGCGGCTCTGCAAGCCAATAAAGCCAATGGCCAGCCCCAGCCCCTCCATGCCGACAAACACACAAACAACTAATTCTACCCGTCACGGCGGGACCTATCCACCGGCAAAAGAAAGGGGAAGGGAAAAAATCCTCTTGACAAACATGGGATTATGCAATGAAATCTCGCGTTTGACTCAGCCCACGGTCCGATCATGAAACGCACTTACCAACCTTCCGTCGTCCGCCGCAAGCGCACGCACGGCTTCCTGGTCCGTATGAAAACCCGTGGCGGCCGCTCTGTAATCCGCGCCCGCCGCGCCAAGGGTCGCCATCGCCTCGCCGTTTGAGGCGGCGGAAGCTGCGAGCGCCGACCAGCGTTTTCGTAGCGCATACAGACTGCACAAAACGGATGAGTTTTCATCCGTTTTTGCTTTTCGGAAGGCGTTGCGCGGCCAGTTTCTCATTCTTCATTACCGGCCGAACACACTGGAAACCGCCCGCCTCGGCGTGGTTGTGGCGAAAAAACTCGCCAAGCGCGCAACCACGCGCAACCTCGTCAAACGTATCGTCCGCGATATATTTCGGCGGGAAAGAGTGACATTGCCGGCCTGCGACCTCGTCATCCGTCTGCATGCAAGCATCCACGACGCCACCCGCGCCGATCTCAACCGCGACGCGCGGCAACTGCTGGAACGTTTGCCACGGCAATGAAAAGTCTGTTGATTGGCGGCCTGCGTCTGTATCGCTACCTCGTCAGTCCCTGGCTGGGGCGCAATTGCCGCTTTCACCCCAGTTGTTCGGCATACGCGATTGAAGCCGTGCAACGTCACGGCGCACTGCGCGGCAGTTGGATCGCCCTTCGCCGGGTTGGCCGCTGCCACCCTTTTCACCCAGGCGGGTATGATCCCGTTCCCTGACCAACGACCAAACGCCCCCGAATCCGATGGATCAACGCCGCCTCGTCCTGCTCACCGTTTTCATGCTCTCCCTGTTCATGCTGTGGGACGGCTGGATCAAGCACAAACAACCACCGGCATCGGTGCCCGCAGCCGCGCAGAGCCAATCCGGCGCGACCACGCCCGAGGTGCCCGGCACCGTGCCAGCGCCAAGCGCCAATTTAGGCGGTAGTGCTCCGACATCCGCTATTGAGCACACCATTGCGTCCGTCACGCCACGAATCAGCGTGAGCACCGACATGTTCCGCGCCGAAATCTCCGCCACCGGCGGCGATATCGTCCGCCTCGAACTCACACAGCATCGCGCGAGCGACGACAAAGCAAAAGGCTTTGTTCTGCTCGACGACGGCGCCCGCCATCTTTACAACGCACAATCCGGCCTGATCGGCGCCGATCTGCCCAACCACAAAACGGTATTCACGCTGCCGCCGGGCGATCTGACACTGAAAGACGGCGAGGATACGCTGACGCTGCGACTCGAAGCGCCAGCGCAAAATGGCGTTCAGGTCGCCAAGCTGCTGACTTTCCACCGTGGCAGCTACCTGGTTGACATACGTTATGAAATCGCCAATGGCAGCGCCCAGGCGATTGCGCCGCACGCCTACTTTCAGATCACCCGCGACGGCAAACCCGCCGAGCAAGTGGAAGCCTTCGGCGTGCACACCTTCACCGGCCCGGCCTTCTACACCGACGCGGAAAAATTCCACAAGGTCCAGTTCGAAGACATAGACAAGGGCAAAGCGAAATTTCCGCAGCCTTCGGATAACGGCTGGGTTGCCATGGTGCAGCACTACTTCGTCAGCGCCTGGTTGCCCGAAGACAACGTGCAACGTGAATTTTTCGCCCGCAAGGTCGGCAACGATCTCTATTCCGCCGGCCTGATCGTGCCAGTAACGGAAATCGCACCCGGCGCCACCGGCACGGCCAACTCACGGCTCTACGCCGGCCCGCAGGAACAGAACAAACTGCAAAGCATCGCCCCCGGCCTCGATCTGGTGGTCGATTACGGCTGGCTGACGATCATCGCGGCCCCCTTGTTCTGGGTACTGTCCTGGTTCCACGGGCTCACCGGCAACTGGGGCTGGGCCATCATTCTGGTCACGATGGTGCTCAAGCTGCTGTTCTTCCCCCTATCCGCGGCCAGCTACAAATCCATGGCCAAGATGCGCGTGCTCGCGCCGCGCCTGCAACGGATGAAGGAGCAATACGGCGACGATAAAGCCAAGATGCAGCAGGAAATGATGAGCCTCTACCGCAACGAGAAAATCAACCCGCTCGGCGGTTGCCTGCCCATCGTCGTCCAGATCCCCGTCTTCATCGCCCTCTACTGGGTACTGCTCGGTAGCGTCGAAATGCGTCAGGCACCGTGGCTCGGCTGGATTCACGACCTGTCGGCGAAAGACCCGTACTACATCCTGCCAGTCATCATGGGCATCTCCATGCTGGTGCAAACCAGGCTCAACCCCACGCCGCCAGACCCCGTTCAGGCCAAGCTGATGATGGCGATGCCAATCGTCTTCTCCGTCATGTTCCTGTGGTTCCCGTCCGGCCTCGTGTTGTACTGGGTCGTCAACAACATGCTGTCCATTGCCCAGCAATGGAAAATCACCCGGATGATCGAGGGTGCAAAACCGAACGCAGGCAAGTCCTGACACCCCACCCGACACCATTGCCGCCATCGCGACCGCACCAGGGCGCGGCGGCATTGGTGTCATCCGCATCTCCGGGCGCGGGCTTGGTGCGTTCGCTCAAACCCTGACCGGACGCACCCCGCAACCACGCTTCGCCACCCTCGCCCGCTTCCTCGACGACCACGGCGAAGCGATCGACCACGGCATTGCGTTGTTTTTCCCCGGCCCCGCCTCATTTACCGGCGAAGATGTGCTCGAACTCCAAGGCCACGGCGGGCCGGTGGTACTGCGCCTGCTGCTCGAACGCTGCCTAGCGCTCGGCGCGCGCCTAGCCGAACCCGGCGAATTCACCCGCCGCGCCTTCCTCAACGGTAAGCTCGACCTCGCCCAGGCCGAAAGCGTGGCCGACCTGATTGAAGCCTCCACCACCGCCGCCGCCCGTTCTGCGATGCGCTCCCTGTCGGGCCGCTTTTCCGACGAAATCCACCGCATCCGCGACGCTCTGATCGACCTGCGCATGCTCGTCGAAGCCACCCTCGACTTCCCCGAGGAAGACATCGACTTCCTCGAACAAGCGCGGGCGCTGCCCCGGTTGGCGGCGATCCGCGCCGAGCTCGATGGCGTGCTCGACCGCGCCCGCCAAGGCGCCTTGCTGCGCAGCGGCCTCAACATCGTCCTGGTTGGCGAACCGAACGTCGGCAAATCCAGCCTGCTCAACCAACTGGCCGGCGAAGACCGCGCCATCGTCACCGACATCGCCGGCACCACCCGCGATGCCGTGCGCGAAACGATCCAGATCGAAGGCATTCCCCTACACATCATCGACACCGCCGGCCTGCGTGAAACAAACGACACGGTCGAACGGATCGGCATCGAACGCACCTGGCGTGAAATCGAGCGCGCGGACGTGATCCTGCGGCTAGTAGACGCGACTCACCCCGATACCGACGCCGGAGAAATCGACGCACGCCTGCCCCCAAGCGTCGAACGCATCGTCATCGAAAACAAAAACGACCTCACCGGCCACCCCTCCGGCCGCATCGACCACAACGGCCATGTACGCCTGCGGCTATCGGCCAAGCACGGCAAAGGCATCGACCTGCTGCGCCAGGAACTGCTCCGTATCGCCGGCTGGCACAGTCACGGCGAAGACACCATCCTCGCCCGCGAACGCCACCTCACCGCCCTGCGCCAAGCCCTCCAGCACATCGCCGCAGCGGAGGAAAACCCAACGGCGCTGGAACTGCTCGCCGAAGAACTACGGCTGGCGCAGACGGCACTCGGCGACATCACCGGCGAATTCACCGCCGACGACTTGCTTGGCGTTATTTTTTCGCGTTTTTGTATTGGAAAATGACATAAAACCGCACGACCACAAAGCACAAAGCCCCCGCACGGAATGTGAGAGGGCTTTGTGCTTTGTTACGAATACCGAGCGGCGGATAAAAGCCGCTCAGCCGGGCTAAACCGTGGCCGATGTCCGGATCAGGTGATCGAAGGCGCTAAGTGCGGCTTTGGAGCCCTCGCCCATGGCGATGATGATCTGCTTGTAGGGCACCGTGGTGGCGTCGCCGGCGGCGAAGACGCCAGGCAGCGAGGTATGGCCGCGCACGTCGATTTCGATTTCGCCACGGTTGGATAGCTCAAGCGTGCCCTTGAGCCAATCCGTATTCGGCAGCAGGCCGATCTGGACGAAGACGCCTTCCAGTTCGATGTGATTCACCGCGCCCGATTTACGGTCGGTGTAGCTCAGGCCGTTGACCTTTTCGCCGTTGCCGGTGACTTCCGTCGTTTGCGCCTGGAGAACCACGGCAACATTGGGCAGGCTGAACAGTTTCTTTTGCAATACCGCGTCAGCGCGCAATTTGTCGTCGAATTCCAGCACGGTGACATGGGCGACGACGCCGGCTAGGTCGATGGCTGCTTCGATGCCGGAATTGCCGCCGCCGATCACCGCCACGCGCTTGCCTTTGAACAGCGGGCCATCGCAGTGCGGGCAGTAGGCCACGCCGCGCCCGCGATATTCCTTTTCGCCCGGCACGTTCATTTCGCGCCAGCGCGCACCGGTGGTGACGATGACGGACTTGGCCTTGAGCGTCGCGCCGCTTTCTAGTTTGACCTGGATCAGATCGCTTGGCGTGGCCGCCGGCACCAGGGCCGAGGCACGTTGCAGGTTCATGATGTCGACGTCGTAGTATTTGACATGTTCTTCAAGCGCGGCGGCAAGTTTGGGGCCGTCGGTTTCCTTGATCGAGATGAAATTCTCGATCGCCATCGTGTCCTGCACCTGACCGCCGACCCGCTCGGCCACGATGCCAGTGCGAATGCCCTTGCGCGCGGCGTAGATCGCCGCCGCCGCGCCAGCCGGACCGCCGCCGACGACGAGCACGTCGAACGGGGCGCGGGCGGAGATTTTTTCGGCCTCGCGTTTGACCGCGCCGGTATCGATCTTGGCGAGAATTTCCTCGAGCAGCATACGGCCCTGGCCGAAGTGTTCGCCGTTGAGGAACACCGTTGGCACCGCCATGATCTGGCGTGCATTCACTTCGTCCTGGAACAGCGCGCCATCGATCATCGTATGGCGGATATTGGGATTGAGCGCCGCCATCAGGTTGAGCGCCTGTACCACTTCCGGGCAGTTGTGGCAGGACAGCGATATGTAGGTTTCGAAATCGAATTCACCTTCGATTCCGCGAATTTGTTCGATCACGTCCGCGCCGACCTTGGGCGGATAGCCGCCGACTTGCAACAGCGCCAGGACCAAGGAGGTGAATTCGTGGCCCATCGGCAGGCCAGCGAAATGAACGCCGCTGCGCCCACCGGGGTGGCCGAGCGAAAACGAGGGCTTGCGCTTGGCCGCGCCACGCTCTTCGCGCAGTTGAATACGGTCGGATTGTTCGGCGATATCCTTGAGCAGCGCGAGCATTTCCGAGGACGACTCGCCATCGTCAACGAAGGCGACGATCTCGATGGGCTGCACGACCTTTTCAAGGTAGCTCTTCAATTGGGCTTTGAGATTGGCATCCAACATGATGGCGTGTTCCGGAAACGATGGGGTTGGGGCAGGGGGAGAAACCGCCCGGGCGGTGGGCGCCCGGGCGTTGAAGCGGGTAAAGCGCGGATCAGATCTTGCCGACCAGATCGAGCGACGGCGCCAGCGTCTTGTCGCCCGGCGTCCACTTGGCGGGGCAGACTTCGCCCGGGTGAGAGGCAACGTACTGAGCCGCCTGCACTTTGCGCAGCAGTTCCTTGGCGTCGCGGCCGATACCGTTGTCATGAACTTCGATGATCTTGATCAGCCCTTCCGGGTTAATCACGAAGGTGCCGCGATAGGCCAGGCCTTCTTCCTCGATCAGCACTTCGAAATTGCGCGACAGCGCGGCGGTGGGGTCGCCAACCAGCGGGTACTGCACTTTCTTGATCGTGTCGGAGGTGTCGTGCCACGCCTTGTGGGTAAAGTGGGTGTCGGTGGAAACACCATAAATTTCGACGCCCAGCTTCTTGAATTCCGCGTACTGCTCGGCCAGGTCGCCCAGTTCGGTCGGGCAGACGAAGGTGAAGTCCGCCGGATAGAACACGAACACGGACCATTTGCCCTTCAGATCCTGGTCGGAAACCTGCACAAACTTCCCATTGTGGTACGCAGTGGCCTTGAACGGTTTGACTTGGGTATTGATCAGGGACATTACATCACTCCTCGGTGGGTTATTGGAAACATCACGGTGCCATGCTAGCGCAATGCTTAGAATCATTCTAATTGATTGAAGGGATAACTACGATTGCTTTTCCCTATTTAGCATGCGCTCGCTATGCGCGCACAGATGCCGGCCTACGATTCAGGCCAGGAACATTTTAGTGGGAATTTCGCGGGTAATTGCGCGCGGCCGCACGTGGGCGGCTGTCAGCCCGCCAAATGGCGCCGCACGGAAATTGCGCTGCCAAGCCAGCCGAGCACGGCGGCAAAAGCGACGATGGCGGCCGACTCCTTCAACCCTGGGCCCGCGAGCACGAAAACCGTGCCATAGGAAGCGGCGAGCGTGGTCACCGGCGTTGCCAGCGCGTAAATGCCGAGCCACACGGTGCCAAGCGCCACACAACCGCCAAGCAAGCCCTGCAGCGCGCCAAACCAGTAGAACGGCCGGCGGATGAAGGGATCCGTGGCGCCGAGCAGGCGGCTCACTTCGATTTCCGCGCGTTGGGTAAGAATTTGCAGGCGAATGGTGTTGAAGGTGACGATGATCAACGCAAAACCCAGCAACCCGGCCAGCATCAGCACCACCGAGCGACCCAGCCCAAGCAACGCGTGCAGGCGTTTGACCCAGGCCGAATCGAGCTGCACGTGGCTTACTTTCGGCCATGCGCGCATGTCGCCCGACAAGCGCTCGAACAGGGCAGGATCCTCGCCACGCAGCATAATCACGAAAGCATCCGGCAGCGGGTTCGCGGCCAAGCCGCCGAGTACGTCGCCCAAGCCGCCGCTTTCGAGCTGGTGCAGTGCTTCGTCACGCGATATGTAACGGTAGCCGGCCAACGCCGGTTCGGCTTTCAGGCGCTTTTCAATCGCGGCCACATCGTCGGCGCCGGCGGCAACGTCGAGAAACAGGCTGATTTCCGGCGTGCCGGAAAGGCCGCGCGCCAGCGATGCGACGTTGCTCAACAGCAGATAACCGCCCGCCGGCAAGGACAGCGCGATGCCGACCACCAACGCCGACAGCAGCGTGCCGACCGGCTGCCCCGTCAAGCGGGTGAACGCCTGGGCAAAAGCGCGTGCGTGCAGGTACAGCCAGTGAATCATGCGGCCTCCGCCAGCACGCCTTTGCCAAGAATCAGCCGCCGTGGACGGTGCTGGGCGAAAAGGCTCATGTCGTGCGTGGCGACCAATACGGTAACACCGGCATCGTTGAACGATTTGAACAGCGCGGCAATCTCATTGGCATAATCCGAATCGAGATGCGCGGTGGGCTCGTCGGCAATCAGGATCGAAGGCCGGTTTACGATCGCGCGCGCAATCGCCACGCGCTGCTGCTCGCCGCCGGACAGCCCGGCGGGCCGCTCCTTGCCGCGCCCGCCCAGCCCCACCCGCTCCAAGGCCGCGGCCACCCGCTTGGCCGCGTCGCCCGGCGGATGGCCGGTAATCATCAGCGGCAACATGACGTTGTCGAACACGCTACGGTCGAACAGCAGCCGGCTTTCCTGCAGCACCAGCCCGAGGTTGCGCCGCAGGTAAGGAATAGCGCTACGCGGCAGGCGCGATACGTCCTGGCCGTTGATCTTCACCGTGCCGGCGCTGGGCCGTTCGATGGCCGGGATCAGTTTCAGCAACGTGCTTTTGCCCGCGCCGGAATGGCCCGATACCACAACCAGTTCGCCATGACGAATCTCGAAGCTCACCCCGGCCAGCGCGGTGTAGCCGCCTTCGTAACGCTTGGCGACGTCTTCGAAAACAATCATGCGCGAGGCGTGCCACCGGGCACGGGTTCGAACAGCGCGTCGACGAACTCACGCGCATGGAAAGGCCGCAGATCGTCGATGCCTTCGCCGACGCCGATAAAACGCAGCGGCTTCGGACATTGGCGCGAAATGGCGGCAAGCACGCCGCCCTTGGCGGTGCCGTCGAGCTTGGTTACCACCAAGCCGGTCACGCCGATGGCGGCATCGAATGCGCGCACTTGGGCGAGCGCGTTCTGGCCGATGTTGGCGTCGAGCACCAGCAGCACTTCGTGCGGCCCGCTCGGCTCGGCCTTGGTGATGACGCGGCGCACCTTGGCGATTTCTTCCATCAGGTGCAGTTGCGTCGGCAGCCGGCCGGCGGTATCGGCCAGCACCACGTCGATGCCGCGCGCGCGCGCGGCGGCAATGGCGTCGAAGATCACCGCCGCGGCGTCACCGCCTTCCTGCGCGATCACGGCCACGCCATTGCGTTCGCCCCAGGTCATCAACTGTTCGCGCGCGGCGGCGCGGAAAGTGTCGCCAGCGGCAAGCAGCACGCTCTTGCCCTGCATTTGAAAATACTTGGCCAGCTTGCCGATGGAGGTCGTTTTGCCAGAGCCGTTCACGCCCGCGAGCATGATGATGTAAGGCACATGGGCAGACACCTCGAGCGGCTGCTCCAGCGGCGCGATCAAGCCGTGCAGCGCATCGGCCAGCACCTGCTGGAGCTGGTCGGCGGTTTCCAAGCGGTCGCGCTTCCAGCGCGCGCGCAACTCGGTAAGCAGATACGCCGTGGCATCAACGCCGCAATCGGCCATCAGCAACGTGGATTCAAGCTCCTCGAGCAGATCCTCGTCGATCTTGCGAAGGCCGAACAAACTCGCCAGCCCGCCGCCCAATTGCTGCCGGGTACGCGCCAGCCCGGCACGCAGGCGCTCGCCCCAGGAACGCCGGGGGGCGGCTTCCGCCGCTGCGGCGGTTGCCTGGGCTATTGGGGCTGTGGGCGCGGAGGCGGGAAGCACCGGCGCTAAGGTGACATGCGCGGCGGCGGCGTTCGCGGCCGCCTCGTCGGCAATCACCGTGGGCGGCGCCTCGGCAGGCACCTTGGCATCCTGCGCCTGTGGCTGGCCGGATTTCTTGAAGAAACCAAACATGAACGCTCGCGGTCCGAGGAATCGTTTCGGTAAAGCAGGTTTCGGAAGGCAAAAAAACCGCTCGCGAGCAGTCCATGCCGGATAACGCTAAGATGCGGCTCCACGCCATATGGGCGGTCGCGCGGGAAGCGCGCGGAGCGCCTGAATTCTACCAGATGCAGGACATGCCTATGTTTCGCACTCCCCTTCCTTATGCACTGCTGCTCGCCGGCACGCTCGTCGGCACCGGCGCGCAAGCCGACTCGAATGCGCAACCCCATGCGCACACGCCCCCCCGCGCCAATGCACAGGCCGCCCCCGCTCCCACGCCGGCCCCCGTTCCGTTTGAAACCACGCTGCCCAACGGCCTCAAGGTCATCGTAAAGGAAGACCGCCGCGCGCCCTCGGTCGTGCATATGGTGTGGTATCACGCCGGCTCGATGGACGAGGAAGACGGCGTCGGCGGCGTTTCCGGCGTCGCTCACGTGCTCGAACACATGATGTTCAAGGGCACCAAAACGGTCAAACCAGGCGAATTCAACAAACGCGTGGCCGCCGCCGGCGGACGCGACAACGCTTTTACCAACAAGGACTACACGGCCTACTTCCAGCAAGTACCGCCAGAGCGGCTGGGCGAGATGATGGCGCTGGAAGCGGACCGCATGCACAACCTTGTGCTTTCCAAGGATGAATTCACCCGCGAACTCGAAGTGGTGAAGGAAGAGCGCCGCCTGCGCACCGACGATCAGCCGCGCTCGCTCGTGTACGAGCAGATCATGGCCACGGCTTTCCAGGCGCACCCTTACCGCCGCCCGGTGATCGGCTGGATGCCCGACCTGGACGCGATGACGGTGGAAGATGCCCGCGCTTGGTATAAGCAGTGGTACACGCCGAACAACGCGTATGTTGTTGTCGTTGGCGATGTCGATCATGAAGAAGTGTTCCGCCAGGCCAGGCGTTATTACGGCGGCATTGCCGCGCGGCCGCTGCCGCAACGCCGCGTGCCCGATGAGCCGACGCAACGCGGCGCACGCACGACCACGGTAAGCGCGCCGGCCGAATTACCCTATGTGGTGATGGCATGGCGCGTTCCGGCACTGCACAACCCGGCCACCGACCGCGAGGCTTTCGCGCTGCAGGTGCTGTCGGCGATTCTCGACGGTTACGACGGCGCGCGCCTGACGCGCCGCCTGGTGCGCGACAGCCAGATCGCCGTTTCCGCCGGCGCGAGTTACGACGGCACAGGGCGCGGCCCTTCGCTGTTTTACCTCGAAGGCGTGCCCGCGCCGGGTAAATCCACCGCCGAGCTTGAAGCCGCGCTCATCGCCGAACTGCAGCGCATCCGCGACGAAGGCGTCAGCGCGGAAGAACTCGCGCGGGTCAAAACCCAGGCCGTCGCGGCCAAGGTATACAAACGCGATTCGCTCATGGGGCAGGCAATGGAAATCGGCTTTCTCGAAGCCGCCGGCCTGTCCTGGCGCGACGACGACGCGCTGCTCGAAGGTTTGCGCAGCGTGACCGCCGACGAGGTCCGCGCCGTTGCCAAGCGTTATTTCGACGACGCCAGCCGCAGCGCCGCCCGCCTGGACCCGCAACCCGTCGGCACGGCGGGTGCCCGCCGTGCCTCCGCTGTTTCCTCCGATACCGCTCCGATCCGCTGACATGGCTACTTTGACCACATTCCCATTCCGCGCACTGCTCCCCGCCGCCCTCGCGCTGATTGCACCGGCCGTGCTCGCCGGACCGAACATCCAGCACTGGGGCGCGCCCACCGGCGCACACGTCCATTTCGTTGAGAACCACGCGCTGCCGATCGTCGATATCCAGATCGATTTCGCCGCCGCCGGCAGCGCCGCCGACCCCGCCGATAAATCCGGCCTGGCCGCCCTGACCCGCGGCTTGTTCGATGCGGGCACCCGCGCACTGGACGAACAGGCTATTGCCGACCGCAGCGCCGATCTCGGCATTCAGATCGGCGGCGGCACCGAACTGGACCGCAGCAGCCTCACCTTGCGCACACTGTCCTCCAGCGCGGAACGGGATGCGGCGGTCGATCTGGCCGCCGAACTGCTCGCCCGCCCCGTTTTTCCCGCCGAAGTGCTGGAACGGGAGCGCGCGCGCGCCATCGCCGGCTTGAAGGAAGCGCTCACCCAACCCGCCACGCTGGCGGCCCGGCAGTTCACGACCGCCGTGTATGGCAAGCACCCCTACGGCCACCTGGATACGCCTGAATCGCTGGCCACCATCAGCCGCGACGATCTGATCGCCTTCCACCGCGAACACTACGTCGGACAACGCGTGTCGATTGCCATTGTCGGCGACGTGGACCGCCAGACCGCCGAGCGCATCGCCATTCGCCTGACCGAAGCCTTGCCGCTCGGCGAAGTCGCGCCGCCGCTGGCCGCGCCCGCGCAACCCGCCGCCAGCATGCATCGCATTCCCCACCACTCCGCCCAGGCGCACGTGCTCATCGGCCAGCCCGGCATCGCGCGCCAAGATCCGGATTATTTCCCGCTGCTGGTCGGCAACTACGTACTCGGCGGCGGCGGCTTCGTGTCGCGCCTGACCACCGAGGTGCGCGAAAAGCGCGGCTATGCCTACAGCGTGTATAGCTACTTCATGCCTCAGCAAGTCGCCGGCCCGTTCCAGATCGGCCTGCAAACGCGCGGCGGACAGGTGGATGACGCGCTCAAGGTGACCAACGACACCCTCGCCGCCTTCATCGCTCAAGGGCCGAGCACGGCTGAACTCAAGGCCGCCAAGGACAACATCATCAACGGCTTCGGTCTGCGCCTGGATTCCAACCGCAAGATGCTCGATTACGTCGCCATAATCGGCTTCTACAACCTGCCGCTCGACTGGCTGGACAGCTATCCGAAGCAGGTCGCGGCAGTAACCGCCGAGCAAATCCGCGACGCCTTCGCCCGCCGCATACAGCCGGAGCACCGCGCGACCGTCGTCGTCGGCGGCGATGGCGACGGCACGCCATCGGCCAACACCGCGCCGCAATGAGCCGGCCGCGGTGCGCAGGCCCGCATAACTCAAAGCCCGCGAGCCCAATCCAGTGAGCCGCGTGCGCATCGTCGGCGGCGCGTGGCGTTCGCGCCTGATCGACGTTGCCCATGTGCCCGGCCTGCGGCCGACACCCGACCGGGTGCGTGAAACGCTGTTCAACTGGCTAGGGCAAAATCTCGACGGCCTCACCTGCCTCGATCTATTCGCCGGCAGCGGCGTGCTCGGCTTTGAGGCCGCCTCGCGCGGTGCCGCGCACGTCGTGCTGGTCGAACAAGACGCGCGCGCCGCCGCCGCGCTCTCCGCCACGGTAAAAACCCTGCAAAGCGCGCAAGTAGAGATTGTGCGCGGCGATGCGGTAAAATTCCTACGCTCCAACGCACGGAAGTTCGATATCGTGTTTCTCGATCCCCCCTACCACCAAGGCTGGCTCGAACGCGTCGAGCCGTGGCTGGAAGGCGTGCTGAAGCCGGATGGTTGGCTCTATGCGGAATCGGAAACGCCGATGGCAAGCCTGGGGGGATGGCAAACGGTCAAGCAAGGCCATGCCGGACAGGTTTATTTTCATCTCTTGCAAGGGGACGCACCGTGAAAGACGGGGTCACGATCTACCCGGGGACCTTCGATCCGTTCACGCGCGGTCACGAAGATCTTGTGCGGCGGGCGGCACTGTTGTTCGAACACGTGCTGGTGGCGGTAGCGAAGAGCAACACGAAGGGGCCGATATTCACGCTCGACGAGCGCGTGGAGATCGCGCGCGAAGTGCTAGCGCCGTTTCCGAACGTACAAGTGGTCGGCTTCGATTGCCTGTTGATGGATTTCGTGCGCGCCCAAAATGCCCATTTGATTTTGCGGGGCTTGCGCGCCGTGTCGGACTTCGAGTATGAATTCCAGATGGCGGGCATGAACCGAAAGCTTTTCCCCGACGTCGAAACAGTATTCCTGACACCGTCGGAAGAGTACATGTTCATTTCCGCCACGATGGTGCGGGAAATAGCCCGCTTCGGCGGCGATGTGAGCAAATTCGTGAAGCCGGCCGTGCTGGCGCGGCTGCAGGAAAAAATCTGTTCAAAGTGATAGCAAGGAAGCAATTACCATGTCTTTAATGATTACCGACGAATGCATCAACTGCGACGTCTGTGAGCCGGAATGCCCTAACAGCGCGATTTCCCAGGGCGACGAAATTTACGAAATCGATCCGGACAAATGCACCGAATGCGTCGGCCACTTCGACGAACCGCAATGCCAGCAAGTCTGTCCGGTGGACTGTATCCCGCTGAACCCAGACCGCGCCGAAACCAAGGAACAGTTGATGGCGAAGTTCGTCAAGCTGACGGAAAAAAAAGGCTGATAACGCCGACATCTGGCCGCAATAACGGCCAGCATGGACACCCCCGCGAAGGGCGGGCCGGCGCCCTTTGGCTTGCGGGCGGTTCCCGCGCCGAGTTTCTCCGGCCTTTCTCCTTAGGCGACGCGGACTCCCGCCTCGCCAGCCGTAGGCGTTTCCGCCGCTTTGGCGGCGGACGCCACGCCCAAGGCGCTACTTATACCGTCGTTCAACGCCGCCAATTCATTGAGCAGAACAAGCACGGCATCTTCCGCCTGGCGTAATTCGTCGACGCGGTCTTCCAGCGTATCGGTCGCCTGATGAATGCGCTTGACGCTTTCCAACCGGCGCTTGAGCTGAATCTGATACTCGCGCACCTGGGTTTCCAGCGGCGACATGACCGCGCGCAGCCATTGCTCGACATCATGGTTGGCAACTTCGAACGTATGCCGCGCCTGCGCCGCCACGGTTTCAAAGAATTTCTGCGTGAGGTTGTGCTTTTCCGTCGTCACCAGTGCGAGCGTTGACGTGAACTGGCGGTTGAAAGCGTTTTCGAGGCGGTCGAGTTCCTGCTCGTAACGCTGAGTGGAAAAAACCTCGGGTGTGTACAACTTGAGTCCATGCTCGGTACTGAAACGTTTATGCATCGCATCGAGCATGCGGGTGATTTCACCGATTTCTTCGTTGGAACGCCGCAACTTGCCGCGCAGGCGGCCGAAGAAGCCTTCCATCGCCACACGCAAGCCCTTGGAAAACGTCGATTGCAGCATGGCTTCGCGCGTGCGGCGCGTTTCATCGCGCAACTCATCCATGCCCAGATGGGTAAGCAGGCTGTTGGTCAGATTGGAAAATACCGAGCGCACCGCGTAATACTTCTGCAGCCCTTCTTCGAATTCGCCTTTCTCCATGCGGATCTTGCGCATCATGTATTCGATGACGCTTTGATTCTTGCCGCGCAGATCGGTGATTTCCTTCAACTGCTCGCGTACCCCGCGCAAACGCGCGTCGAGCAGCGCCTGAATTTGGACAACGAGCTCGTCCGTTTCGCCCAAGGTGCTTTCACGCACGATTTCCTGCTTGGTCGGCAGCAAATCCTCCGTCAGCGCCTTTTCCAGCGCCTGCAAGCGGCTACGCCCAAGCAACTCGGCATCGCCGTTGATGCGCGCCACCAGCCCCTTCTGGGCGGAAACCGGGAACACCACGGACGGCGCCACGCCCAGGGTATGGCTCACGGATGCCCTCTGGCGCTCGATTTCGGCATCGATCTGCGCATCTTCACGCAGACCATCCCACAGGCCATCGATCTTGTTCAGCACCACCAGGCGGCCTTTCTGCCGCCCCTGCCCGGCATGCACATATTCGCGCCACACGGTCAGGTCGCTTTGCGTAACACCGGTATCGGCGGCGAGAATGAACAACACCGCATGGGCGCTCGGCAACAGCGAAAGCGTCAGCTCCGGCTCGGTACCAATGGCGTTGAGCCCCGGCGTATCGAGCACAACCAACCCTTGTTCGAGCAGCGGATGGGGAAATTGCACGATCGCATGGCGCCAGCGTGGAATTTCGACACAACCGTCCTCTGCCGGAACAAGGCCCTTCTCACCCTCGGGATCGATCTCGAAGCCAAGCCGCGTGGCCTCGCTCCGCGGCACGCGTATCACCTCGCTGACGCGCGCCAGCGCAGCGCGCAACGCGTCGGCGGACTGGGTCTGCAACGGCGTTACTTCCCATTCGCTCGGAAAGCGCTTGAATTCGCTCACCGGCATCTGCTCCGCCCGGCTACCGATCGACAACAAGCGCAGTTCCGGCGTGGCGCCGGCCTGCCACATCAGTTCGGTCGGGCACATCGTCGTGCGCCCGGCACTCGAAGGCAGAATGCGATCACCGTAATCGGAAAAGAAAATCGCGTTGATCAGTTCCGATTTGCCACGCGAAAACTCAGCGATGAAGGCAATCGAAAGCTTGTCGTCGCGCAGCCGGTTGAGAACGTATTGCAAGCGTAAATCGGCTTGCGCATCGCCCACGTCATGACGCGCAAGCCAACTACGCAGCTTCGTCACGGCATCCATCGTCGCACTGCGCCAACGGCTGTAAGCGGAAAAATCATCGGCCAGATTACTAATCTGCTCAGCCATGTCAGTCATACCCACGTACACATGAAGAAAAAAACAGGAAGAAAAACAGAAATATTCGTAGCGTAACGCCCTTCGGTTTTCTCCGCCATGCAGTCCTTCTCGTTTGTCAGCCGATATCGCGCGCTGGTCCGCGTGAGCGGCTCCGGCGCTGGCAACGCGGACAAAACCACGTCGACCGCTGACCGCTGATGATATGACGAATGGGCCCCGCGCACACGCGGCAACGCTCGTTGCCGCGTCCGTAAACAAAATATTGCTGCTGAAAATAGCCGGGCCGACCATCGCCGCCAACGAAATCGCGCAAGGTGCTACCGCCGGCGGCGATGGCCTCCGTCAAGGTTTCACGCACCGCCGTCACGATGCGCTCACATCGCCGCGGCCCCAACTGGCCAGCGGCTTCGAGCGGATGGACGCGGGCGCGGAACAGACTTTCCGCCGCGTAGATATTGCCGATACCGACAACCTTATGGCCATCCATCAGCACATGCTTGATTGGCGCGCGCAAACCCCGGCTCACCCGAAAGAGCCAGGCGGCGTCGAAACCCTCGCCGAGCGGCTCCGGCCCCAATCGCGCCAGCAGTGGATGCGTCGTCACGTCGCCGTCGTGCCACAACACCAGCCCGAAACGGCGCGGATCGCGCAGGCGTAGCGCATGACGGCCGAAAACGAAATCGACATGGTCGTGCGCTGCCACCGGCTCTTGCGCCGACACCACGCGCAAACTGCCGGACATCCCCAGATGGACAATGACATGACCAGCGCCGAAATCGAACAACAGATATTTGGCCCGCCGCGACACCCCCTCCACACGGCGGCCGGCAAGCAAAACGGGCAAAGCCGCCGGAATCGGCTGACGCAATGCCGGATTGCGCACGATCACGGCATCGCACACCTTCCCGGCGACATGAGGCTCGATGCCTCGCAGGGTGGTTTCTACTTCGGGTAACTCGGGCATAAGGTAAAAATACAAAAATTGGGTAGCAACATCGCCCCAATGGGGCATCCCGATGCCAATATTCAAACTTCAACCCGCCCCGAGACGCAATATTCAAGATGCGGGTAGGATTCGCGCTACACGAATCGGGCAATTGCGCAAAACGGCATGCAGCTTGCCGGCACGGGACCAAAATGCCTAACATGAGGCGAACTGAATTCTAGAACAGCCCTCCAACCCATCACATTTCCAGCGGCCTTCCCAGCATTGGCGTGCCAGGATCGCAGCCGCTTCCATTCACAGAGCCCGCCGGACCGCCTGCCCATGACCCCCCCGCTCAAAACCCTTGCCGTCCGATTCGGTGCCGCCTTTGTCCTTGCATTGCCATTCGCGGCACACGCCGCCGGCGACGACGAAGCCGCCCAGCCTGCAAAAGATACCGCTGCCGTCGAAAAAGCCAGCAGCACACCATTGCCGGCGCAATCTCTGACGCCGGGCGTGCTGTACACGTTCTTGCTCGCCGAAATTGCCGGTGCGCGCGGCAATCTGACCCTGTCATCGCAACTCTATCTCGATCTGGCACAACGCACCCACGATCCGCGCATCGCCCGGCGTGCGACGGAAATCGCGCTCTATACGCGTGATTTGCCGGCTGCAACCCAGGCCGCGCGGATATGGTCCGAGGCCGAACCGGGCTCGGAAGAAGCGCGCAGAATCCTGACTGGCATCATCGCTGGCGGCGGCGAAGCCCACCTCGACGATATTCAGACTCAAATGGCCCGCCTGTTGGCCCAGTCGCCGGAGAATCTCGCGCAAAACCTGATGACACTGAACCGCACGCTGGCACGGATTCAGGACAAGGATGCGGCGCGCAAGATAGTGATGCGCCTGACCGATCCCTATCTCGACTACCCCGAAGCGCGCTTTGCGCGCGCACAAGCCAGCGCCATCGCCGACGACTCGATGGCCGCACTGGCCGACGCCGACGCCGCGCTTGCGTTGCGCGCGGACTGGGAGCCGGCGATCGTGCTCAAGGCCCAGATCATCCAGCAAGCCGGCAATACCGACGAGGCGATTGAACTGCTGCGTGGGCAGGCCGCGCGCCATCCGGAAAGCCAGAACATGCGCCTGGCCTATGCGCGCGCACTGGTCTCGGCCAAGCAATATAGCGCCGCGCGCGATGAATTTCGCCGGCTGCTCGACGCCACACCGAACGAGCGCGATTTTCTCTACGCGACCGGCCTGCTTTCCTTCCAATTGGAAGATTACGCCGATGCCGCCAGCCTGTTCGAGCGCGCGCTGGCCGCCGGGCATCCAGACGCGGATGTGATCCGCCTGCATCTTGGGCAGATCGCGGAGAAGCGCAACGATACCGAAGGCGCACAGCGCTGGTACCGCTCGGTCGGCCCCGGCCCGCAATATACCGACGCGCAAGTTCGCATCGCCCTGCTCCTCGCGCGCGCCGGCAAACTGGACGAAGCGCGCCAACACCTGCAAGCGCAGACGGACACCGACGACGAAACCCGCCACCGTTACTTCCTCGTCGAACTGCAGCTCTTGCGCGACGCGGGGCAGTCCGAACAAGCGCTCGCGCTCGCCGACGACGCCTTGCGCGAAACGCCGGACAACACCGATCTGCTCTACGAAGCGGCCATGCTCGCCGAAAAGCTCGACCGGCTCGACATCATGGAAAACCGCCTGCGCAAACTGATGGTCCTCGCCCCCGACAACGCGCACGCCTACAACGCCCTGGGTTACTCCCTGGCCGATCGCGGCCAGCGTCTGGAAGAGGCGGAAGCGCTGATCGTCAAAGCCCTCGAACTGCTGCCGGACGATCCGTTCATCATCGACAGCCTGGGCTGGGTGCGTTTCCGCCGTGGCGACGGCAACGGCGCCGCGACCACGCTGGAGCGCGCCTACGGCATACGCCAGGATCCTGAAATCGCCGCCCATCTGGGCGAGGTGCTATGGAGCCTCGACCGCCGCGACGAAGCTAATCGCATTTTCGACAAGGCGCTTGCCGCCCAACCCGATAACAAGCTGCTGCGCGAAACCGTCCAGCGTCTGCGCCATCCATGAACTCGCTCGCCCGCGCCGGGCTTGTACTGGGCTGCGCCGCGCTGGGCGCGTGCGCGCCATTGACGTTGCAGCCGGCACCGACCACGAACGCGGTCATGCGCTCAGCCGCCACCGCGTTCGAACTGGAAGGCCGCTTGTCCGCGAACGATGCCACCCGCGCCGCCAGCGGCCGCATCGAATGGCAACACGCCCGCGACAGCGATCGCTGGACCGTACTCAACCCGCTGGGCCAGATCGCCGCCCGTCTCGAACGCTCGGCGCTCGGCGCCGAACTCATGATGGCCGACGGCCGCCAGTATCGCGCGGCCACCGCCGAAGCCTTGCTGCCCGATTTGATCGGCATCGACGTTCCCGTCGAACGCCTGACCCTGTGGGTGCAAGCCACTCCACCGGCCGGTGCCGAAGTACGCACAATCGATCCGCTCGGCCGCCCGGCACTACTGATCGACCAAGGCTGGCGCATCGAGTACCTCGAATACGCCTCCGCCGACGCCGACGCCACGCCGCGCCGTATCGAGGTTTCCCGGGGCGATGCCCGCCTGCGCCTGATCATCGACCAATGGACGCCGACACCCTGACCCCCCCCACCCACCACGGCACACAGTTGCTCGACTGCCCGGCGCCCGCCAAGCTCAACCTCTTCCTGCACGTCGTCGGCCGCCGCGCCGATGGCTACCATCTACTGCAAACCGCCTTCCGCCTGCTCGACTGGGGCGACCGGCTCGACTTTACCGAGCGCGACGACGGCCTCATCCGCCGTGTGGCCGGGCCTGCCGACGTTCCGCCGGAACAAGACCTCGTCGTCCGCGCCGCGCGATTGCTGCAGCAGGAAAGCGGCACCTCTTCCGGCGTCGATATTGCCGTGCGCAAAACACTGCCGATGGGCGGTGGCCTGGGCGGCGGCAGTTCGGATGCCGCCACCACGCTGCTTGCGCTCAACCGCCTGTGGAGCCTCGATCTGACGCGAGAACGCCTGCAAACACTCGCATTGAGCCTTGGCGCCGATGTGCCTTTCTTCATCTACGGGCGCGATGCCTTCGCCGAAGGCGTGGGCGAAAAATTCGCACCGCTCGCGCTCCCCCCAGCGTGGTACGTCATCATCGCCCCAGGTGTTCAGATTCCGACCGCGGAGATTTTCCGCGCGAAGGAGTTGACGCGGGACAGCGCCCCCATCAAAATAACGGACTTCGCAATAGCCCCTACCCGTAACGATTTGCAAGCAGTGGCTTGCAGCCGTTATCCAGAAGTAGGGGTAGTGATCGACTGGCTGGCGCACTATGCTCCGGCACGAATGACTGGATCTGGCGCATGCATCTATGCAGAAGTCGCGTCGGCGGACGAAGCAGAACGCATCGTCACGAATTGTCCAGCGCAGTGGCAAGTATGGCGGGCGCGCAGTTTGGAACGGCACCCGTTGTACGAATGGACGGCGTAAGCATCGGTCACGGGCGAAAAGTTTATTTTGGGGAGTCGCCAAGTCGGTTAAGGCACCGGATTTTGATTCCGGCATTCGAGGGTTCGAATCCTTCCTCCCCAGCCAACACACAACGGGCAGGCCAGGGGGCTTGCCCGTTGTTTTTTTGATCTATCTTGTTTTTATCGGTATCGGAGTATGGCCATGCCCAGCGGCAGCCTGATGGTCTTCACCGGCAACGCCAATCCCAAGCTCGCGGCGGACGTAGTGCGCAGACTGGGTATCTCTCTCGGATCGGCAACGGTGGGTTGCTTTTCCGACGGCGAAGTCAACGTCGAGCTGCTTGAAAACGTGCGCGGAAAGGATGTCTTCATCCTTCAGCCAACGTGCTCGCCCACCAACGAAAATCTGATGGAGTTGCTGATCCTGGTCGACGCGCTCAAGCGCGCCTCGGCCGGACGCATCACCGCCGCGCTGCCCTATTTCGGCTATGCGCGTCAGGACCGTCGGCCGCGCTCGGCCCGCGTACCCATTACCGCCAAGGTCGTCGCCAACATGCTGCAGGCGGTGGGCGTGCAGCGGCTGCTGACGATGGATTTGCACGCCGACCAGATTCAAGGCTTTTTCGACATTCCCGTCGATAACGTCTACGCCGCGCCGGTGCTGCTCGCCGATCTCGACCAGCAGAAATACGACAACCTCATGGTCGTCTCGCCCGACGTCGGCGGCGTGGTTCGCGCCCGCGCCTTCGCCAAGCGCCTGGAATGCGATCTGGCGATCATCGACAAACGCCGGCCCAAAGCCAATGTGTCCGAAGTCATGAACATCATCGGCGAAGTCGAAGGGCGCACCTGCGTCATCATGGACGACATCGTCGATACCGCCGGCACGCTGTGCAAAGCCGCCGTCGCGTTGAAAGGACACGGCGCCAAGCGCGTGCTCGCCTACTGTACCCATCCGGTTCTATCCGGCGGCGCGGTGGACCGCTTGGCCGATTCCGCGCTCGACGAGCTCGTCGTTACCGACACCATCCCGCTGCGCGACGACGCCAAGGCCTCGCCACGCATCCGGCAGATTTCGGTCGCCTCGCTGCTGGCCGACACCATTCTGCGCATTAGCAACGAGGAATCCGTATCCTCGCTGTTCATGGAATAAAGCTTTTGCCCGCGGCCCTGCCGCGGGTTTTTCATCTCTGTCTGGTCGCGGGCAGAGTTTTCACAACTGGAGAGAAGTAATGCAAATCGAATTCAAAGCCACCAAGCGCGAAGAGCAGGGATCGAGTGCGAGCCGCCGCCTGCGTCGCGCTGGGCGCTTGCCGGGCATCATCTACGGTTCCGACAAGGATGCCCGCCCGATCAGCCTGGATCACAACGACCTTTTCCACCTGCTGAAAAAGGAAGCCTTCCACGCCTCCGTGCTCACCATCGACCTCGATGGCGCCAAGGAAGCCGTGATTCTGCGCGACACGCAATGGCACCCGTACAAGCCGCAAGTGCTGCACATCGACTTCCAGCGCATCGACGCCAAGCAGAAGATGCACCTGAAAGTGCCGCTGCACTTCATCAACGGTGAAAACTGCCCCGCCGTCAAACTCGGCGGCAGCATCATTGCCCACGTCATGAACGAAATCGACATCGCCTGCTTGCCGGCCGACCTGCCCGCGTTCATCGAAGTCGACCTCGCCGCGCTCGAAGTCGGCCAATCGGTCCACATTTCTCAACTGCAACTGCCGAAGGGCGTCGAAGTGGTGCATCACGGCGAAGGCGACCCCGTTATCGCCTCGGCGCAGCAAACCAAGGCCGGCGCCTCCGAGGAAAGCGAAGGCGAGGCCGGCGAAGCCGCCTGAGCGCGCTAGCACCGCAGGATGGCCACTATCGACGAACGATGAACGCCGCCGCGCAATCGGCTCCGCCCCGTCTCGTCGTCGGTCTCGGCAATCCTGGCGCGGAGTACACCGAAACCCGGCACAACGCCGGGTTTTGGCTTTGTATGCGGCTGGCCGACGAACTGGGCGTGCGCTTCAATCACGAAGCGCGCTTCCACGGCCTCGTCGCCCACGCCCGGGAAGCCGGCTTATGGCTGCTGATGCCACAGACCTTCATGAACCGCTCCGGTCAGGCCGTGGGCGCACTATCCCGCTTCTACCGCATCCCACCGGCCGAAATCCTCGTCGTCCATGACGAACTGGATATTCCGCCCGGCCAACTACGGCTCAAATTCGGCGGCGGCGCGGGCGGCCACAATGGCCTCAAGGACATCACCGCCCACAGCGGCACGCAGGATTACTGGCGGCTGCGCATCGGCATCGGCCACCCCGGCGACCGCAACGACGTCGTGAACTACGTGCTCAAACCCCCGCGCCGCGAAGAGCGCGCGGATATCGACAGCGCCATCGACCGCGCCCTACTCGCCTGGCCGCAACTCGCGCGCGGCGACTGGAACGCCGCCGCCACACGCCTGAACGCCCGCCCAGCGCAGCCCAAACCTCGGCCTGACGCTGCGCCTCAACCCAAGGATGAATCCACGCCATGAGTCTCAGATGCGGCATCGTCGGCCTGCCTAACGTCGGCAAATCGACCCTATTCAACGCCCTGACCAAATCCGGCATCGCCGCCGAAAACTATCCTTTCTGCACGATCGAACCCAACGTCGGCATCGTCGAAGTACCCGATCCGCGGCTGGAGCAACTCGCCGAAATCGTCAAACCGCAACGCATCCAGCACGCCATCGTCGAATTCGTCGACATCGCCGGCCTGGTCGCCGGCGCCTCCAAGGGCGAAGGGCTGGGCAACCAGTTCCTTGCCAACATCCGCGAAACCGACGCCATCGTTCACGTCGTGCGCTGCTTCGCCGACGACAACGTAGTCCATGTATCGGGCAGCGTAGACCCGATCCGCGACATCGAAATCATCGACACCGAACTCGCGCTCGCAGACCTCGCCACCGTCGAAAAAGCGCTCAACCGCTACAAAAAACCGGCGAGCGCCGGTGACAAAGACGCCAAAATCCTCGTCGCTGTACTGGAAAAGAGCCTGGCACAGCTCAACCAGGCCCTACCGGTGCGCGCACTCGATTTGAGCAAGGAAGAATGGGCCAGCCTCAAGCCCTTCTGCCTCATCACCGCCAAACCCGTGCTCTACGCCGCCAACGTCGCCGAGAACGGCTTCGACGGCAATCCCTACCTAGAAGCCGTGCGCGCCCACGCCGAGCGCACGAAGGCCGAAGCCGTCGCCATCTGCGCCGCCATCGAAGCCGAAATCGCCGATCTGGACGACGCGGACAAAACCGATTTCCTCGCCGAAATGGGTCTGACCGAACCCGGCCTCAATCGCCTCATCCGCGCCGGCTACAAACTGCTCGGCCTGCAGACCTACTTCACCGCCGGGGTCAAGGAAGTCCGCGCCTGGACCATCCACCAAGGCGACACTGCCCCCCAAGCGGCCGGCGTCATCCATACCGACTTCGAACGCGGCTTCATCCGCGCCCAGACCATCGCCTTCGACGACTTCATCGCCCACAAGGGCGAACAAGGCGCCAAAGAGGCCGGAAAGATGCGCGCGGAAGGCAAGGAATACGTGGTGAAAGACGGCGACGTACTGAATTTCTTGTTCAACGTCTAAGCAGGGCTTGCTGCTTGAGTTCCCGACTGTAACGTTATCGGCTCTGTTTCGAATCGGTCTTGCACCTCACCAGGCACCTCGATAGCAATGGGTATTGCTTATCGGAGTGTCCGGGAAAGAGGGGCAAGATCACGCCACATGAGCGCATGCAATATCAGGAAGAGGGTTCCACCAAAAAACTGGCAAATTCCTGGTTGAATTTCAGAACCAACGGCAAAAAACAAAAAGCACCTACAGAAAAATTCATGTAGGTGCTTTGCTTAAAGCAGAAATTTGGTGGGTCGGGGGAGGCTCGAACTCCCGACCAACGGATTAAAAGTCCGCTGCTCTACCGACTGAGCTACCGACCCGAAAGCAAGGGCGCGAATATAGACGACTCGCTGCGCTTGGTCAAGTTTGGCGGGCCTTTCGGGCGGGCGGAGGAAACGGTCAGTTGACGGTTTCCTGGTAGCGGGTCGGATCATCGATGCCAGCGGCCTGGAAGCCAGCGCGGCGCAGGCGGCAGGCATCGCAGCGGCCGCAGGCGCGGCCGGCGCTATCGGCCTGGTAGCAGGACACGGTCAGGCTGTAGTCGACGCCCAATGCGGTACCGCGGCGGATGATGTCGGCCTTGGAAAGCGAGAGCAGCGGTGCGTGCAAGGTAATGCCACGGCCTTCGACGCCCGCGCGCGTGGCAAGGTTGGCCATCGTTTCAAACGCCTGGATATAAGCGAGGCGGCAATCGGGGTAGCCGGAGTAGTCGACGGCATTGACGCCGATGAAGATATGCCGGGCTTCGAGCACCTCGGCCCAGGCGAGCGCAATCGAGAGCATGACTGTGTTACGCGCCGGCACGTAGGTCACGGGAATGCCCTCAACGTCTTCGTTCTCGGGTACGGCGATGGACGGATCGGTCAACGCGGAGCCGCCAAACTGCCCCAGGCCGACGCGGGCGAGGCGGTGCTCCTTGGCGCCGAAAGTCTCGGCGATACGTTTCGAGGCGGTCAATTCAGCGGCATGACGCTGGCCGTAAGCAACGGACAACGCATAGGCATCAAAGCCCATGTCGCGGGCAATAGCGAGGCAGGTGGCGGAATCGAGACCGCCGGATAGCAGAACAACTGCACGTTGGGGTTCAATCATGGGGCGAATCCGGAAAAAACACGGGGAAAACAGGAAAAACGCACAGGGAGCGGGGAAAAACGCGGTTCAACGGCCGCGGCTATCGCCCCACAGCACTTTGTGCACCTGCAGTTGAAAACGGACCGGCAGGCGGTCGCGCACGATCCACTCGGCGAGATCGGCGGGCACCAAATTGCCCGCGACCGGCGACAGCAGCACACTACAACGGCTGGCGAGATCGTACTCGGCGATGCGCTCCTTGGCCCAAGCATAGTCGGCCGCGTCGGCAAGGACGATCTTCACTTCGTCATCCGGCTTGAGATGCGCGATGTTATCGAAGCGGTTTTTCGCCACTTCCCCCGAACCAGGCGCTTTCAGGTCGACGATCCGGGACACGCGCGGATCGACCGCGGAGATATCGAGCGCACCACTGGTTTCGAGCGACACCGAATAGCCGGCGTCGCATAGCGCGCTCAGCAAGGACAAACAGGCCTTTTGCGCGAGAGGCTCACCGCCGGTCACGCACACGTGGCGCAGCCTGTGGCTGGCCACTTCTTCCACCACCGCTTGCACGCTACGGTTTTCGCCGCCTTGAAAAGCGTAGGCCGTATCGCACCACGTACAACGCAAGGGGCAACCGGTAAGGCGGACAAACACGGTCGGCAGACCCACGCGGGTCGATTCACCTTGAACCGAGGCGAAAATTTCGGTGATGCGGAGCTTTTCGACCAAAACGGCCGCCGGTTGCGCGGACATACTGCTCTCAGATCGTTACGGGCTACGTTTAGCGCTTGCCCAGGCGTTGCTTGGCGGCTTGGGCGGCATTGCTGTTCGGATAACGCTCAATGAGCGATTGCAGCGTGCGCTGCGAGGTTTTTGCATCACCCATCGCCTGCTGGCTGTTGGCAAGGCCGAGCATCGCGTCCGGAGCCATGGTGTCGTTCGGCCATTTACCAAGCACGGCGTTGAAATGGGTCGCTGCGTTAGCGACTTCCTTCGCCTGCAATGCAGCATTGCCGGCCCAGAAATGAGCGCCGGGCGCAAAACGGCTATTTGAATAACGCACCAGGAAGGCCTCGAAAGCGCTCAACGCCTCGCGGTACTTGCTGCTTTTCAGCAGACTCAGCGCCGCTTCGTACTCCTGCGACTCGACGGCGGGGTCGCCACCGGCCTGCTGCTGCTCCTGCGATGCGTTTGCAGCGCCGCCAGCGGTTTCGATCTGCCTCATACGGGTATCGAGATCGACATAGAAATCGCGTTGACGCTGCTTGAGCGACTCCACATCGTTCAGCAGCACTTCGATCTGGCCGCGCAGGCGAGCGATTTCGGCGCGCAGTTGCTCGTTTTGGCTGGCCAGCTCAATCTGACCACGGCTGGTCGTTTCGAGCCGGCTTTCCAAATCCTGGCGTATCTCGGTGATTTGGCGTCGGGCTTCGGCATCGTCGAACAGGCCCGCGTGTGCGGGCCCGGCCGAAGACAGCGCGAGAAGCGCCGCCAGAGGCAGAAGGCGCTTCATGTCAGAACTCGCCTTTGCCCGCGCCCGAATACAACATGTCGCCGCGGCGGTTCTGCGTATAGCATGCTTCGTTGCTTTCGGTGCAGTTCGGCTTTTCTTCGCCCAGACTGACGGATTCGATCTGCGTTTCCTTCGCGCCCAACAGAAGCAATGCCTGCTTGACGGCGTCGGCGCGCTTTTGGCCCAGCGCAAGGTTGTATTCACGGCTGCCGCGCTCGTCGGTATTGCCCTGGATGAGCATCTTCATCTGCGGGTTCTGCACCAGGAAGCGGCCATGCGCTTCAACCAGCGGACGCGCTTCGGGTTTGATGACAAAGCTGTCGAAATCGAAGTAGACACTGCGCTTGGACAAGATGTTGTTCGGGTCGGTCAGCGCGGCGATACCGGTGCCGCTCACTCCCGGCGTCGTTACCGTGGCCACACCGGTGCCACCGCCGCTGCGATCTTCGACCTGAGCGCCGTTTTCAGGGGTGCTGGTACTGCTGCACGCGGCGAGCAGGGCGGAAAGAAGAGCAGGGAGGATCAGCTTTTTCATCGAAATTTCTCCAATCAATCTTTTGTAAGGAATAGGGGGAAGGGGAAAACCTGGGAACAGCACAATTATTGCCGAATATTGGGCCCCCAGGCGGGTTCCCGCACATCGGCGGCCTGCACCGAAAAGCGCTGTTTCACCCTGCCGTCGGACGACACGGCCGCAAGAACGCCGCGCCCGCCGTTTTCGGAGGCGTAGAGAATCATGCGGCCATTGGGGGCGAAGCTGGGCGATTCGTCGCGCGCCGAATCGGTGAGGATGGTGGTTTGCCGCGTGCTCAAATCATACGCCGCGACTTGAAAGCGCCCGTTGTTGCGGGTGATAAAAGCAAGCAGACGCCCATCTGGCGAGGGACGCGGGGTAACGTTGTAGGTACCGTCAAAAGTTACCCGCTGTGCGTTGCCGCCGGCGGTCGAAATACGGTAAATCTGCGGACTGCCGCCGCGGTCGGAGGTGAAATAAATCCACTCGCCATCGGGCGACCACGCCGGCTCGGTGTCGATACCCGACGAACTGGCAAGGCGGCGCACACCGGAACCGTCCGCGTTGAGCACGTAAAGCTGCGACAACCCGTCCTTGGTCAGCACCACCGCGAGTTGCTGGCCGTTGGGCGACCAGGTGGGCGCGGAGTTGGAGCCTTTGAAGTTGGCGACCACCTGCCGCTGCCCGGAGGCAAGGGTGTGGACGTAAACGATGGGCTTTTTCTGCTCGAAGGAAACATAAGCCAGCCGCTGGCCGTCCGGCGACCACGCCGGCGAGATGATCGGTTCGCGCGATACCAGCGCGGCTTGCGGGTTGGCGCCATCGGCATCGGCGATTTGCAGTTCGTAGCGGGTGCCGCTCTTCACCACATAGGCAATGCGGGTGGAAAAGTAACCGGCCAGGCCGGTGAGCTTTTCATAAATAAAATCGGCAATACGGTGGCCGGTCAGGCGATTCTGCGCCGGTGCCATGCGCAGCACCTGGGCGCCGAGCTCGCTTTGCTTTTGCGTATCGAACAGGCGGAAGCGTATTTCATAGCGGCCATCGGCTTGCGCCGCGACGCTGGCCGTCAGAACGGCATCGGCGCCGCGCGAACGCATCGAGGCCAGATCGGGCACCTGGGATTCCGGCAGGGACAGCGGGCCGATATCCACCAGATTGAACAAGCCGCTACGCTCAAGATCAGCGCGAACCACATCGGAAACGCTACGCGGCAACACGCTCTCGTTTTCGAACACAGGCACGACGACCGGAAAACGGGTCGCGCCGGCACCAGTGATTATGATCGACAACTGCGCCTGCGCAGCCAGCGACGCGCAGGCGAGCAGAGCAGCAAAGAGGAAGCGAAGGGAAGAAAACATTTTTGTCATGGCATGCGCGGCAACGAACGATAATTATAGCTAATCGGCCTCATCGTCCAGGAGAAAGCTCCCCGGGGCGGGAGGATGCATGGTACGAGCAACACCTGCGGCAAGACCCTATAACGATGAGCGTCCAACACCCGGGCTAACCGGAAAGCATGGAACTCCCTCTTTGCCGCTGGCATTACTCCTCTAGCGGCCTGAAGTTCAACTCCAGTGTGCGTTCAAAAAGATCCTTCGATTCGGGCAACGGCAGCGGACTCGCGCCCCGGATCGCCCGCTCTATGGCCTGATCCAGTGCGGCAATGCCTGAACTGCGTTTAAGGCGGATAGTGAGCACCTCGCCGGTGGGCAACTGATCGACCTCGAACACGGCCTCGGGATTACCGCTCAAGCCTGGCGGGCGCAGCAGCTTGCCGCGCACCTTGGTGCGAATGGCGTTCTGGTAAGCATCGATGGCCGCGCGATTGTGCGCAGCGGTAGTGCGCGCCATTTCATCGCGCATCATTTTTTCAAGCTCTGTCTGTTCCTTGGCCCGCGCCTGCTCTTTCTTGAGCAGATTCTCCATGTAGTCGTCTTTTGGAGGGGTAACGGGTTTAGGCTGTTCGGGCTTGGGTTCCGGCTTCGGCGCGGGTTTAGGTGGTTCGGGCTTGGGCTCCGGCTTAGGCACGGGTTTGGGTTCGGGCTTTTTCTGCTCCGGCGCCTTGGTGGCGATATCCGGTTTCGGTTCGGGTTTAGGCTCGGACTTGGGTTCTGGCTTCGGCTCCGGTTTCGGTTCGGGCTTGGGTTCCGGCTTCGGCTCAGGCTTCGGCGGCGCGGGTGTTGGCTGCGGAGGAGGCGGCGTCTGGCTGGGCGGGGCAGCCGTCAGCTCGACTTCGAGCGAAGCAGGCGGCTTGCTTTGCCAGCGGATGCCGAAGAACAAAAACAGCGCCAAGCCGACATGGACGGCCACGGTGAGCCCCCACGACAACCACTTGCCCGGCCGCGCGCGCGGAGGGTCATAGCGCTCGTTCATCGGCCCTGGCTACCTGACTGGGTTTGCAGGCTGATCTTGCGCACGCCCAATTTGCGGGCAGCTTCAAGCACATCCATGACTTTTTGATACTGGATGGTTTTATCCGCCCTCACCAAGAAGGATTGCTCCGGGTTTTTCGCAATAGCGTCTTTCAAGATACGCTCAAGCTCAATGTTGCTGATCGGGCGTGCGGCGGCCGCTCCACTGCTGTTCGGGCTCCAGGCCAGGCTGTTATTGGATTTGATCTCGATCACCATCGCATCGACTTTCGGCGCCGGCAGACTACCCGCCGAAGGCACATCGATCGCCCCCGGCTGAATCATCGGCGCCGTAACCATGAAGATAACGAGCAGCACCAGCATAACGTCGATGTAGGGCACGACGTTGATCTGGTTCATCAGGCGGCGTTGGCGCATGGCTTCGCTCCCGCCCGATCAGCGCAGATGGCGCTGGAGAATGTTGGAAAACTCTTCCATGAAGCTCTCGAAGCGGATGCCGATCCGGTCGATGTCATGGGCGAAGCGGTTGTAGGCGACCACGGCGGGAATCGCGGCGAACAGGCCGATCGCGGTGGCAACCAGCGCCTCGGCGATACCGGGGGCGACGTGAGCCAGCGTGGCGGTGCCGACATCCGACAGCCCACGGAAAGCATTCATGATGCCCCACACGGTGCCAAGCAGACCGATGTAGGGCGACACCGAGCCAACCGAGGCAAGGAAAGCCAAATGAGCGTCAAGGTCATCCACCTCGCGCTGGTGGGTAGCGCGCATGGCGCGCCGCGCGCCGTCTATGGTGGCGCTGGCATCGTGGCCTTTACCGCGCAGCTTGGTGAATTCGCGATAACCGGCTTCAAAGATGCGTTCCAGTCCGCCGACGTGATGGCGGGCGGCGGAAGCCGATTGGAACAGGGTGTTGAGATCGCCACCGCTCCAGAAATCACGCTCGAATTCATTGGTTTGGATACGCGCGGCGCGAATCTGGAAAAGCTTGCGGAAAATCCAATACCAGGAAACAAGGGAGAGCCCAGCGAGCAGCGCCATGACGAGCTGGACGAGAACGCTGGCCTGGCTGATGAGACTGAGGATGGAAAGGTCGTGAGTAGCGATCATGCTGGCGAGAGTGATACCGATGCGGAAAATCGTTCAAATTGGGCGCGCACCTCGACAGGCAACGCGCAGGCTTTTTTCTTGTTCCAGTCGACGCAGGCAACGACGATCCACGCATCGAACAGCGGTGTGCCGCCGCGCGTCACCGTTTGCTTGAAAGTGATACTGGCGTGACCGAGTTTATCGAGCGTGGACACCACCATCAACGCATCGTCGAGCCATGCCGGCGACAGGTAATCGGCCGCAACCGAGCGAACAACGAAAACAAGGCCACGTTCGGCCTGCAAGCGCTGCTGCTCAAAGCCGATCTCCCGCAGCCATTCGGTGCGGGCCCGCTCGCAGTAGCGCAGGTAATTGGCGTAATAAACCACGCCGGCGGCATCGGTGTCTTCGTAATAGACCCGGACGGGTAGCTCGAACCGCGATGCACTAGGGGTGGTTTCGACAGATCGGGAAATGTGCATCGGCGCATTCTAGCCGAGCTTGCGGCGCGGCACCGGGGCGATCGACGACGCGGAGTTTTACAAAACGTAAAGGACGAGGCGATACAAGCGCCTACCATCCCGGATGAACAACCCGAACATAAAGCCGAATAGTTTGTCTATCGGCGGTGAAGAGCTGCGGATGGAATATCCCAAGCATGGATAAACCGGAGAGACAATCCGGGAAAAGCGTTTTGTTTATCCGCTCTTTTCTAAAAATGAATCAGACCGGCCGTAACGGTTCTTCGCTGGAAGATATGGTGTCAAAGCGCATTCAACCAAGTTGGAGCCGAATCGGGCTCGAACAAGCTGTTGAGTGAAGGTGCTATCCTCTATCATTGAGTCCAATGGCACGAGATTCACGGCCCAATGGGCTGTCTGGAATAGGCTCCACCAGCATGGCACTTTCATTTTTCGGTAAAAAACCCCCCGCGCCCCCTCCACGGCGCGAAGAGAAGGCAAACACGGCCGCGAAGCCGGATAAGGCTTCGTCGTCCCCACGCACGGAATTATTGTCGACGCTCAATTTCTCGGGCATCAACGGCCTCGACCAATATGCCGACATGGTTGAAGTCGAGGAGGTCGGCGCGGGAATCGGCGCGATCTTCGAAGAAGCCGCCGTACTGTACGCGAACGGCAATACCGACGAGGCGGAAACGGCCTTGTGCGCCGTGCTGGACGATCCATCCAACACCGCCGGCGAAGGCCTGTGGATGATGCTTCTCGATTTGTACAAGCTGACCGGCCAACGCCAGCAGTTTGAATCGCGCGTGCTCGATTACGCCACGCGCTTCGAGCGTTCGCCCCCGCCGTGGGAGGATCTTTCCCAATCCGAGCAGCGCAAGGCGAGCGCAACGCCGACAGTCAACCTGGCCGGCACGCTATCCTCTCAAGCGGCAACGCAATTCCAGCAGATCTGCGTCATCGGGCGGAAAAGCGGCGCCATCCAGGTCAACCTGAGCCGTTTGCGCGGCATGGACGAAGCCGGCAGCACGATATTCCGCCAAGCTTTGGCGCAACTGGCCACGGATCGGGTCAAGGTTTCGCTGCTCAACTGCGGAACGATGATCGACATGTTGTCCGCGCAAGTCGAACAGGGCCGAGCCGAAAACCGCGATGTTTGGGTGTTGCTGATGGAATTGTTGCAGTACACCGAGGACAAGGAACGGTTCGAGCAGGTCGCGCTCGATTACGCGATAACCTTCGAGGAATCGCCCCCGTCCTGGGAAGGGCGCTCGACCGTGCTACCGAAAACGTACCAGGAACAAGCGCCGGAAGAAGCCAGCGCAACTTCAGGCTTCGCGCTCGAGGGTGACTTGATCGGCGCGTCTAACGAAGCCATGCGCAAGCTGGCCGCCTTCGCCGACGAACACCAAGCGGTGGCGGTCGAGTGCATGCGCTTGCGGCGAATCGACTTCGTCAGCGCCGGCATGCTGTTCAACATCCTCTCAACGCTGCAAACCCAAGGCAAATCGATCGAACTGCAAAACGTGAATGCCATGGTTGCGGCGTTGCTGCGCGTGATGAGCGTCGATCAGGTGGCCCACGTCACCGTGCGCGTTTGATCGACGCCCGGCGCACACAACCGCTTAATCCATTCGCATAAAAACGTGTTCTAAGGGAACCGCATGGAACAGTATCACGGCACCACGATCCTGTCGGTGCGGCGCGGCCAATGCGTCGCGCTTGGCGGCGACGGTCAGGTCACGCTCGGCAACATCGTCATCAAAGCATCGGCGCGTAAAGTCCGTACGCTATATCAAGGGCGCATTCTTGCCGGCTTTGCTGGCGGCACCGCCGACGCTTTTACCTTGTTCGAACGCTTCGAGGCCAAGCTGGAAAAGCACCAAGGTAACCTGCTGCGTAGCGCGGTGGAACTGGCGAAAGATTGGCGCACCGACCGCATGCTGCGCCGCCTGGAGGCCATGCTGGCGGTGGCCGACCGCGAAAATTCGCTCGTCATCACCGGTAACGGCGACGTGCTTGAACCCGAGCATGGCATCGTCGCCATCGGTAGCGGCGGCGCCTATGCGCAGGCGGCGGCGCGCGCGCTGATCGAAAATACCGAATTGCCGCCACGGGACGTCGTGGCCAAGTCGCTCGCCATCGCTGGCGATCTGTGCATCTATACCAACCAATGCCATACCATCGAGGTGCTGGAGTAGCGGCGGCCCGCCCTCCCATCCACCCCCCCAAAGTGAGCAAGCATGAGCCAGATGACGCCACCGGAGATCGTCTCCGAACTGGATAAACATATCGTCGGCCAATCCAAGGCCAAGAAGGCGGTGGCGATCGCGCTGCGTAACCGCTGGCGCCGCGCCCAGGTGGAAGAGCCGCTGCGCGGTGAGATCACCCCCAAGAACATTTTGATGATCGGGCCGACCGGCGTCGGCAAGACCGAAATCGCCCGCCGCCTGGCTCGCTTGGCGAACGCACCCTTCATCAAGATCGAGGCGACTAAGTTCACCGAAGTCGGTTACGTCGGGCGCGATGTGGATACCATCATCCGCGATCTGGTCGAGATCGCAATCAAGGACGGACGCGAGCGGGCAATGCGCCGCGTGGCCGACCGCGCGCTCGACGCCGCCGAGGACCGCGTACTCGATATTCTGCTACCGCCCGCGCGACCAGTCGGCTTCAACGCCGAACCCGAACCGCAGGACAGCGCCACACGGCAGAAATTCCGCAAAAAACTGCGCGAAGGCGAACTCGACGACAAGGAAATCGAGATCGAAACCGCTATACCCGGTATGCAGGCGGAAATTTTCGCCCCGCCGGGCATGGAGGAGCTGACACAGCAAATCCAGGGCATGTTCCAGAACATGGGCAGCGGTAAAAAGCGGATGCGCAAGCTACCGATCCGTGACGCGCTGAAGCTGCTCTCCGATGAAGAGGCCGCGCGCCTCATCAACGACGAAGAGGTGAAGGCCGAAGCGGTGCGCGCGGTAGAGCAGAACGGCATCGTTTTCCTCGACGAGGTGGACAAGATCGCCGCCCGTTCCGATATCCACGGCGCGGACGTATCCCGCCAGGGCGTACAGCGCGATCTGCTGCCACTGGTCGAAGGCACCACGATTTCGACCAAATACGGCATGATCAAGACCGATCACATCCTGTTCATCGCCAGCGGCGCGTTCCATCTGGCCAAGCCGAGCGATCTCATTCCCGAATTGCAGGGGCGTTTCCCGATCCGTGTCGAACTCGACTCCCTGTCGGTGGAGGATTTCGAGCGCATCCTTGTAGGCACCGACGCCTGCCTCACGCGGCAATACCAGGCGCTGCTCGCCACCGATGGCGTAACGCTCGAATTCGCCGACGACGGCATCCGCCGAATGGCGGAGATCGCCTTCCAGGTCAACGAGAAAACCGAGAACATCGGCGCGCGGCGGCTGTATACGGTGATAGAAAAATTGCTCGAAGAAGTGTCGTTCGAGGCCGGGCGCGGCAAACTCGACCGGATCGCGGTGAATGCCGCCTACGTCGATGACCGCCTGGCTTCGCTGGCCGAGCGCGAAGACCTGGCCCGCTACGTGTTGTAATGCCGTGCTAGCGCCGAATAGGGGCCGCGCCGTCCGCCATCGCGGACGGTCGCTGAAAGCACGCGCATGCTGATCCGCATCGCCTCAATCCTGTTCCCACTGTTCGCCATCGCCGCGCTGGGCTATTTCGTCGGCCGGCGGATGAAGCCCGACCTGTCCCACGCCAACAAGCTCAACATGGACGTGTTCGTGCCAGCACTAGTGTTTTCCGCACTGGCCGGCAAGGACACACACGTCGTCGACTACCTACCGCTGGCCGGCGCCACGCTGGCGGTCGTGGCCGGCTCCGGGGCGATCGCCTGGCTCATTGCCCGCGCTTACCACATCGCGCCCAAAACCCTGGTGCCGCCGATCATGTTCAACAACTGCGGCAACCTCGGCCTTCCGCTCGCGGTTCTGGCCTTTGGCGATGCCGCGCTGGTACCGGCGATCATTACCTTTGTCGTTTCCAACCTGCTGCATTTTTCCTTCGGCGCCTGGCTGCTCGATCACAACGTACGTATTGGTAACGTCTGGCGCGTACCGCCCGTGTTCGCAACCATCGCCGGCGTGGCGCTGGGCCTCGCGAATGTGCAGGTCTGGCCGCCCTTGATGGTGGCGATCAAGATGCTGGGCGATATCTCCATCCCACTGATGCTGTTCGCCCTTGGCGTGCGTCTGACCGATTCGCGCCTCACCTCGATCAAGCTCGGTGTCTTCGCCGCCGTGGCGCGTCCACTCATCGGCATGCTGCTGGCCTGGAGCGTGGCGCGCCTGCTCGACCTGCCCGCGCAACAGCAAGCGTTGCTACTGGTGTTTGGCGCGTTGCCGCCGGCGGTGCTGAATTATATTTTTGCCGAGCGCTATCACCAGGAACCCGAGAAAGTGGCGTCGATGGTGTTGTTCGGCAACCTTGCCGCCTTGATTTTCCTGCCACTGGCGCTGGCTTTATCCCTATCCTAGCGGTTCGAGTTATTTCTGGAGTGTGAATCGATGGTCGATGCACAAGAACGGGCTTTTTTTTATTCGCCACTCAGTTTCGTGCGCGATGCGCGGGACGTGCTGAGCCAAGCCACGCTCGATGCGCTGCGCGATGCCGAATCGTTCCACGACCGGGAAGGGCCGTGCGAAATCCGCATCCGCTTCCGCAAGCTGGATTGGGACAGCGACTTTTTTCGCGTTCCAACCTGGCGCATCGACTTCATCGAATGGACGGCGGGCACGGATGCCGACATACAACAATCAATCGCCGATGCCGTAACACGGCTGTGCAAAACACTCGCCGAACAACACGGGCGCTTTTACTGCTTCGCCGAAATCCCCTCCGAGGACGTGCGCGTTTTGCAGGGTCTGGGACTGGCGGGCCTGCGCCTGATCGAAACGCGCCTGACCTACTTCCACGACGATATACCCGCCTTCCAGTGGGAGCCGCGCGCCGCCGTGCGCGCGGCAACCGAGGCGGACGTAGCCAACCTGCGCGAAGCCGCCTGCGTGGCGCGCAACAACTACGATCGCTTCCATGCCGACCCGTTTTTCGGCGAACAGGTGGCCGATGAGTTTCTTGCCGTCTTCGCGCAGAACTCGGTGCGCGGTTTCGCCTCGGTCGTGCTGGTGCCGGCGGACGATTTGCCGCCGAACGCATTTTTGACCGCCGACCTGATGCCCGCTTACACGAAACTGCTCGGCCGCGGCGTGGGCCGCATGGTGCTATCCGCGGTCGCCAGCCAGCGACGCGGCTGGTACCAGAAACTGATTGCGGAAATGAGCTACTGGATGCAGGCGCAAGGCGTCGATCTGTGCTGCATGACCACGCAATCAACCAACCGCGCCGTCGTCCGGGTATGGGAAACGCTGGGCTACCGCTTCGGCCGCAGCACGCATATTTTTGCTTTACATGGATGAGAACACGATGACCGCCACCGACCGGAACGAGGCGCCCCCCTGCATCCACCCCCAGGCGCTGTGCGAAAGCAAAGAGATCGGCCACGGCAGCAGGGTCGGCGCTTTCACCCGCATCCTGCCCGGCGCGCGGATCGGCGCGCAATGCGACATTGGCGACCATGTGCTGATCGAAAACGGCGTCACCGTCGGCAATCGCGTCACGATCAAGGGCGGCGTGCAGTTGTGGGCGGGTGTAACGCTCGAGGACGACGTTTTCGTCGGCCCCAACGCAACCTTCACCGACATGCCGAACCAAGCGTCCGCGCCAGATGCCGATACCGCCGGCCTTACGCTGATCCGCGCCGGTGCATCGATCGGCGCCAACGTCAGCATTCTGCCCGGCGTCACCATCGGCATGCGCGCCACGGTCGGTCCGGGCGCGGTCGTTACCCGCTCGGTGCCGCCCAACGCGGTGGTACATGGCAATCCGGCGAAAATCGTCGGCTACGTCAATACCACCGGGCAAACGCCCATCGTCGCCAGCGAACATCCGGCGCCGCCACTCAAACCCGGTGTTAGCGCCACCACGGTGCGCGGCGTCACACTACACCGGCTGCGCGAGGTGATCGACCTGCGCGGCACGCTGTCGGCTGGCGAACTCGGGCGCGACATTCCTTTCGAAGCACAGCGCTACTTCCTCGTCTACGACGTCTCCGGCGCCGAAGTGCGCGGCGAACACGCCCATCTGCGCTGCAAACAGTTCCTTATCGCGGTCAAAGGCAGTATCCACGTCGTCGCCGACGACGGCGAAAACCGCGAGGAAATCGTGCTCGACCGCCCCAATCTCGGCCTTTACCTGCCGCCGCTGACCTGGGGCATCCAGTACCGCTATTCGGCCGACGCAGTGCTGCTCGTGCTGGCATCGGACTACTACGACGCAGCCGACTACGTGAGAAACTACGATCATTTTCTGGAACTGGCCCGCTCCCATCCTACGCTCGAAAAAGGATAGAGCCCTATCGATTGGGAAAGGTTTGAAAGTCCATGACCGCAAGCACCTCGCGCCGCCCGGTAAGAACGCTCAGCCGCCTGTTCCCGCTCGCGGCCGGTTGCATCCTCGCCGCATGCTCGGCGCCGCAACCACCCGCGCCGCAGCCGCGTGCCGTGCTGGTACGCGAAATCGACACCACGGCCAGCATCGCCAACACGCAAGCCTATGTTGGCGAGGTACGCGCTCGGTTTGAAACCGACCTCGCCTTCCGCATCGGCGGCAAGATCGTGGAACGGACGGTGGATGTGGGCACGGCGGTTCACCAGGGCCAGACTCTGGCCCGGCTCGACCCGCAAGACGTGCGCCTGGCCGCTGACGCCGCCGCCGCGCAAATGGCCGCGGCCGAGGCCGACGTGGCGCTCGCTCGGGCCGAAATGACACGCGCGGAAGGCCTGCGGGAAAAAAACTTCGTCACCGGCTCCGCGCTCGACGGCCGGCGCTCGGCGCTGCAAGCAGCTGAGGCGCGTCTGCGCCAGGCGCGCGCGCAAGCCAGCACCGCCACCAACCAGGCCGGCTACAGCACTTTGCTCGCCGACCACAACGGCATCGTGACCGCCGTGCTGGCCGAAGCAGGCCAAGTCGTCGCCGCCGGTCAGCCGGTACTGCGCACCGCCCGCCCGGACGAACGCGAGGTACAGATTTACGTGCCGGAAGCGCGCATACAAGGCATCGCCCCCGGCGACAGCGCGCAAATCGGGCTATGGGCCGGCCCTCAGCATGGCTATGCCGGCAAGGTGCGCGAGGTGGCGCCAGCGGCCGACACCGCAACCCGCACCTATACCGTGCGCGTGAGCGTGGCCGGCGCCGACGAGGCACTCAAGCTCGGCGCCACCGCCAATGTGTTTTTCAGCCGCTCCACCAGCGGGCAAGTCATCGTGCCGCTGCCGGCAGTCAGCCGCATTGGCGCGGAAACGGCGGTATGGGTGGTGGATGAAGCGGACACGCTGCGCCGCCTGCCGGTTCAGGTCATAAGCTTCCGCGAGGATGGCGCGGTACTGGGCGCAGGCTTCCCGGCAAAGGCGCGGGTCGTGGTAACCGGTGTGCATAAACTGGTCGAAGGCGAACGCGTGCGGCCAGTCACCGAGGACGCGCCGGTGGCGCTGGACGTGCGCCGATGAACGCCTCTCCCCCGGACGAACGCCGCTCCAGCGGCGATCTGCGCCGTTTCAACATCTCCGCGTGGGGCCTGGCGCACCCTTCGCTGGTGCTGTACTTCCTGATCGTGCTCACGCTGATCGGGCTGTTTTCCTATACCCGTCTGGGTCAGTCGGAAGATCCCCCCTTCACCTTCAAGGTCATGGTGATCCGCACCGAATGGCCGGGTTCGACCGCGCGCGAAATCGAAGCGCAGATCACCGACAAGATCGAGAAAAAACTGCAGGAAATCGCCGAAATCGACGTGGTGCGCAGCTATTCGCGGCCGGGCGAGTCGATGGTGTTTTTTCTCGTCAAGGACTCGCTGCGCGCGGGCGATGTGCCGGACATCTGGTACCAGGTGCGCAAGAAAATCGGCGACATTCGCGCCACGCTGCCCACCGGCACGGTGGGCCCGTATTTCAACGACGAGTTCGGCGACACCTACGGCAACATTTTCGCGCTGGTGGGCGACGGTGTTTCACAGGCGGAACTCAAACGCCATGCCGAAGCGATCCGCAGCGAACTACTGCGCGTACCGGACGTGGGCAAGGTGAGCTTTTTCGGCGAGCAACCGCAGCGCGTGTTCGTCGAGCTCTCCAACACCAAACTCGCCACCTTCGGCCTGCAACTGACCGATATCGCCGCCGCGCTGGCGGGGCAGAACGCCAAAACCGGCGCGGGCTTCTTCGAAACCGCCGACGAACGGGTGTGGCTGCGGCCATCCGGCCAGTTCGAGGATCTGGATGCAATCCGCGACACGGTGATCCGCGCGCGCGGGCGCGCCTTCCGCCTCGGCGACGTGGCGGAAATTCGGCGCGGCTACGCCGACCCGCCCGCCGAACGCATGCGCTTCATGGGCAGGGAAGCGCTGGGCATCGGCGTATCGATGCGCGCCGGCGGCGATATCGTGCTCCTCGGCCGCCGCCTGGATGAAGCCAAGGACCGGCTGGACGCGCAACTGCCCGTAGGCATCGCGCTTGAACGCGTGGCCGATCAGCCGCGCGCGGTGCGCAACTCCATCGGCGACTTCGTCCATGTGCTGATCGAAGCGGTCATCATCGTCATGGTGGTCAGCCTGCTCTCGCTCGGTTTTCGCACCGGCGTGGTGGTGCTCATCATCATTCCGGTCGTGCTGGCGATCACCTTCCTGTTCATGCACCTGTTCGGCATTGGGCTGCACAAGATATCGCTCGGCGCCCTCATCATAGCGCTGGGTTTGCTGGTGGACGACGCCATCATCGCGGTGGAAATGATGGCGACCAAGATTGAACAAGGTTGGCCAAGAGTGAAAGCGGCCAGCTTCGCCTACTCGTCGACCGCCATGCCGATGCTTTCCGGCACACTGGTAACGGCGGCCGGTTTTCTGCCGATCGCCACCGCGGCCTCGACCACCGGCGAATACACACGCTCGATTTTTCAGGTCACGGTCATCGCGCTGCTGGTGTCGTGGGTGGCCGCGGTACTGTTCGTGCCCTATCTCGGCTATTACCTGCTGCCGGATTTCGCCACGAACAAAGACAAACCCTCGCGGCTGACCAGCCTGATCGGCCGTGTCTGGCCCGCGCTCGGCCGCCGCATGGCGGGGCGCGCCACGCATGCCCGCGACTCGCACGACGAATACGCCATCTACCACACGCCGTTTTATACCCGCCTGCGACACCTGGTCGATTGGTGCGTGAGGCGGCGATGGACGGCCATCGCCATCACCGTGGCCCTGTTCGTCGCCTCGCTCGTGGTGTTCGGCCGCTTCGTGCCGCAGCAGTTTTTCCCCGATTCGACACGACCGGAACTGCTCGTCGATCTGCGTCTGGCCGAAGGCGTTTCGCACCAAGCCACCGAGCGCGAGGTAAAACGGCTCGAAGCCTTCCTCGACAAACAGCCCGGCATCGACAACTACGTCGCCTGGCTGGGCACCGGCAGTCCGCGCTTTTACCTGCCGCTCGACCAGCAACTGACGCAGACCGACTTCGCCCAGTTCGTCATCCTCACCGCCGGCGTGACCGAACGCGAAGTGCTGCGACGCGAATTGATCCACCATTTCAGAGAAGAGCCGTCGGGCGTGCGGGCATCGATCAACCGGCTGGAAAACGGCCCGCCGGTCGGCTTCCCGGTCCAGTACCGCGTAAGCGGCTTCGATCTCGACCAGTTGCACGCCATCGGCCACCGCATCGCGGCGGTGATGCGCACCGACCCAAGCCTGTCGAACGTCCAACTGGACTGGGAAGAGCCATCGAAAGCAATACGCATCCACATCGACCAGGACAAGGCGCGCCTGCTCGGCGTATCCAGCCAGGACATTTCCACGCTGCTCGCCACCTCGCTGCAAGGCACCACCGTCACCCAATTCCGCGAAGGCACCGAAACGATTTCGGTGGTGCTGCGCGGCGCCGAAGCGGAACGCATACGCCTGGGTCTGCTGCCTGAACTCGCGCTACCGGCGGCCAACGGGCGCAATGTGCCGCTCACGCAGGTGGCAACGCTGGAGTATGGCTTCGAGGACGGGCTGATCTGGCGGCGAAACCGCATTCCCACGGTAACGGTGCGCGCCAACCTCTACAACCTTCATGGCACGGTACAACCGGCGGCGATCGTGGCGCGGCTGAAACCGCAAATCGACGCTATCGCCGCCGAACTGCCGCTTGGTTTCCGCCTTGAAATCGGTGGCGCGGCGGAAGAAAGCGCCAAGGGCGGCAGTTCGGTCGCTGCCGGCATACCGCTGTTCGTTCTTGCCGTATTGACGGTGCTGATGCTGCAACTGCAAAATTTCTCACGCACGATGATGGTCGTGCTGACCGCGCCGCTGGGCATGATCGGCGTTACCGTTTTCCTGCTTGCGTTCGACAAGCCTTTCGGCTTCGTCGCCATGCTCGGCACCATTGCGCTATCCGGCATGATCATGCGCAACTCGGTGATCCTGGTGGACCAGATCCGCCAGGACGTCGACAGCGGGCGTTCGGCATGGGATGCGATCGTCGAATCCTCCGTGCGCCGTTTCCGCCCGATCATGCTCACCGCGGCAGCGGCCATCCTGGCGATGATTCCCTTGTCGCGCAGCGCCTTCTTCGGCCCGATGGCGGTAGCGATCATGGGTGGACTGACAGTGGCGACGCTGCTGACGGTGCTGTTCCTGCCCGCGCTTTACGCCGCGTGGTATCGAGTAAAGCCGGAATCCGGCGGGGTAAAGCCGAAGCCCGGCGAGGCTGGGCCGGACAGCCACGATAAAACGAGCGTGCCAGCGGGTTGAATCCGTCACCAAGCGGTAACTGCGTTAAAATGTATGGGTTTTGCCAAATTCGCCGTCATCGGACGACGGCTGACAGACGAACCGGGAGTCGCTGATGAACTTCGAGAAAGCACGCTTCAACATGGTCGAGCAGCAAATCCGCCCCTGGGAGGTGCTGGATCAGGACGTGCTCGATCTGCTGATGACGGTCAAACGCGAGGAATTCGTTCCGCCGGCAGCCCGCGCGCTCTCCTTCGCCGACATCGAAATCCCGCTCAGCCACGGTCAGGTGATGCTCAAACCGATCATCGAAGGTAAAGCCATGCAGGCGCTGCAAGTCCGCCGCTCCGATTCCGTGCTCGAAATCGGCACCGGTTCGGGCTATTTCGCCGCGCTGCTGGCCGCGCGCGCCGAGTGGGTGCGCACCGTGGATATCGAGCCCGAGCTGGTCAAACTCGCCAGCGACAATCTCATGCGCTGCGGCGTTGAAAACGTCATCGTCGAAGACGGCGACGCGGCGCAGGGCTGGCCGGGGCGCGATCCCTACGACGTCATCGTCATCTCCGGCGGCGTACCGGCCGTGCCGCCCGCGCTGCTCGGGCAACTCAAGGTCGGTGGCCGCCTGTTCGCTTTCGTCGGCGCCGCGCCGGTCATGAAAGCACGGCTCATCACCTGCGAGGGCGAAGGCCGCTTCCGCACCGAGGACATCTTCGAAACCGTCGTGCCGATGCTCAAAAACACAGCGCGGGACAACGCTTTCCGTTTCTAACCGCCATCCGGCGCAGAGGTTGTGTCGATAGTGGAAAAAGAAATGAAGCGAGCGTTGGTGGCGGCTCTGATCGCCTTGACCTCCACCGCCGCGTGGCCGGCCGACCTGCTGCGGGTCTATCAGGACGCGCTCGACAACGACGCGAAATTCGCCGCCGCCCGCGCCCAATATGAAGCCGGACAGGAAAAAGTCATACAGGGCCGCGCTGGCCTGCTGCCGCAGATCGGCGGATCGGCCAACACCACCTGGAACGACTCGAAGGTACGCACCAGCGATGTCGATCTGAACATTCACCGCAACTACAACAGCAACGGCTATGCCGTGCAGCTCACTCAACCGCTGTTCCGCTGGCAGAACTGGGTGCAGTACAAGCAGGGCGAACTGCAGACGGCGCAGGCGGAAAGCCTGTTCGGCCAGGCCAGGCAGGATCTCATCCTGCGCGTGTCCGATGCCTACTTCAACGTGCTCAACGCCCAGGACGCGCTCGACGCCGTCTCTCAACTGCGCGCCGCCGCCGCCGAACAGCACGAAATCGCGCGCAAAAGCTTCGAAGTCGGCACGGTTACGATCACCGACGTCTATGAGGCTCAATCCCGCTTCGATCTGGCCTCGGCACGCGAAATCGCCGCGAGCAACGACCTCGTCGTATCCCGCGAGGCGCTCGCCCAGATCATCGGCAAGGAACCGGAAGAACTCGCCGGCCTGCGCCCTGGCGTGGAATTGCAGCGCCCGCAGCCGGACAACCTTACCGCCTGGGCAACGGCGGCCGAACAAGGCAACTATGCCGTGCAGGCACAGCAGCTAGCGCGCGAAATCGCCACACGCGAAGTCGAACGCGCGCAAGCAGGGCATCTGCCGACAGTCGATCTGGTCGCCAACTACAGCTTGAATAACAACCCTGCGCTCTCCACGGAACGCGCCGAAGGCACCACCGTGGGCTTGCAGCTCAACGTGCCGTTTTATCAAGGCGGCGCCATTTCCTCGTATGCACGGGAAGCCGCCGCGCTGAAAACCAAGGCCGACGCCGACGTCGAGGACGCCCGCCGCACCGCCGCGCTGGCCGCGCGCCAATCCTACCTGGGCGTTACCAGCGGCATGGCGCAGGTCAAGGCACTGGAAGCGGCACGGACCTCCTCCACATCTGCGCTGGAAGCAAACAAGCTCGGCTACGAAGTCGGCGTGCGCATCAACATCGACGTACTCAACGCCCAGAGCCAGCTTGCCGATACGCTGCAACAACTCGCACGTGCGCGCTACGACACGCTGATCGCCCAACTACGGCTGAAAGCCGCCGCCGGCACGCTGACGGAAGAAGACGTCCGCCTCATCAACGCGCTACTGCAACACAGCTGATCCCGCCCTGCCCGCTCAGGCGGCGGGCTGCTTCGTCTTGCGAAAAACCAGCCGATTGAGCACAAAAGTAACGGGAATGGTGACGGCGACGGCCACCAAGGGCGCAAACAACGCAGGGCCTGCAAAAAACTCGACCCAGACGTACACCACGGTCAAGCCGAGAAGATATTGCAGCAGATAGATGGCGCAGACGAAAACCAAACCAAAGCGCCCGCCTGTCGTGCGAAAAACGTAGAAGCGGTACGCCAGGTAGGCAATGATGATACCGGATGCATAGGCCAGCGTATAACTCACCCGGTATGAAAAAACGTTGAGCAGGGCAAGATAGACCACGTAGGACGCAGCGGTATTTCCCGCCCCGGAAAGCAGAAAACGAAAAAAAGTGGTGCCCCAGCCACGCTCCCCGGTTTGCATGTTTTACCTGTCGAATGCGGATATCTCAGCGCGCGCCGTAATATTCCCGATACCACTGCACGAACCGGCCCACGCCGACGCTCACGCTGGTTGCCGGCGCGACTCCGACCCACGCATCCAGTGCGGCGGTGTCGGCATAGGTCGCGGGCACGTCACCATCCTGCAAGGGCAGAAAGTTCTTTTCCGCCGTCTTGCCCAACGCCTGCTCGATGGCTTCGATGAACGCCATCAACTCGACGGGGTTGTTGTTGCCGATGTTGAAAATGCGATACGGCACGCTGCCGCGAGCCGGATCGGGATTGTGCGAATCGAAAGCGGGATCGGGCGCCGCGATGCGATCCAGCGTGCGCAACACCCCTTCGACGATGTCGTCGACGTACGTGAAATCGCGCCGCATCTTGCCGTGGTTGAAAACGTCGATCGGCCGATTATCAAGCATGGCCTTGGTGAACAGGAACAGCGCCATGTCCGGCCGGCCCCACGGGCCATACACGGTAAAAAAGCGCAGCCCGGTCGTCGGCAGGCCGTAGAGGTGGCTGTAGGTATGCGCCATCAGCTCATTGGCTTTCTTCGTCGCGGCGTAAAGGCTGACCGGGTGATCGACGCTGTCGTGCTCGGAGAACGGCATCTTGGTATTGCCGCCATAAACACTGGAACTGCTGGCATAGACGAGATGCTGCACCTTGCTGTGCCGGCAGCCTTCGAGAATATTGGTGAAGCCAACAATGTTGCTATCGATATAGGCATGCGGATTCTGCAAGGAATAACGCACGCCGGCCTGAGCGGCGAGGTGGATGACGCGGTCGAATTTTTCCGTGGCAAACAGACGTTCCATGCCGGCGCGATCGGCCACGTCCATGCGCACGAAGCGGAACCCCGCATGCGGTTCGAGCCGGGCAAGGCGGCTTTCCTTCAACCGGGGATCGTAATAATCGTTGAGATTATCCAGGCCAACGACTTCGTCCCCGCGCGCCAGCAGGCGCTCGGAGGTGTGCATGCCGATGAAACCGGCCGCGCCGGTAACGAGAATTTTCATGACCAGGCCATCACAGTGGGCAGAGGGCCGCATTATCCCACAGGAGCTTTCCCGGAACCGGCCGACATTCCCCAGAAAATGCTGCATAAAGCAGGGCAAAACCGGGTGGCATCGCTATACTGCCTTCCGCCCGTACCCACGCCGGCTCGTTAATGCTGATCCGCCTGCCCCTCATTCGCCTACCCTACTCCCTGCTCTGGCTGCTCGCCCTACCCTTTGTCCTGCTACGCCTGATTTGGCGCGCGCGCCGTCAGCCCGCCTATCTCCGGCATATTGGCGAACGCTTTGGCCGCTTTGGCATACGCGCGCCGGGGAAAACCATCTGGATACATGCCGTCTCGGTTGGCGAAACGCGGGCGGCCGAACCGCTGGTACGCGCGCTGCTCACGCGCTGGCCGCAGCACGCCATCGTGCTCACGCACATGACGCCAACCGGGCGCGAAACGTCAAAAGCGCTGTTCGCCGGCGAATCGCGCGTGCTACGCGCCTATCTGCCTTACGACCTCGGCTTTCTCGCCAGACGTTTCCTGCGCCACTTCCGCCCGGATTTCGGCATCGTCATGGAAACGGAACTGTGGCCTAACCTGCTCGCCGCCTGCCAGCGCGGCAAACTCCCCGTCATCCTCGCCAACGCCCGCCTGTCGGAACGCTCCGCCCGCCGCTACGCTCGCTTGCCCGCCTTGACCCAGCTCACCCTCGGCGCACTATCCGCCATCGGCGCGCAAACCCCCGCCGATGCCGCCCGCCTTATCGAGCTCGGCGCACACCGGACGCACATCACCGGCAACATCAAGTTCGACGTGGTACCACCACCGGCACAACTCGAACTCGGCGCCCATTTCCGCCAGGCATTCGGCAAGCGCAAGGTCGTGCTGGCCGCCAGCACGCGCGAAGGCGAGGAAGCGCTAATTCTCGATGCCTTCGCCACCCTTGCACCGGCGGATGCGCTGCTCATGCTGGTACCGCGCCACCCACAGCGCTTCGACGAAATCGCCGCGCTGGTCCGCGCGCGTGGGCTGACGCTGCAACGCCGCTCGGAAGGCGCCGGGATCGCCATCGACACGCGCACCCGCGTCTGGCTAGGGGATTCGATGGGTGAAATGTTCGCCTACTACCACGCGGCGGACGTGGCGCTGATCGGCGGCAGTTGGCTACCCTTCGGCAGCCAAAACCCGATCGAAGCCTGCGCCGTCGGAACGCCAATCATTCTTGGCCCGCACGTTTTCAATTTTCAGCAAGTCACGGATATGGCGAGCGCGGCAGGCGCCGCACTGCGGGCGGAAGACGCGGCGCAAGCAATGCGGCTCGCATTGGGCCTTCTCGACGACGAAAGCGAACGGACGCGCATGTCCGCCGCCGGACAGGCGTTCATCGCCGCACATCGCGGCGCCACGGAACACACGATGATGCTGATCGATGCGCTGGCCGGCGAGTTGTAGTTAAAACCCGCAAAACCGTTGAGAGCCTGCTCAAAGCCTTCCGGCGACAGTGCCAGATGGATGAACCGCGGACAGAGGTTCAACGACAACCAACACATCCATCTAGCAACTACCCGATGGTCAGCATGAAGCGCAACACCGCGCCCTTCCCTGCCACGGGAACCAGCTCTATGTTGTTGCCGTGCAATTGCAGGATGCGGTTCACAATGATCAGCCCCAGCCCACCGCTTTCACGCACCACGTCGGCGCCGCGCCGAAAAGCGGAAACGCGGGTAAACAGACCCGCATGCAGAACCGCTGGAATACCCGACCCCGTATCACTGACTTCAACCTGCACCACGTCAGCTTGACGGCGTGCATCGATAGCGATGCGCGTTCCAGCCGGATTGTGCCGTATCGCGTTGTCCAGCAGGTTGGCCAGAACACGCTCGATCATGCCCAGATCGGCGCGCACGGAGGGCAAATTCGGCGCAATCTCCGCCAACAGTTGCTGCTGGCGCGCTTCGGCTGCCAACTCGAATTTTTGCAGCACGTCCTGCACCAGATCGGGTAGCGAGAAGGTTTCCATTTCTGGGTGAATCAACCCCGACTCCAACCGGGCCAGCTCAAAGAGCTCTTGCGCCAGACGGCCGACCTTGCTGCTCTGACTCAGGGCCGTGTCCAGATAGCGCTGGCGCTCGGCGGGGCTCAGGTTTTCCGCTTTCAGGCGCAGCGTCTCAAGATAGCCGTGCAGAGAGGTCAGGGGGGTGCGCAGATCGTGGGAGATGTTGGCGACAAGTTCCCGCCGCTGCTGGTCCTGGCGGGCCAACTCCCGCCATTGCTCACCAATGCGTTGTCCCATGTTGGCAAAGGCCGAGCGCAGTATCGCAATTTCGTTGCGCTGCGTTTCCGGCGCCGTTTCCACCGGCAAGGCGGCCGCCCGGACCCCATCGGCATCGAAATCCCGCACGGCTTTTGTGAGTGTGTGCAGGGGACGCGTAATCAGTTGGAAGGCGACCAAGCCCATCGCCAACCCCAGCAAGGCCGCGAAGGCTGTAGCCCATAGCGTCGTGCGCAACACCGAATCGCTGGCGTACCGGTTAGCCAGGGCATCGCGATCTTCGCCCTGGAGGATGACATACACGTAGCCGGCGGATTGGCCGCCAACCCGCACGGGTGCGGCGCTGAAAACCTTGCGGGCGCTGGCATGGCGCGGATCGTCACCCTGCACGGGCAGGGGTGCGCCCGCCAACAACTTACGAATCGGGGCCAGGTCCACCCGAGCTCGCTGGATACGCCCAGGAGGCGCTGCATCGCCCACGATCCGGCCATCATTGTCCAGCAAGTACACTTCGACGGATGGATTGACCGCCATCAGTTTGTCGAACAGATCGCGAACCGCATCCGGTCGCCAACCGCTGGCATCCATGAGCTGCGCAGTGCTGGCGATATGCTCGGCCAGATCGATGGACAGTTGCTGCGTCACCACCTGCTCATGGCGTGTGCTGGATTCGATTTGCAGCCACATTGAAATCGCGCTGCAAGCCAGCAGCAGTACGGCAAACACTGCGGACAGACGCTGTGCCAGCGTAAGTCGGCGCATCATGTTTCTCCGGCGACGACGGGCTCTGCCGCGAACTTGTAACCACGCCCCCACACAGTGAGGATGCGTTTCGGATTGGCCGGATCGGCTTCGATCTTTGTACGCAGCCGGTTTATATGCGTGTTCACAGTGTGCTCGTAGCCGTCGTGGCTGTAACCCCAAACCTCGTTGAGCAGATTGAGCCGTGAGAACACCCGGTCGGGATGGCGCGCGAAGAAATAAAGCAGGTCGAACTCGCGTGGGGTGAGGTCCAACGATTTGCCGTCCAACCCGGCGGAACGCGCGATTGGATCGAGCATCAGCCCGTGGCTCTCCAGATGCCCCGCATCCAGACGGGCATTGCGCGCCAGCGCATCGGTACGCCGCAGCAGCGCCTTCACGCGCGCAACCAACTCCAACATGGAAAAGGGTTTTGCCAGATAGTCGTCAGCGCCCAGTTCCAGCCCCAGGATGCGATGCACTTCGCTCGATCGGGCACTGGTGATAATGATGGGCACATAGCGAGCCATGGCACGCGCCCGCTTGCAAATCTCCAGTCCATCGATACCCGGCAGCATCAGATCGAGCACCAGGATATCCCACGTCCCTTCGCCGAGCATGCGCATGCCCGCATCACCATCGGCCGCATGTTCGACCGTATGGCCTTCGTCGCGTAAATGCATGCACAACAACTTGGAGATGTGATCGTCATCCTCGACAAGCAGGATGCGCTTGGACCGTTCCATGCAGACTCCGAGACAAAAACAGAAACCCTATTTTCCCAAAGAAAGAGACGCCAATTATCACGTTTTATTGAACTTTACGTGAGGACTCCGGGATGGCTTGCGCGGAACAATGAACGCCGACAAAAACCACAGCCTTTCCGTCCCGCCCATGTCCACGCTTTCCGCCACCGTTCCAGACACTGCCTCACCAGGCGGCGGGGCGACCATTCATCCCCGCTGGCTGCGGCTCACGCATTGGCTCAATGCCCTGGCCGTGATCGTGATGACCGCCAGCGGCTGGCGCATTTACAACGCCGCGCCGTTCATCGATATCTCCTTCCCCAAAGCGATAACCCTGGGCGACTGGCTCGGCGGCGCATTGCAATGGCACTTTGCCGGCATGTGGCTTCTGGCGGGTAACGGGCTGGTGTATCTGGTACTGAACCTGTTCAGCGGGCGCTTGCAGCGGCGGTTTTTCCCCTTATCCGCGCGCGGTGTGCTGCACGATACCCAGGCCGCGCTGCACGGCCGCCTGGCGCATGACAATCCGCGCCACTACAACCAGATCCAGCGCGCGGCATACCTGTTTGCCATGATCGACATCGTCGTTCTGGTGCTGTCCGGTCTGGTTTTGTGGAAATCCGTGCAGTTTGGCCTCTTGTGCGAGTTGCTGGGTGGCTATGAAGCCGCGCGCAGGATCCATTTCGTCGCCATGGCGTTGCTGACCGGATTTGTGGCCGTGCATCTGACGATGGTGGCGCTGGTGCCACGCACCTTGCTCACCATGATCCGCGGACGTTGAAGAAGGAACCGACATGCACATCGACCGACACCCGATGAACCGGCCCGCCGAACCCTCCAACAGCCCGCTGGACACCGAACTGATTCTCAAGGATGCCCGCAAACTGCTGGCGCCGCACATCGACTCGTCTTCACGCCGCGGATTTCTGCGCACCTTGACCTTGGGTGGCGTGGCCATGCTGTCGGGCTGCTCGCTAAGCGACAACAAGCAGGTGGAGAGCGCGCTTGCGGCGATCTCCCGCTTCAATGACCGGGTGCAAGGCCTGATCTTCGACCCCGGCGCGCTCGCGCCAACCTATCCCGAATCGATGATCGCGCGGCCCTTTCCATTCAATGCGTTCTATGACATGGACAAAGCGCCCGCTGTGGACGAAACCGGCTATACGCTGGAAGTCACCGGCATGGTGGCCGATAAGCGCGCCTGGCGGCTGGACGAATTGCGCGCCATGGCACAGACCGATCAGATCACACGGCACATTTGCGTGGAAGGATGGAGCGCGATTGGCCGCTGGGGCGGAGTGCGCCTTGCCGATTTCCTCAAGCGCGTGGGCGCGGATCTGAGCGCCCGATATGTGGGCTTCAAGTGCGCCGACGATTACCACACCAGCATCGACATGCCCTCGGCCCTGCATCCACAGACCGTGCTGGCACTGACTTATGACGGAAAGGTGCTGCCGCGCGAATACGGCTTTCCGATGAAGCTGCGCATACCCACCAAGCTCGGCTACAAGAACCCCAAACACATCCAGGCCATCTTCGTCACCAACAACCACCCCGGCGGCTACTGGGAAGACCAGGGCTACAACTGGTTCGGCGGTAGTTGATGCGCGTACGGCGCCCCTCTTTTTATTTTTCCACCCCGCGCGGCATCCGCCGCGCTTTATCAACCTGAAAACGCTAGGAGCACACCATGAAAACTTTGACCGCAACCGCCCTGTCCCTTTGCCTCGCCTTGGGCGCCGCCAGCGCTTTTGCCGCCGATGAAATGGGCAAGGACGCCATGAAGAAAGATGGCATGACCAAGGATGCAATGACGAAAGACGGCATGGCCAAGGATGCGATGGGCCACGACGGCATGAAGAAAGACGGTATGTCCATGTCCAAGGACGGTATGAAAAGTACCGCCAAGGACGCCATGCCCAAGGATGGCATGAACAAGGATGCGATGAGTAACGACGGTATGAAGAAATGATCCCCTGAAATCGGCGCATACACGACACGGCTGCCCAGTGGATGTGTATGCGCGCCGAGACAACCGGCGTTTATACAACGGGCGGACATGTGCCTGATCTGCGGCTTCGCTTATGACGAAGCCGCAGGTTTACCTGACGAGCGCATTCCCCCGGAACTCGGTGGAAGCCCCTCAACTGGGCATGTCCCGAATATCAGGCGCGCAAAGAAAACTTCGGACCCATCAAGATATGACATTGATGCAACTGCACCTACATTCCCTGCTCATGATGACTGCTTGCGCATCGGTACCGCACGGTCGGTACGCGGCGCTGTCCCGGCCAATGCGCGAAGGATCGAGATCATGGATCTGACCGGTCTCAAGGTAATGGTCATCGACGATAGCGACACCATTCGCAGTTGCGCCGAGATATTTCTCGAATGGGCTGGCTACCAGGTTCTCCTGGCCAAGGACGGTTTCGACGCGCTGGCGAAGATCGTCGATCATCGTCCCGACGTCATCTTCGTCGACATCATGATGCCGCGCCTGGATGGCTATCAGACCTGCGCGCTAATCAAGAAAAATCCGCGCGTCTCGGCAACGCCGGTCATCATGCTGTCCTCCAAGAACGGACTGTTCGACCGCGTACGTAGCCGCATGCTCGGCTCAGACGCATATCTCACCAAGCCATTCACCAAGGACAGCTTGCTCAAAGCCGTGACAGAACATGCCGCTCACCCGCGCGCACGATTTCGTGCGCCATCTCAGCACGGGCAACGCCCTCCCGGCCTGTCGGCGCTAGGAAAGCGCGCTTCCAGGCAATAACGGTAGAACGCTTCGCGCGTCAGCGGCGTGGCGTTGGGATGGACCGAGCGCATGTGATTCAGGTAATACTCGTAGTCGTGGATACCGACAACGAGGCGGCAGGTCTGCACCACTTTTTTCGCCACGTCCCTGAGGCCCGCGAGCCGATTTGTAAGCTGGCCCGCGAGCCAGTTGGAACCGAGGCTGTAGCGCTCGAATTCGGCTTCCGGCATGGGAACGGCATCCGGTCCTTGCTCGCGAACGCCGGCAACGTAGCGGGCGTAGGCATCGTCCAGATCGTCCGCGCCCGCCGGGGCCACATCGGCCCCAGCACGGCGGGTTCCTCCGGTCAGGTAGGAAAGGTCAAGCATGAGCCGCCGCCTCGCGGTAAACCGGTGGGGCTTCGCTCACTGTCGGCGTGCGGCTGGCAAGCGCCCTGCGAATGTTGCCGACGGCCGCGATCACCATGGTAACGGCGACGATCATGAAGAAGCCGCACAGCACGGCGTTGACCTGGTTGTTGAAGGCAACGCGGGCCATTTCCTCGATGGTCTTGGCCGGTGCGAGCACGGTCCCCTGCGCGGCGGCTTCGTTGAAGCGGTTGGCAAGCGCGAGGAAACCGATCTTCGGGTTGTCGCTGAAAATCTTCAGCCAACCCGCGGTCATCGACGTGACGAACAACCAGATCGTGGGCACGATGGTGACCCAGGCGTAGCGTTCCTTCTTCATCTTGAACAGCACGACGGTACCAAGGATAAGCGCCATCGAGGCGAGCATCTGGTTGCCGATACCGAACAGCGGCCACAGGGTGTTGATACCGCCCAGCGGGTCGGTAACGCCCTGATAGACGAAGTAACCCCAGCCGGATACCGCGACCGTGGTGCCGACCACATTGCCGAACCAACTGCGCGTCTTGCCCAAGCCGGGAATGAAGGTGCCAGCTAGATCCTGCACCATGAAGCGGCAGGCGCGCGTACCGGCGTCGACCGCGGTGAGGATGAACAGCGCCTCGAACAGAATGGCGAAGTGGTACCAGAAAGCCATCATCGCGTGGCTGTTGAAGATGTCGGTGATGATCACCGCCATGCCCACGGCGAAAGTCGGTGCGCCGCCGGCCCGCGACAGGATGGAGTGTTCGCCGACATCCTTGGCGATCGCGGTGAGTGCTTCCGGGGTAATGACGAAACCCCACTCGTTGATAACGGTGGAAGCGGATTCGACCGTCTTGCCGATAATCGCCGCCGGGGAATTCATCGCGAAATAGACGCCGGGGTCGAGCACGGAAGCGCAGACCACCGCCATGATCGCCACCAGCGATTCGCCCAGCATGCCGCCGTAACCGATGAAGCGCATCTGCGATTCGCGCTCGACCAGCTTGGGCGTGGTGCCCGACGAAACCAGCGCATGAAAGCCCGAGCATGCGCCGCAAGCGATAGTGATGAAAAGGAAGGGGAACAGGGTGCCGGCGAACACTGGCCCGGTACCGTCGATGAAGCGCGACACGGCCGGCATCTTCAGATCGGGCAGCGCGAACATGATGCCGATGGCCAAACCGATGATGACGCCGAGCTTGAGGAAGGTGGAAAGGTAATCGCGCGGCGCCAACAGCAGCCACACCGGCAACACCGAGGCAACGAAACCGTAAACCACCAGCGCCAGCGTCAGATCGGGACCGGTCAGCGTAAAAAACGGGCCCCAGTATTCGCTGTGGGCGATGTTTTCACCGTAAATGATCGCCAACATCATCAGCACAAAACCGATCACCGAAATTTCGGCGATACGGCCCGGGCGGATGAAGCGCATATAAATGCCCATGAACAGCGCGATAGGAATCGTCATCGCGATGGTGAAGGTGCCCCACGGGCTGTCCGCCAGCGCCTTGACCACGACCAGCGCCAGGGCCGACAGGATGATGATCATCACCGCCAGCGTGCCGAGCATGACGATCACGCCTGCGAAGGGGCCGAGTTCCTGCCTCGCCATTTCACCCAGCGAGCGACCGTCGCGCCGGCTGGAGATGAACAGCACGATAAAATCCTGCACCGCGCCGGCGAGCATCACGCCCACCAGAATCCACATCGTGCCCGGCAGGAAGCCCATCTGCGCGGCCAGGATCGGCCCCACCAGCGGACCGGCGCCCGCGATCGCCGCGAAGTGGTGGCCGAACAGCACCCACTTGTTGGTCGGCACGTAATCGAGCCCGTCGTTGTAGCGCTCCGCGGGCGTCAGGCGGCGGTCGTCGAGTTCAAGCACCTTTTCAGCGATGAACTTGCTATAGAAGCGGTAGGAAATCGAGTAGCAGGACAGCGCCGCCAACACCAGCCACACAGCATTGATATGCTCGCCGCGATTCAGCGCCAGCATGCCGAACCCCACCGCGCCGACGATGGCGACCACTAGCCAGATCAGTTTTGATTTCAGCGTTTCCACTCATCTCTCCTTCATTCATTCAGTAAGAGCAAGGCGCAGAACAGAAAGCCACTCGTCCCGCAGATCAGATGCACATCTCACCGGGCATATGCTTACCCCGTGTAAATAAAGAGCGGCGGATGCCGTGCTCGAATCGGCTATTGTCGTTATTTTTTCCGGCCACCGATCGCTGGACATTCTGGGAGAGGCAAAAGAGAAAAACAAGCGGTAACGCCCATATTGAGTTATAGCACCGCGGTCACCAAGATCACTACCCGGCGCGCGTTCGAGCGGTTTTTTTCCAAACGGACAGGCTCGCCCTGATCCGTCCGGGTGCTCACGGCTTATCCTTTACGGTTCATGGCTTACTCGCGGGAGAATGTGTGCGCAGCAGGATATTGATCGTCGATGACGAACCGGCGATTGCCGATACGCTGGATTACGCGCTTCGCACCGAAGGCTTCGACACCACCTGCGTCGGCCTCGGGCAAGAGGCGCTGACGGCCTTGCAAAGCGGCACATTCGCGTTGGCGATACTCGACGTCGGCCTGCCGGACATGAACGGCTTCGACGTCTGCCGCGCGCTGCGGCGCACCTCCGACGTGCCGGTGATCTTTCTCACCGCGCGCGCCGACGAGGTGGACCGCATCGTCGGCCTCGAACTCGGCGCCGACGATTACGTGCTCAAACCTTTCAGCCCGCGCGAAGTCGCCTCGCGGGTACGCGCGATCCTGCGCCGCGCGCGGCCACCGGCTGTCGCCCCAGCCGCCGCCATCGCACCCGCCCCGGCCCCTTTCGCGCATGACGCCGACGGCGCGCGCGTGGCCTACCACGGCGCCTGGCTAGCGTTGACGCGCTACGAATACCGCCTGCTGGCGGTGCTCCTCGAACGCCCCGGCCGCGTGCTCAGCCGCGCGCAACTGATGGACACCGTGTGGCACGACGCCGAGGACAGCCTGGAGCGCACCGTCGATGCCCACATCAAAACCCTGCGCGCCAAACTGCGCGCCGTGCGCGAGGACGACGACCCGATCGAAACCCATCGCGGCCTCGGCTACAGCATCCGCAATGAACAGAACACATAAAACCCGGCTGGCGCGCGGCGGGAAACGGCGCGCATGAACATCGCCATTCGCCTATTCATCGGCTACTTCCTCATCGTCGGCCTGGCCGCATGGTTCGTCGTCAACATCTTCACCCAGGAAGTCGAACCCGGCGTGCGCCAGGCCACCGAAGACACCCTGGTCGATAGCGCCAATCTGCTCGCCGAACTCGCCGCCGACGAACTGGCCACCGGCGCCATCGGTCGCGGCCGCTTCGCCGCCGCGGTGGAAGCGGCGCGGCGGCGCACGCCGCAAGCCTCCATCTGGGGCGTGGACAAAGCCACGGTGGATTTTCGCGTCTACCTCACCGATGCGCGGGGCATCGTCGTATTCGATTCCGAAAAACTCGCTGTCGGCGCCGACTACAGCCGCTGGCGCGACGTCGCCCGCGCGCTGCGCGGCGAATACGGCGCGCGCAGCACGCGCGACAACCCCGCCGACCCGACCAGTTCGGTGATGTACATCGCCGCCCCCGTCGTGCGCGACGGCACTACCCTCGGCGTGCTATCGCTGGCAAAACCGTCAAACACGGTCGACCCCTACGTGGAACGCGCGCGCGACCGCGTGCGCCATGCCGGCATGGTGTTGCTTGGCGTATCGGCGGCTATCGGCCTGCTATTCACGCTATGGCTCACCCGCTCGCTCAACCGCCTGCGCGACTACGCCCGCGCGGTAGCCAACGGCGAAAAAGCCGTGCCGCCTTTGTCCGGCGGCCGCCAACTCTCCGAACTGGCACGCGCCCTGGCGCAGATGCGCGAACGGCTCGACGGCAAGCAGTACATCGAACGTTACGTACAAAGCCTCGCCCACGAAATGAAAAGCCCGCTCACGGCAGTGCGCGGCGCCGCCGAACTGTTGCAGGAAAATCCCTCCGCCGCCGACCGCGAACGCTTCACGCGCAACATCGGCGAACAAGCCGAACGCATGCGCCTCATCATCGACCGCTTGCTGGCGCTGGCGCGCGTGGAACAACAACAGGCACCGGAAGCGGCAGAAACCATCGCCCTGGCCGAACTCGCGCGCCAAGTCGCGGACAGCCGCGCGGCGCAACTGCAAGCACGCGCGCTCACCATCAACATCACCGGCGAAACAGACGCACACACGCACGGCGACCCTTTCCTGCTGCAACAAGCGCTGGGCAATCTCGTCGACAACGCCATCGCGTTCTCACCCGAAGGCGGCGAGATCGATATCGACATCGGCAGCGCCCCGCCTTCCGGCACAAACCCCGCCCGCCACTTCATCTCCGTGCGCGACCACGGTCCCGGCGCGCCGGATTACGCGCTGCCACATCTGTTCGAACGCTTCTATTCGCTACCGCGCCCCGCCTCCGGGCGCAAAAGCACCGGCCTGGGACTTGCCTTCGTGCGTGAAGTCGCGCGCGTACACGGCGGCGACGCCGATTTCGCCAACGCCGAAGACGGCGGCGCGGTAGCACGACTGCTGCTGCCGGATTGAGCGCATCGGCGCGCCATCGCCACTTCACACTCGCTTCATCGTCGCTTCATCGCATCCGCCGAAACTCCCCTTCGTCATCGCAAAAATGAAAACCGAAGGGGAGTACCATGCAAAAGAAGTTATTCGCCAAGCTCGGGCTGATCGTTTTTCTGTCGCTGTTGCTGTTGATTCCGCTGGGAATGATCGAAGGGCAGATCGTCGCGCGCAGCGCGCGCCAGGCCGATGTAGTGCAGGACGTGGCCGATTCGGCCGCCGGAGCGCAGACGCTGGTGGGGCCGGTGCTGGTGGTGCGTTACCGCGAGCGCGTCGAAGTCCGCGACAAGGATAAAACCTTCGGCAATGAAACCGTGCGGCATGAAATCGTTGAGCGTACCCAGGTGCTGCCGCCGCAGCGGCTCAACATAGAGGGCGATGCCAATGTCGAATCCCGCAATCGGGGCATTTACCGCGCCAGCCTGTATCACCTCTCGCTGAAACTCGATGGCCGCGCCGAGGTACCGCCGCGCCTGGGCTTGGACGCGCAGCGCGAAATCATCGATGCGCAGGCCTTCCTGATGCTCGGGATCGCCGACCCGCGCGGTGTCGATAACGACCCCGAAGTGATGGTCAACGGCACGCCTCGCCGTTTTGCCGCTGGCGCACAAACCTTGAGCGGACCCGGTGTGCATGTCGCGCTGGGCGAAATCGATGTGGCCCGTGGCGCCACATTCGATTTTTCGCTGCCGCTCTCGCTCACCGGATCGGCGCGGCTGTCGATTGCGCCGGCTGGCGACGCAACCACGGTTTCGCTCAATTCCACTTGGCCGCACCCGAGCTTCCAGGGCCGCTTCCTGCCGACCACGCGCAACGTGAGCGGCAGCGGCTTCACGGCAAGCTGGCAGGTTTCGCACCTGGCGCGTAACTTCGACCGCGTGTTGGCCGCCGCGCGCACTACCTCGCCCACGGAACCCGCGTCGTGGAACAACGAGCGCAGCGAAACGCTGGACATCAGCTTCATCGACCCGGTCAATATTTACCTGCAATCGGAACGCGCGGTGAAATACGGCGCGTTGTTCATCGCGCTCACCTTCGCCGCATTCTTCCTGGTCGAAATTCTGCGCCGCGCGCCCATCCATCCGCTGCAATACATCCTGGTCGGGCTCGCGCTGGCGGTGTTCTTCCTGCTGCTCATCGCGCTGTCGGAACACGTTCCGTTCGCCATCGCTTACGGTGTGTCGATGACCGCGTGCGTGGGGCTGATCGGCTTCTACCTTGCCGGCACGCTCGGCAGCCACGCGCGCGGCGCGGCCTTCGGCGGCGGTATCGCCGTACTGTATGGCGTGCTCTACGGCGTGCTGCTATCGGAGGATAACGCCCTGCTGATGGGCTCGGCGCTGCTGTTCGTCGCCTTGGGCACCATCATGCTGGCCACCCGCCGTATCGACTGGTACCGGTTCGGCATGGATCGTATCGTCGGCGGTAACGGCCATGCCGAGCGCTGAGGTGTTGATGCGGCTAAAGCCTGGGCTGGCGCACATGCGGCCCTGGCTGGCGCGGCGGCTACCCTGGCTGGCGGCGGTAGCCCTGCTGTTCGTCGCGCTCGACCCGCGCTCGCCCTATCTGCTGGTGGTGCGCGGCGGCATCACCGCCGCGCTGGTCGTCAGCGGGATACTGGGCTTAGCCGTGGTAGAGCGGCAAAGGCAACGGGGAAACATCGGCCGCGTCGAAGGCGGGCTGCTCGCCGCCGCATTCCTGGCGGTATGCGTGCTCGCCGCGAGCGACGAGGCGGATTTCCGCCGCCAGCGCGCCGAGGTGTTGGCCGCGCCGCCGCAGGTGCGCGAGCTTGGGCAGCATTTCATGGTCGGCTACACGCGCTTCGCCGAGGTTGCCGTGCTCGCCGAGCGCGGCCTGATCGGCGGTATCTATCTGGGTCGCGGCAACGTGCGCGGCCGCACGCTGGACGAGGTACGCGCCGAAATCGACGCCTTGCAGGCGCTGCGCCAGCAGGCCCGGCTGCCGCCGCTCATCGTCGCCGCCGACCAGGAAGGCGGCAGCGTCGCCCATATGACACCGCCGCTCACCGCGCGGCCCGCGCTCGCCACGCTAGTGGCGGCGGGCAACGAGATCGGCGAAGGCGGCACGCTGGAAGAGCGCGCCCGCGCCTACGGCGACATGCAGGGGCGGGAACTGGCCGCGCTCGGCGTCACCCTGAACTTCGGTCCAGTGGTCGATCTGCGCCCCGATGGCGGCGGTCCGGCCTTCGATACGCATACGCTGATTTCCCGCCGCGCCATCGATGCCGATCCGCAAGTGGTGGCGCGCGTGGCCCGCGCTTATGCGGAAGGGCTGGCCGCGCAAGGCGTGCAGGCAACCTTGAAGCATTTTCCCGGCCTCGGCGGCGTGGATGTCGACACGCACCACTTCGCCGCGCGCCTCGATGCCCAACCGGAACAATTGGCCACGCGCGATTGGCTGCCGTTTCGCGCCGCCGCGCCGGCCAGCGGCGCGATGATGCTCGGCCATGTCGTCGTCGCCGCGCTCGACCCGGACCAGCCCGCCTCCGCCTCGCGCGCGGTGGTGCAAGGTTTGCTGCGCGACCAATGGCGCTATGGCGGCCTGTTGATTACCGACGATCTCAACATGGGCGCGGTGTACCGGCGCGGCCTGTGCAAAACGGCGGTGGCCGCGCTGCGCGCGGGGGTGGATATGCTGCTCATCGCCTACGACCCGGAACAGTATTACCGCGCGATGTCCTGCGCCGCCGCCGCGCTGGGCGGTACAGAAATCGACAGCGCCCAACAGGCCGCCAGTGTGCGGCGCATCGCCGCCGTGGCGGCGGGCGGGGCGCGCAATCTTATCTTTTCGGGCTCCGATGATTTGGCGGGGGAGATTTCAAGGGTGCAGGCAATACCCACTGGCGGCGTGGCTCGGAAATCGCTAGCGTCATTCCCCGCCCGAATGGATTAGCTGATGATTTACAAGAAAAATTAGCTTTTTTGACAATCGCTACGCCATACTCCGCCCCCGTGGCGAAACTCGTGACATTCGTGATACTTGTAACACTCGGAGCAGAAAAGATGCGGCAGGGCTTGAACAGAGGAAAGGTTTCGATTCCGGTTTTGATCGCGGTGCTGGCCGTTATCGCGGCCGTGGCGGGCGGTGGCTGGTGGTGGCGGCATCAGGAACGCCCGGCCGCATCAGGAAGCCCGACCGTTTTCGAATCGACCGGCGGCGCTTTCGCGCTCGCCGCTTGCGAAGCCCGCACCTCCGAGGAATCCCCTACCCTCGCATTGCTCTTTTCCGAGCCCTTGGACCGCCGCACCTCGCTCAACAATCTGATTACGGTGACCGATCTGGGCCGCATGGACGGCGCGGAGGAAAAATCCGAGGAACGCAGCGAAAAAGGGGCAGATAAGAAAAACGCGGCAGCCGGCGGCAAGATCGTCAGCGGCGGCTGGTATATCTCGGACAACCCGCGCGTGGCGCTGTTCACCAGCGTGCAGCCCTTACGCAAGTATCACATTCAATTGGCCGAGGGTATTCAGGCCGATTCGGGCGCGAAGCTCGCGCAGGGTCGCGACTGCGATGTCGCCACCGATGCCATGCCGCCCGCTTTCTTCTTCGCCAGCAAGGGTACGGTGCTGCCGGCCAAGCAAAACGGCGGTTTGCCGGTGGTGACGGTCAACGTGCCCGAAATCGACGTACAGTTTCTACGCATCGAGCCCGCGCAGCTTCCGCGCTTTTTCGAGCAAGTGCTCGGCGTGCGCCGGGTGCAGCGGGATGACGAGGCCGAGACGCCAACGAACAACGCGGATGAAGGCGACTACGACGGCGACGATTATCGCTACGGCGAAATCAACAAGGCGCTCAAGGGCCGCGTCTCCAACTGGGATCTCGACCCGTTGCGCGATATCTCGAAGAGCGTCTACGCGGGCCGCTTTCCGACCGACGACAAACCCAACCGTCGCCATGTGACCTTTCTGCCGGTCGAGGACATCGCGGAACTGAAAGAGCCGGGCATTTATGTGGCGGTGATGACCCAGCCGGGGCGTTTCCGCGAGGATTACCAAGCGACCTATTTCTACGTCAGCGACATCGGCGCGCATGTGCACCGCTTCGATAAGCAGACCGAGCTTTTCGCCACCTCGCTGACCACCGGCAAAGCGCTGGCCGGCGTGGAATTCCAGGTGCTGGACGCCAACGGCAGGAGCCTGGGCAAGGCATCGACCGACAGCGACGGACGGGCCTCAATGGGCGGCCTGCCCGAAGCGGCGCATCTGCTGCTCGCGCAGCGCGGACGGGAAATGTCGGCGCTGGCGCTGAATGAGCCGGGGCTGGATCTGTCCGAATTCGAGGTGGGCGGTTATCTGCCGCGCGACGCCAAACTCTTCGTTTATGCCGGACGCGATTTGTACCGGCCCGGCGAACACTTTGAAGTAACGATGCTGGCGCGCAACCCGGATGGCCGCATCGCCTCGCCCGCGCCGGTGCAGGCGCGGCTCAAGCGCCCGGACGGGCGCACGGTGCAGAACGCAACGTGGCAGCCGGACGACAAGATTCCCGGCTACTTCCAGCGCACCCTGAACCTGCCTGCCGATGCGCAGACGGGCCGCTGGACGCTGGAACTACGCGCCGACCCCGGCGCGCGCGCGGCGGATACGGTATGGAGCTTCCAGGTGGAGGAATTCCTGCCCGAGCGGATGAAGCTCGATCTGAACAACGACCACACCCAGCTTGCCGTCGGGGACGCCTTCGAGGTGGCCGTGCAGGGCAACTACCTGTATGGCGCGCCGGCGGCGGGCAACCGCCTGCTCGGCAGCGTGACGGTGGAGCGGACGCGCAATCCGCTTGCCAAGCAGTGGCCCGACTTCATCTTCGGCGACGTTGCCGACGACAAACTCAAGGCCCGCCAGGAACTCGAGGAAACCGCGCTCGACGACAAAGGACTGGCGCGGGTAACGGTGCCGGTGCAAGCGGCTTCCGCGAATTCGCTGGTCAGCGCGCGCGCCTCGTTCAGCCTGCTCGAATCCGGCGGCCGCCCGGTGGTGCGTTCGATCGAGCGCGTGGTATGGCCGGCGAAAGCGATGCTGGCCGTGCGGCCGGCGTTCGACCGCGACGTGGCGAAGGAGGGCGCGGCGGCGCAATTCGAACTGATCCGCGTCGATGCCAAGGGCGATTTCACGCCGCAGAAGGATGTAACGGTCAAGCTTTTCCACGAGGACCGGGCGTACTACTGGCGCTTCGACGACCAGAAAGGCTGGCATTCGGGCTACACCGAAACCGAGGAACTGGTCGAATCCAGCAAGGTGGCGCTGACCCAGCGCAGCCCGCTTTCCTTCAACGTGAAGTGGGGCACTTATCGGCTCGAAGTCGAAGACCCGGAAACCGGCCGCAAGCTGCGCTACCGCTTCTATGCCGGCTGGAACGCACAGGATACCGAAGCCATCGGCAACCGCCCCGACCGCGTGCAGATGAAGCTCGAAGGCGTGCCGGTGAAGCCGGGCAAGGATGTGAAGCTCACGCTCGTACCGCCGCATGACGGCGAAGCGCTCGTGCTCGTCGAAGGGGACCGCGTGCTGTGGAGCAAGCGCATGGCGGTATCCACCAGCGGCACAACGATAACGATTCCGGTCGATGAGCAGTGGAAGCGCAGCGATCTCTACATCTCCGCCGTTGTCTTCCGCCCCGGTAGCGAAGGCGACCGCGTGACCCCGGCGCGCGCCGTCGGGCTCGCCTACCTGCCGCTGGCGCGCGAGGACCGCAAGCTCGCGGTGCAGATCGGCGCGTCCGACAAAGTGCTGCCCGAACAGCGCACAACCGTGCAGGTAAAGGCGGACGGCGCGGCGGGGCAGGTGGCGACGGTTACCGTGTCGGCGGTCGATGTCGGCATTCTCAACATCACCCGCTACAAAACGCCCGATCCGTTCGATTTCTTCTTCGGCAAGCACCGCTACGCGCCGGAACTCTCCGACCTGTACGGCAAGCTGATCGAGAAGATGGACGGCACGCGCGGCAAGCTCAAGTGGGGTGGCGACGCGGGCATGCGCGACACGCGCTCGATGCCGAAGAAGGTCAAGCTGATCGACCTCTTCAGCGGCCCGGTGCAGCTCGACGCTAATGGCCAGGCGCAGATTCCGCTCGATATTCCGGACTTCAACGGCACCCTGCGCCTGATGGCGGTGGTATCGACCGCCGAACGCTTCGGCAGCGCCGAGCGCGAAATGACGGTGGCCGCCCCCATCGTCGCCGAACTGTCGACGCCGCGCTTCATCGCGCCGGGCGACGCGGCCATGGTCGCGCTCGACGTGAGCAACATGAGCGGCGCCGCGCAGGATATCCAACTCAAGCTGAGCGCCGACGATCCGGTTCGCATCCGCGACGGCGAGCGCACCTTGTCGCTGGCCGATGGGCAGCGCAGCATTCTGCGCTTTCCGGTCGAGGCCACCGACGCCTACGGGCTCGGGCGCATCCGCCTGCATCTGAAAAGCAGCGGTGCCAAACCGGTGGAAATCACGCGCGAAATGGCGCTGCAGGTGCAACCGCCGGTACCGGTGGAGCGCGAAATCCGCCGCGTGCGCATCGAGCCCAACGGCGAACTGAAGCTCGACCCGGCGATGCTGGAGCGTTACTACAAAGCATCGGCCAGCATGAGCCTTACGTTGTCCAACAAGCCGCCCCTGAACGTGCGCAGCCTCGTTCAAGGCTTGCTCGACTACCCCTACGGCTGCGTCGAGCAGACCACCAGCGCCGCCTACCCGCACATCTACATCGACGAAGCGGCGGCCAAGGCCTACGGGCTGACCCCGCGCAGCCGCGAGGAACGCGCCCGCTTCATCGAAGGCGCCATCGCGCGCATCGCCAGCATGCAAGGCGCGCAAGGCGGCTACATGCTGTGGAACGGCGGCGGATATGAACGCTGGCTGACGCCTTACGTCAGCGGCTTCCTCGCCGATGCGCGCGCCGAAGGCTTCAACGTACCCGACGACATGATGAAGCGCGCGCAAGACTGGATGCTGCAACAGTTCCAGAACGCGCCGAACAACTTCCCGTCGCTGCCCCCCACGCTCAAACCCGACGCACAAGGCCATTACAGCACGCAGGATTACGACCTGCTGCGCAACGGCCACCAACGCTTCGCCGAAATGGCCTACCTGGGCTACATGCTCGCGCGCGACCAAAAAGCGCCGCTGGCCACGCTGCGCGTGCTGCACGACCGCTTCCGCGACCGCGCCAAATCGCCGCTGCCGCTGGTGCACCTGGCCGCCGCGCTCGACATGATGGGCGACAAGGAACGCGCCAAGGTGGCGCTCGACGAAGCCATGGCGCGGCCCTACGGCGTCGATTCGGCTTACGGCTGGGAATGGCTCGGCGACTACGGCAGCGCGGTGCGCGACCACGCCCTGTCCTACGCGATCATGGCGCGGCACAAGCTCGAACACCCGCGCCGCGAGATGCTGCTCAACGAGTTGGTCAACCGGCTCGGCAAGCGCAGCTACGCCTCGACGCAAGAACGGCTCGCGCTCTTCCTCGCCGCGCGCGCGGCGGGCGGCGCATCCGATACGGAATGGGTTGCGTCGGTGAAACAAGCCGATGCGGACGAAACGCTTGCCTCCAAGCGCACCGAATCGCGTAGCTTCGATGCCGCCGCGATTGCGCACGGGGTCACGGTCGCCAACCGGAGCGGCGAAGTGCTATTCGCCGAAATCGAGGCCACCGGCTACCCGGTCAAGGCCCCGGAGCCGAAGAAGGACGTGATCGAGCTCACCCGCGACTGGTTCGAACCCGACGGCAGATTGTGGAATGGCCGCCAGATCAAGACCGGCGAAATGCTGATCGTGCGCGTGACCACGAAGTCAAAACGGCCGCTCGACCAAGGCCTGATCGTCGACCATGTGCCGGCGGGTTTCGAGATCGAGAACCTGAACCTCACGCAAGGGCCGCAGGCGAGCGAATTCACCATCGGCGGCGTCAACGTCGCGCAGGCAATGCAAGACCCGCGCATCCGCCACCGCGAGTTCCGCGACGACCGCTTCGTCGTCGCCGCCGACCTCAAGGGCGACTTGACCGTGTTCTACATGCTGCGCGCCGTTACGCCGGGCCGTTACGTCGTGCCCGCGCCGTTCGCCGAGGACATGTACCGGCCTGAGATGTACGGTGTTGGCGCGCAGACGCAACCGGTTACCGTGATCGATCCGCGCGCGCCGGCCGCCGCTACGCCCGCGCCACCTCCCGCGCCTCCCGCCGCCGCGCCAGCGCCCGCCGTGGAGAAGGCATCCACGCCGGGCTGAAACAGGGCCGGGTACGGAGCGGGTGTGTAGGGATAGAGTGAGTCGTGCTGTGCATGCGGTAAGGAATGCGATGAGGCGGGTGCGATGAAGTACCGCCTCCCTCTCTTCCCCCCCCTCCCGCCCGCCCGCTGGTGGCGCGGGCGGTGGCGCAAGGCGGGGTGGATCGCGCTGGCGGCGGCGCTGAGCCTGCTCGTGCTCGACCGCCTGTTCCCCGTACCGCTGCCGCCGCGCGAAGCCGGGCTGATCGTCGTCGCGCGCGACGGCACCCCGCTGCGCGCCTGGCCGAGCGTGGAAGGCGTGTGGCGCTATCCAGTCACCCCCGAAGACGTCTCGCCGTACTACCTCGAAGCGGTACTCAACTACGAAGACCGCTGGTTCTACCGCCACCCCGGCGTCAATCCCTTCGCCCTCGCCCGCGCGGCGTGGCAATGGCTCTCCCACGGGCGCATCGTCTCGGGCGGTTCGACGCTCACCATGCAAGTCGCGCGCATGCTCGAACCGCCGCCGCGCACGCTGGCAGGCAAGCTGCGCCAGATGCTGCGTGCGCTGCAACTCGAACTGCACTGCTCGAAGCGCGAAATCCTCACCCTCTACCTTAACGAAGCGCCCATGGGCGGCATCGTCGAAGGTGTCGAAATGGCCAGCCGCGCCTACCTCGGCAAGCCCTCGCTCTATTTGAGCCAGGGCGAGGCGGCCTTGCTCGCGGCCTTGCCGCAATCGCCCTCGCGCCTGCGCCCGGACCGCGCGCCGGAACGCGCCCAGCGCGCGCGCGACAAAGTGCTCGACCGCATGGCCGCCTTCGGCGTGTGGAGCGCGGCCGAAGTGGCGGACGCGAAAATCGAGCGCGTCGGCGCCCAGGCGCTGCGCAGCCACTGGCTTGCCCCGCTCGCTGCGGAACGGCTGCGCCAGGATGCCCGCCGCAACGCCAGACCGGTGCGCGGCCTGAGCGCGCAAATCGAAATGCTGCGCTCCACGCTCGATATCGAAATCCAGAGCACCCTCGAACGCATGCTCATCGACCGCATCGACCAGCTCCCGCCGCGCGTCTCCATGGCCGCCATCGTCATGGACAGCGACAGCCTGGAAATACTCGGCTACGCCGGCTCGGCGGATTTTTCCGACAAACGCCGCTTCAGCCACGTCGACATGGTGCGCGGCGTGCGCTCCCCCGGCTCCACCCTCAAACCCTTCCTTTACGCCCTGGCGCTCGACGACGGCCTGATCCACTCCGAAAGCCTGCTCGCGGACGCCCCGCAATCCTTCTCCGGCTACGAACCGGGCAACTTCCAAGCGGCCTTCTCCGGGCCGGTCAGCGTCGCCGACGCTTTGCAGCGCTCGCTCAACGTCCCGGCCGTGGATCTGCTCGACCGCCTCGGCCCCGCGCGCTTCGCCGCCACCTTGCGCGCCGGTGGGCTGCGCCTGCGCATGGCAACGGGCGCAGAACCCAACCTATCGATCATCCTCGGCGGCGCGGGCACCACGCTCGAAGAACTCGTCGGCGCCTACCGCGCCCTCGCCGCCGGCGGCATGGCCGGCGTGCCGCGCCTGAGCCCGGACGCGCCGCGCATCGAAAACCGCATGATGAGCGAAGGCGCCGCCTTCATCGTGCGCGACATCCTCGAAGGCGGCGGCCACCCCGACCGCCCCTTCCTCGAAGGCGGCCGCCAGGTGGCCTGGAAAACGGGCACCAGCTTCGGCTTCCGCGACGCCTGGGCCGTCGGCGTCACCGGCCGCTACACCATCGGCATCTGGGTCGGCCGGCCGGACGGCACGCCCAACCCCGGCTTCTTCGGCGCGAATATCGCCGCCCCCCTGCTCAAGGACATCGCCGCCGCCCTGCCCGCGGAGACGACCGCCACCAGCCTTACCCATCAGCCGCCAGCCTCCGTCAAACCGGTCGCCATCTGCTGGCCGCTCGGCCTCTCGGCCGACCTCGTCCCCCCCGATCTGTGCCACGAAAAGCGCACCGCATGGACGCTAGACGGCGCAGTACCCCCCACCCTGCCCGACCGCACCCGGCTCGGCGCGCTGCGCGAAACAATCTGGATCGACCCGAAAAGCGGCGAGCGCACCACCCCCGGCTGTAACCCCGACGCACAGCCACGCGAAATCGCCCGCTGGCCCGCCGCGCTGGAACCCTGGCTGAGCGAAGCCAAAAACCGCGAGCGCGGCCTCGCCCCCTGGTCCCCCACCTGCCGCCGCCCACTCGAAGCCGCCGGCAACCTGCGTTTCGACGGCATCGCCGACGGCGCCGTGCTACGCCCCGCGCCAGGGCAAACCAGCGCCGTGCTCAGCGTGCGCGCCGTCGGCAGCCGCGAAACACTCTATTGGTTGTTGGATGGGCGCTTTTTGCGTGCTGGCACGGGCAACGCCACGCAGCGGATCGCGCTAACGGAAACAGGCTCGCACACCTTGACCGCAATGGACGCGCAAGGCCGCTACGCGCGGGTGAGTTTTTCCCTGCAAGGGCTTGCGCCGCCTCTCCATTGATTTGGAAACCGTAGTTGAACGCGTTCGCAGTACCACGACCGCCATGCGGCATCGTCTCCGTTACTGAAAAGCGCGCCGGATACCGAGCGTTCCATATGTCATGTTCTCGAACGCTCCTACGCTACCCGACAGCCGACGCACTTATGCAGTACCCGACACACCAAGTTCAAGGGGATAGGATGGTTACAGAAGACGTGACGCTTTCTGCCTTTTTCATGAAATCGGGATCAATATTTTCAGGGTAATAGCGTTGTGAATATGCGACGGAAAAACCAGCGCTGCTCTTACCGGGCAGAACACATGTAAGGGTATGGATTGCCATAATCATGGAACCCTTGACCGGAGCCGATCGCTTTACCGCTTGCGTATCTTCCACAGCGATATCTGTTATTACACATTTCTCGGGTCTTGAGCGGTCTAGCTCAGCTTCATACTTGAGCACTTTCATTCTGTCCGGAGGCAGTTTTGCCATATGAAATCTATTGATAGAGTTGATGAACTCCTCTGTGGTTTTATACGGCTCGATACTGATTGAGTTCGCTTGGATGGTAGTTGTCTGGTCCGGCGCATCTCCACGCTTGCCTAGAGCGAGTTTTCCCGGAGACACGGGCGCGCTCATCCATCCGGGCTCATTCGGCGGCAGCAGCGAATAGCCATCCAGCGTAATTCGCTGAGGCGGCACAGGAAGCGGACGAGGTGATGTGGCCGCCGTCGAACAACCGACAAGAATAATAATCGCCGGCAGCACGAGCGAATTGGACAGTTTCATGATTATCGATCTCCAGGGAAAAAATGCTCAGGCTCGACATCCGATAAGCCGGATCAATGATGAATCGGTATGGCAGAAACGGACTCGCACACCTTGGCTGCGATGGATACGCAAGGACGTTACGCGCGGGTGGGGGTTTCTCTGAAAGGGTTTGCGCCGCGTTATAGATCGGCCCCACAAATAGATTGAAATCAGTATTTACATACCGGTGTAGGCGAGCAGATATTATTCACATGGCTTACATAAAACTCAGGTAGGCGGGCCAACAAAAGGGCTTTACCCTCCAACTCCGCCGACTCAATGGACTTCAGTAAAATATCCAGAGACAGAGCCTCCTGGGCCGCCAGGGAAACCGGGGCATAACTTAAATGCCAAGGCTCAGGAAACATCCCTCCCTGGAACCGAGCATAAGGGCGAAAAAAGCCAAACTCCCCCATATGTTCATCCAGCCAGCCATGCAAAGCATGAAAAATTCCGTCTGGTTCAACCTCTAAGGGTAAAAGCTGCACCTTATAAGCCTCTGGCATGCTTGCTGCATCTACCACATCAATCTCACTGCCCCAATGATGCCGGCTACCTCCTGGCAGGGCAGACCAATTCAAAATACACCCGATAAGCTGATCCGGTGATAACGCTCCATAATCCCGCACCCTGCCGTGTTCATCATAAAGGGGTTTTTTCCCTAGAAACTTCATGTTCCAGATACGGCACTGGGTATTGAAATCGCGAAACGAACTGAAGGGGTGCAGATCAAACCCCGAACCCGCCGCTGCCTGCCGCATTGCCATAAATGCCGCAACCGCTTCAGGATGTGCCGCAAACCTAGGCTCATCCACCTGGATCACATGGGTTCTTGCTCGACCCGTAAGCTCAAAAGAGTTCATGGGAAACGCGCACAATTAAAAATGAGTCCAATATCAACTCGAAAATATGGGCTGCCGGTGTTTTTGTCAATTTCAAATCAACATCATATTCACGATAATAACGTTTCTCTGGCTGAACCCCTTGAGATCAGTGCAGCCGCGCGAGATCATGTGCAACCCCGCCTCGGTAAATGCGTAAGGGCGCTACGCGCGGGTGAATCCCCCCGGCTTGACGCCACACCCATGCCCATCCCAGACTTACCGCTTGGTATACAAGAGGAGCGGTGCGTGACCGTGGCGAAAACGTCTGTTGCAAATGGCATGCGTTCTGTCCGCAATGCGCGCCGTTTACCCGTGCTCTATCCCGCCCGCCGCCGATGACCACGCCACTGCACCACATCACGCCCCTTCCCGTTTCCCAGCCCACCCCCACGCTGGCGCGCAACCTCGCTGTCGCCTACGGCCTGCTCACCATTTACGCGTGTCTGTATCCGATTACAGATTGGCAGGCGAACGGCTTGCCGATATTCGATTATCTCGTCGCGCCGTGGCCAAAGTATTTCCTTGTCAGCGATCTGGTATTCAACATCCTCGGCTACCTGCCCTTCGGTTTCATTACCGCCGCCGCGCTGCCGCGAGCCTGGCCGGCGGGGCGTGCCATATTGGCAACCGTGCTGATTGCCGGCCTGATGAGCTTCGGCCTGGAAACGATCCAGAATTTTCTGCCGACCCGCATCGCCAGCAATATCGACCTCGGCGCCAACATAACCGGCAGCTTGCTCGGCGCGCTCGCCGGCACGCGCTGGGGACACGCGCTGTTCGACCGTCACGGCGTTCTGCAGCGCTGGCGCGCCGAGCGTATCGTCCACGGTCAGGCTGGCGATATCGGCCTGATCCTGCTCGGCCTGTGGCTGCTCGGCCAATTCACGCCCGACGATCTGCTGTTCGGCAGCGGCGACGTGCGTAGCCTGCTCGGCATCGCCGCGCCGCTGCCGTTCAGCCCGGAGCGCTTCATCGTTTTCGAATCGGTATTGAGCGCGGCCACCATCGTCGCCACCGGCCTGCTCGCGCGCTGCATAATGCGAATACCAAGCCCGTGGCCGATTCTGCTGCTGCTCATTGCCGGTATCGGCGTCAAAGCCTTCGCCACTGCCGTTTTTTTCGTTCCCGGCGCGCCTCTCGCCGCGCTCACGCCGGGCGCCGAACGCGGTCTGGCGGCGGGGCTGGCGCTGCTTTTCGTCAGCCTTGCGCTCCCGCGCGTACTGCAACACGCCATTGCCGGCACAACCTTGCTGGCGGCCACCGCGCTGATCAACCTGATGCCGGAAAGCCCCTATGCGCCCTACAGCCAGATTTTGACCCGCCAGGGCAATTTCGCCAGTTTCCACGGTCTGACCGTACTTGTGGATAACCTGTGGCCTTTCGCCGCGCTCGCCTACCTGTCGGCGCTCGGGCTGTGGCGGGGCGAGCACCTGGACGAGAGCCGACGCCTATAATCCATCCGCTGGGGCAGGTGGAAGCCGACGACGGAAACAGAGCGAGGAAAAGATGAGCTACTTCAAGCACCACGTGTTTTTCTGCTGCAACCAGCGCGAAGCGGGCGACACCTGCTGTAACAGCCATGGCGCCACCGATCTGCAAACCTACGCCAAGGACCGCATCGGCGCGCTCGGCCTCAAGGGGCGCGGCAAGGTGCGCATCAACAAGGCCGGTTGCCTGGATCGTTGCGACGAAGGACCGGTGCTGGTCGTGTATCCGGACAACGTCTGGTACACCTACATCGACAAGGATGACATCGACGAAATCATCGACGAGCATCTGGTGGGCGGCCGCGTGGTTTCCCGGCTGCGCCTGCCCGATGGCGCTTGATGCATCTAATTATGCGGGCATCCATTTTTATTTTTCTCCTGTCCCTTCTTGCTTTGGCGCATGCATCAGCTGCGACGGACCAAGACCTAGGTGCTGAGTTCGTTGTACTTCGGCCAGGGCCGGTTCAGGATGCGGACATTGGTGATTTCAAACCGTCAAAAGACTGGCTAGCGCTTGTACAAAAAAACGGCCATTGGGCGTTAATCCCAACTACTGTAACTATCAGCGATGAAAATATAAGTTCCAGCCACTCAAGAGCGATAGCACTTTTGCATTATCGTGGCCTCGATCCGGGAAGCGTTGAATCGCCCGATATGAATTTCTCTCGCAGGCAGGCATTGTTCAACATCTATCGAAATGGGCGGCCCAGCACTCTCCCTAGAATCCTGAAACTCAAATTCAGAGATCAAGATTATCGAATCGAAATCGACGCGAAAACAGGAGACATCTCCCTTAAAAGCGGCGCAATAAGCACTGTCCTTGATCGTGAACGCGACGATGGTTCCCTTATTTGGGCGGGAGATCTAAATAGAGATGGAAAACTGGATTTGATTTTTTCTTCTGGGGACGAAAAAAACTCCACGACCTGTTTGTTCCTCTCGAACGAAGCCGATAAAGACAAACTGGTCAATAAAATCGGTTGTCAATTTTATAGCGGCTAAAAAATAAACCCTACTGGTTGCTTTACACGACTTTCATCGCTAGCACCTGACAAATACAAACTCAATGGAAACCAACCCATGAGCCGCTCCCAGCCCACCGAAGCCGCGCTGTTGCGCGGCGCCCAAGGCAATATCGACGTACTGATCGACGTGCCCGCGCACGTGGCCGGCATTGCCCTGGTGTGCCATCCCCACCCGCTGTACGGCGGCGCCAACACCAACAAGGTGGCTCATACCCTGGCGCGCGCTTACCGCGACCTTGGCTACGCCACGCTACGGCCGAATTTTCGTGGCGTGGGAAAAAGCGAAGGCGCGCACGATCACGGCAACGGCGAAACCGAGGATATGCTGTCGGCAATCGCCTGGGCGCAATCGCGCTGGGGCAGCCGGCTGCCGCTCGCGCTCGGCGGCTTTTCCTTTGGCGGCTTCGTTCAGCTTCGCGTGGCCGCGCGGTTGGCGACGGATATCGCCCCGCCGCGCCAATTGGTACTTGTCGGCACGGCAGCGGGCGTGGCCGCCGACGGCGCGCGCAGCTACGACACGCCACCCGCGCCCCCAAACGTGCCGACGCTGGTTATCCACGGCGAACACGATGAAACGGTGCCGCTGGCGAATGTACTGGACTGGGCGCGGCCGCAGGAACTACCCGTGGTGGTGGTGCCCGGCGCCGACCACTTCTTCCACGGCAAACTGCACGTCATCCGCGACGTTATCGCCCGCAACGTCGCGCCCGCGGACTCCCCGCCGCCCCCCTCCTCCTGACACAGAGAACAAACACCACAATGAAACTGTTCGCCTCGCTTACCAGCCCCTTCGCGCGCAAGATCCGCATCGTTCTGGCGGAAAAATCCCTACCGTGTAAATTCATCGTCGAATCGCCGTGGGAAGACTCCACCCGTTTGCCCGAGCTCAATCCACTCGGCCAGGTGCCGGCACTCGCCATCGAGGGCGGCGAGGTTTTCTTCGATTCGCCTGTGATCGCCGGCTATCTCGAAACCCTTGAGGCCTCTCCGGCGCTGCTGCCCGCCGGCGGCATTGAACGCGTGCGCGTGCGCCAAAATGAATCGCTTGCCGACGGCATCACCGAGGCAGTCGCCAGCGCTTACCTTGAAAGCCGCCGTCCCGAAACGCAGCAAAGCCCGGATTACCTCGCCCGCCAGGGCGGCAAGATCCGCCGCGCCCTGGACGAACTGGAACGGCGCATCGCCGGCCGGCAGTGGCTCAACGGCGATAGCCTGCAACTGGGCGATATCGCCACCGGCGTTGCGCTCGGTTACCTCGACCTGCGTCTAACCCACTTCAATTGGCGCGATGGCCGCCCAGGGTTGGCCGCGTTCGCCGAGCGCCTGTTCGCCCGTTCCAGCTTCCTCGCCAGCGCGCCGCCCGCCACCGCCTGATGAGCGCCACTCTGCCCACCACGACACCCGCCGCCGCCGCGCGCCCTTCGCCGCTGCGCATCGAAGGGCTGGTCAAGCGCTATGGCGATGGCGATGCAATGCGCGAGGTGGTGCGCGGCATCGATCTCGAACTGCGCGCCGGCGAATGTTTCACCCTGCTCGGCCCCAACGGCGCTGGCAAAACCACCACGCTACGTTGCGCCCTCGGCCTGACCGCGCCCAGTGCCGGGCAGATCTCGCTGTGCGGCGAACCCGTGCCGGCGCGCGCGCGCGAAGCGCGCATGCGAGTCGGCATCGTGCCGCAGATGGATAATCTCGATCCCGACTTCACCTGCGCCGAAAACCTGCTCGTTTATGGCCGCTACTTCGGCCTTGCCGACGCCGCCATCGACGCCCGCATTCCCAGCCTGCTCGCCTTCGCCGGCCTGGAAGGCAAACAGCACGCGCGCATCCAGGCGCTTTCCGGCGGCATGAAGCGGCGCTTGACGCTCGCCCGCGCGCTGGTCAACGAACCCGAACTGCTGGTGCTGGACGAACCGACCACCGGCCTCGACCCGCAAGCCCGCCACCTGATCTGGGACCGCCTCAAGCAACTCATCCGCAACGGCACCACGGTACTGCTCACCACGCACTTCATGGACGAAGCGGAACGCCTGGCCGACCGCCTCGCCATTCTCGACAACGGCCGCATGCTTACCCAGGGCAGCCCGCGCGAAGTCATCGCCAGCGAAATCGAACCGCAGGTGGTCGAAGTATTCGGCGAATGGGGCAACGGTGGTGGAAACAACGGCGGTAGCGAAAGCAACGGTAGCGGCGCGCCCGCCTGGGCCGCCGCGCACGCTGGCACGTATTCCCACCGTTTTGAAGTCAGCGGCGAAACGGCCTTTTGCTACGTCGCCGACCCCGCTCCGCTGCTCGCCCATCTCGCCACCCAGCCCGGCCTGCGCTACCTGCACCGGCCGGCGAATCTGGAAGACGTTTTTCTCAAGCTGACCGGACGCGAGTTGCGCGACTGATACGCCACTACGTATCTGTTACATTCCCCGGCCCGATACGGACGGCCCCGTTACGGGCTGATTGGTGTTTGGGGCGCTGGACGCGTTGGCGCCCATCCAAGTTTTTTGCATGAAGGAAAAATGATCGAATTACTGATGGACCCGGCAACCTGGATCGGTCTTGCGACCTTGGTTGTGCTGGAGATTGTGCTCGGCATCGACAACCTGATCTTTGTCGCCATTCTCGTGGAGAAATTACCGCCGCATCAGCGCGACAAAGCGCGCGTGATCGGCCTGAGCCTAGCGCTGGTCATGCGCTTGGCGCTCCTTTCGGTCATCTCATGGCTGGTCACGCTCACCGCACCGCTATTCAGCGCGTTCGGTTACGGTTTTTCCGGGCGGGATCTGATTCTGCTGCTGGGCGGCCTGTTCCTGCTGTTCAAGGCCACCACCGAACTGCATGAGCGCCTGGAAGGGGTGGCGCACCAGGGGCCAGCCTCGGCGGTTTATGCCAGTTTCACAGTCGTTGTCACCCAGATCGTCGTTCTGGACGCGGTCTTTTCGCTCGACGCGGTGATTACCGCAGTCGGCATGGTGGATAAGCTGCCGGTCATGATGGCGGCGGTGGTCATTTCCATCGGCGTCATGCTGATGGCCTCGAAGCCATTGACGCGCTTCGTCAATGCGCATCCGACGGTGGTGATGCTGTGTTTGAGCTTTCTGCTCATGATCGGCCTGAGCCTGGTGGCCGAGGGCTTGGGGTTCCATTTGCCCAAGGGGTATCTGTACGCCGCCATCGGTTTCTCGGTGATGATCGAGGCCTTCAATCAAATGGCTCGGCGCAATCTGGTCAAACAGGAATCTCGCCGCCCCTTGCGCGACCGCACCGCCGAAGCGGTGCTCCGTTTGCTCGGCGGGCGCCATGCGCGGGAGGAAGGGGAGCCGTCTCCAGCGGGCGGAACCACCGCCTTGCAGGTACCGACATTCGCCCCGGAAGAGCGCAACATGGTCAGCAGCGTATTGACGCTTGCCGAACGTAACGTGCGCTCGATCATGACCTCCCGTTCGGACATTTCCTGGGTCGATCTTGAAGAGAGTCCCGAGGTGACGCGAGAGAAACTGCTCGAAGCGCCCCATGGACTTTTCCCCGTTTGCCGTGGCTCACTCGACGAGGTGGTTGGCGTGGCGCGGGCGAAGGACCTGCTGGTCGACCTGATCCGGCATGGCCGTATCGACGAAGAGCACAGCCTGCGCGTTCCCACCTACGTTCCGGAAACCGCCACGGTCATTCAACTGATCGAGACCCTTCGCCATGCCAGGGGGCAGATCGTGCTCGTCAGCGATGAATTCGGCATGCTCAAGGGCATCGTCTCGCCGATCGACATCCTCGAAGCCATCGCCGGGGAGTTTCCGGACGAAGACGAAACTCTCGACATCCAGGCAACGGGGGCAGGGCAATGGATGGTGGCGGGCGGTGCGGACCTGCACCGCCTGGAATTGGCGCTGCAAACCGGGGAATTGGTCAGCGGGGATAGCGGCTATACCGCCCTGGCGGGGTTTCTGCTGGCGCGATTCGGCCGCATGCCCACGGTGGGCGAGACGCTGACGCACGACGGTTTCACGTTTCGCGTCACCGAAATCGACGACCGGCGTATTGCGAAGGTGGCCGTGAGCAAATTAGCGGCACATGAATCGTTCGCCGGATGACCGGGCGGTTTGCGTTTGCGATTGATACAGCCACCCCACTCACGCACGGAAACCACCCAGCACCGGCCCCGATCAGCCGTTATCGGCCGCGCGCGCCGGCATTGTTCCCGCCAGCACATGGGCGATCAAATCGCTCTTCAACGCAAGGGCGGACTTACCGTTCTCGCCCAGCATGAAAACGCCGCGTCCGTTGGAGTAGACGACCCGGCCGTGTGAATCGATGTCATACGAGGCAACATTGGTGGCAAGAACCCGCTCGGCGCCGTCCCGCGCGCGGCTGACCAGTTCCCACGACCTGGGGACGAGCGACGGAACGCCGTGGATGCTGCGTTCCTCGCGCATGACCTTCTCCGCGTCGATGCGCCTTCCTTGCAGCATGATGTTCTTGATATCGGCCTGCATCGCGGGACCCGAAGCGCTGGTCAGCGGTTTGCGCGAGTACATGATGGAAAAGAAGTTGAGGTAATGAAACAAAGCCCGCAGCAGCCGGAACGGAAAGAACACGGTATCGAGCAAGGCATTTTTCGTGCTGTATTTGGGCGCTTCGTAAGGGCGCCGGATGAAATGCAGATTTCCTTGCGGGCACACGCGCGGCTGGATGAAATCGTAATCGGGGTCTTCCAGCACGGCGGACACCGTGCCCGACTCCATGTTGAGCATCTGGATCGAGGCGCAGCCCTGGGCGACGACATAGCCATTGGCGTCGCGCGCCAGACCAGACGACTGGAACAGCAAGCGGTTTTCAACACCGGGAATCCATGCCGGCGCGCTGTCATTCGTATCGCCCGCCGTCACCTCGCGCAGTTGGCTTCCATCGCGGTTCAGCACCACGATATTGGCGATGCCGTCTCCATGAATGGATGAAGCACTCAGCATTCCACCATCGGGCGACAAGCAGATATCCTCCAGGTGCAAGTCTTGTTTGAGCAAAATGCGCTGTTCGGCGCTACTTCCCGGCGCGCAGGAAAACAGGCCGCCCACGGCTTCATCCTTCAAGAAATACAGCAGGCAGCCATTGGGCTGATCGAACGTGGCGGAAACGACGGGAATAGGCGCATCGGAAGTCTCAAAACTTCGCATGCCGCCCTTCGCCGATATGCCGAAGCTGGTGTTTTGCTTCCAGCCGTGCCGCTGTTTGCTGCGCTCCCGGCGATCCAGCGCTTCTTGCGCATGGTTGCTATGCACCTCTGTTAACGCCGCGCCCGATCCCCGGTAGAACAGCTTGCCGTTCGAAACGAACGCGATATCCAGCTTTTCCACCTCCGCCGCCATTTCCGCGCTCACCGGCGCCGCCGATACAGGCTGCCCGCCCCCGGCGCTGATGACTCGATAAAACAGAAAACCCAGCACACCCAAAACAAGCAAACCCATCAATATGTGCACCGCACTACCTCCACCCGTTCTTTCAGCAAGACCTTCGCGGCCTCACGGACAATCCCACGACACCCGCACGATCGGCTAACCGCGCCTGCCGGACAGATCGGGCGTGCGGCCTTCGCGCACTTTCGCCGATTGGCCTCTGGCATCGACAACGACAGGCTGCTTCAGCAGCTTCGCCATGAAGGTATCCAGCGCGTCGGTCACTACCTCGCCATCGTGGTAGAGCAGCACGACGCTCAGAATGTCGCCGGGCAACGCGCGCAAGGCGACGTTGTCCGGGCTGATGGTGGCGCGCCCCAGGTGCTTCTCCGTCGGCCATGCCTGGTGGCTGTAGGCGTGATAGACCAATTCCGAACAAACGATCCTATCGGTCGTTTCCACGTCGAAATTGAAGTCGTAGCCTTTACCGACCTGGCGCAAGGCTTGAATGATGACCTGCGCGCGCTGTTGGTCCGTTATCGCCGTTTCACGTATCACCGCCAAATCGTCGATGTTCATGAAATGGCGCAGGGAATTCATTTGCACACCCGCGCGCAGCGCCTCGACAACGCTTTTCCCCTTGCCGATCTTGTCGTGGTATTTACGCACGACGGGGTGATCCCAAATGCCCAAAGCGCGCAATTCATCGGCGCTACCCACCCAGATCGCCACATGTCCCCAATAGCCGGGAATAAACGAATCGGATAATCGGAACGGCGCTTTATCCAACAGGATATCGCCGGCCTTCAACTTCGCCGCGACCTGCTCCAGAACGACGGGCTGCCGGTCGAGCTTGCCGCTGCGGCTTTCGACCAGACCCACGGCATTGCCAAAAAGCAGGCTGGGCACGAACACACCCTGATCCTTCAAGCCCATTAGCGTATCGAAGCTGACCGTGGTGAAAAAGCCGGCCATTCTGCCGACGAAACCCGCCGGGCTGGCCTGACGCACGATCTGCCGCGCGGGGCTTTGCTCGATCAGCTCGACCAGATAACGATAAGCATCGTCGCCGTTGTCGAGCGCGCCATAACCGTTTCTCTCGAACCACTGTATACCTCGCCGTACCCGGTAACGATTGCCTGGGGACGCGAACGACAGCGCGATCCGGTTCAGTTCGCCCTCGTGCACGGCAAAACTCTTGTCGGCGCGGTTCAGATGCCGGCGCAACCCGCTATCGGAACGGAAAAGAGAAATAGCCGAAAGATAATTGTCGTAAAGCAGCAGCGCGGCCGACAGCGACATGGCGATGCCGGCGGACTGGAGCGCGGCCAGATCGGGGTCTTCCGGTATCGGATCGTCCAACCAGCATTCGTGCGCCTCGCTGATTTTGCGCAAGGCTTCGCGCCGGTCGAGCAAGGCCGCGCCACCTTCGCTGAGGCGCAGCAGATCGTGGCCGGAAAGCGGCTCGTCACGCGCCTGTGTCTCGCGCAGGCCGTTGTACAAATCGATGGCGCGCGCGCGCATCGACAATGTTTCTTCGGCCAGGGACTGATACGCGAAAATCTCGCGCTGCATCGCCTGCCGCTGCTCCTCGACCGACGCGCCCGCGTGGACTTCGATACGGTGCCGGATACACGCCGGGCTTGGCAAAGGCTCCGCGCCGTTTTCCAACGTGCCATCGAACCCCGTGGCACTACCCGCCACGAACATACCGGCGGCCACAACACCGCCGCAGCGGAACAAAAACCTGTTCTTCCAACTTATTTTCTTCATATTTCCTCACCTGAAGCACCGAAGACGGCGGGGATCCTCGATTCCCCATAAGCACGGAATAACGGCGCGGAGCATATTTGAGCACAGCCGGCGCACGAATTGGCCGCTTTCATGGGCTACTTCCCGGTATCCGGAACATCCGGCGCGAACTGACAGCGGGATTTTCACGTCGACTTTCACGTCGTACTCCGGCAAGCCGTGGCATGCCCGCACTGTCGGCAGGGCAAAAAGGCTTTGAAAATCGGCCAATGCCGGCAAATCCAGTAAAATCCGTTCCTTTGCGTTCGCCACGCAGCCGGAGGCCGTCCGAGACCATGTCCCCGCATAAACCGACCTTTCAGCAAGTCATCCTTACACTCCAGCAGTTCTGGGGCGATCGCGGCTGCGTGCTGTTGCAGCCTTACGACCTTGAAGTGGGCGCCGGCACGTCGCATACCGCCACGTTTCTGCGCGCCATCGGGCCGGAACCGTGGAACGCGGCCTATGTGCAGCCTTCGCGCCGGCCCAAGGATGGGCGCTACGGCGAGAACCCAAACCGCTTGCAGCACTACTACCAGTACCAGGTGGTGCTCAAGCCCTCGCCGCTGAATATCCAGGAGCTGTATCTGGACTCCCTGCGCGCGCTCGGTATCGACTCCAGCGCGCATGACATCCGTTTTGTCGAGGACGATTGGGAAAACCCCACGCTCGGCGCCTGGGGGCTAGGTTGGGAAGTCTGGCTGAACGGCATGGAGGTGACACAGTTCACCTACTTCCAGCAAGTCGGCGGCCTCGACTGCAAGCCGGTGCTGGGCGAGATCACCTATGGTCTCGAACGCTTGGCGATGTACCTGCAAGGGGTCGAAAACGTCTATGACCTCGTGTGGGCCGTGCGCTCCGATGGCACGCGGGTGACTTACGGCGACGTGTATCACCAGAACGAAGTCGAGCAATCGCAGTACAACTTCGAGCATGCCAACGTCGATTTCCTTTTCGGCCAATTTGGCAACTATGAATCCGAGGCCGCGCGGCTGATGGGGCTGAAGCTGGCGCTGCCGGCCTATGAAATGGCGCTGAAAGCGGCGCACACGTTCAACATGCTCGATGCGCGCGGGGCGATTTCCGTGACCGAGCGCGCGGCCTACATCGGCCGGATCCGCAACCTGTCGCGCGCGGTCGCGCAGGCTTATTTCGAATCCCGCGAAGCGCTCGGCTTTCCGATGCTGCCGCGCCACGACAAGGAGGCGGCGCAATGACGGCCCGCACACTGCTCGTCGAATTGTTGACCGAAGAACTACCGCCGAAGGCCCTGCCCCGGCTGGGCGAAACCTTTGCCGCCAGGATCGCCGAAGGTCTGCGCGGCTGCGGCTTGGCAACGGCCAATAGCACCGTTCGCTGGTTCGCCAGCCCGCGCCGCCTGGCGGTATCCATGACCGGTGTGACCGCCGAGGCGGCGGCCCGGCAGGTGACGGAAAAGCTGATGCCGGTGACCGTGGCCTTCGATGCCGGCGGCGGCCCGACACCCGCGCTGCTGAAAAAAATGGCGGCCAAGAGTATTCCGCCTACCGCGATGGCAGCTTTCGAGCGGCGCATGGACGGCAAAACGGAAACCTTGTTCCACTCCGCCATGGCGCCCGGTGCGAAGCTGGCCGACGCGCTCGCCGGTATCGTGCAGGAGGCGGTGAAAGCGCTGCCGATTCCGAAGGTAATGCGCTGGGGTGACGGCGAGGCGACCTTCGTCCGCCCGGTACACCGGCTGGTGATGCTACACGGCGCCGACGTGGTGCCGGGACGCGTGCTCGATCTGGACGCCGGGCGCACGACGATGGGCCACCGCTTCATGAGCCGTGGGGCAATCGATATCGCCACCGCCGAAGCCTACGAGCCGACGCTGCTTGCCGAAGGCAAGGTCATCCCCGACTTTGCCGAGCGCCGCGCCGAAATCGACCGCCAACTACGCACCGAGGCCGAGCGGCTGGGCGCATTGCTGGGCGCGGAACAAGCCGTGTTCGTCGATCTGCTCGACGAGGTGACGGCGCTGGTGGAACACCCGACGGTGTACGTCGGCCAGTTCGATGCTGAATTTCTCGCCGTGCCGCAGGAATGCCTGATTCTGACGATGCGCGCGAACCAGAAGTATTTCCCCTTGTTCGATGCCGACGGCAAGCTGCAGAACCGCTTTCTCATCGTTTCCAACATGCGCGTGGCCGATCCGGCCAACATCGTCACCGGCAATCAACGCGTGGTGCGGCCGCGCCTGTCGGACGCGCGCTTTTTCTTTGAGCAGGACAAGAAACAGCACCTCGTTTCGCGCTTGCCGCGTCTGGCGGCAGTGGTCTATCACAACAAGCTCGGCAGCCAGTTGGAACGCATCGAACGGCTAGAGGCACTGGCGGGCAAGATTGCCGCTCGCCTTGGCGCCGACGTTGCCGCAGCGAGCCGCGCGGCACGGCTGGCGAAAGCCGACCTCGTTACCGACATGGTCGGCGAATTCCCCGAGTTGCAAGGCATCATGGGGCGCTATTACGCGCTCGCCGATAACGAGGGCGCGGTCGTGGCCGACGCCATCCAGGCGCATTACCAGCCGCGCTTCGCCGGCGACCGGTTGCCGGCCGGCAAAGTGGCCGCGGCGGTGGCGCTGGCGGATAAGCTCGACGCGCTGACCGGCTTTTTCGGCATCGGTCTGCTGCCCACCGGCGACAAGGACCCGTTCGCGCTGCGCCGCGCCGCGCTGGGCGTGCTGCGCATTCTGATGGAAACGCCGCTGCCACTCGATCTGGACGAACTGGTGGCGGACGCGGCGGCCGGCTTCAAACCCGGCACGCTCACCGCCGAGGGCTTCCAGGCGCAGTTGCTCGACTTCATGCGCGAACGCCTGCGCAACCTGCTGCGCGAACAAGACAGCGCGGAGGGCGGCGCGAACAGCGACGCCTCCACGGTGGACGCGGTGCTGGCGCTGGCGCCGACGCGCATCGATCGGGTGCCGGCTAAGCTTGCCGCGGTGGAGGCGTTCCGCGCGCTACCCGAGGCCGAAGCGCTGGCGGCGGCGAACAAGCGTATCGTCAACATCCTGAAGAAATCGGCCGCCGCGCCGGGCAAGCCAGACGTCGCCTTGCTGCAGGAAACAGCCGAAAAAGCGTTGTTCCACCGCGTTATCGAGATCGAGCCGAAGGTGAAGTCGCACGTCGATAACGAGGACTACACCGAAGCGCTGCGCGTGCTCGCCGGCCTGCGCGCGGAGGTCGACGCCTTCTTTGACAGCGTCATGGTGATGGCCGAGGAGCCGCTGACGCGGCAAAACCGGCTGGCCTTGCTGGCCTTGCTTGCCGGCTTGATGAATCAGGTGGCGGATATTTCGCGCCTGTCGGCGTAAAACTGGAACGGATGCCAGCGGCGCCGTGACCGGGGCCGCTGGCATCGCCGCCATTTAGAGCGGAGTGCGCGCATGAAACTGATCATTCTCGACCGCGACGGCGTCATCAATGTCGACTCCGTGCAGTTCATCAAATCGCCGGAAGAGTGGAAACCGATTCCCGGCTCGCTCGAAGCCATTGCCAAGCTCAACCAATGGGGCTGGCGCGTGGTCGTGGCATCGAACCAATCCGGCGTGGGGCGTGGCCTGTTCGGCATGGATACGCTCAATGCGATCAACGGCAAAATGGTCAAGAGCCTCGCCCAGGTCGGCGGCCGGCTCGACGCCATTTTCTTTTGCCCGCATGCGGCCGACTCCACCTGCGATTGCCGCAAACCCAAGCCAGGCATGTTCAAGCAGATCGCCGAACGTTTCAACGTCGATCTGACCGGCGTACCGGCCGTCGGCGACAGCTTGCGCGATCTGCAAGCCGCACTGGCCGTCGGCTGCCAGCCCTACCTGGTACTTACCGGCAAGGGCGAAAAAACCAAACAGGAACCGGACCTGCCCGAGCAAACACGGATTTACCCCGATCTGGCGGCCGTCGTCGCCGAACTGACCGACTGACGCCATGATCCTGCTGCGTTCGCTCCTGTTCGCCGTCGCGCTTGCCATCATCACATTGCCCTACGGGCTGTTCGGCTTTCTGGTGTTTCCGTTTTCACCCCGGGTTCGGCACCGCGCCATCACGTCATGGGTGCCGATGGCGATGTGGCTCATCCGCCATCTGCTCGGTATCCGTTACACCGTGCTCGGGCGGGAAAACATGCCGGCCGGCCCTGCGGTGATCCTGTCCAAACACCAATCGGCGTGGGAAACGATCGCGCTACAGGCCATTTTCCCGCCGGTGTCCTTCGTGCTCAAGCGTGAGCTCTTGCGGGTACCGTTTTTTGGTTGGGGATTGGCGCAAATGCCCGGCGTCGCTATCGACCGCGCGGCCGGCAAGGATGCACTTGCCCAAGTAGTCGAGCAGGGCAAGGCGCGACTCAAGGAAGGTTTTTGGGTCATCGTATTCCCCGAAGGCACCCGCGTGGCGCCAGGCACGCAACGCCGCTACAAAATCGGCGGCGCCTGGCTGGCCAAGCGCGCCGGCGTGCCCGCGGTGCCAGTGGCGCACAACGCCGGGGAATTCTGGCGGCGTAACGCCTTCCTCAAATATCCGGGGGAAATCGTCGTCAGCATCGGCCCGCCGGTCGAGGTCAAGGGTAAGAAGGTGGAAGCGATCAACGCCGAAGTGGAAAACTGGATCGAAGGCGAAATGCAGAGGCTGTTCCCGCATCATTACCGCGACGGCGCTCCGGTACTGGTCGGTGAGGAAGGCGATACAAATGCGGAGGCGAAACGCGCCGTGGATGCCGGCTGACTTTATCGGCCGGCGGGGGAAAAAGTTCGCCCGGAAAAACAAAAACGGCCCCGCGCGATGCGGGGCCGTTTCATTTTGTAAGCTTTTAAGTCGATCAGGCGACTTTCTTCGCACCCGCCTTGGCGGTGCTGCTGACGGCCTTCACAGTGGCGTTGGTCGCGGCAGCCACGTTGGCTTCGGCGATTTCGGCAACTTGCTTGGCGGTCTTGCTCAGGCTGTCGTAGGCGCTGTTGGCGGCGGCGATGGCGGACTTCATCGCGGCAACGGCAA
>JAVBJT010000046.1:0-42848 GCA_031546845.1 Azoarcus sp. | reverse complement strand
GGCGGTGTCGGGGTACCAGGTGGTGGCGGTGGTGGCGCCAAGCGGGTCGGTGGTGGTGAGGATGCGGCCGCGTTGGTCGTAGGTCCAGCGCCAGGTGCGGGCGGGGACGGCGGAGTCAATCGGGGCGGTGAGGCCTTGGGTGCCGTTGGCGTCTTGCGTGGCGTTTTCTGTGCGTTGGCACAGCAGGGGCATGGCGGTGCCGTCGAGTAGTCGCGCGTCGGCGGGGGCGCAACTGACGCCGGTATCGCCGTTGTAGCGGTAGGCGGTGCGTTTGCCCGGTTCGCTGCGTTCGCGCGGCAGTTGCCAGGTGGGGTGCCAAGCGGTGGCGGTGGAGCGGGCCTCCGGGGTGCCTTCGGCTTCGATGCGGGTGAGGGGGAGGCGGCGAGTGGGTTCGTGGGTGAACCGGGTGCGGGTGCCGGTGATGGCGGTGGCGAGACTGGGGGTGCCGTCGGGGGCGTAGTCGAGGGCTTTGAGGGCGAAGCCGCACAGGGGGCCTTGGTCGGCGATGCTGCTGGGGACGAGGCGGACGAGGCCGTTGATGGCTTTGTAGTCGTAGCGGCAGCCGTTACCCAGCGGGGTGGTGACGGTGACGGTGCCGATGCCTTGGGGGTTGCGGTTGTCCTGGATCTGCCAGCGGTCGACGCCGCCGGCGCGGGCGGTACTGCTGGCGGCGCCGGAGGCTACATAGCCGTAGGTGCCGACGAGGATGCCGCGTTCGTCGATGAGGCCGGTGAGGACGCGTTGGGTGCTGTTGGTGTCAATGGTCTGGTACTGATAGGCGCGGGTGCTGCCGTCGGGGTGGGTGACGCGGTCGATTTCGCCGTACTGAGGGTCGAGTTCGTAGGTGAGGATCGTGTTGTCGGGTAGTTCGATCCAGCGCGGTAGGTCGGTGGGGTGGGGGGCGACAGGCAGCGGCGAGGCTTGGTCGGGGTCGGGTTCGGGTGCTGGGGTGGCGCCGGGGGGCAGATCGTAGTGGTACTGAATCTGGCGGCCGTCGCGGGCGGTGGCGCGGGTGAGGCGGCCGTTGGTGTCGTGCTCAAAGGCGAGGCGGGGGCCATCGAGGCGCTCGACGGCGGTGAGTTGGCCGGTGCTGTTGTAGTGTTCGAGGGTGTTGCCCAGATCGAGACGCCAGCCGGTAGGGGTGGCGGTGAGCACGGCGGCGTCGGGTTGGCGGCTGGTGTAGGCGCCTTGTTCGAGGCGGTAGTGGTGGCGGGTGCCATCGGGGCGCAGGGCAACGAGGGTGCCGGAGCCGATCAGCAGGCGCTGTTGGTAATCGAAGGCCCATTGGGGGGCGGAGCGTTGACCTGCGTCAAGAGCAATGGCACGGGCGCTGTTGTAGGTGCGGAAGACGCGCAGCAGGGGATCGGTGGTGTCTTGGTAGTCGAGTTCGGGTTGAATCTTCTCGCCGTTGACGGTGATGGGGTTGCCGAAGGGGCCGGGGCAGGCGCGCACGGGTAGTGGGCGCAGGCAGGCGGGGGCGGATTCGTCGGTGATGTATAGGCTGCTTTTGTCGCGGAAACCGGGCGGGCAGGTGAAATAACGTCTGATCCCGCTGACGCCAGCATATATTGGGCTTGCTCCCGGCGGGGTGGGGCAGTTGGGGGTGAAGCTATGTGGGGTGAAGGATGGATCGAGATGGAACGCTTCATGAGGTATGCTTTCCCCCCAGGTGTTGTAGTCGAGCCGGAGGACGAAGACGTCGAGTATGTCGGAGGGGCACAGGATGCCGCCGTTCTTGTTTTGCTTTACTACATCCAGTCGCGTGGCGATGGAGATGGGGGTCAGCCAAGCCAGTTCGCGCGCCATGATTGCGGCGCCGTCGCCGTGTTCGAGGATAGTCCTGCTTTTGCTCTGATGGTCATTGATGATGCCTGACGACGTAGTGGTTCCGCCATACCACGGAGCCGGTACACGCTCCGCGCCTTCGTAGGCGACGCCGTTGTAGAAGTATTCGGTGAGATTCTGAGCGAGCGCGGTTTGCAGCGGCGACAGGGCGAGCAGCAGCGCGGTGAGTGGCGCGAGCGGGCGGGTCATGAGGCGATCCTTATTGTGCGTTTTTGTTGGCGCGCCCCCGGTGCGTCGGGGACAATGCGGTATTTATGCCTAGATATGGGGAAGGGGGTTTGATTTAGGTCAACGGTTGTTCATTTATTTGGGATGTTTTACGTTGCTTGAGGCCCGCATGGGCCTTTGCCGTTTCTTTTTGGCGCTCGCGCTGCCGTTTGTTCGGGTGTGGCGCGGGGCGGCTGTTCGTGGTGAAAGTCAGCGTGCGTCCTGCAATTCCTTGGGCAGGGGGAACACGATTTTTTCTTGCACGCCTTCGAGCATGCGCACTTTGCCGCCGCTGAGCGCGTGCAGCCGTTCGATGACTTGTTCGACGAGAATTTCCGGTGCGGATGCGCCGGCGGTAACGCCGATGCGGCGTTTATCCGCGACCCAGGCGGGGTCGATGCCGTCGGCGTTGTCCACGAGGTAGGCGGGTATGCCGCGCAGTGCGGCGACTTCGCGCAGGCGGTTGGAGTTGGAGCTGTTCTTGGAGCCGACGACGAATACGACGTCGGCATGCGGAGTCATGAAGCGTACCGCGTCCTGGCGGTTTTGCGTGGCGTAGCAGATGTCGTCTTTCTTCGGCCCGACGATTTCGGGGAAGCGCGCGCGCAGCGCGGCGACGATGGCGGCGGCGTCGTCCACCGATAGGGTGGTCTGCGTTACGTAGGCGAGTCGGGCGGGGTCGGCGACTTGCAGGACGGCGACGTCGGCGGTGGATTCGACGAGGTGGATGCCGCTTTTTACTTGCCCCATCGTGCCTTCGACTTCCGGGTGCCCTTTGTGGCCGATCATGATCAGTTCGCGGCCTTGTTCGTGCATGCGGCCGACTTCGATGTGGACCTTGGTGACCAGCGGACAGGTGGCGTCGAATACGCGCAGGCCGCGCTGTTCGGCTTCTTCGCGCACGGTGAGGGAGACGCCGTGGGCGCTGAAGATGACGGTGTTGCCGGCGGGGACTTCGTTGAGTTCCTCGACGAAGATGGCGCCCTTGGCGCGCAGGTCGTCGACGACGAATTTGTTGTGGACGACTTCGTGGCGCACGTAGATCGGGGCGCCGAAGCGGGACAGCGCCCGTTCGACGATTTCGATGGCGCGTTCCACGCCGGCGCAGAAGCCGCGCGGGGTGGCGAGCAGGATTTCGTTGTTGGCGTTGTCGGTGGGGGCTGTGGTCATGAGGAGGCTTGCTCCAATCTTCTTTAGGGGTAGCGTTTGCCGGCGGACTGTTGTCAGCAGGCTTCCAGGTCCGATTTTAGAATCAACAGGCTGTTCGGGATCGGGTTATGGCAATGCAGGCCGAGTTCGGCGGCGGGCCGGTCGAATTGGACCAGTACGCGTGGGTTGTCCGGTGGCGTTTCGATCACGGCGCCGCGCTCGCCGATCAGGCGCCAGTAATTTTCGTCCGTGCGGCAATCCGGCGGCGTGCTGGCCGCGCCGTTGAAGGCGCGGAGGATAACGCGGGTGCCGGGGGTAAGGGTATTGGGGGCAGGCATGGCGGGCTGTGTCTTTTCAGCGGGGAGGGGATGTCAGAAGATGCCCACCGGGCGGTAGTTCGTACCCCATGGCGGGTATTACCGTCCTCGCTCAACGTCTCCACGATCCTTCGGGCAATTCTACATCGCGCTCGGCGGCGGCCAGCGCGTTGGTCAGGCCGTTGCGGTCCAGCGGGATGCAGTAGGCCGGTTTGGCGCGTTCGAAACGCCAGCTATCGGCAAGTGCGCCGGCATCCACCGTTTCGTATCCAAAGTCCGACAGCAATGAGGCGACGCGTAATTTGGCGGCGGCATCGTTGCCCGCAATCGGTAATGCGCGCTTAGCCCCCTGTGCCAGTTTCACAGGTTCAAGCAGATCCTTGGCCAGGATGGCATTGAACGCTTTGACGACGATAGCGCCGGAGAAGTGTCTCGCTACCATTTCGCTGGTTGTCGTTTCTCGATTGTCCAGCGCACCGATTCTGCCATCGCGGTCGGGATAGTAGTTGTTGGTGTCGATCACGATACAAGCATCGAGCAGCCGCGGTTCGATATCGAATACCGCGTTGAGCGGTACGGTAAGCACGACGATATCGCTCAATGCCGGTATGTCTTCCGCTCGCGCCGCGTCACAGCCAATTTCGCTGGCGAGCCCGCGAAGCGTGTCGGGGCCGCGTGAGTTGCCAAGCGTTGCGGTGTGCCCATGGGTTACGGCAAGGCGCGCGATGGCCTGGCCGATATGGCCTGCGCCGATGATCCCGATTCTCATGCCTTTATCTCCAGAGTCGGAGCCGGTTACAGCACGCCGATCACTTCCACTTCAAAATGGATCGCCTTGCCCGCGAGCGGGTGGTTGAAGTCGATCAGCGCGGAGCGGTCGTCGATTTCGCGTACCAGGCCGGGGTAGCGCGAGCCGTCCGGCGCGGTGAATTCCATGATGGACATGGGTTCGATTTCTTCGCCGGGCATGTGTTCGCGTTTGACGCGCTCGATGAGTTCCGGGCGGTGCGGGCCGAAGGCTTCGTCGGCGCCGAGCTCGAAGGTGTGCCGCGTGCCGGCGGCCAGCCCGATGATGAGCTTTTCCATGACCGGCAGCAGGTCGCCGCCGCCCATTTGCAGCGTGGCGGGCGTGGCTTCGAAGGTGCTGATGAGCGGTTGACCGTTGGGCAGGGCGATGCGGTAGTGCAGGGTGACGAGGCTGTCGGCGGCAACAGTCTGGCGCGCTGTGGATGTGTTTGTGGCGGATGCGTTCACGAGGGATTCTCCGGGTTCGGTTCGGTGGGCCGCGCGCGCCGGTCGTGGCGGAATTGCCCCCACAGCATGAGGACGACGCCGACGGTGATCGCGGAATCGGCCAGATTGAACGCCGGCCAGCCGTAGCGGCCGGCGTGGAAGTAGAGGAAGTCGACGACGGCGCCGTGGACGAGGCGGTCGATGACGTTGCCGACCGCGCCGCCGATGATGAGGGCGAAGGATAGCGGCAGCAGGCGTTCGGCCCGGTGCTGGTGGATCAGCGCGAGCAGCCAGCCGCAGACCGCGACCGCCAGCCCGGTGAAGAGCCAGCGTTGCCAGCCCGAGTGATCGGCGAGAAAGCTGAACGCCGCGCCGGGGTTGTAGAGCAGCACGAGGTCGAAGAACGGGGTTACGGTGATGACTTCGCCCCGCTGCAGGGTTCCCAGCATCACTTGTTTGGTGATCTGGTCGAGCACGGCAATCACCGCCGCCACGGCCAGCCACGGCAGCATGGCGGCGATTGCGCCGCGAGCGGAGGGAGGCGAAGCGCCGGGCGCGTGGCGTTCAGGCATGCGTGCGTGTCTCACCCGTGCCGTACAGGTTGCCGGCGCAGCGGGCGCACAGCGTGGGGTGTTCGGCGTTGGCGCCGATGTCGCTGGTGTAGTGCCAGCAGCGCTCGCATTTTTCTTGCGCGCTCGGGGTGGCGATAAGGCGTTCGTCCTCGGCGCGTTCGACTTCGATCAGCGTGGCGCGCGAGGTCATGGTGACGAATTTGAGGTCGCCGCCCAGGCTGGCCATGGCGGTGAATTTGTCCACGGCCAGGCGCAGTTCGAGCTCGGCTTGCAGCGAGGAGCCGACCTTGCCGTCCGCCCGCAGCGTTTCGATTTCCTTCAAGCCGTCGGCACGCACCGCGCGGATCAAGTCCCAATGCGCGCGCAGGGCGGTTTCGCCTTCCTGCGCGGGCAGGGCGTGGAAGGTGTGCAGCATTACGCTGTCGTCGGGCGCGTTCGGGTTCAGCACGGCCCAGGCTTCCTCGGCGGTAAAGGAGAGGATGGGGGCCATCAGCTTCAACAAGGTCTGGGTGATGTGCCACAGCACGGTCTGCGCGGCGCGGCGCGGTAGGGATGCGGCGCCGGTGGTGTAAAGGCGGTCCTTGAGAATGTCGAGGTAGAAGGCGCCGAGGTCTTCGGCGCAGAACACTTGCAGCGCTTGGACGATGCGGTGGAATTCAAAGCGCGCGTAATCCGCTTCGGCTTGGTTGGCCAGTTGGCGGGTGAGGGCGAGCGCGTAGCGGTCCAGGTCCATCCAGTGTTCGGGCGGCACGGCGTCGCGGGCGATGTCGAAGTCGGCGATGTTGGCGAGCAGAAAGCGCAGGGTGTTGCGCACGCGGCGGTAGATTTCGACGACGCGGTCGAGGATTTCCTTGCTGATCGACAGTTCGCCCGAATAGTCGGTGGAGGCGACCCACAGGCGGAGAATTTCCGCCCCCATTTTTTCCGATACTTCTTGCGGCAGGATGGTGTTGCCGAGCGATTTGGACATTTTGCGGCCCTGCTGATCCACGGTGAAGCCGTGGGTGAGCAGCGCCTTGTACGGCGCGTGGCCGTCGATGACCGCGCCGGTGAGGAGCGACGAATGGAACCAGCCGCGGTGCTGGTCGGAGCCTTCCAGGTAGAGGTCGGCGCGCGGGCCTTCGGCGTGGCCGTCCGGGTGCGAGCCGCGCAGCACGTGCCAGTGGGTGGTGCCGGAATCGAACCAGACGTCCAGCGTGTCGCCGATCTTGTCGTAGTGCGCGGCCTCGGCGCCGAGCAGTTCGGCGGGGTCGAGCTTGAACCAGGCTTCGATGCCTTCCTTTTCCACCCGCAGCGCTACCTGTTCCATCAGTTCGACGGTGCGCGGGTGCAGTTCGCCACTTTCCTTGTGCAGGAAGAAGGGAATCGGCACACCCCAGTTGCGCTGGCGCGAAATACACCAGTCCGGCCGGTTGGCGATCATCGCGTGCAGGCGCGATTGGCCCCAGGCGGGGAAAAAGCGCGTGGCCTCGACGCCGCGCAGCGCCCGTTCGCGCAGCGTGGAGCCAGAGCCGGGGCGGGTATCCATGCCCACGAACCACTGCGCGGTGGCGCGGTAGATCAGCGGCGTTTTGTGGCGCCAGCAGTGCATGTAGCTATGGACGATCTTGCCGTCGGCCAGCAGGCAGCCGGATTCGCGCAGTTTTTCGACGATGGCCGGGTTGGCCTTCCAGATGTTCAGCCCGCCGAAAAAGGGCAGATCGGGCGCGTAGCGACCGTCGCTCATCACCGGGGTCAGGATGTCGTCGCTCGCCATGCCGTTGGCGCGGCAGGTCTGGAAGTCTTCCAGGCCGTAGGCCGGGGCGCTGTGCACGATGCCGGTGCCGGCGTCGAGCGCAACATAATCGCCGAGCAGGATGGGCGATAGACGGTCGTAGAAGGGGTGGCGAAAGGTAATGTGGTCGAGCGCCGCGCCCTTGGCAACGGCGACGACACGGCCCGTGAGCCCGTAGCGGGCCAGGCAGTCATCGACCAGATCGCGCGCCAGTATCAGGTGGCGTTCGCCGGTGTCGACCAGGGCGTAGTCGATTTCCGGGTGCATGTTCAGCGCCTGGTTGGCGGGAATGGTCCACGGCGTGGTGGTCCAGATCACCGCCAGCGCGGGCTTGACGATGGCGCCCAGGTCGAAGGCGGCGGCAAGGCGTTCCGGGTCCGCGCAGGGAAAGCCGACGTCGATGGTGGGCGAGGGCTTGTCGGCGTATTCCACTTCCGCCTCGGCCAGCGCCGAGCCGCAGTCGAAGCACCAGTTGACCGGTTTCAAGCCCTTGAACACGTAGCCGGCCTTGACCATTTCGGCCAGCGCGCGGATTTCGTTCGCCTCGTTGGCGAAGTCCATCGTCAGGTAAGGCTTGTCCCAGTCGCCCAGCACGCCCAGGCGGATGAATTCCTGGCGCTGGATGTCGATCTGCTCGGCGGCATAGGCGCGGCACAGCGCGCGCACCTTGTCGGCGGGCAGGTTCTTGCCGTGGGTGACTTCCACCTTGTGCTCGATCGGCAGGCCGTGGCAGTCCCAGCCCGGCACATAGGGGGCGTCGAAGCCGGCCAGGGTTTTCGAGCGGACGATGATGTCCTTGAGGATTTTGTTCAGCGCATGGCCCAGGTGCAGGTTGCCGTTGGCGTAGGGCGGGCCGTCGTGCAGCACGAACTTGGGCCGGCCGGCGGAGGCGGCGCGGATTTTTTGGTACAGCTTTTTCTTTTGCCATTGCGCGATCCAGCCCGGTTCGCGCTTGGGCAGATCGCCGCGCATCGGGAAGGGGGTATCGGGCAGGTTCAGCGTTTTACGGTAATCGGCCATGGGGTTTTTTAATTGATGTCGGGGGTGAGCGTATCGGGGTGCGCGGTGAACCAGTCGCGCGCCTGCACGGCGTCGCGCTCGATCTGCGCGGTGAGCGCGGCAAGGGAATCGAAGCGGACTTCGGCGCGCTGCTTGTGCAGGAAGTGGACGCGCAGGTGGGCACCGTAGCAGTCCTGATTCCAATCGAACAAGTGTACTTCCAGCCGGGGGCGGAGTTCGCCGGTTACGGTCGGGCGGGTGCCGACGTTGGCCACGCCGGGCAGCGGCCGCGCGGCAAGCCCTTCGACGCTGACGGCGAACACGCCGGCCAGCGCGGGTTTGCGCGCTTTCATCTGGATGTTGGCGGTGGGATAGCCAAGCTGGCGGCCGAGCTTGTCGCCATGCATCACGCGGCCGGCGACGCTGTAGGGGCGGCCGAGCAGGCGCGTGGCGTGGGCCATGTCGCCTTCGGCCAGCGCCGCGCGCACGGCGGAGCTGGAAACGCGCTCGCCTTCGACATCCAGCGTCGCCATCGATTCGACGGTAAAGCCTTTGTCTTGCCCGGCGGCTTGCAGCATGTCGAAATTGCCCCGTCGCCCGGCGCCGAAGCAGAAATCGTCGCCAATGTAGAGGTGGCGCGTGCCCAGGCCGCGCACCAGAATGTCGTCGATGAAATCCTCGGCGGAGAGCGCGGCCAGGCGCGCATCGAAGCGGCAGACATGCACGCGGTCGATGCCGGCGGCGGCGAGCAGCAGGAGCTTTTCGCGCATCGACGATAGGCGGGCGGGCGCGCTGGCGGGGGAGAAGTATTCGCGCGGGTGCGGCTCGAACGTGAATACGGCCGCCGGCAGGCCGAGCGCGCGCGCTTTGCCGGTGAGAAGCCGTAGGAGTGCCTGGTGGCCCCGGTGGATGCCGTCGAAGTTGCCGATGGTGAGCACCGAGGGTTGGCCAGCGTGCCGGGGAAGCCCGCGAAGAACCTGCATGACTACTTGGAAAAAAGGCCGATTATATCGATAAAGCGGGGTGTGCCGCCGTTTATGCGGATTCGCCTTCGGCGGACCCCGCGCCTCTACGAACAGGTGGAACTGCTCTCGGAAAAGCTCGCCAGCACCTCGGAACACGGGAACATCCAGAGCCGCGCGCGGGCCTGAACGCCCGCTCGCGGCTCTGCCATCAGGCTGCGAATCCGCCGTCGATGGTCAGGCTGGCGCCAGTGATGTAGCCGGCTTCCGGCCCCGCCAGGTAGGCAACGAACGCAGCGATTTCCTCGGCGCGGCCATAGCGGTCCAGCGCCATCAGCTTCTTGAGGGTATCGGCGAACTCGCCCTTATCCGGGTTCATGTCGGTATCCACCGGGCCGGGCTGCACGTTGTTGACGGTGATACCGCGCGGACCGAGGTCACGGGCCAGGCCGCGCGTCAGGCCAACGATGGCCGATTTGCTCATGGCATACACGGCGCCACCGCTGAAGGGCATGCGTTCGGCGTTGGTGCTGCCGATGGTGATAATCCGGCCGCCTTCGCCCATGTGCCGCGCGGCGGCCTGGGTGGCGACGAAGACGCTGCGCACGTTCACTGCCAGGGTGCGGTCGAAGTCGTCCAGGCTGAACGCTTCCAGCGGGGCGATGGCCAGCACGCCGGCATTGTTAACCAGAATGTCGATACCGCCGAAACGCTGGGCCGCGCTGTCGATGGCCGCCTGCACGGAAGCGGCGTCGGCGCTATCAGCCTTGATGGCCAGGGCGCGGCCGCCGGCGGCTTCGATGCTGGCAGCCAGCTCTTCGGCCTTCTGCGCCGAGCTGATGTAGGTGAAGGCGACTGCCGCGCCTTCGCGGGCCAGCCGTTGCACGATGGCGGCGCCGATGCCGCGGGAGCCGCCCTGTACGAAAGCGATCTTGCCGTTGAGGGATTGGGGGGTGGTCATGATGTATCTCCGAAGGTAGTGGGGGGTAAGTTCGACGGGGCTAGTTTCCCTCTCCAATTCATTACTCGGTAGCCAGTAATTGCTATATTCAGTCGATACAAAACGTATTTAATGCCACCCATGGAAAGCCTGATTAGTATCGAATGCTTCGTCCGTAGCGCCGAGGCTGGCAGTTTCGCCGCGGCCGCGCGGCGTCTGGGCCTGACGTCGGCGGCGGTGAGCAAGAATGTTGCGCGCCTGGAGAACAACCTGGGTGTGCGGCTGTTTCAGCGTAGGACCCGCAGCCTGACCCTGACAGAATCCGGCGAGCGCTTTCTCGACGAAGCCAGCGGCGGCCTTGCCAGCCTGCAAAGCGCCATCGCCAATCTGGCCAGCGCGGATGGCCAGCCCAGCGGCGTGCTGAAGGTCAGCATGGGATTGGTCTTCGGCCGCGACTACATCCTGCCGCTATTGGGGAATTTCCTCGAACGCTACCCGGCGATCCGTCCGGACTGGCACTTCGACAACCGCCAGGTCAACCTCATCGCCGAGGGTTTCGACGCCGCCATCGGCGGTGGCTTCGAGCTGCCGCCGGGCGTGGTGGCACGCAAGCTCTGCCCGGCGCATCTGGTGTTGCTGGCCTCGCCCGCGTACCTGGACGGGCGCCCGGCGATCCGCGACCCGTCCGACCTGTCGAGCCATGACGGCATCCGCATCCGCTCGCCGCAGACCGGCCGCGTGCGTCCCTGGCCGCTTAGCAATCGCCAGCAAGCCCAGGCGCCTATCTCCCTAAAGGAGCGCATGACCTTCAGCGATCAGGAAGCGGCCTGCGTCGCCGCTTGCATGGACCTGGGCGTGACCCTGGCGAGCATGCAGCACGCCGTGCCCTACACGGAAAGCGGCCGCCTGATGCGCGTACTGCCTGACTGGTATGTGGATGCCGGCAACACCACGCTCTATTACGCGGCGCAGAAGTTACTGCCGGCCAAGACGCGGGTCTTTGTCGACTACGTGATCGAACACTTCCGCGAGAACGGGCTGGATCGGCGATTCAGCGCGATCTGACAGGCGGCACGGCGAATGACGCCTTGCTGACTATTGATTAGTCCAGCCGTGCGACGCGCGCGCGGGAAACCGGCGGGTTGTCCTCGAAGTAACGGCGGATGCCGCGCAGGATGGCGTCGGCCATTTTGTCCTGGTAAGCCTCGTCGTTGAGCCGGCGCTCTTCTTCCGGGTTGCTGATGAAGGCGCTTTCGACCAGGATCGACGGAATATCCGGCGCCTTGAGCACGGCAAAGCCGGCCTGTTCCACCTGCGCCTTGTGCAGTTCGTTGATGTCGCCCAATTCGGACAGCACAGCCTTGCCCAGTTTGAGGCTGTCGTTGATCGCCGCCGTTTGCGACAGATCGAGCAGCGTGCGGGCCAGATGGCCGTCTTGCTTGGCAAGGTTGACGCCGCCGATCAGGTCGGCGTCGTTTTCCTTTTGCGCCAGCCAGCGCGCCGCCGAACTGGTGGCGCCGCTTTCCGACAGCACGAACACCGAACTGCCGCGCGCTTCCGGGCGGGTGAAGGCGTCGGCGTGGATGGAAACGAACAGGTCCGCCCGCACGCCGCGCGCGCGGGTTACGCGGTTGTAGAGGGGAACGAAGTAATCGCCGTCGCGGGTCAGCATCGCGCGCATGTTCGGGTCGGCGTCGATCTTGCGTTTGAGCCGGCGGGCGATGCTCAGGGTAACGTTTTTTTCCTGGCTGCCACGGCGGCCGATGGCGCCGGGGTCTTCGCCGCCGTGGCCGGGGTCGAGCGCCACGGTGAAGAGGCGGCTCACCTTTTGCCCGTCGCGCCGGGGGGGCGTTTGCGCGGGCGGCGGCGCGTCGTTCTGGCGCACGGCTTCCTTGGTGGCTTGGGTGTCGTTACCGGGGTTGCCGGCGTTGCCCGCGTTAGCGGCGATGGGCGGCACGCCGTCCGCGCCCGCCGCCGCATCCAGCGGCGAGGATTTTTGGATCAGCGCGAGCAGCGGGTCGATGGGTTCGGTGGGGTACAGATCGAGCACCAGACGGTGCTTGTAGCTGCCGACGGGCTTCAAGGTGAAAACCTGGGGGTTGATGCCCGCTTTCAGTTCCACAACCACGCGCACCACGCCCGGCCGGTTTTGCCCGGCGCGGATCAGGCGGATGTAGGGGTCGCTATCGAGCACCTTGGAGGGCAGCGAGCCCAGCACGCTGTTCAGCTCCACGCCTTCGAGATCGACAACGAGCCGTTCCGGGTCTTTGACCAGTTGATGCGTGTAGCGCAGTTCGTCCGAGCCTTCCAGCGTAATGCGGGTGTATTCCTCCGCCGGCCACACGCGCACGGCCAGCAGGCTGCTATTGGCCGCGCGCCCCGTGGGGCTGACGAGCAGGGCAAGGGAGGCGCCCGCGAGCTTGAGCAGATCGCGCCGGCGCAGTCCACTTAGGCGTGTGTTCACGGGTTGTTCGCTTGCGCAGGGCCCTGGCGCTTGCGCAAGGTCTCGATCAGTTTGTTCAAACATGTTCGCCCCGCTTCGGTTGCCGCCACGGCTTCGAGCCGCCTTCCCGCGCCGTCCAAGGCAAGATGGAATTCCAGATCCGGCTGCGCGAGGTGGGGCAAAGCCTTTTCCGGCCATTCCACAAGGCAGATTCCAGCATCGGAAAAGTACTCGTCAAGCCCCGCATCCAGGTATTCGTCCGGCGAATTGAAACGATAAAAATCAAAGTGATATAAGTGTAATCTAGAAATTACATAAGGTTCAATCAAGGTATACGTAGGACTTTTCACCTTACCGGCATAACCGAGCGCCCGCAGCACCCCCCGCGTGAAGGTGGTTTTGCCGCAACCGAGGTTGCCGCACAGCCAGATTTTCAGGCCCGGTTGCAGCGCCGCGGCCAGCAGCGCGCCTGCATCCAGCGTGTCTTGTTCCGCCGGCAGGTGCAGGGCGATCCGGGCGTCGCTATCATCGGGCGTATGAGCAGTTCCGGTCATGAAAATATCTCGCAGGTAAATACAGCCGCCGATGCCACGGCCGCCGATGCGCTCGCGCCCTTGGTTGCACGCATACGACAGTGGGGCGCCGAGCTGGGTTTCGACGCCGTTGCCGTTGCCGGCATCGATCTCGCCGAGGCCGAAAACGGCCTGGAACAATGGCTGGCGGCCGGTATGCAGGGCGACATGGATTATATGGGGCGGCACGGCACGAAACGCACGCGCCCGGCCGAACTGGTGCCGGGCACCGTGCGGGTCATCAGCGCGCGCATGAATTATTGGCCGGATGCCGCGCCGGCCGAAGAAGTGTTGTATGCGCGCGACCGCGCTTACATTTCCCGTTACGCATTGGGGCGCGATTATCACAAAGTTTTGCGCAAGCGGCTGCAAACCTTGGCCGAGCGCATTACCGAGGCCGCGCCGCACGGCTACCGCGTGTTCGTCGATTCCGCGCCCGTCATGGAAGCGGCGCTGGCGGCCAAGAGCGGGCTGGGTTGGCGCGGCAAGCACACCTTGTTGCTGGACCGCGCGGTGGGCTCGTATTTTTTTCTGGGTGAAATCTATACCGATCTGCCGCTGCCAATCGACGCGCCGGCCACGCCGCATTGCGGTTCCTGCCGGGCCTGTATCGACGCCTGCCCGACCGGCGCCATCGTTGCGCCGTACCGGCTTGATGCGCGACGCTGCATTTCCTACCTGACCATCGAGTTGAAGGGGGCGATTCCCGAACCCCTGCGGCCCTTGATCGGCAACCGCATCTACGGTTGCGACGACTGCCAACTGGTGTGCCCCTGGAACCGCTTCGCCCGCATCAGCGCCGAGCCGGATTTCGCCCCGCGCCACGGCCTCGATGCCGCGCGCTTGTGCGATCTGTTCGCATGGAGCGAGGCCGAATTCGACGCGCGCACCGCCGGCAGCCCGATCCACCGCATCGGCTACGAGCGCTGGCTGAGAAACCTCGCCGTCGCGCTTGGCAACGCGCCGACCTGCGGCGAAGTCATCGACGCCTTACGCGCGCGTGGCGGCGACGAATCCGCGCTGGTGCGCGAGCATGTCGCCTGGGCTTTGTGGCGGCACTCGGGTTGATTCAAAGCAGCGTGCAAAAAGCCTTTCCTCATTTATCGATCCACGGAATTTTCTATGCCCATCGTGCCTGCCCGTCTTGGTCTTACCCCGGAAGGCGTGCCTTACTCCGATGTTTATGACGACATTTATCACTCCAGCGACGGCGGCTTGGCGCAGAGCCGGCATGTGTTCCTGGCCGGCAACGATCTGCCGGCGCGCTGGCAGGGGCGGCGCCAGTTCGTCGTCGTCGAAACTGGCTTCGGCCTGGGGCTGAATTTTCTCGCCACCTGGGCGGCGTGGCGGCAGGATGCGCGGCGTTGCGCGCGGCTGCACTTCATCTCGTGCGAGTTACATCCGTTCGAGCGCGACGATCTGGCCCGCCTGCACCAAAACTGGCCCGAACTTGCGCCCTTGGCCGCCGAACTCCACGCCCGCTGGCCCGTGCTCGTGCCGGGTTTGCACCGGCTGCACTTCGACAATGAGCAGGTCACGCTGAGCCTGTACCTGGGCGATGCCGCCGACGGGCTCGACCGTATCGGCGCGCGCGCCGACGCGTTCTATCTGGACGGCTTTGCGCCCGCTAAGAATCCGCGTTTATGGTCCGCGCGCGTATTCCACCTGCTCGCGCGCCTTGCCGCCGCCGATGCCACGCTGGCAACGTGGTCCGTGGCGGGCGAGGTGCGCGAGGGGCTGCGCCGGGCCGGGTTTGAAACCGCCAAGGCGCCGGGCTTCGGCGCCAAGCGGGAGATGCTGCGCGGGCGCTATGCCGGGCGTTTGCCGCCCCCGCTGGCCGCAGCGCCCGAGGAGCGCCGGGCGCTGGTACTCGGCGCGGGCGCTGCCGGCGCGTCGATCACCGAACGGCTGGCCGCGCGGGGTTGGACGGTGGACTTGATCGACGCCGCCGCCGGCCCTGGGCAGGGTGCATCCGGCAACCATGCGGGGGCATTCCGCCCGCTACCCAATATCCACGAAAACCGCATGACGCGCCTGACCCGTGCCGGCGTGCTGTACGGCCTGCGGCACATCGAGCGCCTGGCCGCGCTCGGCCAGGCGGTGCACTGGGCCCCCAGCGGCGTTCTGCACCTGGCGCGCGATGCCGCGCAGCAGGCGACGATGCGCGACGCGGTGGAGCGCCACCAGCCGCCGCCCGCTTACCTGCGCTTTGTCGAGGCCGATGAGGCCAGCCGTATCGCCGGCTGGCCGGTTCCGCTTGGCGGCTGGTGGTTTCCCGCGTGCGGCTGGATTCAGCCGCCGAGCCTGTGCGCGGCCAATGTGGCGGTGCATGCGGAGCGCGTGCGCGGCCATTTCGGCCGCCAGGCCGCGCGCTTGGAACAGGCCGATGGGCAATGGCGCGCGATCGACGAACACGGCGGCCTGATCGCCGCCGCGCCGGTGGCGATTGTCGCCGGTGGCGTCGGCAGCCGCGCTTTCCCCCAGATGGCCGCGCTGCCTATTGTGTCGGCACGCGGGCAGGTCAGCCTGCTCGCGGCGGGCGAGGGGGAGGAGGGCAGGGCGCCCGAAGTCGTCGTCTGCCGCATGGGCTACGTCACCCCGGCGGTGGATGGCGTGCGCTGCGCCGGCGCCACGTTTGCCGTCGATGACGACGATATCGAGTTGCGCGCGGCGGACCACGCCGAGAACCTCGCCAAGCTCGAAGCCATGCTGCCGGGGTATCCCGCGACGCTGGCGACGCCGCCGGGGCGGGTCGGTTTTCGCCCCGCCTCGCCGGACCGTCTGCCGATGGTCGGCGCGGTGCCAATGGCGAACCCGTCCGGCGAGCGCTACGAATCGCATACCCCGCTCGAAAAAATCCCGCGCTATCCGGGTCTGTACGCCGTTTCCGGCTTCGGTGCGCGCGGCCTGGTGTGGTCCAGCCTGATGGGCGAGGCGCTGGCCTCCGTGCTCGACGGCGACCCGCTGCCGCTGGAGCGCGATCTATGGGCGGCGGTCGATCCCGCCCGCTATATGCTGAAGCCGGCGCGTGGTTTGAAGGTGGTGGAGGAGTAGGTGAACACGGCGGGATGGATCGAATATCCCGGCTCCGCCGTTGGTGTTTCGACTGATCTTGCCTCTGTTGCCCCTTATCTTTTACAAGGAAGACAAATGGAAAAGAAATTTGTGGAATACAACGGAACAACGGTTATTGAAGGCTGGCCTGAGAAAATTGAGGCTGCACAAAAAGAAACTACCTTCGTTATTAATGGCGCTACCTATCCCCGGATTGCATATGGTGACGAAGAAGAGGACTGGGGGGCATCAAAAGGACCTTGCCATGACTGCGCCGTTATTAAAGGCCAATTGCATGTCTTCGGTTGTGACGTTGAGCGTTGTCCCGTTTGTGGCGGTCAAGCAATATATTGCGATTGTGAAGACGTAGATGATGAGTAGGTTTCCACGGTCAAACAGGAAGGCGCTGTCCCCGGAAGCTTCCAACGCTGCATGCACATGCCAGAAATGACGAACGTGGGGACTCGGCGAGGCGAGTCAAAGGTCTTGGTTGCTGGGCAGCAATGGAAGCTATGGCTTGCCGGAGCCATGCTGGCCATCGCAAGCGCTTGCTTCCTGATACCCGATGAAATCGGCAATGTGCTGGCTGTGCCTGAGGTTGCTGTAAAGATTGGAGCATTGGTACTTTGTTTTGCAGGCTTGGTGTGGGCTGTCTACGCTGTTCGATGCCAGCATTGTGGGCTGCGACTCGTGCTGTATGCGATGACGCATCAAGGCATCGGACAATGGTTGCATTGGCTCTTGGCCGTGAAACGGTGCCCTAAGTGCGGTGCAAACCATGATTGATCTTCCCCCAAGTCCAAGGGCATGTTTGGCCCCCGTTAAGGGAGAGGGGCCGGCGGGAGAATCTCAGGCGGTTCTAATCTCGTTGAGCAAGTCGGGGTGACGATCCAACAGCTTGAACAGCTTGACCAAGGCCAAGGGCGGCTTGGTCTTGCCGTTCTCGTAGCGCGAGAAGGCATTGATGCCGCCGCCGAAGATTTCGGCGGCTTCGCGCTGGCCCAGGTCGAGCTTCTTGCGCACATTGACGATGAAAGCGGGATCAACGATGGCCGCGTTCACCTGCTTGTTGAACGTCTGCATTTCGCGCATGACGCGCTCGGTTTCGGCCATGTCGGTGATGGACTCATCGCACGCGGGACAAAAATCGGCCGTCACCGCAGGAATCACCGTTGTTTCGCCCTTATAGGTGTAGGGCAGGTCGCGGGTGTCGTGGATCAGTTCCGCCGCGCCGCAAACAGGGCATTTCATGGTCATAGCTCCTTGAAGGACACGATCAGCACGTCATCGATGACCGTCAGCTTCAGGTACACATCGCCCGCCTGCGTGCTGGGTCGGTACACGTCCTGCCATACCGTGTGATCGGCATGGGCCGTCATGCTTTTGTAGAAGTCCGCTGGCGTGAGTGCCAGCACCACAGCCAGCATGTCGGAGAGTTCCAACCCCAACGCGGTGGCCCCAAGCCTGGCTGAACGGGTTGCGCGGACTTTGCCTGTCTCAACGAAGGCTTTGACCACGGCCAGCCTGCAATGTGGGGTTGGTTTCTCCATAGACAAATTCTAACCTAATTGGTTTATATTGGCAGTCAGCGCTTTTGCATCAGCCTGCTAGTGAAGCTTGATCTGAAGGTCGACGTCCTTGCCATCGACGAGAAACCGTGAGTTCTTGAAGCGTGGCTTCAGGGTTGCAACTTCGCCGCTGTTGCCGTTCGGTTCCTGGGGAATGCCGAGGAAGTTGGTGTCCATTTTTCCGTTGTTATTCTCGTCATGCATTACGGCGATGGCGTAGTAACCCGGTTCCGGAACTTTGAAGGTGACGCTCACGCCCCCTTTCTTCGCGTCAACGGCCTGTTCCATCAGCGGGGTTCCGTCAGGGAACTTGTCTTGAGTTTTTTCCGAGAACAGGGCCGCGCGTATCACCCCGCGTTCTGTTTCGATGCCGGTGATATTCGCTGTTATTGCTACCTCGGCAAAGGTTAATGTCGAAGCAGCGCACAGAAATGTCGCTGCCCAAGCGCGAAAGAGTCGTGCTGTCATGGTGGTGTTGCCTTGTAAAAATGTAGGGAGGGTGCCGATCCGGTGCTCACGTGCGGGCTTTGGGCAGGCGATCCGGCGCTGTCGATACGAAGCGGCGGGCTCGGCGCCCGGCCGTCATCGCAAAGCCATCGCGCATATTCAAGGCGATCAGCGTGATATTGATCGCACCGGCGATGCACTCGATCACCTGTACCGTATAAAACGCGGTATCGAAGCTATCCGCATTGGCCTTCCAGGCCAGAAACACGGAAGCCGGCGCCAGGACAAGAAGGCCGATTGGGCCTGCGATCTTCATCCGCCCCACTTTGCGTGCGGCGTGCCCTTTCGGAGAGCGCCCCGAAAGGGCCAGACCCGAACCGCCGATGCTTGCCATCAGCAGGATTAACAGTGGCATTCCCCACAGAATTCCAGTCTTGACGGTAGCGACAAGCGCGGGATGGCCAAATGCCTCGGCGTACAGCGTGGACAGCATGAAAACACAAACGGTGGCCAGGGCCAGCATGCCAGCGGCGGCGTGCAGCAGACCGATAATTTTTCGACGATTCTGGTTCATCGGGTAAGTCCTTCGGTTAAAGTACATAGCATGCTATAGTAAATATTCTAAAAATAGATAGCAAGCTATATATGTCGCTCGATCGTCATCGTTCCGCGGGCTATATGATCAATTGGGCTGCACGCGTGTTCACGCCAGCCATTGACCTCAGATTGAAGCCGCTGGGTATCTCTTCAGCGCATTTGCCGGTGTTTTTTGCCTTGGGCGGCGGCGATGCACTGCCACAAAAAGTGCTGGCCGTTGCCGCTGCCGTCGAGCAGCCGACCATGGCGGCCACGCTCAACCGGATGGAGCGCGATGGCCTGATCAAACGCGTGCCTGACCCATCGGATGGGCGCAGCTCACTGGTGTCGCTGACGAAGACGGCCAGGGCAAAGGTCGCCGCCGTGAGCGAGGCTACGCGGGAAGTCAATGAGGCTGCCTTGTCAGGTCTGACGGACGACGAGCGAGGAGCGCTATTCGCCCTGCTGGAGAAAGTGATCGTCGCGCTCTCTCAGGACGCCACAGCCCGAAAGGGCTAAGTATCTGTTTACGATCTTCGAAGTGGCAGCGCCAGAAAGGCTAGAAGTGGATGCGCGATTCGACCAGATGAAGCTGGGCGTATAGGCAGCCCTGCTCTGGGCGGCTCATGGGTTGCAGCGCCTTTGAGGCGCTCACCCTTTAAAACCCCCGGCCTTGCCGGGGGATATTTACTTCCTTGAGTGCGTTCAGCTGACCATTTTTTTGCATCATTCGGATATTGAACCAAGTGAAGAAGTATCCGAGCATAAGAATGCAAACCGAGGCGGCTATAAATTTAGGGGGCTTCCTACAACGTATGCGATACCCAGGCCGATGAAAAAAGGCAGTAAGCGAAGTGCAATATTTAAGATTAGCCGTCTCCGTGCTTGGATAGCGGTCAATGTAGGCATTGACGTAGTCTAGGGCGCCTTGATCAATTTTCCGCCTGTCCGGAAGAAACCGTTTTTTTCACCGGCTCACTGTACAGAGCAAGATGATTCGCAATGCAAATATCGACGACCTCGGCCAAGCTAGGATTAGGCTTGTCTTTCAAAGGGGGCGCCAGAGACCTCGTTGCAATACGGCGACCCATGATCTCCGTTTCAATATAAATGACATTGACAGGTGCTCTTGAGGGGTTCTCGCTTTCTGTATAGAGGGCCCTCAGATATTCATCGTCCGCTGTTTGTTGAAATATTCCACTGTCAACTTGAGTGGTATAAACCTCGCCTGCTGGGGGGGAGGACTGGGTTGCCAACGCGCCGATCGGTCCGGCAAAAGCCGCTCCCACCGCCCCCCAACGAAGTCGGGACTGGAGATTCAAGTAGGTAACCAAGTGATGGACCTTCAGGGAAGCGTTTTGGGCCAGCTCTGGAAATTTCTCGTAGGCACGATGTGTGAGAAGTCGAATGGCGGACGGGCTACTAGCCGTCTCCGGGATTCGGTAGATTCCGTAGGCGCTACTGGTGATGAAATAACTGAAAACTTCCTTTTGCGCCTCACTTTCTGGGCGTAGATCTTCTACAGATACGATTTCGGATCGCTCCAGCCCTGGGACCAAAAAAGGCGGCGCTTGGTGGGCGCACCCAGTGATGAGAATCGCAGCTAAAGAGCAAGAAATTGCTAGAGTTCGCATGGTCATTTTTGTGGTGGATAGGATTGTGAAAAAGCGTGTTGAACACCCAACGTCATAAGTGATGTGCTTGGTTTTTTCGGATTTTTCGTTGAATTTAATCAAGATACCGACCAAGACGCGCCAATACCCGCTCGCGCCCCAGCACTTCGAGCACCGCGTCGATGGAGGGCGTTTGCGCGACGCCTAGCACGGCGATGCGTAGCGGGATGGCGACTTGCGGCATTTTCAGGCTGTGCTCGGCCATCGTGTCCTTGATCACCTGGTTGAGCGCCGCTTTGCCCCATGCCGCCGTTTGCAGGCGCTGGCACAGGCTTGTCAGCGCGGCGAGGGCGGGCGGGGTGAGGTGTTGGTCGAGCAGTTCGGGCGCGGCGTTGGCGTCGGTGTAGAACAGCGCGGCCGCGTCGGCCAGCGCGTTCAGGTCGCCGGCCCGGTCTTTGTATAGCGCCACGACCTTTTCCAGCGGGGTGCTTGCATCCGGTTTTACGCCGAGGCGCGCCAGCCGTTTTTCCGTTTCGGCGGTGAGGCGGGCATCGCTGGCTTGCTTGATGTAGTGGGCGTTGAGCCAGTTCAGTTTGTTGGTGTCGAACTGCGCCGCCGATGGGGTGATGTGGTCGAGGTCGAACCAGGAGACGAACTGCTCGCGCGAGAATACTTCGTCGTCGCCGTGGCTCCAGCCCAGGCGGCCGAGGTAGTTGATGACGGCTTCGGGCAGGTAGCCGTCGTCCTCGTACTGGGTGACGCTGACCGCGCCGTGGCGCTTGGAGAGTTTTTGCCCGTCGTCGCCCAGGATCATGGACAGGTGCGCGAAGACCGGCACCGGCGCGCCCAGCGCTTCGAAGATGTTGATCTGGCGGCAGGTGTTGTTGACGTGGTCGTCGCCGCGGATGACGTGGGTGATGCGCATGTCCCAATCGTCGACGACCACGCAGAAGTTGTACGTGGGCGTGCCGTCCGGGCGGGCGATGATGAGGTCGTCCAGTTCGGCGTTGGAGAATTCGATGCGGCCTTTCACCGCGTCGTCCCAGGCCACCGTGCCCGTGGTGGGGTTGCGGAAGCGCACCACCGGTTTCACGCCCGCCGGCACCGGCGGCAGCGTTTTGCCCGGCTCGGGCCGCCAGAGCCCGTCGTAGCGCGGTTTTTCGCCGCGCGCGCGCTGGGCTTCGCGCAGCGTGTCGAGTTCCTCGGGGGTGGTGTAGCAGTGGTAGGCCGTGCCGGCCGCGAGCATTTGGGCGACCACCGCCTTGTAACGGTCCATGCGCTGCATTTGGTAGAACGGCCCTTCGTCCCAATCCAAACCCAGCCATTCCATGCTTTCGAGAATGGCGTCCACCGCTGCCTGCGTGGAGCGGGCCACGTCGGTATCTTCGATGCGCAGGATGAAGGTGCCGCTGTGCCGCCGGGCATAGGCCCAGGAGAACAGGGCGGTGCGCGCGCCGCCGATGTGGAGGAAGCCAGTGGGGCTGGGGGCGAAACGGGTGCGGATGGGTGCGGAAGACATGGCGTGGGCAGGCCCTGAAAGCAGTGAAGAGAACGCGATTTTAGTCGAGCCGGCGCCGCTATCGCATTCCATTGCGCTGCAATGTGGAGAAAGTGGCGAGGCGGGGTGCCAGCCGCCGCCGTGCAAGATTTGTCACGGACGCTACGTAAATTGTCTCGGCGGGGTTTAAAACTGCCAATTAATTCCTCTTTTACTTGTGGGGATGGTTGATATCTTCAACCCGAGGATCGGCAGTAAAGCGATTAATTGTGAAGTCGCCTTTTAAAGGCTAATTTTTGAAGGAAATTATTCCGTGAAGCTCATCAAGAAACAGCTGGCGGCCGCTTTACTGTTCAGCCTTGGCTTGCCGATGGGCGCCCACGCGGCGGCCGTGCTGCAAAACGATTATGTCCTTGCCGGCATCAGCGATTACGGCACCTTGGGTTCGAACGGCAATATTCCTCCCGGGATTTTGTACGACTCGACGGGTAAGCGGAACTACGGTATCAACGATTTTCTGACGCCGGGCTCGCCATTCGAGGGTTTCTATCTCTCGTCGGCGACAGGCGGGTATTTTTACGCTAACAACGCTTACGGCACCAACGCTTTCTCCGTTTCCGTGGCCCAGAATTCCCCGTTCTCAGCGACGTCGTTCAGTCTGTTCGGAGGGCTCAGCATCACCAATGATTACATCCTGACGACCTATGGCGGCCGTTCGGTGATTGCCGTTACCACCACGGTGACCAATACCGGTAGCCGCGAGCTCCAAGACTTGGCATTTCTGCGCACGCTCGATCCGGACCCGGATGTGAATGCTTATGGCTCTTACTTCACGGAGAACGCCGTGCTCTCTAAGAGCCAGGCCTGCGGAACGGGAACAAATTCCGGAGAGACGATCTGCGTATTTACCACCGACAAGAATTTCGCTCACAACGCGGGCGTCAGCAACTATTGGTCAACGGACCCCTCCTTGTATCTGGCCGGGGTCAACGACGGCAATGGCGATTACGCCATCGGTCTCGGTTTTGGTTTGGGTAACCTGGGGGCCGGTCAAAGTCTTTCTTTCACTTATGGCTATTCTCTCGGTGCCACCTTCGACACCGCCGCGAAAGGGAATACCGTGCCGGAGCCGGCGAGTGCGTTGTTGTTGGCAACCGGCCTGCTCGGCCTTAGCTATAGCCGCCGGAAAAAATACATACAGGCTTGATTACGCTCGGGATATGAAGAGCCTTGCGGCTCTTTGGACTGCTGACAAAGCCCCAGAAATTGGGGCTTTGTCGTATCTGCGCGGGATTATGATGTTGGCGTTTTAAACGCCTATCCGGCCCCACCGAAGCGAACCGGAAATGGTGACGCCGGAGCGGTGGGGCCCGAATGGATGGTGATGTAAAAGGGCGACGGAGGAGACCCCATGCCCGGCTCGATATGTAAAACAGTTGATAAGAATCAATATCATTTGTATTATTGTTGATGTTTGTAACTGCCTTGGGCAATCCTGTTTGGGTGGCCCCCACAAGGCGATTCTTGTTTTCAGGCGCTAATCGATGTCATCAAGCAACAAGGTTTCACGCTCTTCCGTACGTTCCCCCGCACGCATTTCACCGCTTCTTTCCCTGATTACGCTGTTGGCGCTTCCGCCGCTGGCCGGCGCGCAGGAGGCCGCGCCGCCTGCCCAGGACGCCGCCGGGGAGGAGGCGAAAACGCTGGGCACGGTCACCGTCAATGCCTATCGGGTAACCGAATACACTTCGGGCGCCACCAAGACCGATACGCCGATTGCCGAAACGCCCCAGTCCGTGTCGGTGATCGTGCGCGAGGAGTTGGACGCGCGCGGCGTGCAGAATCTCAACGATGCAATGCGCTATGTTGCCGGTGTGGCGCTGGAGAGCACCGGTATCGACAATCGCGTGGACGATTTCCGCATTCGCGGCTTCGATGCCGGTAGCTGGGGCAATAACGTCACCATCGACGGCATGCGTGCACCGCAGGGCAGCCAGTGGAACCGCACGATGGTCGATAGTTGGAATCTGGAGCGGGTGGAGGTGCTCAAGGGGCCGTCGGCGGTGATGTACGGCCAGGTGGCGCCGGGGGGCATGGTCAATCAGGTCAGCAAGATGCCGACCAAGGATCAGGAGCGCATCGCGCGCGTGGGTGTGGATGGCCACGGCCAGTACAACACGGCATTCGATGTTGGCAGCGGTTCGCAGGATGCCCAGCATCTGTTCCGTGTGGTCGGCTTGTACCGCAATGGCGATACGCAGATCGACCATACCGAGCAGAGACATTGGTTTGTCGCGCCCAGCTATACCTTCCAGATCGCCGATGCGACGCGCCTGACGCTGCTGGGCTTGTATCAGCGCGACAATGGCGGTTCGACTTACCAGTTTCTGCCGATGAATGGCACGCTGATCGCCACGCCCTATGGGCGGATGAAGAATACGACTTTCATCGGCGAGCCGGATTGGAACACCTACGACCGGACTGTGTGGACCGCCGGTTATATGTTCGAGCACGCTTTCAACGCGGATTGGAAAGTCAGCCAAAGCGCCCGTCTGACCCATGTCGATTCCTTGTACCGCACCGTGGTGACCAATGGCGGCCTGAATGCGGACGGCCGCACGCAGAACCGCCGCGCGACCTGGGGCGAGGGCGATTCGAAGGGGCAGACCATCGATACTCGCGTAACTGGCAAATTCGCCACCGACGCCATCGCCCATACGCTGCTGGCGGGCGTGGATTGGCAGAAGGCCGATTGGGACGGGGGGCGCGGCGCGATGGTGAATCCGGCGCCAATTGATATTTTCGATCCGGTTTATACCAATTATGTCCCGGTCACCAACAGCATCAGCTATTCCGGCGGTGTGAACCGGCAAACCGGTTTGTATCTGCAGGACCAAATGGCGCTCGAAAGGTGGCGTTTGACCCTGGGCGGCCGCTACGACTGGACCAAGGACGACACCTACACGCAGAACTACACGGTGGCCACCAGGAAATACGCCGCCCGCGTGCCGACCAAGGTGGATAGCGAGGCTTTCACGGGCAATGCCGGCCTGCTGTATGCGGCCGACAACGGCTTGTCGCCCTATGTCAGTTACAGCGAGTCTTTCCAGCCCTCGACGAGCGGCGCCAATATGAGCTTCGATCAGAAGGGCTTCGATCCGGTCACCGGCAACCAGTGGGAAGTCGGCGTGAAGTACCAGCCGCACGGTTTCGACGGTTTGATTACGCTGGCCGCTTTCGATTTGCGGCAACAGAACATCCTCACGGACGATCCGGCCGCGGCCCATAACACTTGCGGTTCGACGGCCACCAGCCGCTGCCAGGTGCAAGGCGGCGAGAGCCGCGTGCGCGGCGTGGAGCTGGAAGGGCGGATCACGCTGCAGAAGGGCTTGAGCGTGATCGGCGCGCTGGCCTGGATGAATTCGGAGGTGACCGAGGGCGCCGCGACGGTTGTCGGCAACGAACTGGCCATGGTGCCGAAGCGGACCGCCGCGCTGTGGGCAGACTACACCTTCCACACCGGCAGCCTGAGCGGGCTCAGCCTGGCGGCCGGGGTGCGCTATAACGGCGAAAGCTATGGCGATAGCGCCAACCTGTACCGGATTCCGTCATACACGCTGTGGGATGCCGCCATCCGCTACAGCATCGGCCGCAACAGCGCGATGCCCGTCCTGCTTGCGCTCAACGTAAGCAATCTGGCGGATAAGGAGTACGTCTCCACGTGCAGCGGCGTTTCGTCGTGCTTCTATGGCACCGGCCGCACCGTTAACGCAACCGCCACGTTCAGTTGGTAATGCGCCGGATATGGGCTTGCCTACCAGGGGCTTGCCTGCTGGGCTGCGCCCTGGCGCTGGCGCAGCCTGCCGGGGCGCAGCCGAATCTGTCGCAACGCACCGGTATCACCATCGCCGATACCGGCGTAGAGGGCTACCGCTTCGACAGCATCCAACTGCAGTCGGCGCAAACGGGGCAGCGCTATCGCCTGCGCGTTGCGATACCGCAGCGCCCGGCCGCGCCCGCCGGTTATCCGGTGGCGTGGATGCTCGATGGCAATGCGGCGCTCATGGATCTGGATGCGGCGGTTTTGCAGCGCCTGGCAAAGAGTTCGTCGGCGCCGGTGCTGGTGTTCGTCGCGCATGACAACGATCTGCGCATCGATGGCGGCGCCCGCGCTTACGACTACACGCCGCGCCGCCCCGGCGGCGACGAGGCGCAGCGCGATTCGCAGGGCGAGCGCTGCAACGGCGGGGCCGATGCCTTGCTCGATCTGATCGCCGGCCCGGCGCTACGCGGCGTGGCCGCGCTGGCGCCGGTCGATCCGGCGCGGCAGGCTCTGTGGGGGCATTCCTACGGCGGCGTATTCGTGCTGCATGCGCTGTTCACCCGCCCGCAGGCTTTCGCCAGCTACGGCGCGGCCGATCCGTCGCTGTGGTGGGGCGAGGGCTATCTGCTGCGGGAAGAGGCGCAGGCCATCGCGTGGACGGGAGTGCCGCCGCGCTTGCAAATCTGGCAGGGCAGTGGTGGCGCGAGCGCTACCCAGGCCGCACAGCCCAGGCGCGACTCGGAGGCGGCGGAGAATATGCGGCGCGCGCGGCAAAGCGTGCCGCCCGATGCGGCGGCGCAGATGGCGCAGCGCTTGCGCGCCAGGGGCATGACGGTCGACTTTCAAGAATTGCCGGGTTTGTCGCACGGCCAGACCCTTGGCGCGTCGTTGCCGCTGTTCCTTGCCCAGTTTTTGGACGCTTCCTTGGATGTTTCGCCGTGATTCGCGGCGTTCGCATGGATTTCACACGATGACGATAGCAATGGTGGTGGCGGCAAGCCTGGCGGGCGTTGCCGGCTCGTGGCTGCTGTATCTGGTTTCCCCGCGGCAACAGTGGCTGGCCGGCAGCTTGCGGCCGGCAAACCGTTTCGCCTGGCTTGGCGGGCTGTGCCTGCTGGCGTCGCTGGCGCTGATGCTGCCGATCATGGGTTCCATGGTGGCGGTATCGGTGTGGCTGACGCTGATTATGCTGATCTGGTCGGTTGCGCCGTTTCTCGGCGCGTGGCGGGCGCGCTATCGGCGGAGGTCTTCATGAGCGCCCAGGGCGTGCGGCTGCAAAGCCGCCATTGGTTCGGCAAGAGCTGCGCCGGGGTGCTGCTCGGTTTTTCCCTGGCGGTGGCCGTGTCCGGCTTGTTCGCCTGGCTGGGGCCGGGCGGCATAAACGGCGGCGGCAGCAAGATTCAGTTCAACATGTGGTTGATCGCGCCGGTGTGGGCTGGCGTTCTTTCTTCCGTGTTCCTTTTTCGTGACAGCGCGCGCGCGTGGCTGTGGCTGGGGGCGGCCAACGCCGCCGCCTTCAGTTTGTTGTGGAGCGCGCGGATGCTGATGGGGCTGGGGGGCGCATGAAAATCCGCAACGACATCCTCAAGGTGTACAAGGACGTACATATCTGGGTCGGCATCGTCAGCGGCCTGATGCTGTTCATCGCCTTTTATGCCGGCGCCGTCACCATGTTCGAGAAGCCGCTGGAACGCTGGGCCACGCCGCCGTCGACGCTGGCCGCGCCGCCGCCGCTGGAACGCGCGGAAGAACTCCTGCAGGCGGTGTTCGCGGCGCATCCGCAAGCGGCAAAGAATTACTTCGTGGTGATCGATCCAACTGCGGACGCCCCGGCGCGGGTAATCTGGCGCGAGCAGGGCAAGACCCGCCGCCAGTTCACCGAGTTCGGCGCTAGCTTTGCCGGCGACGGCAGCCTGCAGGTCGAGCAACTGCGCAAGGCGCCGGTGGCGCAACTCGTCGATACCCTGCACCAGTTGGTTGGCCTGCCGTTCCCCGACGCCGTGGCCCGGCCGATCATGGGCGCGGTGGCCTTGCTGTATGCGCTGGCCCTGGTGTCCGGCGTCATCATCCTGCTGCCGACCCTGGTCAAGGATTTCTTCGCGCTGCGCATCGGCAAGAACATCAAGCGTTTGTGGATGGATGTGCACAACGCGCTCGGCATCGTCAGCCTGCCGTTTCATCTGGTCATGGCGCTGACCTGCGTGGTATTCGCCTTTCACGACGAGTTCTACGAGGTGCAGGGCGCGGTGGTGTACCCGAACGGTATCCAGTGGGGCGCGCACGAGCCGCTGCCACCGCCGGGCGAGCGCCTGATGCCGGCTACCGAGCTGCTGCGCAAGGTCAACGCGCAATTGCCCGATTTCGAGGTCTACAACTTCAACTTCCAGACCAACAAGGGCCAGCTCGAAGGCCGCGTGAACGGGTTGGACATCCGCTACGGCACCCGCGCGCGAACTTACGCGAGCACGCATCTCGACCCTTACACCGGGGAACTGGATCTGCACGATCTGCCGGGGCACATGGAACCCTGGAGTAGCGCCGTGAATACCTTCTTCATGCTGCATTTCGGCAGCTACGGCGGCAATACGGTGCGTTGGATGTATCTGCTGCTGGGTCTGGGGGGCGCCCTGGTGTTCTATACCGGCAACCTGTTGTGGATCGAATCGCGGCGCAAGAAGCAGCGCGACGCCGGCTTGCCGGAACAGAAGCTTTCCACGCGCGTGCTGGGCAGCCTGACGATTGGCGTATCCCTGGGCTGCGTGGCCGGCATTTCAGCCACGCTGGCGGCCACAAAATGGCTGCCGGGGCGGGTGGAGAGCGTGGCTGCGTGGCACGAGGGTATTTACTACGCGGTCTTCGCCGCCGCCGTGGCCTGGGCCTTTTTCCGTGGCGCGGCGCGAAGCGCCGACGAGTTGCTGCGGCTGGCCGCCCTGGCGACGCTGTTGATTCCGCTTAGCAGCCTGGCGGGTATCTGGGGTATCGGCGGTGCCTGGAACCATGCCGGCATGGGCATCATGGTGGATATCGCCGCGCTGATCGCCGCTCCGGTCTTTCTGTTGATCGCCCGCCACGCCCGGCGAAGAATGCTGCACGGGCACCCCGACAGTATCTGGTCGGCCAAGCCCGAAGCGCCGCGCGGAACGGGCCTAATGAGCGAGAAGACCGCTTGATGGCTTGCGCGCCGGATGCAGGCTAGGGCCTCGACAAACCGCCGCTTGCCGGTGGTTTGTCCGCCCTTGCCGTACAAATGTAAATACAATTTGGATACTGTGAACGGGACTTGGCAGGCATAATCGGGAGTTGGTTCCATTTCCGTGGAAAACGACTTATGCGCTTACGTTCTTTTATCCCAGTGGTGTTTGTCCTTGCCGCAGCCGTCGCCGGCTGTGGCAACGGTGCGTTGACGGCGACGAACTACGGCAAGTTGAAAGTCGGTATGGCGTATTCCGAGGTCAAGGATATGTTCGGCGCCCCGGCTTCGTGCCAGGATTTCGTGGGCATAAAGAACTGCACGTGGGGCGACGAGAAGCGTTACGTCAAGGTTGGTTTCGTCAACGATCAGGTTGTGCTCTTCAGTGGCGAGAATCTGAAATAAAGGCGTTGCCCGGGTACGGCGTTTCGTGCCGGCGCGGTCAGTGCGTCATGGACGGTTGCAGCATATCCAGGGAACGCCTGCCGCGGCGGTCGCGCCGGTCCGATGCGAGTTGCTTGGTCGCGTAGCGGTTGCGCCGGTCGTGGTGGCGGCGGTCGTCGTAGTGCTCGTAGGTGCAACTGCAGATTTCAGAGGTGGAGCACTCGGTGAGCGGAATCCGCGGCGCTTCGGCGGAAAGGAATACGCGGTTTTTCAGGTGTTGCGAGGCGGAGCAGGCGATGTCGGAGGACTTTACCGCGACTGCGTGGTAAAGGGCCCGGCTCTCTTGCTCGCGTAGCGATTGCAGCGCGCCCCTTTGGCGCAGCAGCCTGAATAAGGCAATGGCCAGCAAGGCCGCGCCAAACAGCCCGAGGATGGTCGTTGCGGACATTTTCTTCTCCAGCGAGTTTCCTTCTTCTGCAGCATAGAACACGGTTGCGCTCATGGCGCGGGTTCACAGGGCGCGGAGTCGCGCTAAAATCGCCTGTCCGTCGGCCCTGTGCGGTAATTCAAGCGCAGTTTGTATGTAGTTGTATCGCGCGCCGGGCAAAAAAATTTCGGTCCGTAGCGCCTCAAGTTAGGAAATTTCATGTCTCGCCATACCAAGATCGTCGCCACCCTCGGTCCCGCATCCTCCGATCCGCAGATTCTCGAACGCATGGTGCATGCCGGTGTGGATGTGGTGCGGATGAATTTTTCCCACGGCACGGCCGAGGATCACATCGCCCGCGCGGCGGCGATCCGCGAGGCGTCGGCGAGGGTAGGGCGGCCGGTGGGCATTCTGGCCGATCTGCAGGGGCCGAAAATCCGCGTGGGCAAGTTCCGCGACGGCAAGATCATGCTCGTGCGCGATGCCGAATTGATTCTTGATGCGCGTTGCGAGCTGGGCGACGACCGGCGTGCGGGCCTCGACTACAAGGATCTGCCGCGCGACGTGAAGGCGGGCGACGTGCTGTTGCTCGACGACGGGCGCTTGAAGCTGGTGGTGGCGCACGTGCTGGGCGAGGAAATTCACACCGTGGTGAAGGTGGGCGGCGAGTTGTCCAACAACAAGGGCATCAACCGCCAGGGCGGCGGGCTGACCGCGCCGGCGCTCACGGGCAAGGATATGGACGATATCCGCACGGCGGCGCGCATCGGCGTCGATTTTCTGGCGGTGTCCTTCCCCAAGGGGGCGGCCGACATGTACATGGCACGCCAGTTGATGCGCGCGGCCGGCGGTAGCGCGCTGCTGATCGCCAAGATCGAGCGCACCGAGGCGGTGGCGAATCTGGAAGAAATTCTCGATGCCTCCGACGGCATCATGGTGGCGCGCGGCGATCTGGCGGTGGAGGTGGGCGACGCGGCGGTGCCGGCCTTGCAGAAGAAGATGATCCGCGCCGCGCGCGACCGCAACAAGCTCACCATTACCGCGACGCAGATGATGGAATCGATGATTTCCAGCCCGGTGCCGACCCGCGCGGAAGTCTCCGACGTTGCCAACGCCGTGCTCGACGGCACCGACGCGGTGATGCTGTCGGCCGAAACCGCATCGGGCAAATACCCGGTGGAGGTGGTGGAGGCGATGAGCCGGGTGTGCCTGGAGGCGGAGAAATCGGCCGAGGTTCGCCTCGACCATGAAGTGCTCAACCGCGTGTTCACCCGTATCGACCAATCCATTGCAATGGCGGCGATTTGGACCGCGTACCACCTCAAGGTCAAGGCCATCGCCTCGCTCACCCAGACCGGATCGACCGCGCTATGGATGAGCCGCCTGAACAACGGCGTGCCGATTTACGCGCTGACGCCGGAAATACGCGCCCGCAACCAGATGACGCTGTACCGCCAGGTTTATCCGCTGCTCATCAGCCAGACCCACAGCGACCGCGACACGCTGTTGTGGGAGGCCGAGCAGGTGCTGCTCGATCAGGGCGTGGTCGATTACGGCGATCTCATCGTGCTCACCATCGGCGAGCCGATTGGTGCCGCCGGCGGCACCAATACCCTGAAAATCGTGCGGGTCGGCGAGCATCAAGCGCCCGCCACCGAATAAACGCCGCGCGATAAAATAACCACCTGATCCCTTATTCGATCCTATATCGGACCCTATTCAACCGCGCGCGCCGGCTGTTTGCGCCGGCCGCCTTTGGAGAATTGCCATGCCTCTCGTTTCCATGCGCCAACTGCTCGACCATGCCGCCGAAAACGGCTATGGCCTGCCGGCGTTCAACGTCAATAACCTGGAGCAGGTTCAGGCCATCATGGAAGCGGCGGCCGCGTGCGACAGCCCGGTAATCATGCAAGCCTCGGCCGGCGCGCGTAAGTATGCCGGCGAGGCTTTTCTGCGCCACCTGATCGATGCCGCCGTGGAAGCCTACCCCCATCTGCCGGTGGTCATGCACCAGGATCACGGCCAAAGCCCGGCGATATGCATGGGCGCGATCCGCTCCGGCTTTTCCAGCGTGATGATGGACGGCTCCCTGCGGGAAGACGGCAAAACGCCGTCCTCCTACGAATACAACGTGGACGTGACGCGCGAGGTGACCAAGTTCGCCCACGCCATCGGCGTAACCGTGGAAGCCGAACTGGGCTGCCTCGGCTCGCTCGAAACCGGGCAGGCGGGGGAAGAGGACGGCATCGGCGCCGAAGGCACGCTGGACCATTCGATGCTCCTCACCGATCCCGATCAGGCCGCCGACTTCGTCAAGCAAACCGATTGCGACGCACTCGCCATCGCCATCGGCACCAGCCACGGCGCTTACAAGTTCAGCCGCAAGCCGACCGGCGACATTCTCGCCATCGACCGCATCAAGGCCATCCACGCCCGCATCCCCAACACCCATTTGGTGATGCACGGCTCGTCCAGCGTGCCGCAGGATCTGCTCGAAATCATCCGCCAGTACGGTGGTGACATGAAGGAAACCTACGGCGTGCCGGTCGAGGAAATCGTTCAGGGCATCAAGTACGGCGTGCGCAAGATCAATATCGATACCGACATCCGTCTGGCGATGACGGGCGCGATCCGTAAGTTCATGGCCGAAAACCCCTCCAAATTCGACCCGCGCGAATACTTCAAACCCGCGCGCGAAGCCGCCAAGAAAGTGTGCGAGGCGCGCTTCCAATCCTTCGGGTGCGCCGGGCAGGCGAGCAAGATCAAGCCGGTGTCCTTGGAAAAGATCGCGGCCCGCTATAAATCGGGAGAGCTGTCCCAAGTCGTGCGTTAAGCACGCGCTCCACAAAAAACACGCCACCGGGCGTGTTTTTTTGTGTGTTCCGGCCGCTGGCGGGCTATACACGGCGATCCGCCCCGGCTATTGTCGGATAATCAATTTCGCAGCGAAGCAACCCAAAACGAAATGTCGACCAAGGCCAACGTTAAGCTGAACATCACCTTCAATTTCGAGCTTGCGCTCCCCGATGCGCTGGTGGATGCGGATCATGCGGCCTTGTGCCGGCGCTTGAGTGAATTGCTCGGCCCGATGGTGCTCCAGGGCATGCCGACCGTGACCGCCAAGCGGCTGGGGCAGGTCGGGGGCAGCATCGTCGCCCATCATCACCACCTGGACGCGAGCAGCCTCGCCGTGCCCGCGCTCGCGCAGGAACTCTTGATCGCCGCCGCGCCGCATCTGACCGACGACGAACTGATTCAGCTTGCCCGCCGCGCGGCGGGCAAGCTGCCCACGGGCGACGACGAACGGCGCGCTTTCCTGCGCCGTCAGGCGCTGGCGATGGTCAACGAGTACCGCACCGTGCCGTGCATCGTTACCGCCAAGCTCACCTCCGGCTCGGACGCGGAATTGGAAGGCAAGCTCAACCTCACCAACGGTAACGTATTGGTCGGCGACCGCGACCGCCAGCAGCGCTTGCAACCCAAGCAAGGGCCGGTGGAAGTGACAGCCGCCGATGGTGACGTGCGCCTGTCGGCGACATTCTCCGGCCAGACGCTGAGCGGCCCGGTGATCGAAGTGCCCATCGCCGATCTCGCTCACAACCGCAGCGTGCTCATTGCCGTTTGGCAGGCGGGGGCGGGCGCCTGACGCCGGCCAAACCCCGCCGGTAATGTTTTTGTCATGCCGCGCCCCGGCAGGGGCCGGCATGCTTCAACGCTTCATGCAGCCGATTTTTGTAGCCTCATAGCGGTTTTGCATCGGCCATCCGGCGGTCTGAATGGAACTGGCCGCGCAAGCAAGCATCGAAGGCTTACCCGACCAAAGGGAAAAGTGCGCTAGCGCTTTTCCCCACACCGTTCGAGGAGGCCGCGCGCTATGCATGCAAGCCGCTACACATCGACCGCGATGACACTGCACTGGCTGATCGCCATCGTCATCTTCGCCTTATTCGGTCTCGGTTTTTACATGGCGGGCTTGCCGCTGTCGCCAACCAAGCTAAAACTTTATTCCTGGCACAAATGGGCGGGCGTCACCGTATTCCTGCTCGTCATCGTCCGCCTTGGCTGGCGCGCGACCCATACCCCGCCGCCGTTGCCGCTGGGCATGACGCCGCCGATGCGTTGGGCCGCCGGCGCCGCGCATGGCCTGCTCTACCTGCTGATGTTCGCCATACCGCTTTCCGGTTGGGTGATGAGTTCGGCCAAAGGGTTTCAAACGGTCTGGTTCGGCATCGTCCCGCTGCCCGATCTGGTGATGAAAAACGCGGAACTGGGTGACCGCCTGCAAGCGCTGCATTCCATCCTCAACTGGGTACTCGCCGCCGTTGTCGTGCTGCATATCTTCGCCGCGCTCAAACACCATTTCGTCGACCGCGACGACATCCTCACCCGGATGTTGCCCGGCGCCGGCAGGCAAGCCTGAAACTCCCCTTAAACCACTGGAGCACGCGCGTATGAGCACGAATGCAATTCGTCGAATGTCGTCCTGGGCATCGTTGTTCGCCGCCACGGCCGTGTTCGCATCGGTCGCGGGCGCGGCCGAATTGAACCGCATCGATACCGCCGCCAGCCGGGTCGACTTCACCTACAAACAAATGGGCGTGGCGATGGACGGCCACTTCGGCAAGGCGAACTTTCAGCTTGCCTTCGATCCGGCCAAGCCGGAAGCGGGTAGCGCGAGCGTCGAGATCGACGTCACCAGCGTCGATGCCGGCTCCGCCGACGCCACCCAGGAAGTTGCCAGCAAGCCCTGGTTCGATGCCGCCAACCACCCCAAGGCCGTGTTCAAATCCGCCAAGGTCAAAGCGCTCGGCGGCAATCGCTACGAAGCCAACGGCATGCTGACGATCAAGGGCCGCAGCCGCGAGGCCGTGATACCCTTTACCTTCTCGCCACAAGGTGGGGGCGGCGCGTTCGATGCCGTGCTCACCATCAAGCGCGGCGACTTTGGCATTGGCGATGGGGAATGGGCCGACTACGGCATCGTCGCCAACGAAATCGCCCTCAAAATCCATATTCAAGCGCTTCAGTAAGCTTCCAGCCGCTTATCCCGTTTCTTTCCGCAGCACCCGAGCCTACCCTCAAACAGGAGCAGTCATGAAAGCACTTGCCACGTTCGCATTCGCCGCTGTCGTTGCCGTTCCCGCCCTTGCCGCGCCCGAAACCTACGTGATCGACGGCAATCACACCTTTCCGCGCTTCTCCTACGGCCACCTGGGCTTCTCCATCCAGATGTCGCGCTTCGACAAAACCACCGGCACCGTCATGTTCGACTCGGCGGCGAAAACCGGCGCGGTGGATATAACGATCGACACACGCTCCGTCGATACCGGCTCCGAACTCTTCAACAAACACATCCAGGGCAGCGACTTCCTCGACACCGCCCAGTACCCCACCGCCACCTTCAAATCCACCGCGGTACGCTTCGAGGGCGACAAACCGGCCGCCGTGGAAGGCAACCTGACCCTGAAAGGCATCACCAAGCCGGTTACGCTGCAAATCACCTCCTTCCACGCCGCCGCCCATCCCATGCTGAAAAAAGACGCAATCGGCGCCAACGCCATCGCCGCCGTCAAGCGCAGCGACTTCAACATGAGCAAGAACGCACCCGCCGTCGATGACGACGTAGTGCTCAGCATCGCCATCGAAGCGCTCAAGGAATGATTCGCCCCGCCCCCGCCTCGGGTTGAAACCCGTGGCAGGGGCGCATGCGGCGACGGCGGGGCGCCGAAGCGCCTAGCCCCCCGCGCCGATTCGCACGCTTTCATAGCGGCGAAAATCACCGCCACGGCCCTATAATCGCGTTTTTCCATAAGGGATGAACCGTGGCCCGCCCGCTTTTCGAATCCACCCTCCGCAGCCTGCCGCTGCTCGGTCGCGGCAAAGTGCGCGACATCTACGCCATCGACGCCGAGCGCCTGCTCATCGTCACCAGCGACCGCCTTTCCGCCTTCGATGTCATCCTGCCTGACCCCATACCGGACAAAGGCCAGGTGCTCACCGCCATGGCCAACTTCTGGTTCGCCCGCCTCGGCCATATCGTGCCCAACCAGCTCACCGGCATCGACCCCGAAACGGTTGTTGCCGCCGACGAGCGCGACCAAGTGCGCGGCCGCGCGCTGGTGGTCAAACGGCTGCAACCGCTGCCCATCGAAGCCGTGGTGCGCGGCTACATCATCGGCTCGGGCTGGAAGGACTACCAACAGACCGGCGCCATCTGCGGCATCGCCTTGCCCGCCGGCCTGAAACAAGCGGCCAAACTGCCCGCGCCGATCTTCACCCCCGCCTCCAAGGCCGAAGTCGGCGAACACGACGAAAACATCTCCTTCGCGCAAGCCCAGGCGCATTGCGAACAAGCCCTTGCCCAAGCGCTCGCCGGCACCGGCAAGCGCGGCGCCGACCTCGCCACCCAAGCCCGCGACGCGGCCATCGCGCTCTACACCGAAGCCGCCAGCTACGCCCTGGGGCGCGGCATCATCATCGCCGACACCAAATTCGAATTCGGCATCGACGCCAGCGGAACGCTCCACCTCATCGACGAAGCGCTGACGCCCGATTCCTCCCGCTTTTGGCCAGCCGAAGGCTACCGTGAAGGCATCAGCCCGCCGTCCTACGACAAGCAATACGTGCGCGATTACCTCGAAACGCTCGATTGGAACAAAACCGCCCCCGGCCCCGCGCTGCCGGCCGACGTGATCGCCCGCACCGCGGCCAAGTACCGCGAAGCCTACGAACACCTGACCGGCCAATCGTTATCCAGCGCGGACGCCGCCACATCGTTATAATGCGGCCCGTTCGGCTCGTGGAACGATCCACGGGAAGCACGGCGGATGGGGCAGGGCAAACCTAGCTTGCCCCTTCCGTGGCGCGCGAACCTTTACCCGGGCGGCCCAAACCGCCCAAACCGCGTTCGAAACCCGAACCCCCGGCGCTCCGATAAGAGCCGGCCAACCGGAAAGAACGCATCCCCTCATGCCGAGGTGGTGGAATTGGTAGACACGCTGGTCTTAGAAGCCAGTGCCTTGCGGCGTACGGGTTCGAGTCCCGTCTTCGGCACCAAAAAATCGTTGTTGAGCATGATGTTGTCGGTGGCGTGTGGGTGATGGCGCGCGCGCATCGATAGCCGGCTGCCCCAATCCACCTGTCAATACCCGACGCCGGCAATTTGGGCGGAACGATATACAGCAAGCAACGCAGACATAACGCCAGCCCGCAAGCGCAAGAAAAAGGGAAAGCCCGGCGGGAACGCCGCGCGGTCTTTCCCTTTCCTGCCTCCCTCTACTTCCAGTTCGCCGCAATCACCGTCGCCAGCGCCGCGTGATAATCCGGCGGTAACGAAGTCTGCCCCGCCGCCGGAGGCGCGAACGCCGCCATCGCCTGCACCAGGTTATCCACCTGGCTATCCAGCAAGGTCTTACCGTCGGCCGTCTTGAACTGCTCCACGTGGTGCTGCGCGCCCGCGTACCAATCCTGGATCGTCACCTTATCGTCCGTACCGATCAGGTTCATCTCCAAGTTCATGCCGCTCTGGCGGAACCAGATCTGATTGGCCGCGATATCGGCGCCGAATTTGAGCAGATCGGCGATTCCCGCGGTGGCGTCGTCCTCGACAACCGTATCCATACCGCCGTTGCGCCCGAACAGATACGTATCCTTGCCCAAACCGCCGACCAAGGTATCGTTGCCTTCCCGGCCATCGAGCGTGTTGGCCGCGCTGTTACCGGTGATGCGGTTGGCCAACGCGTTGCCGGTGCCGTTCAGCGCCTGGATGCCGGTCAGCGTCAGGTTTTCGACATGATCGGCCAGGGTGTAGCTGGCGGTCGACTGCACGGTGTCGATACCCCCGCCCGCATCTTCGATGATGACATCCCCCAAGCGGTCGACAATATAAGTGTCGTTACCCGCACCGCCGATCATCGTATCGTCGCCGTATTTGCCGTCGAGGGTATTGTTGCCGGCGTTGCCGATCAAGATATTGCCCGCGTCGTTGCCGGTAGCGGTAAGGCTGGCCTCACCCTGCAAAATGAGGTGTTCGACGCTATCGCGCAGCGTGTAGCTCACCGTGGAATAGACGGTGTCCTCGCCTTGCCCAGGCGTTTCGATGACGAGATCGTTGATGTTATCGACGAAGTAAGTATCGTCGCCCAACCCACCGCTCAGGGTATCCGCACCCGCGCCGCCATCGAGGATATTGCTGCCACCGTTACCGGTAAGGGCATTGGCCAATTCGTTGCCGGTGGCGTCAAGATCGGCCCCTCCCAAAAGGATGAGATTCTCGACGTTGGCACGCAGAGCGTGGCTAACGCTGGCGCGCACGGTATCGGTGCCGGCGTTGGCTTCTTCGATAACGATATCGTTCGCATTGTCGACAAGATAAGTATCGTTACCGCCCCCGCCGACAAGCGTATCGGCGCCCGCGCCACCATCGAGAATGTTGGCTTGTGCGTTGCCGGTAATGCGGTTGGCCAACGCATTACCGGTGCCGTTCAAGGGTTGGGCGCCGGTGAGGATAAGGTTCTCGACATGGTCCGACAGCGTGTAGCTAGCGCTGGCCTGGATAGTGTCGATACCGCCGCCCGCTTCCTCGATGACCACATCGCCCGCTCGGTCGACAATGTAAAGATCGTCGCCCGCGCCGCCGATCATCGTATCGTCGCCGTATTTACCGTCGAGCACGTTGGCGGCGGCATTGCCGGTAAGAATATTGGCGGCGCTGTTGCCGGTGGCGTCGATGGCCGCCGTGCCGATAAGGGTGAGATTTTCAACGTTGTTGGGCAGCGTGTAGCTGACACTGGAATAAATAGTGTCGATGCCTTGCCCAGGGCTTTCGACGACGACATCGCCCGCATTGTCGACAAGATAGCTGTCGTTACCGAGCCCACCGCTCATGCGGTCCGCCCCCGCGCCACCGTCGATAACATCGTCTCCGGCCGTACCCACAAGGGTGTCGTTGCCAGGGGTGCCGACGATGGTGGGCGTGGGCACAACGGGGCCGGACGCGCCGGCGGTCAGCCCGATTGCGGCAGCCTCGCTCCAGTACGTCCCGTTAAAAGCCTGGATACGGATCGTATCCGCCTTGCCGCTATCGCCGCCGACGTAGGACAGCCCGGCGAGTTGGCTCGCGGTCAGCTCAAGCGCGCGGTCCGCCGGCTGAGCCACGCCGTCGAGAACAAAATAACCGTCCATCACCCCATCGTCACCGCCTTCAAGGCGCAGGCGGTAGCGCGATATGGGGTCTCCACCGCCGTCGGCGGTAAACAGATCGGCCACGGCGGTAGCCGCCTGGGCAGCCACCGTGCGGTCTCCGCCCATCACCGTGGGAATGCCGGCCTCGCCCATCGCGCCGGCCCGCTCCATCAGTTGCGCGCGGGTGAGCACGGTGCCATCGGCAAAGCGGAAATGCTCGATGCCAACGTTAGGCATCTCGCCGGAGTAGGGCGCCAGATCGGGGTCGAAGCCGTGGCCGCGCGGATCGTCGGAGTAAACGACAAAGACATTGGCGCTGCCGTGGCGCAACTGCAGCACCTTGCGCTCAAGGTAAATCGGCTCGCCGGTTTCATCATCCCAATCGGCGATCATCGGCGTGAGCGGCTCGGACAACACCGATTCGGGCAGGATGCGCCAGCCGAGGTTCTCCGGGGTAATGCCGTCGGGCAGAACCAGCGTATCCATGGGAAATTCACCGCCGAATTGCAGGGCAACACCGTGATCGTAGGGGTGGCCGGTATCGTTGATTACGTCCAGATCATCACCGGCCAGCGTAACGTAATAAGTATCGGCGCCGCGCCGGCCGTTGAGGCGGTTGACGCCGGCGCCACCGGCGAGCACATCGTCGGCGTCGGTGCCCCACAGGGTATCGTTGCCCGCGCCGCCGTCGAGGAAAGCGCCCAGGCCGGGCGCGTAGGAGCCAAAGGGAATGTCGTAGAGAACCCTGCCGGTGCTCAACGCATGGTCGGCAAGGTATTCGTTGCCGTCGAGCCAGGCGGTTTCGTCCGCGCCTTCGTACGGCCGGACATATTCGCGCAGGTCGAGCACATCGTCGCCAGCGCCGGCGGCCACGGTGCCGCGAAACAACGCGCCGCCCTCGCTGCCGCCTTCGGAAATGTATTCGAGCGCCCGCACGGTGTCGTTGCCGGCCGTGCCTTCGATCTGCTGCAGCGTGAACTGCCGATTAACGAGCGCGGTTTCAACGATAGCGGTAACAGTTTCCGTGTAGTAGCCGGCTTGCCTCACCTCGTCGTGAGAAAATGCGTAATGCCCCGGCATGCCCGGCCCAGGCGGCGAAAGCACACGCCCCGGCGTCTTGAGATCTCCCGACGAATCGAGGGGCGACGGAACCCAGTCCAGACTCTTGTGCGAAGTAACGGTTTCAAATACCGGCACACGCACGGTGTAGGTATGCGTGCGCTGGATGTATCTAACATCGTCGCTCTCGCTCGTCGTGAGCACCAACGGGCTGCCGGTCTGGGCCAAATCGGTGGTTTGCGTATCGACGCCGTCGAAGGTGTAGCGGGAGCCAAAGACCATGCCACGGCTGGGATCGTAGTAGGCAATGTTCGCGTCCGGCTGCAGGCTGCCCAGGGTGCCGCTGCGTTCGCCGCGTTCGTTCATGTCGGCGCGCAACGCCGCTACAAAACCGTGGCCGGCGGCATCGAGCGTTGCCTGGAAGTCGCCCCCCTCGCCGATGCCGCCCTGGGCGGCGAGCCAGTCGGCGAGCACCACCGGGGTTCCGCCCGCGCCGCCGACGAGCAGCCAGTGTTTGCCTGCCACCGGGGCGCCGAAATAGCCCTGGATGGTGGCCGAAACGGCGCCGTCCGCACTGTAGAGGATAAGATCGTCCCGATAGCGCGCGCTGGCCAGATCGGCCAGCGCCACCCCTGGCGGCAGCCACACGGTATCGACGCCGGCCGAGCGGTCGTCGATGAAATCGTTGGCGCCCGCGGCAAGCAGGTAGTGGTCGCTGCCGGCGCCGCCGTACAGGTGGTTGACGCCGATACCGCCCGCAAGCAAATCCTCGCCCTTGCCGCCGTAAAGGGTATCGCTGCCAACGCCGCCGTACAGATCGTCGTCGCCGTGCCAGCCGAACAGCGTATCGTCGCCGGTGCCGCCGACTAGCGTGTCGTTGCCCAAGCCGCCATCGAGCAAATCCGCCCCCGCTGTGCCGTTGCGCATCAGCGCCGGATGCCGCGCTTGGGCGAGCAACGCATTGAAATCGAGCGTAGCGCCACTGTCGGCAAAGCTCGCGCCGGCAAACGCCGTTTCGATTGCCGTTTCAAACGCCGTTTCGGAACCGTCGCCGTCCGCCACGGCAAGGGTAACGCGGTCGCTATCGCCCTCGCCGTAATAGATATTGAGCATGGGGCTGCCGGTTTCGCGTTCGAGCGTGAGCGTGAGCGCGTCCGGCGCGATACCGGAACCAAAGTGCAAATAGTTGGCGCCGTCGGAATCGGTGATACGGTCGTGCCCGCTGCCGATGTCGAACAGGTAAGTGTCGTTGCCGGCGCCGCCGTCCAGCAGGTCGGCATCCGCGCCGCCGATCAGCGTATCGTTGCCATCCTCGCCAAACAAAGTGTCATCGCCCGCGCCGCCGTCGAGAAGATCGTCGCCCGCCCCACCGGCAATCAGATCGTTGCCGTCGAAGCCACGCAGCGTATCGTCGCCCACACCGCCGATCAGCGTATCGTCGCCGCCGGTGCCATCGAGCGCGCCGACCTCGGTGCGGGCAAGAATCGCCGCCTCGTCCCACGTCGTATCGTCGGAAAAATGGATCGATTCGACCCGGCCCACGCCGTCGGCAGCGAAATACTCTTTGATCGTGATCCCATCCGCGCCGCCGTCGATGGAAATCACAAGATTTTCGCCCACGCGCGTGAGCACCGTATTGTCGGGGGTAATGCCGGCGCCCAGATCGATGCGATCCGTACCGCCCATATCGCTAACGTTGTCCCAGCCCTCGCCGTAGTTCAGGCGAAAAACGTCGTCGCCGTACTTGCCGAACAGCACATCGGCTCCGCGCCCGCCACGGAATGTGCTGCCGCCGCTGTGGCCGGTGAGCGTATCGTTGCCCAGGCCGCCGGCCAGCGTGGAGCCGGGTGTAGCGCCGTAGAGCGTGAGCGGCGAAATCATCGTCGCCTGCAACAGATCGTCCAGGCTCACCGCCTCGCCCGTGCCCAGGCGGAAATTCCTCACCGCGCCGGCAATGCCGTTCTTGATGACGATGGCCTCGCTGCCGCCGTATTGCAGCAACAAATCGGTATCGTTCAGCTTGCTCGCGCTCAGCGCCACGCGGTCGATCACGCTGGCAAGCACCACGGTATTGTTGCCGCTGCTGTCGTCGATGGTGTCGACGATGCCGGTGGCTTCGTCCCTGCCCGCGTCGCCGGCGGTAAAGTAGTAGGTATCGTCGCCCCAATCGCCGGCAAGGTAGTCGATACCCGCGCCGCCGATCAGCGTATCGTTGCCGGCATTGCCCACCAGCCAATCGTCGCCGCTGCCGCCATCGAGCAGGTCGTCGCCCTCGCCGCCGTCCAGTTGATCCGCGCCCGCATCGCCCAGCAAGGTGTCGTTGTTTCCCTCGCCCGCCAGCCAATCGTCGCCCAGGCCGCCTTCGAGCAGATCGTCGCCTTCGTTGCCGGTCAGTACGTCGTTGCCCTCGCCGCCGCGCACCGTGTCGTCGCCGGTATTGCCAAAGAGCGTATCGTTGCCCGCGCCGCCGTCCAGTTCGTCGTTGCCTTCGCCGCCTTCGCCGTAGTCCTCGCCGTCGCCGCCGAGCAGGGTGTCGTCGCCGCCGCTACCCCATAGTTCGTCGTCGCCCGCGCCGCCATCCAGATAGTCGTTGCCGTGAAACTCGGGCGGAACGTAGTTGTAATTTTCGCTTTCCTCATCCGGTGCGTTGGGCGTCGCGTCGCCCCACAAGGTATCGTTGCCCGTGCCACCGTACAGGTGGTCGTTGCCGCCCTGGCCGAGCAGGGTATCGTTGCCCGCCCCGCCGTCGAGGGTATCGTTACCGTGGCGCTCTGGGGCGACGTATTCGGGCTCCCATACGCCTTTCCAGTACGGGTCGGAGTCTCTTGGCTCAAGGGGCGTGAGTTTGTTGGTGCCGTCGCCGCGCAGGAAGTCGTTGCCCTCGCCGCCGAAGATAAGATCCTCTCCACCCAGGCCGACCAGAAAGTCGTCATCCTCGTCGCCGTGCAGGCTGTCGCGCCCGGCGCTGCCGAGCACGTAGTCGCGCCCCGGCCCGCCGAACACGAGCATGCGG
>JAVBJT010000020.1:0-42258 GCA_031546845.1 Azoarcus sp. | reverse complement strand
CACGATCAAACCCGATCCAGCCAACCCGAGCCAGACAAAGGTCTATCGGATCGAGCCGGATCATCTGGGTACGCCCAGACGCGTGACCGATGAGCACAATACGACGGTGTGGCGCTGGAACAGTACGCCGTTCGGGGAGACGACACCGAACGAAGACCCGGACGGGGACGGGCAAGCCTTTACGCTGAATCTACGCTTCGCCGGGCAGTACTTCGACAAAGAGTCCGGGCTGCATTACAACTACAACCGGTATTTCGATTCGCAGACCGGGAGATACATCTCTTCCGATCCGATTGGGTTGGAGGGGGGGGTTAATACCTATACCTACGTTGAAAATAGTCCGCTGAGTTATGTCGATCCGGAGGGGTTGTGGTCGTTCTCCGTAGGTGCGTTCGCTGGTATTGGAGCGCAGTTCTCATTTGGTTACAACCCAAACGGTTCAGGCTTTATGTCATTACAGTTTGGAAAGGGTGTCGGAGGCGGTCTGATGTTCAACCCCTTCGGTGAGCAAGCTGGTTATGACGAATGCCAGGGCAATTCATGGGGGCTTGGCTTGGGCATTTACGGACAAGCCACGTTTCGCGCGGGACCTGTCGGGGCCAACATCGGTGCGAATCTTGGGCGTAATTTCAGATCGACAGGTAGCACCCCCTACGGGGGACCAACCAACAATGGTGGTGGGAGAGATGCAACTATCGGCTTTAGCGCAGGCTACTCTATCGGCGGTCAAGTAACTTTATTTGGCGGTGGTTCAGGCAAAAAAGAATGCACATGCCCATGATTAAACTGACAGCCAAGCATGTGGTGGCGCTGGCGATGTTCTTGCCTATCGCATTGCTGGCCCAATATCTCGTCACTATAAGTAACGAGTCCTATGAAGAAGCGAAGCTATTTATTACGCAGGATGCGCGCGTAGTAGCCGCGATTGGCCAAGTGAAAAAAATTGAATTCAAGTTCTGGAGCAACTATGGGTTCGTTGAATCGAGTAGCAGCGGCCATGCGGATTACTTATTCGCTGCAACTACAGATCAAGGAGTATTCACCATTGGGATCAGCTTGCGAAAAACCTCCGGGCTGTGGCACATAGAAGCTGCGGAGGCTCGTGTTCCCGGCAGATCACAAGCACGTATCGTGATAGTCGAACCGGCCGCTAAATAGAAAGGGCCTAGCTGATTTTATACTCAGGACAAAAACGATTTTATTGGTATGACGTTGTATGCAGAGCCTGGAGCCCCGCCAAGTGGCACACCTGCCACAAAATCAAAAACGAACGCAATTTCTTGCATGATAATTCCCCGTCAAGCAAGCGACACATTTTCAGGATATTTTATTTTAGGTTGGGATAGCGCCCTCTTTCGTCTTGGTTGGAGGAGTGCCCGACAGGGCAAATTCTACACGGCAGCACCACCACCCCGTGCCGTGCGACACCGGCAGATGATCCCAAATCAGTCAGTGTTCGATCCTGAATCATGGAGGGAGTGACGGTGAGTGAATCGGTGCGGACAAAGGGGGCTGCGGGCCAGCCCTGTCCTCGTTGCGGCAAGTTTTTTACGTGTGGGATGGTGGCGGGGGACGAGCGTTGTTGGTGCGTTTCCTTTCCGCCGCTGTTTGCCGTGCCGTCAATGGATGCGGAGCGGGCCTGTTATTGTCCGGAATGCTTGGCTGAGCTGGTTGAGGCGAAGCAGGCCAGTTCGGTGTAATCCAGGCTCGAGCTACGGGTGCGGTTTGCCGCTGTCGCCGTCGATAAACACCCAGAACGGAAGTCCCACACTAGCCCAGCGGGCAGTGGTTCCGCTGAGGATATCAAGTACGGTGGCGAAGCTGTCGGCGTCCTGCGCGCGCAGCGCCGCAGTGTGTTCGAGAATGAGCACGTAGCCAGACGTGGGTAGCCAGGCAAGGTCGCCGAGGCAGTCGGCAAGTGCGTCCCAGTTGTGCCCGAACCAGTTTGGAAACTGCAAGGATCGGGCGAATTGGGCGAGCAGCCGGCGTTTGTTTGTGCAGGAAGAAAGATCGATATGGATGCAGAGCAGTCCCACTGCGGCCGCTGCGGCGCGGATGTTGGAAATGCTGGCGGGCAGAGGGTGGAGGCCGGCATGGTCGGCACGCAGGAGGTCGAGCCCCGGCAGATCGGATCGTTCGGGCGCGTTGGGTGTGGAAGGTGGTGTGGAGGGCGTATTCATCGTTCCGGCTCGCGGTGCTCCGGCAGGACGTTGCCGGGGGAAATCGGACGGAAGCTGCGGTAGTGGTCCGCCGTGTAGTAGAACTCTGTCGGCGGATCGCCGCCGCTTATGATGCGGCGCGCGCCGCGATCGCGGGCCCCCGGGGTCGGTACGGTGTACTCGCGGTAATAGCCGCGCGGCCTTGCGGGCAGACGGTTTTCCCGGTTCTGAAAGGTGACTCCATCGTTTCGATAAGGAAAAGGGCCGCCGCGCAGAATCCGCTCAAGTGTGGTGATGGCTTCAGGCGGTAAGGTGTCGGTGCCAGTGCTGGTTTGGGTTTTGCCGGTGGCGTCTTGCGTATGGGGCGCGCAGCCGATGAGCGTTAGGAAAATGCCCAGTGTTACCGCAAGGGTGGCCAGGATGGATGTGATGCGGGTTGGTGTGGGCATCGTGGCGTGACGGATAGACCAGGCAGTAGGGTGTGTGTGGTTGGGGATGTTGTGCGGTATGCCGAATCGGGCCATTCGCGCCCAGAGTAGCGTCACTCCACTGTATAGACCGGAAACGGAAAAGAAAAGGCAGACGATTGCCGTCTGCCTTTTGGTTTGATTGCGTGGGTGCTTTCCGATTGGAAGGCTCAGTTGGGGGCGGTGCCTCCGCTGGTGTCGGCCTTCTGCCGCAGGCGGATGTGGAGTTCGCGTAGTTGGGTTTCGGCGACTTCGCTCGGAGCGTTGGTAAGCAGGCACTGGGCGCGCTGGGTTTTGGGGAAGGCGATGACGTCGCGGATCGATTCGGCGCCGGCCATCATGGTGACGACGCGGTCCAGCCCGAAGGCCATGCCGCCGTGCGGGGGGGCGCCGTATTTGAGCGCGTCGAGCAGGAAGCCGAACTTGAGCTGTTGTTCTTCGGGGCCGATGTCGAGTGCTTCGAATACTTGGGCCTGGATATCGGCGCGGTGGATACGTACCGAGCCGCCGCCGATTTCCCAGCCGTTGAGCGCCAGGTCATAGGCTTTGGCCAGACATTCGCCGGGATTGCTATCCAGCAGGGCGATGTGCTCGTCCTTGGGGCTGGTGAAGGGGTGATGGCAAGCAGCCCAGCGTTTGCTTTCGTCGTCGTATTCGAACATGGGGAAATCGACCACCCACAAGGGGCGCCACGCTTCGCCGGTGACGTAGCCTTTTTCGTGACCAAGCTTGATGCGTAGCGCGCCCAGGGCGTCGTTGACGATTTTGGCCTTGTCGGCGCCGAAGAAGATCAAATCGCCCGATTGGGCGCCGGTGCGCTCGATGATGGCGCGCAGCGCGGCTTCGTGCAGATTCTTGACGATGGGTGATTGCAGTCCTTCTTCGTTCAGCTTGCTGGCGTCATTGACCTTGATGTAGGCCAAGCCCCGTGCGCCGTAGATGCCGACGAAGCGGGTGTACTCGTCGATTTCGCCACGGCTGAGCTGGCCTCCGCCGGGAATGCGCATGGCCGCGACGCGGCCGCCGGAGGTGGCCGGGGCGGAGAATACCTTGAAGGCGACGTCCTGAACTACGTCGGTGATGTCGGTAAGTTCGAGGGTGACACGCAGATCGGGTTTGTCCGAGCCGTAGCGGCGCATGGCTTCGGCATAGGTCATGCGCGGGAAGGGCTTGGGCAGTTCGACGCCGAGCGCTTCGCGGAATACGAAGCGGGTCATTTCTTCCATGATCGCGGTGATGCCGGCTTCGTCGAGGAAGGAGGTTTCGATATCGACCTGGGTGAACTCGGGCTGGCGGTCGGCGCGCAAGTCTTCGTCGCGGAAGCACTTGGTGATTTGGTAGTAGCGATCGAAGCCGGCCATCATCAGCAACTGTTTGAAGAGTTGCGGCGACTGCGGCAGGGCGAAAAATTGCCCCGGATGCACGCGCGACGGTACCAGATAGTCGCGCGCGCCTTCCGGCGTGCTTTTGGTCAGCATCGGCGTTTCGATGTCGATGAAGCCGGCGTTGTCGAGGAAGCGGCGGAAGGCCATTGCCGCTTTGTAGCGCAGCAGCAGATTTTTCTGCATCTGCGGGCGGCGCAGGTCGATGACACGGTGGGTGAGGCGTACCGTTTCCGACAGGTTTTCTTCGTCAAGTTGGAACGGCGGCGTGACGGCGGTGTTGAGCACTTCAATACCGTGGCACAGCACTTCGATTTCGCCGGATACGAGGTTGGCATTCTCGGTGCCGGCGGGGCGGCGGCGCACCTTGCCCGTCATTTTCAGAACGAATTCGTTGCGTGCCGATTCGGCGATGGCGAATGTGTCGGCACGATCGGGATCGCATACGACCTGGACAAGGCCGGCGCGGTCGCGCAGATCGATGAAAATCACGCCACCGTGGTCGCGGCGGCGGTGCACCCAGCCACAAAGTGTGACGATTTGGTCCAGGTCGGCGGCGGTGACTGCGCCGCAATAGTGGGTTCGCATGTTCTGTTTTGTTCCGGCGGTTGAATGGCGGCTGTAGGGCCACCAGGTAAGCGGTTGTATAAAGGCGCTATTCGTTCGGCAGCATGGTGCGCGTGGATAGCTTGTGCATCGGTGGGGCGACGACGCCCATGGAGATGATGTATTTGAGCGCCTCGTCGACACTCATATCCAGTTCGATAACGTCGGCGGCCGGCATCATGAGGAAAAAACCCGAAGTCGGGTTCGGGGTCGTCGGTACGTAAATGCTGATGTAATCACCGTGCAGATGGCGGGCGGCATCTCCTCCCGGCTGGCCCGTCTGGAATGCGATGGTCCATGCGCCCTGGCGTGGATACTGCACGAGCAAGGCTTTGCGGAAAGCTTGGCCGTTGCTGGAAAAAAGCGTATCGGAAACCTGTTTGACGCTGTAGTAGATCGATTTGACGACCGGTATGCGGGCGAGAGCGGCCTCCCACATTTGCACCAGTTTTTGCCCAAGCACATTGGCTGCTACCAGTCCGGTGGTCAGCACGATTGCCAGGCTCAGTATCAAGCCGATGCCGGGGATGTTGAAGCCGAACATCTTTCGCGGCTGAATGCCGTCGGGCAGCCACAGGATGATCTGGTCGAGGGTATTGACGATCCAGGCCAGCACCATGAAAGTGATGGCGATAGGGATCCAGATCAGCAGCCCAGTAATGAAGTATTTTTTCACGAAGCCTTTGGTGAGCAGAGGTCGCGCCGGCGTCAATGGCAGGCGCAATTGCCACCGCAGCCCGTGGCGGGCGCGCTGTTTTCACCGCTGGACGCGGTGGAGGAAGCGGCTTTTCCGTTGCCATTCTTGAAATCGGTGGCGTACCAGCCGCTGCCTTTGAGCTGGAAGCCCGCGGCGGATAGCATCTTGGTGTAACTCTGCTGGCCGCAGGAAGGGCAGGTCGAGAGCGGTGCATCGTCCATCTTTTGCATGTGCTCTTTCTGAAATCCACAAGCGCCGCAGCGATATTCGTAAATAGGCATGACAACCCCCAAAAAGGCGAACACGTAAGTCTAGCGCAACGCAGCAAAGCGAAAAAGCAGCCTGTCGCCTGGATACCTATGGCGCTTTTCCTGCATCGGGGAATGAAGATGGGGGCGGGAGGCCCTGTCTTCAAGAGGGCGCGCGGTGTTTAAAAAGAGAAAGTCTGGAGATAGCGGCTTGTGAGCGCGTCGCCCCAGAACAAGGCGAGAACACCGGCAGCGGCTAGATAAGGGCCGAACGGAATCGGTACGCCGCGGCCGTGGCGGGCGAAAACGATCAGCCCAATGCCGACGAGGGCGCCGACGAGCGATGAGAGCAGGATGGTCAAGGGCAGTATCTGCCAGCCAAGCCAGGCGCCAATGGCGGCCAGGAGCTTGAAGTCGCCATATCCCATGCCTTCCTTGCCGGTTATCAGTTTGAATAGCCAATACACGGACCATAGCGACAGATAGCCTGCAACCGCGCCGATGACTGCGCTGGGTAAGGATGTATAGGTGGCGCCGAGGTTGAAGATAAGACCGGCCCAGATCAGGGGCAGGGTCAGGTTATCGGGGAGGAGTTGCGTATCCAGGTCGATGAAGGCGAGTGCGATCATCGTCCAGAGAAATAACAGCGCTCCCACGGCCGCCAGCCCAAAGCCGAAATGCCATGCGGCGTAACCGGATAATGCCGCGCTGAACAGTTCGACCAACGGGTAGCGCTTTCCGATGCTGGCGCTGCAGTGGCGGCAACGGCCGCGTAGGACGACATAACTTACAACCGGGATGTTTTCCAGTGCGCCGATCTGGTGACCGCAGTGCGAACAGCGCGAGCGCGGTGTGGCGAGGTTGAAACGTTCGCTTTGCGGGGGGGGCTCGCCGCGCAGTTCGGCTGCTTGAGCGTGCCACTCCCGCTCCATGATTTGTGGCAGGCGGTGGATGACGACGTTGAGAAAACTGCCGACGAAGAGGCCGGCGAGACTGGCTATGGAAACGAAAACAATCGGATCGTGCGCGAGATTGAGCATGAAAGAATAGACCATCGTGCCCGGATAGGGGGCCAAGCACGATGGGTAGGGGCAGGGTGATTAGGGCAGGGTAATTAGACAACCGCGCCGATTTTGAATATCGGCAGATACATGGAAACGACAAGGCCGCCAATGATGGTGCCAAGGAAGACCATAATGATGGGTTCGAGTAGTTGCGACAAGCCCGCGACGGCATCGTCGACTTCCTGCTCGAAAAAATCGGCGACCTTACCCAGCATGGAGTCGAGTTGCCCGGCCTCTTCGCCAATCGAGACCATCTGCACCACCATGGTCGGAAATACGTTGGCGTTCTGCATCGCTACCGTCAGGCTGGTGCCGGTGGTGACTTCGTTTTGAACCTGTTTGGTCGCGGTGAGATAAACGTGATTGCCCGCGGCTCCGCCGACTGATTCGAGTGCCTCGACCAGCGGTACGCCGGCGGCGAACATCGTCGACAGGGTACGCGCCCAGCGCGCTACCGTGGCTTTGCGGATGATGTCCCCGACAACCGGCAGTTTCAGCACTGCCCGGTCGACCATGATCTGCATGCTTGGCGACCGCCGGTAAAGAAATGCAATACCGAAGACGGCGCCGACAGGGATGCCAAGCACCAGGAGCCAGTGCTCAGTGAAGAAATCCGACATGCCGATGACGAACTGGGTTGGCGCTGGTAACTCGGCGCCAAAATTGTTGAATACTTTTTTGAATTCGGGAATGACGAACAGCATCATCACCGAAACCACCAACGAAGCAACCACGACTACCGCGGCGGGGTAGAACAGCGCGGATTTGATCTTGCTCTTGATCGCAAGGATTTTTTCCTTATATACGGCGATCCGATCGAGCAAGCCATCGAGAATGCCCGCTTGCTCACCGGCGGCAACGAGATTGCAAAACAACTTGTCGAAGTGCACTGGATGCCTGCCGAAAGCCTGCGCCAGATTTGAGCCGCTTTCGACCTCGCTGCGTACATCGTTGAGCACCCGGGCGAAGGCTGGGTTGGCGGACCCTTTCATGGCAATATCGAAGGCCTGTAGCATGGGTACGCCGGCTTTCATCATTGTCGCCAATTGCCGGGTGAATAGCGCGATGTCTTTTTCTCTGACTTTGCCCCCGCGCGCCAGCTTCTGTTTCTTGATTTTAGTGACGAGGATACCTTGCCGGCGTAGCGTGGCCTGAATGACAGCTTCGCCCGTGGTGCGCATTTCACCGCGAACGATCTTGCCTGTTTTGTCCTTGCCTTCCCAGTGATAAAGATCTTCTTTGGGGCCGCGAGGTGTCGAGCGGCGTGAGGAGGTGGCGCTTGTACGGGGGCGGCTTGCTGTGGCCATGAGTGGTTTCCTGTTTCCTTATTCGTTGGTCGAAGCCAGGACTTCTTCCAGCGAGGTGACGCCTTGCTTGACTTTGAGCAGGCCGGATTGGCGCAGATCGCGTACACCGGCACGTTGTGCTTCTGCGGCGATATCGATCGAATTGCCGTTGGTCATGATGATATGGGCAATCTCGTCGGTTACCGGCATGACCTGGTAAATACCGACTCGTCCTTTATAGCCGCTGCTTTTGCAGCGATCGCAGCCGACCGGACCATAGGGTTGCCAACTGCCGTCGAGGTCGTCCTCGCCGAAGCCGGCTTGAAGCAGGGCCTCGATTGGGATATCCACTGGCTTCTTGCACGAACACAAGCGCCGGGCGAGACGCTGGGCGGTAATCATGATGACCGACGAGGCGATGTTGAAGGGGGCGACCCCCATGTTTTTCAATCGCTCAAGGGTGGTCGGGGCGTCGTTGGTGTGCAGCGTGGATAGCACCAAGTGGCCTGTTTGCGCGGCTTTGATCGAAATTTCGGCGGTTTCCAGGTCGCGAACTTCCCCCACCATGATGATGTCCGGATCCTGACGCAGGAAGGAGCGTAGCGCGGCGGCGAAGGTAAGGCCGGCTTTGTCGTTGACGTTGACCTGATTGATACCGGGCAGGTTGATTTCCGCCGGATCCTCCGCGGTCGAAATATTGATCCCCGCCTTATTCAGGATATTGAGGCAGGTATAGAGCGAAACGGTTTTGCCGGAGCCGGTTGGGCCGGTGACGAGGATCATGCCGTAGGGGCGCGACACCGCGTCGAGCAACGCGGCTTTTTGCTCCGGCTCGTAGCCGAGCGCATCGACGCCGAGCATGGCCGAACTCGGATCGAGAATCCGCATGACGATCTTTTCGCCGTGCAGCGTCGGCAGCGACGATACGCGGAAATCGATGGCCTTGTTTTTGGACAGCACGAGCTTCATCCGGCCGTCTTGCGGTACGCGTTTTTCCGAAATATCGAGGCGCGAAATAACTTTGATTCGGGCGGCGATTTTCTCTTTCAAAACGATCGGCGGCTGGGCGATTTCGCGTAATGTCCCATCGGTGCGCACGCGCACACGATAGTATTTTTCGTATGGCTCGAAATGGATGTCGGAAGCGCCTTCGTTGATCGCATCAATAAGAATTTTCTGGATGAATTTGACGACGGGCGCGTCTTCTGCGTCGGAACCGCCATCGTCGGCTTGCTCGCCCGGGGCGCTTTGCGCTAGCAAGTCCGTGTCGAACTCGTCGCCGGTCATGTCGCTCAGTGCATCGCCTGCCGATTCGACAAGCGCTTCGGCAAGCTTGGCGAGCTTATCGGCCTCGACGATGATCAAATCCACCTGAAGGCCAGTCTGGAAGCGGATTTCGTCCAGCGCGCGCATGTTCGACGGATCGGCAACGGCAAGCGCGAGGCGGTTCTGGCGTTTACTTAACGGCACGACCTGATGCTTGTACATCAACTTGCGATCCACCGCGTCGTGTGGAATCGCCGCGCGGTCGACGGTGCCGATGTCGAGTAGCGGGTAGCCGAAGGTTTCGGCGGCGAAGCGGGCGGTGTCGCGTGTGCTCATCAAGCCGCGTTTGGCGATTTCGAGCAGGAAGGTATTGCCCGACCCTCCACCGCTTGGCACGCAGGCGAGGGCATCCGTTTCGGTCAGGCGGCCGTGCTGAATCAGTGCTCTGGCAAGTCCGCTCAGGGCGATTTGTGGGGTTGCGGCCATGTTCCGTTCTTAATTAACTGACATGTGATCTTGCACGCCATGCGCGTGCTTGTAAAGGGAGTCGGTCACTGACGCCGCTGGATTCGGTGGAGGGCCTCAACCGGCGCGGTGCAATAAAACCTCGACGACGAAGCGGCTGCCGACATACGCCAGCATCAACGCGATAAAGCCGGCCAGCGTCCATCGCAGCGCCACCCGGCCACGCCATCCCCAGGCGCGGCGGCCGAACAGCAGCGCGCCGAACAATAGCCAGGAAATAATGGCAAAGACGGTTTTGTGGTCGACACGGAAAGCGGTGCCGAAGAGGCTCTCGGAAAAAGCGATGCCGGAAACCAGGGTCAGTGTCAGCAGTACAAAAGCGATGCCGATAAGGCGGAACAGCAACGCTTCCATTGTCAGCAAAGGTGGCAGGTTGGCGAGTGCGCGGCTGAAGCGGGCGTTGTGCAGGTGGCGTTCGGCCACCGCCATGAGCATGGCGTGCAGGGCGGCGAGCGTAAATAGGCTATAGGCCAGCATGGCGATGATGAAATGGGCGCGAAAGGCGGGCGATGCCGCATTGGCGAGAACGTGTTGGCCGGGGAAAAAAGCGGGGATCAGACTGGCGACCGCGCCGGCCGGCATGGCCAATACGTGCAGGCCATCGAGTCGAGTATAGAAAGTTTCTACCCAATAGAAACAGATTGCCAGCCACACCATCAAAGAAATCGCCACGCCGAAACCGAAGCGCATCTCGTTGCCGGGGAAGAGCGCGGCATGCAGCGCGATACCGTGGGTAGCCAGAGCGGCCAGCAAGACGATGCGCGCGCGGGGCGACATGCATTCGCGTTCGCGTGTGCGCGGCGCCTGCATGCTGGCCCGTGCGCAGGAGTGCCACAGCCAGGCGCCGAGGCCGGCGTACAGCGAAGCGGGAAGGAGATGAAGTAGAATCGAATACATATGAACCCGCAGTCTACCCCAAGTCAAAACTTGGTCGAAGACACTAAAAGGCACTTTTCATGCTCGACAATCTTACGCTGCGTCTTTCCAAAGTCGTCAAAACCCTGCGTGGTCAGGCCCGCCTGTCCGAGGACAACATCCAGGAAGCCATGAGGGAAGTGCGCATGGCCTTGCTGGAGGCCGATGTCGCCTTGCCGGTGGTGAAGGATTTCATTGCCCGTGTTCGGGAGAAAGCGGTCGGCCAGGCGGTGGTCGGCTCGCTGACGCCGGGGCAGGCGCTGGTCGGCATCGTGCATGATGAATTGAAGGCTTTGATGGGGGGCGCCCACCAGGGGCTCGATCTTGCCACGCAGCCGCCCGCTGTGGTGTTGATGGCGGGGCTGCAGGGGGCGGGCAAGACCACTACCACCGGCAAACTCGCCAAGCACCTCAAGGAAGAGCAGAAAAAGAAGGTTTTGGTTGTATCGGTCGACGTTTATCGTCCAGCGGCGATCGAGCAGTTGAAAACCGTGGCTGGCCAGGCTGGCGTCGATTTCTTCCCTGCCAGCGTCGGGCAGGAGCCCGTGGCAATCGCACTGGCCGCGCTCGATTACGCGCGCAAGCATCATGCGGATGTGCTGCTGGTCGATACCGCCGGCCGGCTTGCCATCGACGAAGCGATGATGGCCGAGATCAAGGCACTACATGCCGCGCTGCAGCCGATCGAAACCTTGTTCGTCGTCGATGCCATGCTCGGCCAGGATGCGGTCAATACCGCGCGCGCGTTCAATGAAGCCTTGCCGCTGACCGGGGTGGTGCTGACCAAGCTCGATGGCGATGCGCGCGGCGGCGCGGCTTTATCGGTGCGCCACGTTACCGGCAAGCCATTGAAATTTGCCGGGGTCGGCGAGACGCTGTCCGGCCTGGAGCCCTTTCACCCTGTTCGGATGGCGAGCCGCATCCTCGGCATGGGCGACATTCTTGGTCTGGTCGAAGATGCACGCCGCAGTGTCGATGAGGAAAAGGCGCGTGCTTTCGCGCAAAAGCTCAAGACGGGGAAGGGTTTCGATCTGAACGATTTCAAAGAGCAAATCGTTCAGATGCGCAAGATGGGCGGCATTTCCGGCATGATCGACAAGCTGCCGGCCCAGTTCGCCCAGGCTGCCAGTCAGCTTCAGGGCGGGGCTGAGGAGAGGGTCATTGGCCGGGTCGAAGCCATCATCAATTCGATGACGCCGCTCGAACGGGCCAAGCCCGAATTGCTCAAAGCCAGCCGAAAACGGCGCGTGGCCGCCGGTTCCGGGGCGACGGTACAGGAGGTGAATCGCCTTCTTAACCAATTCGAGCAAACTCAGAAGGTGATGAAGCACATTTCCAAGGGTGGCATACACAAGCTCATGCGTGGCATGAAGGGCATGCTGCCCGGTGCGATGCAGTGAGTCCTGTGCGCGACATCCTGTTCGCTTTTGGCCGTGCGTTGCGCAGCTTGGTGCGACGGGATGTATTTTGGCATTTGCTGTGGCCCGGCCTCGTTTCGATGGCGGTTTGGTTGATTGTGGCGGTGTGGTCGTGGTTTCCCCTCATCGCCACGATCGTGGGGTGGGTGGAAAGCTGGCCGATGGTTGGCGAATGGCTCGGCGCTTCCGACACGGGTGCCGCTGTCGCGCTGATATTGATCAAGATTGCCGTTGTACTGGCATTTCTCCCGCTGATTTACGTGACCGCCGCGCTGCTTGTAGCGGTGGTGGCACTGCCGGCCATGCTGGAGCGGGTGGCCCTGCGCGATTACGCCGATCTAGAAAAACGCCGCGGCGGCTCCAATCTGGGGAGCGCGTGGAATGCCTTTATGGCGTTGCTGCTGTTCATCGTGGGGCTTGTCGTATCGCTGCCTTTTTGGCTGATTCCAGGTGTCGGCCTGATCGCCTCGGTGTTGCTGACTGCCTGGCTGAACCAGAAAGCGTTTGGTTACGATGCGCTGATGCTGCACGCCGACGCGCTTGAGCTCGGCCGTTTGCCCAAGGAAAAACGCTTGCCGATGCTGATGCTCGGCAGCGGTTGCGCGGTATTGGCCTACATACCGTTCATCAATGTGGTGGCGCCCGCGTTTTCTGGCCTTGCGTTCGTGCATTTCATGCTCGATGCGCTACGCCAGGAACGCAACGCCAGAGGTGTAACCGTACTTGATCCGGTCGCGGGGGAATTGCCGCGGGGAGTGAAATGAATTTCGGTGCGTTGATTGTTGGCGATGAAATCCTGTCGGGGCGCCATAGCGATAAACATCTGGCAAAGCTGATCGAATTGCTTGCCGCACGCGGCCTCCGGCTTGGCTGGGCGCGTTATGTCGGCGACGATCCCGCGCGGCTGACCGAGACTTTGCGCCAGACCTTCGCCAGCGGCGATACCGTATTCAGTTTTGGCGGCATCGGCGCCACGCCGGACGACCGCACACGCGAAAGCGCCGCGGCCGCGTTGGATGTGGCATTGGCCTTGCACCCGGTGGCGGAAACCGAAATCCGTGGCCGCTTTGGCGCGGAGACCACGCCTGAGCGCCTGCAAATGGGCGTTTTCCCGGTGGGTAGCGAGGTCATTCCGAATCCCTACAACCGTATTCCGGGGTTCTCCATCCGGGCGCATTACTTCGTTCCCGGTTTCCCGATCATGGCCTGGCCGATGGTCGAATGGGTGCTCGATACCCGTTATGTCCATCTACATCACATCGAAGACTACGTCGAGCAGGCCATCACCGTGTGGGATGTATATGAAGGGCAACTGATGGATCTGATGCGCGAGTTGGCCGCGGCCTTTCCCACAGCCTCTTTGTTCAGCCTGCCGACCATCGCTGGAGAGGGCGGGCGGCGCTCGCTCGAACTGGGTATGAAAGGGCCGGCGGCGGCGGTGGCGCAAGCCATGGCACGGATCAAGGCCGGCATGACCACGCGCGGCTACTCATGGGAAGAACGCCCCTGATCGTGGCGCGTGTGGCGGTGGCTGAAACACAGCATCGGATCGTCGTCGAGGGCCGCGAGCTCGTGCTTTGCCTGCGTCGTTCCGCGCGGCGGCGCTCCTTTGCGCTTCAGGTCGATCATCGCGGCCCGCGCGTGGCCGTTCCGCTGGGCACGTCGTTGCGCCAGATCGATCGTTTCATACATGAGCACGGGCGCTGGCTGCTGGATCGTATCGAAGCACGCGCGCAGCTTTTGGCTCAGCCCTCTTTTGTACTGGAAGACGGCGTGATTTTTCCCCTCCATGGGCAAACCGCGCGTTTGCGAGTCGTTTACCCGCTCGATGCCAGGGCGCGGGCCGCGCAGTGGCGTATGGCGGCGGACGGGGTGGAAGAGCTCTGGCTGCCCGCCGCGAAATTCAGCGCGCGCGAATTTATCCGTGCGTTGCAAGCACGTGCGCTAGCTGGGTATCGTGGCCGTGTCGATGAGTTCTGCGCGCGTCTTGGCCGGGCAAGCCCCACCGTGCGTCTGTCCAACGCCCGTACCCGCTGGGGCAGTTGCAGCCGGGCAAGCGGTATTCGTCTGCATTGGCGCTTGATCCACTTGGCGCCGGCTTTGATCGACTACGTTGTCGCTCACGAAGTGGCCCATCTTGTGGAAATGAACCATTCCCCGCGCTTTTGGGCCATTGTCGAATCGCTTTACCCGGATTGGCACGGTGCGCGGATACGCTTGCGACAAGCCGCCGCCAGCTTGCCGGTTATCGACGAATCTTGTTTACCTCCTACGATACGAGAGGATTGATCATGCGGCTTTTACACACCATGTTGCGTGTTGGCGATCTTGACCGCGCGCTGGCCTTTTACACCGAAGTGCTCGGTATGCGCCTGCTGCGCCGCCACGATTACCCGGAAGGCCGCTTTACCCTGGCTTTCATCGGTTATGGGGACGAAGTCGATGGCGCGGTGATCGAGCTGACCCACAACTGGGGGGTAGAACAGTACGAAATTGGCACAGCCTACGGCCATATCGCCATTGAAGTCGCGGATGCGAAAAAGGCGTGCGACGACATCCGGGCTCGCGGCGGCAAGGTTGTGCGCGAAGCAGGGCCGATGAAACACGGCACGACGGTGATCGCCTTTGTTGAAGACCCGGACGGATACAAGGTCGAATTGATCGAGCGCGCCGGCCACCTTCCCGCGTGATTGCGCTTATACGGGTTTGCATTCAAGCGCTCATTTGACCCGATAACGAGGCGGGGAGCCGAAGGCAGTGCTGTAGCACGACAAGGCGACCCAGCGAAGTTAGGCGGTTGAAGGCGAAGCCGTATTAGCGGTCGATGAACGGATCGTCAGGGTCTTGGGGTGGATCGGGCTGTTCGTTGAAACGGCCGCGGATGGCGGCGACTTCATCCCATTCGCTCAGCAGCGCATCGACGCAATCCGGATCGAAATGAATGCCGCTGCCACGGCGCAGAAAAGCCGCTGCCTCCTCCATCGGCCAACCTGTTTTGTAAGCGCGGCTCGAAGTCAGCGCATCGAACACATCGGCCACGGCGACGATTCTGCCCGCTAGCGGAATCGCCTCTCCGGCGAGTTGTCGCGGATAACCGCTGCCATTGAATTTTTCATGGTGCGTCAGCGCGATGGTCGCGCCCAGTTCCACCACGTTCGACGACGAGCCTTTCAAGATATCGTGGCCGATGATCGGGTGGCGCCGCATCACCACCAGTTCCTCGGGTGTCAGCGGCCCGCGCTTGAGCAGAATGTGGTCTGGAATGCCGAGCTTCCCCACGTCGTGCATGGGGGCTGCCAGAAAGATCGTTTCCACGTAGTTCTCGTCACACCCAAGGCGGCGCGCGATCACCGCCGAATAATGAGACATGCGTTGAATATGCGTGCCTGTATCCGGATCGCGAAATTCCGCTGCGCGCGCCAAGCGCATGATCGTCTCGCGTTCGCGCGCCAGAATCTCCGCCGTTGCCTCGCGCACCGCATCGGCCAAAGCCTCCGCGCGCAAGCGAGTGGAAAGATGAGCCTCGCGCAGCTTCAACATATTGCGCACGCGCGGTTCGAATTCGTGGACGTCGATCGGCTTATTGAGAAAATCGTTGGCGCCCAGTTCAAGCGCTTGGTAACGCACCGTGCGCTCATTGTTCGCCGTCACCATCAATACCGGCACATCGTCATGGCGGCGCCATGAGCGTACACGGCGGATGAATTCGAGGCCGTCGACCTCCGGCATCATGTAATCGACGATGATCAGATCGAGCTCATTGCGCGCGCACCATTCCAGCGCCTTGGCCGAGTGAGAAAAGCTATGAACCCGACGGCCCGGCGTGCGGGTTGCAAGCTTCTCCATCAGCACAAGGTTCAACGCCGTGTCGTCGACGATCAGAATATCCATGACGTTGTCTTTATAGGGCGCTTTGGCGGCGCCAATTGAAATAGTCATGGTCATTATAATTGCCGACCCGCGGATCGACGCCTCCCGCATTCCAGATCGAGAGGAGCGTCAATTACCAGACCCGATTGGGTCTGCCTTCAGCCTCCCGTGTTACACTCATTGGACCCTTGAAAAATGGGCCATGCGTCTATATCTTGGTTCCGTATAGGAATGATCAACAGGGGCCGACCTGGCTTCGACGTGGGTTGCGAAGCAGCGCAGTGCATACCGAGGACCAGTCACCTCGTAAATCCATCTGGAAAACTACAAACGCCAACGACGAGCGTTTCGCTCTCGCCGCTTAATCCCGGCGGGCGCTGCACCGGCATGTCTCTGGGCCGGGTGGTTCTAGCGTAAGTTAGACCGCTGCAGTGTCATTTACAGAGAATCGCGAGTTGCGCCGGGTTACTTGGCGCGACAGCTAAAGGTAAGGTAACTCGCCCCCGTCCGGCCCGCCGATCGGCTAAGCCGGGGGTTAAATAAAATAGGTCGGATAAGTATGTAGAGCTGTCTGTAGAGGACTTGCGGACGGGGGTTCGATTCCCCCCGGCTCCACCAATAGTCTGTTTTAAATCAATGGCTTACTTCATGTAATTTTTTGAAGTAGGCCATTTTTTTTGGTTCATCGCGTTTTCTCGGGAAGGCGCGATGAACCTTTTTTATTGCCAGTCAGCGTTTGCTTGCGTATTTCAGTGTCTGTTTCAGTTGAACGGCAGCCGCAGCGCGGTGGCGGCTTGGGCCGCATTGCCGTTTTCAAGGTGGGGGACGATACCCAGCAGTGGGGCGTCGAGGAGGTCGGCGAGTGTGGCGAGGTTGGCGTCGAAGTGCGGCATGCATGGGTCGATTCGGTTGGCGACCCAGCCGGCGAGTTGCTGGCCGCGCGCGGCGATGGCTTCCGCGGTGAGCAAAGCGTGGTTGAGGCAGCCTAGCCGCATGCCGACGATGAGGATCATGGGCAAGCCGAGGTCGCGGACGAGGTCGGCGGTGTCATAGCGCTCGCCGAGCGGTACTCGGAAGCCGCCGACGCCTTCGACTAGCACGACGTCTGCGCGGCTTTGCAGTTCGGCGAAGGCGGCAAGGATGGGGGCGGGGGTGATCGCAATGCCTTCTTCCGCCGCGGCGATGTGGGGGGCGATCGGGCTGCGCAGGCAGTAGGGGGTGATGAGCGCCGGGCTGGGATCAAGGCTGCTTGCGGCGCGCAGGCGCGCGGTATCTTCATTGATCCATTCACCGCCGACCGGGTCGGCACCGGCAGCGACCGGCTTCATACCCAGGGCTGTATAGCCTTGGGCGCGCGCGGTGTGGAGCAGCGCGCAGGTGACGAAGGTCTTGCCGATGCCGGTGTCGGTGCCGGCGATGAACCAGGCGTGGCGGCGGGGCGTGCTCATTTTTGTTTCCTTTGCGGTTTTTCCCTTCATCGTTTCCTCAGTGCGAGCAGGATGAGGTCGTAGGTTGCCGGTAGCAACCCATCGGCGCGGCGGTGCTGTTCATACTCGCGCGCGACCCGCGCCCATGCTTGCCGCCCCAATGGTATGCGCCGGCGTTCATCGCCGACCGAATGCGCGCCGATGGTCTTGAGGTCGTGCAGCAGGGTGGATAGATCCGGGGCGAGCGCGTGGGTGGGGTGTTGATCGGTGGCAAGGAGGTCGAGGCCAGCGTCGCGCGCATGGCCGATCCAAGCTTTGGCCGGATGAAAGTGGATGACATGCCGGTTGATGTCGACGGTGGCGAAGGCGTTGTGCAGTTCCCACAGTGTATGGGGGCCAAGCGTGGCGATCCAGGCGCTGCCGCCGGGTGCCAGCACGCGCGCCAGTTCCCGCAGCGCGCGCGCCGGGTCGCACCATTGCAGGGCGAGGCTCGACCATGCGCCGTCGATGCTGGCGTCGGCCAGCGGCAGGTGTTCGAGATCGCCGCCAAGCAGCGCGGTGTTGTGTGCGGGGAAGTCGCCGCGCTGGCGCAGGTGTTGGAGCATCGCGGGGGCGAAGTCGAGGGCGATGAAGTGGGGGCGCGCGCGGGGAAATAAGCGGGGGAACAAGCCGGCCAGCAGTGGTAGGGCGTAGCCGGTGCCGCAGCCGGCGTCGAGTACGCGTGCGGGGGGCGTTGCCGGTGGATGTTGTTGCGCGAGTGCGGCGAGGCGGCGGCAGACTTCACGCTGCAATTCGGCGGCGCTGTCGTAGCGGGGGGCGGCGCGGTCGAAGGCAGCGCGTACCGCGCGTTTGTGCGCTTGCCGATCATTCATTGGCGAAGGCGTTGATGAGTTGGGCGCAATCCTGTGGCCGAGACAGGAAAGGCGCGTGGCCGCAATCCTCGAACAGGTGCAGGCGGGCGGCAGGCAGCACGGTGGCGAGCCAGTGTGCGGCGCCAGCCGGCATCAGCGCGTCGTTGGCGCCGTGGAGAAGCAGGGTGGGCTGGCGGATTTCGCTCACGGTGGCGCGCAGGTCGGTTTCTTCCAGGATGTGCAGGCCGTCGGCCAGTGCCGGGGCGGCGGCGTTCGCGTCCGTGCAGGATGCGGTCAGGGCCTGCAGAACGGGTTTGCGCCATGCGTCGCCGAGCGCTTGCAGGGCAAGAAAGCGGCGCTGCGTGGCGTCTGGCGCGTTGGCGTGGCCGGTGCGAAATGCCGCTACCGTGTCGGCGTCAAGACCGTGGGGCCAGTCTGGGCCGGCAACGAAGCGGGCGGTGGCGCCGATCAGGATGAGGCGCGCGACCCGCTGCGGATGGTGGCGGGCGATGTCCAGTGCGAGCAGGGCGCCGAGCGACCAGCCGCATAAAACCGATTGTGTCGGCAGTTGCGGCAGTAGCGCGTCGCGCCAGGCGGCAAGGGTGGCGGCCGGGGCCGCTGGTGTGCCGGCGTGGCCGGGTAGCGGCGGCGTGAGCACGTCGTATCGGGTGGCGAGGGCGGTGGCGAGCGCTGCGTCTGGGGTTCGCCATACCTCTGGCGTCATCGCCCAGCCGTGCAGCAGTGTCAGCGGCGTTCGTGTGGGCACGATGCGGTTTCCAGACGGTTGAGCGTGTCGGCGAGGCGGATGACGTCCTCGACGCGGTGGGCGGCGCTGAGCGATACCCGCAGGCGGGCGCTGCCGGCCGGTACGGTGGGCGGGCGGATTGCCGGTACCCACAGGCCGGATTCCATCAGCGCGGTGGCGACGGCGAGCGCTTCGGCGTTGTCGCCGATGCGGACCGGCTGGATCGGCGTGCGCGATGGCATCAGTTGCCAGCGCTGGAGTTGCAGCCGCTCGGCAAAGCGGGCGATCAGTTCGGCGAGGTGGCCGCGGCGCGCATCGCTCCGTTCGATCAGGTCGATGCTGGCAAGTAGCGCCTCGGCCAGCGCGGGCGGCGCGCCGGTGGTGAAAATGTAGGTGCGCGCCTTCTGCATCAGCCATTCGATGACGTCGGCGGCGCCGGCGGCGAAGGCGCCGGACAGGCCGGCGGCTTTGCCTAGCGTGCCGACGTAGATCAGCCGCCACGATGCCAGCCCGGCTTCGGCGAGCGCGCCACGTCCTTGTGGGCCAAGCACGCCGAAGCCGTGGGCGTCGTCCACCATCAGCCAGGCATCGAAGCGTTCGGCCAGATCGAGCAGCGCGGCGAGCGGGGCGACGTCGCCATCCATGCTGAATACGGTGTCGCTGACGATCAGTTTGCGCCGCGCGCGGCTCGCGGCCAGCGCACGCGCTAGCGCGTCGATGTCGGTATGAGGGTAGCGGTGTAGGTCGGCGCGCGACAACAGTACGCCATCCACCAGCGAGGCGTGATTCAGGCGGTCGGCGAACACCGCGTCGCCGCGCCCGACCAGCGCCGGAATCAGGCCGCTGTTGGCCATGTAGCCGGTGGAGAAGTACAGCGCGCGCTCGCAGCCGACGAAATCGGCGAGCCGCCGCTCCAGCGCGTCGTGGCAGGTGTAGTGGCCGCAGACTAGATGCGAGGCGCCCGCGCCCGCGCCCCAGGTTTCGGCACCGGCCGCGAGCGCCTGGGCCAGTGCGGGGTCGCCGGCAAGGCCCAGGTAGTCGTTGCTGCAGAAGGCGAGTAATTCGCGGCCGTCGATGCGCGCGTGCGGGCCGCAGGGGCGCGCGTTGCTACGCCGGCGGCGCAGCAGGGCGTTGTGGTCGAGCGCGGCAAGGTCGGCGCGCAGGCCGTCGAGCAGGGCGGACATGCTCAACCCAGCGCGGCGGCGAGGGCGGCCGCGGCGCCGTCGACCAGATGCCGGCAGTCCGCCTCGTCGATCACGTAAGGCGGCATGAAGTACACGGTGTTGCCGATTGGCCTGAGCAGCACGCCGTGTTCCAGCGCGGCGGCGAAAAATCGGCGCGCGAAATCGGACGGCGCGCCGTCCACGTCGAAGGCGAGGATCATGCCGCGCTGGCGCAAGTGGCGTACCGCGGAGTGGCCGCCGAGGCGTTCGCGCGCGAGTTGGCCGAGGCGTTCGGCGCGCGGGCGGTTGGCGGCGATCACGTCGTCTTCGGCGAAGATGTCGAGCGTGGCCAGCGCCGCGCGACAGGCGAGCGGATTGCCGGTGTAGGAGTGCGAATGGAGAAAGCCGCGCGCGCCGGCATCGTCGTAGAACGCCTGGTAAATGGCGTCGCGGCTCAAGACCAGCGACAGTGGCAGATAGCCGCCGGAAATGCCTTTCGACAGGCAGAGAAAATCCGGCCAGCCGCCGCCGATTGCCGCCACCTGTTCCCACGCGAAAAAGGTGCCGGTGCGACCGCAACCCACGGCGATCTCATCGGCGATCAGGTGAATGTCGTAGCGGTCGCACAGTGCGCGCGCCAGGCGCAGGTATTCAGCGTCGTACATCACCATGCCGGCGGCGCCTTGCACCAAGGGCTCGACGATCAGCGCGGCGGTTTCATCGTGGTATTCGGCAAGGTGCGCTTCCAGCGCCGCCGCCGCTTCGCGGGCGAGTTCCGCCGGTGTTTGACCGTCGCGCGCGGCGCGGCTGTCAGGTACTGGTACGGTGGCGCCGGCACGTACCAACGGGGCGTAGGCGTCGCGGAAAACCGGCACGTCGGTGACGGCCAATGCGCCGACCGTTTCGCCGTGGTAGCCGCCGGCAAGGCTGATGAAGCGGTTCTTGCCGGGCTGCCCCCGGTTGCGCCAGTAGTGCGCGCTCATTTTCAGCGCGATCTCGGTTGCCGATGCGCCGTCCGATGCGTAAAAGGCGTGGCCGAGGCGGTGGCCGGTGAGCGCCGCCAGCCGTTCGGACAACTCCACCACCGGCGCATGGGTGAAACCGGCCAGCATGGCGTGTTCCAGATGTTCGAGCTGGTCGCGCAGCGCGGCGCCGATGCGCGGGTTGCAGTGGCCGAACAGATTGACCCACCAGGAACTGATGCCGTCGAGCAGGCGGCGGCCGTCGGTATCCACCAGCCACGCCCCTTCGCCGCGCGCGAGCGCCACCAGCGGCAGCGTTTCGTGGTGTTTCATCTGCGTGCATGGGTGCCAGACGGCGGCAAGGGAGCGGTCGAGCAGGGAAGCGGTGGGCATCGGAGGAACCAGTTGGGAGAGGCGAGCAATGGTGTGCAAACCGGCGGGGCGTGTCAAACCGCGCGGGTTTGCTAACATCCACGCACCATCGTGCCGGCCTCGCGTGCTATTGAAGCAGGTCGGCCGTTTTCCCTTCCTCCTTGTGTTTTCTTGTACGCATGCTGATCGTCCTTTCGCCGGCCAAGGCGCTCGATTATGAAACGCCTCCCACCGCCGCCGCTTGTTCGCTGCCCGCGACCCAGCCGGCTTTTCTCGATGCCGCTGCCGAGTTGATCGGCGTGCTGTGCCAATGCACACCGGCCGATGTGGCGGGGCTGATGGCCTTGTCCGACCGCCTCGCCGCGCTCAACGTGGCGCGCTACGCCGCGTGGTCGCGGCCGTTTACGCCGGACAACGCCAAACAGGCGGTGCTCGCTTTCGATGGCGATGTGTACGACGGGTTGAGCGCGCTGTCGCTGACGGCCGATGAGCTTGCCTGGGCGCAAGAGCGGCTGCGCATTCTCTCCGGCCTGTACGGTGTATTGCGCCCGCTCGACCTGATGCAGCCGTATCGCCTGGAGATGGGCACGCGATTATCCAGCGCGCGCGGCAAGGATCTGTACGCCTTCTGGGGCGAGCGCATCACCGCCGCACTGAATGAGTTGCTGGCGCGCGATAAAAAAGTGGGCGGCGAAGCCGTACTGGTGAATCTCGCCTCCGTCGAATACTTCAAATCCGTCCGCCACGACCGGCTGCGAGGGCGCCTGGTGATGCCGGTGTTCGAGGATTGGAAAGACGGCCGTTACCGCATCATCAGCTTTTATGCCAAGCGCGCACGCGGCCTGATGAGCCGCTACGCCATCGTGAACCGGATCGACGATGTGGAAGGCTTAAAAGGCTTCGACAGCGACGGTTATGCGTTCGCCGCCGAAGCGTCGGACGGCGACAACTGGGTGTTCCGTCGTCGCATCGTATGAGTGCTCGGGCGGCTTGAGGGGAACGCTCGTGCTTACGGGCGAGCAAAGCCTTTGGTTCGCGTGGGGCGCGACGTTACGTAAGCGTTTTGCGGGTATGTGGTGGTGAAATCGATTTTCCGACAGAGCGGGCAGACGGAGCATCGTCCTGACACTACGCTGTCAGTAGGGGGACTTTAGAGTGCGTTCCGTTATCAACTGACGCATGGGGCTTTTCGATGGACCGTATTATCAACTGGTTCGAGATTCCGGTTGCCGATCTCGAACGCGCGGTACAGTTTTATGAAAGGGTATTTCAGGCGACGCTTCGTCGCGAGAATATGTCCGGCATGCAAATGGCGATTTTCCCTTATGCCTACCCGCATGCGGGCGGTGCGCTGATCCGATTCGAGCATTACAAGCCGTCGGCGGATGGTGTGATCATTTATCTGCATACGCCTGAATTGGATGAGATGCTGAAGCGGGTCGATTCGGCGGGTGGCCAGTGCGTTTTCGGTCCGCACAGCTTGTCGGATGATATCGGCCGTATCGCGCAGGTGATCGATAGCGAGGGGAATCGCGTTGGTTTGCATGAGCCGTCCCCAAGTGCTTGATTGGCAATGTGGTTGGCCGCCATGACCAGACGTGCCGACCGTCTTTTCCAGATCGTCCAGATGCTGCGTGGCCGTCGTTTGACGACGGCCGCCATGCTCGCTGGGCGCCTGGGGGTTTCCGAACGCACCATTTACCGGGATATCCGGGATTTGTCGTTGTCCGGCGTGCCGGTCGAGGGCGAGGCAGGTGTGGGTTACCGGCTGGATGCCGGCTTCGATGTGCCGCCGTTGATGTTCTCCGCGCAGGAGGTGGAGGCATTGATCGCGGGTATCCGGATGCTGCAGACCTGGAGTGGCGATGCCTTGGCCGGCGCAGCCGAATCGGCGCGAGAGAAATTATTTGCCGCTTTGTCGCCGGAACGGCGCCTGACGGCTGAAACATCGCGCATTTTTGCGCCGGATTTTGGCAAGCGTTGCGCGGTTCGTGCGACGTTCGATCAGATGCACGGCGCATTGCAGCGGCGGCATGTTCTGCGCCTGCTTTATACGGACGAGCAGGGTAGAAATTCAGAACGCGACGTGCAACCGCTCGGTTTGTTCTTCTGGGGGGCCGTCTGGCTGTTGGCCGCCTGGTGTGAACGCCGTAACGATTACCGCTCTTTCCGGCTGGATCGCTGCCAGCGTGTCGAGGTATTGGAGCGATGTTTCAATGAGCGTCCCGAGCGCTCGTTGGCCGGTTTTTTAGATGCGCAAAGGGGTAAGGCTTCGCACTCAGACTGCCAAAAATCTCTTGAACAGTCGTCCCAGAACGGTTCCACAGATTGAACCGCAAGTTAGCGCTGAGTTTTTTGCGCGGGTTGCCGCCGTGGCGGCTACCCTTTCTCCTGCCGGGCGAACGATTGCCCGGCAGCCCGATGCAGGAGCATCGCAAAAGCATGCTGGATGATCCGCGGTATAACGCGGCGCTAGGCGTGCAGGGTATCGTGCAGCGCGACGAACTCCTGTGCCAGCTTGTGTTTCGGGTCGAGGTGGATCATTGGCCGGGCCGCTTCGTGTGATTCCTTGATCTTGACCGAGGCCGATAGGTAAGGCGCGAGCACCGGCAGCCCTTCGTCGATCAGTTCCTGCACGATTTTCTGCGGCAGGCTGGCGCGCGGTTGGTATTGGTTGACGACGATACCTTCGACCACCAGCGCGCGGTTGTGGTCGGCCTTGATCTCTTCCACGCTCTCCAGCAGCGAATAGAGCGCGCGGCGGGAAAAGTCGTCGCAATCGAAGGGAATCAGGCAGGCGTCGGCAGCGATCAGCGCCGAGCGCGTATAGAAGTTGAGCGCCGGCGGGGTGTCGATGTAGACCTCGTCATAATCGCTTTCCAGTTCGACCAGCGCATCGCGCAGCTTGTAGATCTTGTAGCGCGATTCGAGCTTGCTTTGCAGGTCTTCAAGCTGAGGGTGTGAGGGCAGGATGTGCAGCCCGTCGAACGGGGTGGCGACGATGAGCTCGGTGGTGCTCTTGGGGCTCAGCTTGAAACTCAGCGTCTGGTCGAAAAAGTCCGCCAGCGTTGCGTCGAGCGCTTCACTGTGGGCGCCGAGCAGGTAGTGGGTGGAATTGCCTTGCGGATCGAGATCGACGACCAACGTGCGCTTGCCTTGTTGGGCGCTGATCGCCGCCAGATTGCAGGTGATGGTGGATTTGCCGACCCCGCCTTTCTGATTGAACACCACGCGTCGCATTTACCGGCCCCCTTCGATATTGTGCGGGCATTGTGCCAAAAAAAACCGTCCAAGCGGTTCCGGTTACCGTGGCGGCTCGGGGCTGTTCATTTTTTATTGCCCGCCGGGGAATAAGAGGGGCCGTGACCTCTGTGTGGAGAGTATTGAAAAAATAGATGCAAGATGTGTTTATTTTTATAAATGCTTTTATTGGACGGTATCTCATCCTTTGGGATGAGAGGCCTGCCTACAGCTTGTCTGAATATCGTTTTGTTTTTAAAGAAAACATTTGGATGGCTCGTGATTTTTATCTGCCTGGCATGGAGGGGTGTGGCGTTTTGAAAGCGCGATGCGCGTCCAAGTCTAGTACGCAGATGTTGCCATTTGTGACCTGAATTTATGAAGTGGTGCGATAATCGGAAGCTTAAAAACGTTGGAACCGGTTTTTTTGATCTGGATTAGATCTAGGCAATTTTTGAAGGAGCACGGCATTGAAGATTCTTGTTCCCGTCAAGCGCGTGGTTGATTACAACGTGAAAGTCCGCGTCAAGGCGGATGGCAGCGGGGTGGATATCGCGAACGTGAAGATGAGCATGAACCCGTTCGACGAAATCGCGGTGGAAGAAGCGGTGCGATTGAAGGAAGCGGGTGTGGCGACGGAGGTGGTGGCAGTGAGTTGCGGCCCCGCCGCGAGCCAGGAAACCTTGCGCGCGGCGATGGCGATCGGCGCCGACCGCGGCATTCTGGTCGAGACGGATACCGAGCTCCAGCCGTTGGCAGTGGCCAAGCTGCTGCATGCGCTGGCCGGCCGGGAAGCCCCGCAATTGGTGATTTGCGGCAAGCAAGCGATTGATGACGATGCCAACCAGACCGGGCAGATGCTGGCCGCGCTGCTGGGATGGCCGCAGGCGACTTTCGCCTCCAAGCTCGTTGTGCAAAACGAAGGCAAGCGGGCTGCGGTGACGCGCGAAATCGACGGCGGCATGGAAACCTTGTCGATCGCGCTGCCGGCGGTGGTGTCGACCGATCTGCGCTTGAACGAGCCGCGCTATGCCACGCTGCCCAACATCATGAAGGCGAAGAAAAAGCCGCTGGATACGGTGAAACCCGCCGATCTCGGCGTTGATGTCGCCCCCCGCTTGTCTACGCTGAAAGTGGTGGAGCCGCCCAAGCGCAGTGCGGGTGTGCGGGTGACCGATGTGGCTCAGCTTGTCGATAAGCTCAAGAACGAAGCCAAGGTTCTGTAAGGCCTTTTTGAGTTGGACGCGGTGGCAGTGACGATCTCCTGCCCAGCCAACTGTTTCTTAGGATGAAGGAATTCTGAATATGTCGATTCTCGTCATTGCCGAACATGACAACCAGTCGCTCAAGGCCGCCACGCTCAATACCGTGGGCGCCGCGGCGCAGATCGGTGGCGATATTCACGTGCTGGTGGCCGGTAGCGGCTGCGGCGCGGCGGCCGATGCGGCGGCGAAGCTTAGCGGTGTCGCCAAGGTGTTGGTGGCCGACGCTCCGCACTATGAAGCCCAGCTTGCGGAAAACATGGCCGAACTGATCAAGGGCATCGGTGGTCGCTACAGCCATATTCTCGCCCCCGCCACGAGCGCCGGGAAAAACACCATGCCGCGCGTAGCGGCCTTGCTGGATGTGGCGCAGATCAGCGAGATCGTCGGCGTCGAGTCGGCCGATACCTTCGTGCGTCCGATTTATGCCGGCAATGCCTTGGCAACCGTCAAGAGTAGCGATGCGGTCAAGGTCATCACCGTGCGTACCACCTCTTTTGCCGCCGTGGCGGAAGGTGGCGCGGCGGCGGTCGAGGCGCTGCCGGCCGCGGCCGATGTCGGCTTGTCCGCCTTGGTAAGCCGTGAACTGACCAAGAGCGCGCGCCCGGAACTGGGCGCCGCGAAGATCATCGTTTCCGGTGGTCGTGGCTTGGGCAGCGGCGAAAATTATCACAAGATGCTGGAGCCTTTGGCCGATGCACTCGGCGCCGCGCTTGGTGCTTCACGCGCCGCGGTCGACGCGGGCTATGTGCCCAACGACTACCAGGTCGGGCAAACCGGCAAGATCGTCGCGCCGCAGCTTTATTTCGCCATCGGCATTTCCGGCGCGATTCAGCATCTGGCGGGCATGAAGGATTCCAAGGTGATCGTGGCGATCAACAAGGATCCGGATGCGCCGATCTTCCAAGTGGCCGATTATGGCTTGGTTGCCGATCTGTTCGAGGCGGTGCCGGAGCTGACCTCGACCGTCGGTTGAGGAAATAGCCGGCGGCGGCGAGGCGTGAAACCATGAACCTGTCTGTCTCGCTCTTTCCTGCGGCGTGGCACTGGGGAATGGTTTTGCTGTCCGCCATCGTGCTTTGGCGCGCGGGTCGCCGCGCGTCTTGGCACAAGCTGAAGTCGCCCACCCAGCTCAACCTGATGCTTGGCCTTGCCGTTGGTTTGATGCTGTTCTGGAGTCTGCGGGTCGGCGTCAAACCGGGCCTGGATTTGCACATGCTGGGCGCAATGGCGGCGACTTTGGCGCTCGGCCCGCAGTTGGCCTTGTTCGCGCTTGGCATCACGCTGACAGGGGTCATGCTGAACGGCGCGGTCGAGTGGATGGCCTGGCCGGTCAATTTCATTTTGATGGTGGTCGTTCCCGTCTATATCGCGGCCTTCATACAGCGTTGCGTGGAACGCTGGCTGCCGGCCCATTTTTTCATTTTCATTTTTATCACTGGGTTTTTCGGCGCGGCGCTGACGGTCATGGCGCAAGGGTTTGTCGTATGCCTTGCGGTGCTGTGCGGCGGCGCTTATGCCGCGGATTTTCTTTTCTACGACTATCTGCCGCCTTTCCTTCTGATTGGTTTTGCCGAGGCTTGGATCAGTGGGGCAGCGGTGACGCTGATGGTGGTTTATCGCCCCGACTGGGTGGCGGCTTTCGATGATCGTCGTTATTTGTTGAATAAATGAGGCGGCCGGTTTGCGGCCGAATGTAATCGTCAACGTGGAGTGAGTTCATAAATGAGCACCTATACCGCCCCCATCCGTGACATGCAATTCGTGATGCGCGAACTGGCCCAATTGGAGGATGTTGCCCGCTTGCCTGGAAACGAGGATGTTTCCCTGGATCTCGTCAATGACATCCTTGAGGAGGCGGGAAAGTTCGCCAATGGCGTGCTCGCACCCTTGAATAAGCGTGGCGATCAGGAAGGCGCAAAGTGGGACAACGGTAAAGTCATCACCGTTGCCGGCTGGAAAGATGCGTACCGGCAGTTTACCGAGGCGGGCTGGGGCGCGCTGGCTTGCGATCCGAAGTATGGCGGCCAGGGCTTACCGAAGCTGGTGGCGACCGCAGTGATGGAAATGTGGAAATCGGCCAACATGGCCTTTTCCTTGTGCCCGATGCTGACCAGCGGCGCGATCGAGGCGCTGATGCTGAGCGGCGGCGATGCGCAAAAGGACATGTATCTGCCCAAGATGATCAGCGGCGAGTGGACCGGCACGATGAACCTGACCGAGTCGCAGGCGGGTTCCGATCTTGCCGCCGTGCGTACGCGGGCCGAGCCGCAAGGCGATGGCACCTACAAGATATTCGGGCAGAAAATTTTCATTACCTACGGTGAACACGATCTCACCGACAACATCGTGCATCTGGTGCTGGCTCGCTTGCCGGATGCACCCGAGGGGGTAAAGGGGATTTCCCTGTTCGTGGTACCCAAGTTCCTTGTTAATGCCGATGGCAGCCTCGGCGCACGCAACGACGTTTACTGCGTTGCCAACGAGCACAAGCTTGGTATCCACGGCAGCCCCACATGCGTGCTCGCTTTCGGTGACAAAGGTGGTGCGATCGGCACCTTGGTCGGTGAGCTGAACCGCGGCCTCGAGTACATGTTCATCATGATGAACGCGGCTCGTTTCGCCGTTGGCATGGAAGGCCTGGGGCTTGCCGAGCGGGCTTATCAGCATGCGCTCAGTTATGCCAAGGAACGGATTCAGGGGCCCGAGGCCGGTGTGCGTGGCGGCCCGAAGGTGGCGATCATCCGCCACGCGGACGTGCGCAGAATGCTGATGTCGATGAAGAGCCAGGTCGAAGCCATGCGTGCGCTCGCTTATGTGGTCGGCGCCGCCACGGATATGGCGAAGCATCATGCCGACGAGGGCGTGCGGGCGCGCAACCAGGCTTTTGTCGATCTGATGACGCCGGTGGTGAAAGGCTGGTTCACCGAAAATGCAATCGAAATCGCTTCGACCGGCATACAAGTGCATGGCGGGATGGGCTTCATTGAAGAAACCGGTGCGGCACAACATTTACGCGATGCGCGCATTACCGCGATTTACGAGGGGACGACGGCGATCCAGGCCAACGACCTGATCGGCCGCAAGATCGCACGCGAAAAGGGGGTTACGATTACCGCGGTGCTGGCGCAGATGCGTGAGGTCGAAGCCCAGCTTGGCGCACAGAGTGACGAAGCGTTTACCGCTATCCGCAAGGCGCTTTCCAAAGGCATCGTCGCGGTGGAAGAGGCGGTCGCCTACATCCTCAATACGTACGACAAGGACATCAAGGCGGCTTCCGCCGGTTCTGTTCCTTTCCTCAAGCTGCTGGGCATTGTCGCGGGGGGATGGCAGATGGCGCGCGCGGCATTGATTGCCCAGGATAAGTTGCGTGCAGGGGGGAGCGATGCTGCTTTCTATCAGGGCAAGATCATTACCGCTCGCTTCTTTGCCGATCATATTCTGAGCCAGGCATCCGGGCTGTCCTATTCCATCGTGAATGGCGCGGCCGGCGTATTGGAGCTTGCCGAAGAGTCGTTCTGATTTATCCTTGCGGTAGATGAAAAAAGGCCGGTGGGGCATAGCCCCACCGGCCTTTTTGATGCGTCTGAAACGCTTACGAGTGCAAAGAGGCTTTATTGCACCTTCGCTTTTTCACGCAGATCGGTAATCAGCTTTTCGATTTTCTGTTGCTGCAGGCGCTGTTCCAGCTGCGGCTTCACTTCGTCGAAGGAGGGCGCTTTCAGTTCCCGGACGTCTTCCAGCAGGATGACGTGGTAGCCGAATTCGCTCTTCACCGGCGTCGTGGTGAACTTACCTTTGTCCAGCGCGACCATGGCGTCGGAGAAGGGCTTGACGAACATGCCGGGATTGCTCCAGCCGAGATCGCCGCCTTTTTCCTTGGAGCCCGTGTCACGGGATTCCTTGGCGACTTCGTCGAATTTCGTGCCGGCCTGCAGCTTGGCGATGATCGCCTTGGCTTGGTCTTCCGTTTCGACCAGAACATGCCGTGGCTTGTATTCCTTATCGCCCAGGCGGCTCTTGATGACGTCGTACTCTTTCTTCAGCTCTTCGTCGGATACCGGATTGCTCTTGACGTAATCTTGCAGGTAAGCGCGAATCAGGATGGCTTGCTTGGCCAGGTCCATCTGTGCCTGGACTTCCGGCTTCTTGTCGATGCCTTTTTTGGTCGCGGCTTGACTCAGCATTTCGCGGCGGATCAGTTCTTCGCGAATGGCATTCTGCAGTTCCGGGCTGTCCTTCGCGCCTTGTGCGCGTTGTTCGGTCAGCATGGTCTCGGCGCGCACGGCTGGAATCGCAGTGCCATTGACAGTGGCGACCGGTGCGGCGGCGAAAGCTGCCTGGGTCAGAAAAGCGGCGATCAAGCTGATGGCCAGACGGCTCGGAAAGCGTTTCATCGGTACTCCTTTACAGGGTGGTAGGTTAAGTGGGTTGCGAGAGTTGCATTAAGGCCTCTTCGGCCGTTTGAGCGCAAATGGCGAGAGCATGAATTTCCATGTTCATCATCTCACCAAGTGCGTGGTAAATCATGCGGTGACGGCTCAGCGTGTTTTTGCCGGCAAAGGCGGCGGAAACAATCTTCAAGCGATAATGCCCGCTGCCAGCGCGAGCGCCTGCGTGGCCCGCGTGCAGTGCGCTGTCGTCTTCGATGTCGATCGACTGCGGTTCGAGCACCGCCAGGCGTTCGCGGATTTTCTGGATGGCGCTCATGGCAGCACTTTACGGAAAGGGCGTGCCACGGTGCGGGCGAATACACCTGTTTGGGTGTAAGGGTCCTCGGCCAGCCAGCGTTCGGCTTCGGCCAGCGAGCCAAATTCCGCCACGACCAGACTGCCCGCGAAGCCCGCCGGTCCCGGATCGGGCGAGTCGATAGCCGGCATCGGCCCGGCCAGGAGCAGGCGGCCATCATCGTTCAAGGCTTGCAGGCGAGCCAAATGAGCAGGGCGTGCGGCCATGCGTGCTTCCAGGCTGTTCGGCGCATCTTCGCCGATGAGGGCGTAGAGCATCAGGGTGTGTCCTCTTCGACGTATTTCGATAGACAGAGTCCTTGCCCGAGAATGAAGACGAGCGTCAGCCCGGTACAGCCGAAAAGCTTGAAATTGACCCAGGTTTCTTCGGAAAAGTTGTAGGCGACATAGAGGTTCAGAACACCCATGACGATGAAAAAGCCGATCCAGGCCCAATTCAGCTTGGACCATACCGTTTCGGGCAATTGGATCTGGGCTTCCAGCATTTTTTGGATCAGGTTGCGCCCGGTGAAAACGGAGCCGATGAGGACTGTGCTGAACAGCCAGTACAGCACGGTCGGTTTCCACTTGATAAAAGTGGGGTCGTGGAAAAATAGCGTCGCGCCGCCGAATACGGTGACGATTGCCAGGCTGGCCCAGAGTATGCGGTCTACTTTGCGGTGGCGCAGCCAAACCGCGCTGATTTGGACGAGCGTGGCCGCGATGGTGACTGCCGTGGCGAGAAGGATCGGTGCCTGCTTGGGCAGAATGTCCGGTCCCAGCCAACGGATAGCCAGGGATAGCGATTCGTCGGGATAGACGTTCGCGATCTTGTAGGTAGTGAAAAAGAGGATGACCGGCAACAGGTCGAAAAGGAACTTCATGCGCAAGGATTATAGCGGTTTGTTGGTGGTGCCTCTGCTCGGGCCGGAATATTCGATTTAGTGGTGGGTGGGAAGCGTTTTCGATGCGGCATGTGGGGGCGATGCCTTCACGTTTTATCCGTCATGTTCCCCGTGTTTTTCCGGGCGGATTTTACCGTGGGCTTCTGGCGGCGCGCCGACGGGCAGCGAGAGGATCGCGCGCAGTCCGCCGCCGTCGCGCGGCAGAAGATCGAGCCGCCCTCCATGTGCGCGCATTACGCGCTCGACAATGGCTAGGCCCAGCCCGGCGCCTTTGGTGTTGGTGCGCGCATTTTCCAGGCGGGTAAAGGGGCGGCGCATGCGTTCGACTTCGTCTTCCGGTATGCCGGGACCGCGGTCGGCGACTTCGATGGAGACTTCGCCATTGCCGTGGGCGACGCTGATGTCCAGCGGTTTGTCTTCGCCCGCGTAACGCAAGGCGTTGTCGATCAGGTTCATCAGCGCGCGGCGCAAGGGCAGCCAGTGGGCCGTGACGGTTACCGCCGGCGGCGCATCCAGGTTCAGTTGCGCGCCACGTAGACGATAAGCGTCGATCAGATCGGTGGCGAGTTCCGTCAGATCGATCTCCTGTGTCGGTTTTTGCGGAGCACCACGGCCGAAATCGAGGAATTGGCCGATGATTCGATCCATCTCGTCGATGTCGGCTCCCATGGCGGCCACTTCGTCTTCCGGTGCGCCGGACATCTCGATGCCCAGCCGTAAGCGTGCCAGCGGTGTACGCAGGTCGTGCGACACGCCGGCCAGGATCAATGCCCGGTCGGCATCGGTTCTAGCCAGATCGCCCGCCATTTGATTGAAGGCGCGGGCGACGACGGCGATTTCTTGTGGTCCGGATTCGGATAACGGCGATGGGGTCTGACCGCTGCCGACCATGCGCGCAGCACGGGCGATTTGGCGTAACGGGGAGCCGATGCGCGATACGATGAGAAATGCGCCCAACAAGGCCACGCTCAAAGCGGCGGCACCCCAGGTAAGCCATTCCAGCGCATCGGGTTTTTCTAGCCGGTCTTGTGGCAGCATCACCCAATATTCATCGCGGTCGTCGGCATCGAGACGGAAGCTGACCCAAAAGCCGTCGAGCGTTTTCCATTTGGATGCAAAGCGTGTGTGCGAGCCGAGGTGGCGGCGCACCTCGCTCACAAGTAATCGCATGGGGCGGCTGTCGCTCAGGGGTTTGATCGCATCGGATGCCTCCGCTGGGTAAATGCGGATGCCTTCGAGCGTGGCCAGTTCGATGAGCAACTCGGTGCGCCGTCTGGCATCGGCGTTGATGAGCGCGGCGCGGGTCAGGTTGACCACGCTGACGACCATTTGCGAAAGGTCGCGCGCGCGCGGCAGCTCTTCGAAGTAGCGGAAGATTTGTGTCCATGCCAGCAAGGAAAACGACAGCAGCAGGGCGACGAGCAGAAAGGTCTGCCACAGCAGCGTCCGGGGCAGCCACGCCGCAAAGAAGCGGCCGCTCAATCGACCGGCTAAGCGACTGATGATCCTACGCCTGCGTGAACGTATCAACGAGGGGCGTCCCGCTGTTCAGACGTCCGCTCCGGATTTGTTGTCGTCCGGAACAAAGACATAGCCAAACCCCCAGACCGTTTGGATGTAACGCGGCTTGGCCGGATCGTCTTCAACCAGCTTGCGCAGGCGCGATACTTGTACGTCGATGGCACGATCGAAAACGCCGTATTCACGGCCGCGCGCAAGCTCCATCAGCTTGTCGCGAGACAGTGGCTGGCGAGGGTGTTGCAGCAGCACCTTGAGCAAAGAAAACTCACCGGTTGTGAGCTGAATTTCCTCGCCGTCGCGTACCAGCGCGCGTGTGCCGAGGTTAACCTCGACACGGCCGAAGACGACGGTTGCGTCATCCGCCGTGGGTGCGCCCGGTAATGGCGAGGGGTGGCGGCGCATGACCGCCTGGATGCGCGCGACAAGCTCGCGTGGATTGAACGGTTTCGGCAGATAGTCGTCCGCGCCCATTTCCAGGCCGACGATGCGGTCGACATCGTCGCCCTTGGCTGTCAGCATAATGATGGGCATGTGGTTTTCCGCCGCGCGTAAGCGTCGGCAGATTGCCAGGCCATCTTCTCCGGGCAGCATTAGGTCGAGTACCATCAGGTCGAAATGTTCTCGGTGCAATGCCCGATCCATGGCCGGTGCGTCGATGACGGCCTTCACTGCGAACCCCTGCTCTTGCAGGTAACGGGACAACAGATCGCGCAAGCGCGCATCGTCATCCACCAGCAAAACACGGTAACGAGTTTTTCCATTCATGATGCGAATCCTATCCCGGATGCCCAAGTCGATGCCAGAACGTGAGTGTGGGTGCAGGCATACTTGTGGTAACGCTTCGTAAGCTTACGGTATGGAGCAACATCTTTTTACAAAAGAGGCGGTTAATCGTGACAGGCGTGTTTCCCATGCGCCGCGATTGTCGGTATGTTGGTGCTTCGACGATCAAAGGGTTTTGCCGCTGGCTTTTTCTGACGATCATGATTCGTAAGCAACACTGTGTTCGATCGCACCTCCGAAGTGGCTTGATTCGCTTCACGAGGAGCGCGCGTGCGCGCTTCGTTGTCCTTGTCGCGGTAGCCCTACCCGTTGTCGCACTGAGTCCGCTTGCCATGGCGCAGTCGTCTGCGCATGACGGCATGTCCGCCGTTGAAGCGCAGCCTGTCGAGTATTCACAGGAAGGACGCCGTGCCGATCTGCGCCGTGCGCTGTCGGCCAAGGCGGATGATAAAGCGTCTGGCGGTGACAAGCGCAAGTTGAGCGAGGAAGAGCGTAGCGCGCTGCACCGGGATCTACGCGCGGCGATGAAGGGTGCTTATCCTGAGGCCGAGGCGGTTCGTCAGGCGCCACGCTGACGCGAATTGCGCGGCGGAGCCTCCTTCGTTACAGATGGCGGGGGTGCAGCCGCTACAATAGCGGGCGATGAATCTCCTCGCCCTTGAAACTTCCTGTGAACAGGCCAGCGTCGCGCTATGGTCGAGCGGCGCTATTGCCGCTGTCCGGCTGGACGGCCATCTCAATCATTCCGAACACATATTGAGCGCTATTCGCGCTTTGCTGGCTGAGGCCGGCCTATCCCCCAAGCGGCTCGATGCCGTTGCGTTTGGCAGCGGTCCAGGCGCTTTTACCGGCTTGCGCCTTTCTTGCGGTATCGCGCAGGGATTGGCCTTGGGGGCGGGTATCGGCGTCGTTGCCGTAAGTAGCCTGGCGGCATTGGCAATGCAAGGCGCTGGGAAACATATCCTGGCCGCGACCGATGCGCGCATGGGCGAGGTTTATTACGCGTGTTTCGAGCGCGTGGAGGACGGTGTTTCCACGCTCGTGGAATCGTGTTGCACGCCGCCGGACCGGCTCATGCTGCCTGCCAGCGTTGACGCGTGGTCTGGCGTGGGGTCGGCTTTCCTTGCCCACGGCGATATTTTGCGGAGCACTCTGGGGAAACGTCTTTCCTCTGTGTCGGCGGAAGCGGTTCCGCGCGCCGAAGAGGTCGCCCGGCTTGCCGCCGATCAGGTTCGCAAGGGCGGGGCGTGTGCGCCGGAGGCCGTGGCGCTGCGTTATGTGCGCGACAAGGTGGCGTACACCACGGCGGAGCGTCTGGCACGCGGCGGCAAGGCATGACCGGGCCGGCGACGCTCCGCTTTACGCCGATGTCGGAGGCCGATCTCGATTGGGTGAGCGCGGTCGAATGTGAGCTTCATTCTTTTCCGTGGTCCCGGACCAATTTCTCCGATTCGTTTTCCGCCGGCTACTCTTGCTGGGTCGCCAGCGCCGATGCGCAAGCATGCGCGCAGCAGGCGCAAAAGGTGGGTTACGGCATCATGCTGCTTGTGCTCGACGAGGCGCATCTGCTCAATATCAGCATTGCGCGGGAGGCGCAGCGCAAGGGGTACGGCGTAGCTTTGCTGTCTCATCTGCGCGAGCAGGCGCGCCAATGCGGCGCCCGGCAGTTTTTCTTGGAGGTACGCGCGTCGAACGAGTCGGCCTTGGCGCTTTATCGCAAAACCGGGTTCGAGGTTATCGGGCGGCGCAAAGCCTATTACCCGGCTTCGCAAGGCCGCGAGGACGCGATCGTAATGAAGGTGATGCTGCAATGAGCATCGGCCCGGAACAGCGCGCCAGCATGCTGCGCGAGATGGGCTTGGCGCCATTGTGGCGCCTGCGTGGGCCGGCAGGCACGCGAGAGGAAGCGAGCGCTCCGGCGGAGCCTCCTCCTGTCGTGCAAGCCACTGGGGCGCAAGTTGCCAGACCTGCGCAACCGGAAAGCGCCCCTGCGTCTGCTCTGCCGCGCGTGGCCTTACCGGTTATGCCCGTGGCGGAAATGCGCCCACGAGATGTTCGGCCTGAGGTAAGCGCGGATGCGCATTCCACCGCGCCGGATCGGGAGCGGCGTATCGCCACCCTGGAATGGGAGGCGCTGGAAAGCGACATCCGCGAATGCCGCGCGTGTGTTCTGTGCGAGCGACGCAAGCAGGCTGTGCCAGGGGTTGGCGACCGGCAGGCGCGTTGGATGCTCGTCGGGGAAGGGCCAGGGGCGGAAGAGGATGCGCGTGGCGAACCCTTTGTCGGCCAAGCGGGTAAATTGCTTGATAACATGCTGGCCGCGCTCGGGCTGAAACGCGGGGCGGATGTTTATATTGCCAATGCGGTGAAATGCCGGCCACCGCACAATCGTACGCCCGAAGCCGGTGAGCTTGCTTCTTGCCTGCCCTATCTTGCGCGCCAAATCGAGCTTGTGCGGCCCCGCTTGCTTATCGCGCTTGGGCGCCCGGCGGCGCAGGCCTTGCTGGATACGGAAGTGCGCATCGGCGCCGCGCGTGGCCGTCTGTTTCAATACCGCGACATACCGGTGATCGTGACCTACCACCCGGCTTACCTTTTACGTAACCCGGCGGATAAGGCGAAAGCCTGGGAGGATCTGTGTTTCGCCCAGCGGACGGTGGACGAAGCCGCGGGCGCTCCAGATTAATGCTGGTGATCGTCGAGTTGCGCGACGGCGTCGAACTGGCGCTGATTGGCCTCGTGGCGCAGCTTCACGAAATACATCGATCCGGCCATGAAAAGGCCGAACAGGATGATCACGGTGTGAATCGATAGCCCCCACAGGAGGAGTAGGGAGTAAGTCCCGGTCATGACGAGGATCGACAGATTCTCGTTGAAGTTCTGCACGGCGATCGAATGCCCGGCGCCCATCAGGATATGGCCGCGGTGCTGGAGAAGCGCATTCATCGGCACGACGAAAAACCCCGCCAGGGCGCCAACGAGCACCATCAGTAGCATGGCGATGCCGGGGTGGGTCACGGCGATCATCAGCATGACAACCAGGCCCATGGCGATGCCGAGCGGAATAACCTTGACCGCGCGGCGCAGGTTGATTGTTTTTGCCGCGAGTACGGCCCCGATGGCGATGCCGATGGCGACCACGCCTTGCAGCATGGAGGCTTTCGACAAGTTGAAAGACAGATTGTGTTCCGCCCACTTGATGACGATGAATTGCAAGGTGGCGCCCGCCCCCCAGAACAGCGTTGTGACCGCCAGCGAGATCTGGCCGAGCTTGTCGCGCCACAGCAGCTTGAGAGAATGGTTGAAGTCGTGAATAAGATAAAGCGGGTTGCTTTTCAGCGGCTTGTGATCGACGCCGGTGTCGGGAATGTAGACATTCAAGTAGCCGGCGAGTAGGTAGAACAGGCCGATTGCCAATACGCTGGCTTCAAAAGGGGTATGGATGAAGGGAATGTGCAGGCTGGCCAGCCACACACCCACATCCCCTCGAATCAGGATGCCGCCCATGACCGTGCCCAGGATGATGGCGGCCACGGTCAGCCCCTCGATCCATCCGTTGGCGACAACCAGCAGCCGGTGCGGCAGGTATTCCGTCAAAATACCGTACTTCGCGGGCGAGTACGCCGCCGCGCCTAGGCCGATTACGGAGTAGGCCAACAAAGGGTGCGCGCCGAAAAACAGCATGGCGCAGCCGCCGATCTTGATCGTATTGCTTACCAGCATGACGCGCCATTTCGGCATCGAATCGGCGAAAGCGCCGACGAAGGCGGCCAAAAGCACGTAGGAAACGGTGAAAAACAGCTTGAGCAGCGGTTCGTACTCGGCGGGAGAGCTCATGTCCCGAAGCAGCGCGATAGCGACGATCAGCAGGGCGTTGTCGGCCAGCGCGGAGAAAAACTGCGCTGCCATGATGATGTAAAAGCCGAACGGCATCGATTGGACAAGAATAAGGGCAGAAGGCGACCGTGATCGCGCGAAGGCCGGGTTATAACACGAAGCGGGAAAAACTTGTTGCGCAGTGCCGCATATGGGGATAAATGCTGGATTTATCGTTATTTTTTGTGCTGTAATAAGAGCAATAAACCCAGTTTATAGAAAAGCATTATGGCAGATCGTAGGTTGCAGGTTTTTTACGCGGTGGCAAAGCACGGTTCCTTTACACGAGCAGCCGAACATTTGTTCATGACGCAGCCGGCAGTGACCTTCCAGATCAAGCAATTGGAAGAGCACTACAACACCCGGCTGTTCGACCGCGGACACGGCAAAGTTGTGCTGACGCCGGCGGGGGAATTGGTTTTTGCCTATGCCGAGCGGATTCTGGACTTGTCCGAGGAGCTGGAGTCCCGTGTTTCCGAGCTCACCGACGAACTTACCGGCGTGCTCAACATCGGTATCAGCACGACGATAGCCGCCCACTGGATGCCCGAGCTGCTGAACAGCTTCAAGCTCCGCTATCCGTTTGTTATTCCGCGTGTTACGGTGGGCAATTCCAAGCTCATCGAAGACCGTGTCGTGGCCCGCGACCTCGATATCGGGCTGATCGAAATTGTGACCGATCAGCCCGCAATCGAACGGCGTAGCGCGGCGTGCGACGAGCTTCTGGTCATTTGCAAGCCGGGGCATCCGCTCGCCGCCGCGACCTCGCTCAAAGCCAGCGATTTGCTCGCGCATCCTTTCATCAACCGCGACCCCGGCAATGCCATTCGCGAACTGGCGGATGATTTTTTTGAAGCGGCCGGTATCGCCGCCAGCGAACTGGATATTTGCGCTGAACTCGGCAGCCTCGCCACGGTAAAGCACCTTGCCGCCGAAGGCCTGGGCTTTGGCATCGCTTCCCGGGCCGCCGTTCGGCGCGATGTCGAAGAAGGGCGCCTGGCGGCCGTGCCTTTGAATCCACCGCTTTACACTCCACTCGAAGTCATCATTCCGCGCGACAAATTCCGCTCCCGCCTCATTACCACGTTCGCCGATCACGCCTGCGAAAAACTCGCGCGCATGGCGAACGACATGGCAGTGGGTTGATAGCGAAAGTGGCGAAAGCGAAAACTGCTTTCGTCTGCTCCGAGTGCGGCGGGCAGGCCTTGCGCTGGCAGGGCCAATGCCCCCAGTGCCAAGCCTGGAATACCCTTACGGAAAGCGTGGTGGAACAGGGCGCTGCATCGGCCAACCGCTTTGCCGCGTTGGCGGGCGGCAGCGGCAAGCTCCAACTGCTTTCCACGCTTGAACCACGGGAAGAGCCGCGTATCCCGACGGGCATCGGTGAATTCGACCGCGTATTGGGCGGCGGTTTAGTGCCCGGCGGCGTTGTGCTGATCGGTGGCGACCCCGGTATCGGCAAATCCACACTGTTGCTGCAAGCCTTGTCGAATCTGGCCGAATTTCAACCCGTGGTGTACGTCACCGGCGAAGAATCGGGCGAGCAGGTTGCATTACGGGCGACGCGGCTCCAGGCCCAAACCCACGGGCTTCAGTTGCTGCCGGAAATCAACCTTGAGCGGATTCTCGCGGTGCTGGGCGCGGAGCGGCCCCGGGTCGCGGTGATCGATTCGATCCAGACCGTCTACTCCGACGCTTTGCAGTCCGCACCCGGCTCGGTCGCGCAAGTCCGCGAATGCGCTGCCCAGCTCACCCGCTTTGCCAAACAAAGCGGCACCACCCTCATCCTCGTCGGGCACGTCACCAAGGACGGCACGCTGGCTGGCCCGCGCGTGCTCGAACATATCGTCGATACGGTGCTGTACTTCGAGGGGGACACCCACTCCAGCTTCCGCCTGGTGCGCGCCTTCAAGAACCGCTTCGGTGCCGTCAACGAACTGGGCGTGTTCGCCATGACCGAGAAGGGCCTGCGCGGCGTTTCCAACCCCTCGGCCATCTTTCTGTCCCAGCACAGCCGGCAAGTCAGCGGCAGTTGCATCCTGATTACCCAGGAAGGCACGCGCCCCTTGCTGGTCGAATTGCAGGCGCTCGTCGATACGGCCCATAGCCCCAACCCGCGCCGCCTGTCGGTCGGACTTGAGCAGAACCGGCTGGCGATGCTGCTGGCCGTGCTGCACCGCCATGCCGGTATCGTCTGCTTCGATCAGGATGTTTTCGTCAATGCGGTGGGTGGTGTGCGCATTTCCGAACCCGCGGCCGATCTTGCGCTGCTGTTCGCCATCGTCTCATCCCTGCGCAACAAACCGCTCGACCGTGGTTTGGCGGTATTTGGCGAAGTCGGTCTCGCCGGAGAAATCCGTCCCGCGCCGCGCGGTCAGGAGCGCCTCAAGGAAGCGGCGAAACTCGGCTTCACCACGGCGATCATCCCCAAGGCGAACACCCCTCGGCAGGCCATCGAAGGGATGAACGTGATCGCCGTCGAACGGCTGGAAGAAGCTCTCGCAAGCCCGGCAGCGTTTGGCTGATCGCCCGTTTTCACGGTATCAACGATGGTGTCGGCAGGCGCGGTAGATCGCTTGGCGATAGAGGTATCGCGTGGCGTTGGACGTGCATATTCCCACCCTGCTGCATTTCACATCGACGTTTCCCCGCGCAAGTTTCCCCAACATTAAAGGCAACCCCTATCCCCCGCCATTGGCGGGGGATAGGGGGAGTTGGTTTTCTTCTCTACGCTCGGTTATCGCACCCACTGCTCCCACTGCGTCTTAGCGGCCTGTTCGAGCTCCTGTAGCCAAGCCTCGGAGAACACGCCTGCCCGTTCCCTGTCAGCCGCCAGCGACTCCTCCTCGGTACGTAGCGGCGGCAGCGCGGCAAAGCTCAACTGAATCGCCCCATGCTCGCTCACCAGCGGACCGACGATGATCGGTTGGGGTGCCGCAGGCGGCTCGAACACAATCGGCGTCACATACGGATTCGCACCGCTTGTGCCAGCACCGGTACCGCTCACCACCTGCACCAGAATCTCGCGCGTGGCATCAGCCGCCGCCCCATTGGCCCGTTCATGCGCGGTGGCGCGCACGGTGAGCACGATCTTGCCGGTGAAGCTCGCTGGCGGCGTGAGCGTGAGCGCAGCGAGGTCCCAGCCCTGAAGATCGACCGGAATGCCGCTTTGCAGCGTGACGCTGCGCGTGCCATCGCTGAGCGTGGTGCCCGAGGGCGGCAGGGCGGTGAGTTCGAGCGTGAGCCGTTCCGAGCCATCGGTGTCGGTCAGGTGCGCCTCGATCCCCGGTAGCGCGATTGGGGTGCCCGCCACGCCGTAGATATTGCCGGGGTCGGCGCCGGGGTTCGAGCCGAGGATCGTTTCCTTGATGCGCACGTTGTCGATCATGGCGCTGCGTCCGCCATCGGCGGCGACGTTGCCGTCCAACTGGATACGCAACTTGCGCGTCTGGCCGTTACCGGTGAAGTTGACGCCGAGCTGTTGCCAGTTCAGCGCGGTGAGCGGGCTCGTGCCACTGTGGGTGGTGATCAACTGGTCATCGAGGTAGATGGCGATACGGCTGGCCGTCTCCGTGAGTCCGAGGCCGCCGGCGTAGTCGAAGTCGAGCGCATAGGTGGCGCCATCCACGGTGGGGATGAAGCGCTCGATGCCGAAGGTCTGGTCGTTCTGTCCAGTGCCGTCCGATAACCGCACCCAGTTGCCGCTGCCCGGGGTGGTGCTCTTCACCGTGATGAATTTGCCGGCGGCGTTCTTGAGCATGTCGTTGTCGGCAAGGACTTCGAAGACAGCACGCTTGCCCAGGCCGAAGGGGTTGGTCCAGCCTTCGAGCGCGGTGGCGACGAGCGTGGCGTAGCGGTTGCCGTTAGCCACACTTTCCCAGCCGGTGCGCACGATTTCTCGTTCGATGGCATCGGTTCCGCCGTTCTCGCGCGCGATGAGTTCGAGCACGGGGGTGTCGGCGACAGGGATGACGTCGATGACGAGTTCCGTACTCGAGGTGGCGCGGCTGCCGGTGGCCGTTTCGATGGACGTGGCTTGGATCTGCAGGGTGAGCGTGCCGCTGAAATCAGGCGGCGGCTGCAGGGTGAGCGCGCTGAGGTTCCAGCCGGTCAGCGGGACGACGAGGGCGTTCTCGGTGACGGTATGGGTGTGGGTGCCGTCACTGAGGATGGCGCCCGGGGGGAGCCCCGTGGCGGTGAGTACGAGGGTTTCGGAGCCGTCGGTGTCGGTGAGCGCGGCTTGGATGTCGCGCAGCCGGATCGGGGTGTCCTCGATACCGCTGTCGCGCACGATGCCGGGTGCGACTTCGGTGAGGACGATGTCGTCGATCATGGCGCCGCGACCGTCTGCCATGCGCTCGGGGGCTTCGGTGACGAGGGTGATTTGTTGTTTGCCGCCCTTGCCGGTGAAGGCATAGCGCACGGTGTGCCAGTCGAGGGTGTCGCCGCTCGTGGGATCGATCTGGGCCAGGCGCACGCCGTCGACGTAGACGCCGATGCGGGTCTGGGCACTGGTGGCGC
>JAVBJT010000014.1:0-243875 GCA_031546845.1 Azoarcus sp. | reverse complement strand
CGTGCGCGCGGCCATCATGCCGCAGCCGATATCGACGCCGACCGCCGCCGGAATGATCGCCCCGCGCGTCGGGATGACGCTGCCGATGGTCGAACCCTTGCCCAGATGCACGTCCGGCATCACCGCCAGATGGCGGTAGATGAACGGCATTTTTGCCGTGTTGACGAGTTGCTCGCGCGCCGCGTCCTCCACCGGCACACCGCGCGTCCACAGCTTGATCGGCTTGCCGTTTTCCACTTCCAATATGTTGTGATCCATGTTGCCGTTATCCACGTTATCCATATTCTTGGTATTCATTTTGTTTTCCATCTTCATGACTCTGTAATCGAGCGCTCGGGCTCGCAGATGTACTTGCGCAGCGAAGCGTCCAAAAGAACGATCTCCGGCGCCACGAGAAGCGCCTCCCCCGCCCGGGAATGAACGTCGAACTCGCCCGGACGGGCCATCGGCCCGAACAGCAGGCCATCGCTTTCCCAAGGAATCTCCTCGGGCTCCACTGCCACGAGCGACGCCAGCGCGCCTCTCGGGCAACGCACGCCGATACTGAGCACGGCGTTCAGCATGTCGTCGCATAGAGTGACGATCATGCTCATGGGCTTGTCCGTATTCGGGTACCACGCTGCGACGTAGTGCCCGAACGGCTGCCCGCCACGATGGATGTCACCACGCGACAACCCCACCCAGTCCTTCGTCCAGGCGGCGTCATCGACGATTTGCCACTCGCACTGCTGCAGGCTGATTACCGTATCCGGCTGGATCGGCCCGCGCCCTTCCCCGCTTTCCGCCTTCACAGCCACCCCTTGCTCCGCGCCATCTCGATGTCGCGCGCCTTCTTGATCCTGGCGGCATTTTCCGCGTTCAACTCGTCGAATCGCGGGTGACGGGCGAAATAAGGCCCCAGCCAACCGTCTTCATGAGTGAAAGCCATCGTCCACGCCAGATTTTCCGGAAAAACGTAATAGTCGCGCAGCGTACAGTGCTGCGGTCTGGCGTCGGTCACAAAGCCCTCGTCGCGCTCGTTCGAGAGCACGATGTACTCGGCGGCCGCCTGCTGTTCGTACAGACGCTCGGCTTCCGCGCCGGAAACGCTCGGGTAGCGTTCGTAGCTGAATACATGCCACATGTATTGGCTGGCATGCACGCCCTGCCTGTTCTTGCCGAAAACCTTCAGCCACCGCTCGACCAGCCCGGCCACTTCCTGCTGCGAAAACTGGCGCAGCACATTGCCGGGTTCGACCAGGGGAACGACGTTCTTCGATTTCTTCACGATCACACCTCGCTATTCTTGTATCCAGCGTGCTTCACGCCTGTCACCCCCAAGCCGCCAATTTCGCCAGCCACCCCTTCTGTTTCGCGCATTGGGCGCTTTCCCCACGCATTCCCGCAAGCGCGAGCAGACGGGCGACATCCGGGTGGTCGGCAGCATAAACCGACGGCGTGACACCGAACCGGTTGCGGCCATTCATATCGGCACCAGCCGCCAACAGCAGGCGGACGATCTCCGGCGAACCACTCGACGCCGCGCAATTCAAGGGTGTATTCCCCGTATCGTCCTGGTAATCGACCCAGGCCCCCGCACGGACGAGCAGCATGGCGATGGTCGCCTGTCCCTCGTCGGCGGCGCGAATCAGGGCCGAGATATCGCCCACCCCCTGCCCGTTCGGGTCGGCCCCACCGGCCAGCAGCGAAGCGACCCTGGACTCGTCCGCGCGCTCCACCGCCTCCATCAACGCGCGGTATGCCACCGCGCCATCCTCGGAACCATGCCATCCAAACATGCCCTGTTCCCCTCATCGTTTCGTCCCGCCATATCCATGCGGCAACGGGTACGCTCACTTCCGCTCCGCCAGTCTCGCCAGCTTTGCCAGCAAACCCGCCTGCTGCGCGCGCCTCGCGCCTTGCTTGCGCTCGCGTTCCCGCGCCCGGCAGGGCGCACAGCGGCGGGCGACAGTCCAGACGCCACCCCTGGCGGTTTCGTACCACCACTTTTGCCGTGCGGCGGTCCAGATACCCTCCGCACCGCAGTCGACACAGCGGAACGCCACATCCTCGTAAAACCCCCGCGCAACAAAAGCCGGGCTACCGTTGCTACCGTCCGGCGCGAGCCACGCAGCGTCCACCGGCACCGCCTTACCACGCGGCATTGCATATCGGCTCGCCTCCAGCCAGCGGGCTCGCCGCAACGCGCGGGCGGCATGTATTTCCGCCCGGCGCTGCTTACCGCTCTTCATCGGCTTGCTCATCCTTCGCTCTCCCGTTCCGCCGTCCCGCTCGCGGCGGAACGGCGGATGCGATCACGGGCTCATGCCCGCTTGATATTGACCAACCCGTTCAGCACCTGATCCAGGCCACCGAACACGCTGATGCGGTCGATGCGCTCGGCCACGCGTTCCAGCGTTTCCAGTTCCTTCAAACGCAGCGCAACCGGGCTTTCTTCCATCACCTTCGCGGTGTTCAGCAGCGAACGGGTCGCGGCGGTTTCCTCGCGGCGGCGGATCACGTTGGCCTGGGCCGATTTGGATGCCTCGACCACCTGACCGAGAATCGTCCGCATCTCGCCCGGCAGCACGATATCCTTCACGCCGATACCGCCCACCTCGATGCCGAAACCGTCGAGCTTGGCGCTTACATGCGCGCTCACCACCTCGTCGATCACCTGCTTGTTCTCCAGCAGTTCGTCGAGCGAACGGGTGCCGACCGCGGCGCGCAAACCGAATTGCAGTTCGCGGTACAAGTGCTCCGCCGGCTTGTTCAGCCGCTCGAACGCGCGCAGCACGTCCGTGTAGCGCCAAGTGGCGGCAAGGTTGAGGCGCAGGCTGACGTGATCGCGGGTGAGAATTTCCTGCCCGCTCACCTCCACGCTCTGCAAGCGCGTATCCACCAGTTCCACCTGCACATCGCGGTTGAAGCGCCAGAATGCCGCCAGCCCCGGTTGCAGCAAGCGCGCCACGCGGCCGTCGATCTTCAGCACGCCAACGTGGTACGCCGGCACCTGCGCCAACAACACCCCGGCAACGCCATCGATGGCGCGGCCACGCAGCGCGGGCGCGAGAAAGCGGGTGGCCAGCGCCGCCGGCAACTCGATATCACCGTTCAAATCGACGCGGTCGAGACGGTGGCGCAGCAAGCCCTTCCAGAAGAAGCGCCGCGCGCCAGGCGGCAGCACTTCCACCAGCACATCGTTCTCGAAACGCAGGCCGGCTTCGTCCTCGCTCAACTCCATGCGCTCGAAATGCGCATCGGCCAGCGCCGACTGGTGCTGCGTCAGGTAATCGACCACGTTGATGTCGCGCATCGGCGCATCCAGCTTCCACGTCTGCAAGGCAAGGCGCTTGAACGGGTCGGCGAACAAGTAGCGGCCGGCGCCAAGCACGCGCTCGAAATCACCGTCACGCAACAAAATAGCTTTTTCGTTTTTCTTCACCACAAAACGTTGCAACATCGATTTCAACATTTTTCCTCTCCTGATTTCTCGTTTGTTGCCGGCCTACGCCGGCCCGGCGGGCTACCGTCACGGCATGGGCGGGGAGGCTCGCGGCGCACACGGCGGCGGATGTTGCTTTTCCACCGTGCTGCCGTTCTGCCTTGCCACCCACGTGGTTCGGGCGCTGGCCGGGCCGGCGGTGGGTACTTGCGTTGCCCACGGCCGACGGGTACTGCGGTACTGCGATAAAACGTCACCAAGACGTTTTTGGATCGGGAGTCGAACCCGAGACCGATCGCTTATTAGGCGATTGCTCTACCCTCTGAGCTATCCAAAGGTGCACGCCACGGGAATCGAACCCACATCCCCTTGCGGGGGCCCACCAGGGCCGCACGGTGGCCGTTTTTCCTCCGTGGCGGCATGCGCAACAAACAACGGGCCGAACCCGGTCATCGCGCACCGGCGGGGTTCGGAACCCCTGCCCGTGGGCCAGCGGAAAAGCCGCGGTCGTACTACCTACTGCCAGAGTCGTGCCAGTTTTTCGCCCGGCGCCTGAATACCAATCAACCCTTTGATGAGAAAGGAGAATGTGTTTTCGCCATGGCGTGTGCCATCGGCGGCAGCACCAAAATTTGCTAGACTATGGGCGAGTTATTTATCTAAAAAGATAAACGTGAAATGAAAAAAACCGTCGTCATCGGCTTTCTCGGTACACAGCTGGACCACGGCGGTACCGGCCTGCCGCGCTGGAAAAAATGGCGCCCGACAGTCGGCCTGTGCCAACAGCAAGACCTTCCCGTGGATCGCCTCGAACTACTGCACGATGCGCGCAGCGCCAATCTGGCCGAGCGCATCCGGCTCGACATAGCCGAGGTTTCGCCGCGCACCGAAGTGCGCTCGGTGAACATCGAACTGCGCGACCCGTGGGATTTCGAGGAGGTCTACACCTCTCTGCACGACTTTGCCCGCGCCTACCCTTTCGACACAGACGCAGAGGACTACCTCATCCACATCGCCACCGGCACCCACGTCGCGCAAATCTGCTGGTTTCTGCTTGCCGAGGCGCGCTACCTGCCGGCGCGGCTGGTACAGACCTCGCCGCGCCAGCCGGGCGGCCAAGGCGGATCGGACAGCATTGGCAGCCACACCCTCATCGACCTCGACTTGTCGCGCTACGACAAGATCGCCCAGCGCTTCGTGCGCGAACACGCGGACACCGTGAGCTTGCTCAAATCCGGCATCGCCACGCGCAACCCCCGCTTCAACGCGATGATCGAACGCATCGAGCGCGTCGCCGGCCGCTCGAAGGCGCCGATGCTGCTGGTGGGGCCGACCGGCGCGGGCAAATCCTTTCTCGCCCGCCGCATCTACGAACTCAAGCGCCAACGCCAGCGCCTCAGCGGGCGCTTCGTCGAAGTCAATTGCGCCACGCTGCGCGGCGATTCGGCCATGTCCGCGCTGTTCGGCCACGTCCGGGGCGCATTCACCGGCGCCCAGTCCGACCGCCCCGGCCTGCTGCGCACCGCCGACAGCGGGCTGCTCTTCCTCGACGAAATCGGCGAACTCGGCCTGGACGAACAAGCCATGCTGCTCAAGGCCATCGAGGAAAAACGCTTTCTTCCCTTCGGCGCCGACCGCGAAACTGAAAGCGACTTCCAACTTATCGCCGGCACCCACCGCAACCTGCGCCGCCGCGTGGCCGAAGGCCGCTTCCGCGAAGACCTCCACGCCCGCATCAACCTCTGGACCTTCGAACTGCCGGGCCTGGCCGAACGCGCGCAGGACATCGAACCCAACCTCGATTTCGAACTTGAACGGCACGCCCGCGAACACGGCGCGCAAGTGCGCTTCAACGTCGAAGCGCGGCGACGCTACCTCGACTTCGCCGGCTCGGCGCAAGCGCGCTGGCCGGGCAACTTCCGCGAACTGTCGGCCAGCATCACGCGCCTGGCCACGCTGGCCGAAGCCGGCCGCATCACCGAGGACGACGTCGACGAGGAAATCGCGCGCCTGCGCATCTCCTGGGGCGATGACGACAACCAGGACACGGTCGACGAAGCGCTGCGCGCGGCGCACGGCCCCAACGCCCCAGCGCTGGACCTGTTCGACCGCTGCCAACTCGCCACCGTGATCGACACCTGCCGCCGCGCCGCCAGCCTGTCCGAAGCCGGCCGGCTGCTGTTCGCCGCGTCGCGGCAAGAAAAGAAACGCGCCAACGACGCCGACCGCCTGCGCAAATACCTCGCCCGCTTCGGCCTGGACTGGGCCGCCGTCGCCGGTGAGCGTCAAGCGGACCGGCGCGCCCCAACCACGCACGCCGGTTAGCGAATCGGCACGACTACCGGCATGCCGCCAGCACGTCTTCCTCAAACCCGGGGAAATCGGCGTGCGCCCTGGCGAGCACCTCGGCCGGTGTGCGCCGCGCCGATTTCGCGTGCTCGTTCGCAAAAGCCGTGAATCGGGGGTCCGCCTCGCGCGCGTCGTCATCCGGGGGGTACGCTACGGCCTCGTAGGGTCCGAAACCCCCAGCCAACAGCCACAGATAATCCGAAAAATCCGTGGCAACGATGCCCAACTCCCCTTCGGAGCCAAAGAACACAACCGGCTGTTCGAGCAAATCCCGTCCAGGGCGTACACACCAGAACGCGGCGTACCCGCCCGTTCCATCCTGCCCGAAAATCCGGTAGCACGAACCGTCGAGCGCCTCGTTTCCGGTCCATGCGCGAATCCAATGATCCGTGTCCTCACGCGAAAGAAACTCCGAATACGGCTCGAAATCCATCCCATCGCCATCGTCGTAGTCGAATTCCAGGTTATGAAGCTCCACCAGCAGCGCTGGCAACGCGTTGTCATCCCGACCCATTCCGTATCTCCTCAAAACAACCTACCCTTGAATTCACCCAATTCTGTCATCGATCCCATCGAACTGCCCGGCCCTGCGGAAACATCCGGGCAAGCCGCCTACAATCGGCCCCGATCGACCACCGATTTCATTTATCACCATAACAAGGGGGTGCTTCTGTGCCGGATTCCGCCGTACTTGTCGATGCCGCCGGCCAACGCCACGAGCCGGCGCGAGGGGAGGCGCGCATTGTTTCGCTGGTGCCGTCGATCACCGAGCTGGTGTGCGATCTGGGCCTGGCGGACAACCTGGTGGGGCGCACGGGGTTCTGCATTCATCCGCGCGAGCGGGTGCGACGCATTCCGAAGGTGGGCGGCACCAAGGATGTGAAGCTGGATGCGGTGCGCGCGCTGGCGCCGACGCATCTGATCGTCAACGTGGATGAGAACCGCCGCGAGACGGTGGATGCGCTGGCCGCGTTCGTGCCGAATGTGGTGGTGACACACCCATGTGCGCCGGAGGATAACGCGGGGCTTTACCGCTTGCTGGGCGGTTTGTTCGGCCGCGAGGCGGAGGCGGAACGGCTGGTGGAAGACTTGCGGGCCGCGCTGGCCGAAGCGCGCAGCGCGGCGCAAGCGCCGGAGCGCGTGCTTTATTTGATCTGGCGCGAGCCGTGGATGACGGTCTCGCCTTCAACCTATATCGCGGCAATGCTGGCAGCAGTGGGCTGGCAGGTGCCAGTGATAGCGGACACCGCGCGCTATCCGGCCTTCGATTGGGATGCGCCGTGGCTAGCCGGCGTGGAGCGCGTGTTGCTTTCCACCGAGCCTTATTCCTTTGGCGCGGCGCACGTGGATGAGGTTGCGCGCTTGAGCGGCCGCCCGGCGGCGCTGATCGACGGGGAGATGGTTTCCTGGTACGGCAGCCGGGCGGTGGCGGGGCTGCGTTATCTTGCGGCGTTCAGACGCGAACTGGAGGAAGTGCGAGGGAGTGCGCCGGGCAGGCGTGCGGGATAGCGTGCCGAAAAGACCGTTTTATGGTGCATCCACCAGCTTCTCCACCGTTGCTATGCTGCCGGTGTAGCCGGTCTTTTCAACAGCGGCCAACAGTTTTTTAGTATCGTAGCCTTCCGGCACAATCACTTCTGCCTGCTCGGTTTTCAACGAAGCCTTGGCTTTGATCACGCCTTCTGTCTGCCGTAAAACCTGATTGATGGACACGACGCACAACGGGCAGGTCATGCCTTTAACATTGAGCGTCACTTTCATGCTTGCCGCCCACAACGATGGCGAGAACAGAACCAACACTAAGGCCAGCCAGCGCTTCATTCGAAAACCTCATATACCCAGGGCAAAACAAACGGATAGAACTGCAAGAGCAGAATCGGGGGAACTGCAATCCAGTATAGGCAGAGCATTTGGAAACGACTGATGCGGCCAGCACAGTAGGGCTTGCGTGAGAAGTGCAAACGCCAAAAGCCGAAAGCAATCAATCCCAGCGAAACGACAATCATCGGCACCTGCAGCCAGCCCAGCTTTTCAATACCCGAGGCCCAGGCGGCCGAAACACCAAACACCAGATAGATCAGCGGGCCGATGCAGCACAGACTGGACGCAGCGGCTGTGGCTGCAGCCGCCAGCAGGGTGATGAAGACGCTTTTGTTATGACTCGGTTGAGAGGTAGTCATAGGCAAAGACTTTGGGATCGTAGTAGTTCAACGGATCGCCATCGATTTCAGCATAGGGATAGCCAAAATTGTTGATTGGCGCCTGTTCCGCTTCGGGCGATAGATCGAAATCGCGCCCATAGTTGAAGCCTACCCAATTCATTTCCCAATCGCCAAACAGGTAATCATTGACTGCCTGCACAGCCGGGTCGCTATGCTCCTTTTTCTCTGCCAGACGCATTTTGGTAACATCGGCCGGATCAGCCGGCACCCAGCCATAACCCGCCAGATAGAACATTGCACGGCAGTGCTGCCCACCGCTGACGTTGGAAACGCGGTTGCCGTCAGCGCTACCAAAAGCGGTTCTGGAGTACTGTTCCATCTTGATGGGCTTACCCAGACGAATACCGAACATCTCCCGTGCGGGAATACCCACGGCACGCGCCAGCGCGACGAATACCGAATTGATATCCGTGCATTTTCCTCCCATTTGGTTGTTTTTCAGGATGGTGGCGACATCACCTGAGCCACAACCAATGACGCTGTTATCGCGGAACATATTAGCGCTGACCCAGCTATAGATCAGATGAGCTTTTCTTAGCGGGTCGGTTTCATTACCCACGATCTTGTCAGCCGTCTGTTTGACGATGCCGTCGACCGGCATATGCTGAGTGGGTTTCAGATACCGCTCTACATCCTCTGGATAGCGGATTTTTTTTGGAGCTTCGTAGTTCTTAAGCTCACCGTTTTTCATCGGTTCCCAATCCAGGGTTTCGATAACCATTTCAACCTGCAAGCTTGCTTTTTCCTTGGAGCTCGGCCAAGTGGCAAACAGCGTTTTGGCACCATAGCTGTTATCTGAAGTGGCATGGATATTCTGGCCATCGCCCTTGAATCTCAGGCGGCGCAGTTGCTGGAAGTGCGTATCTTCAGGAATGGGAATCCACAGTTTGACTGCACCATCGGACCCCTGAGGCACGATCAGATCGTAGGTCTGTACTAGCGTGAAGCGACGACGCCCACCAAGTAAAGCACCGGGCTGCTCTTGTACTACCTGCGGCGTAGCCGTCAGCGCTGGGCTACTAACCAGTCCCGCTGCAGACAAAATGGCTGTGTTTTTGAAAAATTCACGTCTTTTCATTACTAGAGCCCTCTTAATCAGAGATTTTCGAAAAGCTGAAAATACGGATCACAGTGACATACTTCCATATCTCCTAGTGAGCCGCCATTGTGCTGCGCCAAGGCTAGTCACCCGAACCAATCGCCAACAGGTTGCGACACATGGCACCGCGATACGGACCACCAGAAAGGCGACGCAAAGCGCCAGTACGACATGTTGCGTACGAAAATGCGATGAACTGGAAACTGATCGACTGTGTGTACAACTTAGTAGAAATTTGCTCGGGTTTCGACAGGGCAGAGCTAACTTAAGACCAAGCATAGCAGCAAACCAAAACAGCCCAAACAATGAGCACCGCGACGAGCCACCTTGTCCGGAGCCTCCGCACCTTCATGCCATAAACCCAAGAAACTGGGCGCGAAAGATGTCGGAGGTGGCCACCAGTAGGCGCTTAGTCTTGGTGCTGCCCTTGCGGGCGGGATTCAGGCGCAGGATATTGAGGATGACGTGGCGCACGATGGTGAAATTGTGCGCGGCGTAACCGAAGCGCGGAGCGCACGCGCGATTGATCCTCACTGAATTGAACATCCAGACACCTGTTGGAGAAAGTCTGTTGAATCTGTCGAGCACCGTTATTACCCTTTTTCAATGCACCACAGCGTTTTCACCCGAGGATGGCGGGCATTACAGGCAATGCGGGCGTTTGTTGTGCCAAGCGCATTTATGCGGAATAAGCTTTTGGGGATCGCTACGCGGAAAATCGTGGCGCGCGGCGAGGGTGTGCGTACGATGCCGCACCGAAAGCAAAACCCGCCCGGCTGCGCCGGGGGGTGACACACCGGATTGACATGCCGGGCGTTATGCTCGGCGCTATTTTTTCGCCAGGCGATAGCTGGCATCGATCCAATCGTGGATTTCAGCCATTGGAACCGATCCGTCGAGGCAAATGGTGAACCAGTGCCGTTTGTTCATGTGGTAGCCCGGAAAATACTTTTTGCCGTCGACGACCTTATCCACCATCGCAGGATCGATACGCAAATCGATGATTTCCGTCTCTTCGTCGCCACCCAAGCCTAGTTTGTATTTAGGCAGCGTAAGGAGCGCCGCATACCATTTGGCGCAGTCCTTTCTGCGGAAAATGGCATTTTTCGGAAACCTTGGCCACAGGAATTCCAGCTCGTCGTTATATTTTTCTTTTATGTAGTGGATGATGTTTTTCGCACCGTCGCTTTTGAAAACGTCGAGGTAAAAGCACTGTTCGGAAATCTCCGCGAGTAATTCCCTGTATTCCGATCTGACCTTGCCGACATACTCTCCCGTTGCGCTGGGGATCTTTACCAGCACATATATTTCGTCAGTACTAGTATCGACGACGTCCGCCGTTATTTTTCCGTTCTTGAGTACGGCAATCCTCGCCTCGAATTGCCCGCCCAGCAGATCGGCGGCATAGGTGTAGCGATCCTTGCTTTCCGCAAAGCCGAAGGCGAGCAGTTTTTCCTTATCCGCCTTGCGATTGCTGAACAAGAATTCGATATCCGTCATCGCCGCCCCCTGAATCAATGACCGCTTTCATTTTCCCACGGGTTCAGGCAACCCATGACCCGCAAATATAAAAAACGGGAGGGAGGGATGTTCGGCGCTATGGGCCGGCGCTTGCCATGCCGGCGCAATAGCGCTCGGGGGTAAGGATGATGAAGCGCGCGCGGATGAGGCGGTGGCGGGCGAGTTTGAGCAACACCTTGTCGCGCGTTATGAGGTGGGTGGCGCCGGCATCGCGGGCGGTTTCGAGGAATTTCTGGTCGTCGCGGTCGCGGCATTGCGGTAACGGCGGAGCGTCGGCCGTGGGGGGGGGGGCGAGGCTTATGCGGGCGCGGTAGGTATCGAGCACATGCCGTTGTTGTTCGGGGGCGATGCCGAAATGGGGGTAGGCGAGCACCCGGCGCAGTTCTTCCAGCGTGTCGTCGCGCGCCGCCAGGGCAAGGCCGCCGTTTTCGATAGCCGCCGCCAGCCCCGCCAGCTCGGAGTCGTGGAAGTGCCACAGGGCCATGACCGTGTTGGTGTCGAGAACAAGGCAGACGGGGGCAGTCATCCCGGGGGGCGCGCTTAGACGGCGTAGCGCCAGTTCAGGCCACAAGGCGGGGTTGCCGGCGCGCACAGAAAGTGCAACACGCGGCGGCGGTTCGGCGTGCGCGCTTTGGACGAGGCGTGCAGCAGCAGCGGACGCATGGCGAGCACGCCACCGCGTTCGACGATGCAATCGCGTTCGCCGTGAGCGTCACGCAAAGCGAGCATGTCAGCCTGCGCAAGCCGGCCTTTGCGATGGGAACCGGGAACGACGCGCACCGGGCCGTTGTCCGCGCCGCACGGGTCGATGGACAGGCGCACGGCAACGAAATTGGCGAGTGCGTCGGCGGGCGGTTGTACGAAGCATTCGCCTTCTTTTTCCGACCAACCGCCGAGCGCGGGGTGATCGATACGCTCGCGCACCGGCACGCTCAAGTCCTGGTGCAGTGCGACGAGCCAGTTGCTCTGCGGGCTTTTCTCGAAGAAGGTGCATTGCACGACGACGGCATCGGTGGGCAGTAGCGGGGCGATGCGCGGGTGGGTTTTGAGGTATTGCGCCAGTTCGCGGCACCAAGTCTGTTCGAGCAGGGTACGTGAGCCCGCGCCGTCTTCCATACTCAGGCCGTCGAGCGCGGCGAGTTGCGCGGGCGGCACGGTGTTGTCGACGATGGCGTAGCCATTGTCCTGGAATGTTTGTGGTGTCATCGGCGGTTCCTCATGAGCGACAGACGCATTGGCGGGCTGCGCCACGGATCATCGCGGCGGCGGCGCGCCAGCATCGGATGCGGCATCTGCCGCCGCGCCGGCCTGCATTTGCCGGGACAGGCGCCAGGCCATCCAGCCCAGCAGGGCAACGCACGCCAGCAATACCGCCCACAAAGCGTGGGTGCGCCACGGCGCGGGTAGTGTTTGCGGCGGTGCTTGGAGCGGTGGCGCGGTTGGGCGGGCATCGGCAACCTGCCGCGCTTCGCCGAGGCGGGCGGTTTTGATCGTACCGAGGGCAAGGTCGTCGCGCGCGCTACCGTCGGCGGCGAGCAGACCATCCAGCGCACTGGGCGCGGGCGGGACGTCGGCACTGCCGTAGGCGAGCTCAAAGGGGCCGTCGCCGCGCGCAACGAAAAAAAGCTGGCGCGGAAACCAGGCGATGCGCAGGCGCGGGGCGGCCGCGCCCACAGCGCCGCTCGCGGGGTCGATATAAACACGCCAATAGCGGTCGACGTTGCCGGCAACCGGCAAGGCGGCGCTGGCGATTTCCTGCCCGTTTTGCTGCAGGCGATACACGGTGGCGCGGGTTACTTCGCGCCACGGGGCCGTGGCAGAGGCGCGCGAGAAAATGCGCGCATCGGCCACGGTGTTGATTTCGGGCAGAAGCAACGCAACGCGGTCGACGGGAAAGTAGCCGCCGGTATCGAACAAGTATTCACCCGGTTGGCCGCCGCCAGAGGTCAGATCGCGTTGCGCGCGCTGTCGTTCACCACGTACCGGCACGGTTTGCGCGCTGACGCCAGCGATGGGCGGTAGCGCCTGGGGCATTGCTTGGTTTTCCCGCGCCGGGGCCGCGCTGAGACGCCAGTAGCGGGCGCGCATCGGGAGAAAATCGATGCGGTTCTGCGCCAGGCGTTGATTGCCGTGGCGCAGGCTGAGAAGCGGCGCATCGGCGGTAACGGTACGCCAGGCGGTAAGGTCGTCGCTGGCTTCGAGCTTGAAGCGGCCGGAAAACGGCGGGCTATCGTCCGTCCAAGCAAATGCCAGCGCTTCGATGTCGCGCGCGGCGTCGTAGGCTTCGCGGCCATCGACAAGGTAGCCGGCGGGAGGGGACTGGCCAGGGTCGGCGGCGCTACTACGGCTCAGGTCGATGCTGCCGTCCTTGGTGCGCACGGTAAGCCGCAAGGCCTCGGTCGCGGCGCTGGCGTCGCCTTGCAGCGGAAAGAAAGGCACAGGCAGCAACGTCGGCGCGGCCACGCCCGCTTCGGTGGCAGGGCGGCGCAGCACATGGGGAACGCGTTCGCCGCGCTGGTTGAAAACGCGCACATCACCCAAGTCCGCGCGCTGCACGCCTTGGTAAACAGCGGGCGGCAGTTCGACGCGGTAGATAGCATCCTGGCCGTCGGTATCGAGCGGGATGCGCCAAGAAAAATCCTCGAGCGTGACGGCGCGGCTGGGGAGCGCGCGGCCGGGTACTTCGCGGACCTGTGGCGCCGCGTGCGCCGGAACGAGAACCGCCGCCAAGGCGACAACGGCGGCGGAAACGGCTGCACGGACGCCGCGCGTCATGCCGGCTGCTCCTCTTGCACCGCGGCCGGCGGCAGTGGCGCGAAATAGCCGATCACCAGCATCAGTAAACCGACGCCCATGAAGGAGACGATGCGCTCAACGGTGCCGCTGTTGGACAGATCGACGAGGAACAGTTTGACGACCACCGCCACCATCAGCCCCGCGCCGGCAAGCCAGAAGGGGCGCGAAACGCGCCGCGCGCCCCAGACCATCGCGGCCATGGCCAGCAGCGTCCAGAAAACGGACAGCGAGGCTTGCACCAGCGCCGAGGGAATCATGGCCTCGATAGCGAAAGGCACGCCGGCCCAGAAATGCAGCGTGCGCAACAGCACGGCATTGAGCCAGACGAAAAGTGCGGCGGCGAAGGCCGCGCGTATGGCGATTCGCGTGGCATCCGCCGGTGGTGCGTCGAGCAGCGCGCGGGCGTGGCGCAACCAGCCGACCAGGGCAAGAAAAACGAATATCTGCGCCAGATCGAGCGGGTTGAGCAAAGGCACATACGGCAAGGGGTAAGGATTGCCGTTGGAGGTGAAATTAGCGAATAGCGTCCAGGCGAACAGGAAAAGCGCAAGCCCCGCGCCGCCATCGCCCAGATACGCACGCTTGTAGGCGCCAACCGGCCACGGCAGCAGCCGGCACAGGCGCGGCAACGCCGCCAGCAACAGCGCGGGGACGACGGCCCAACCGATAAGCGGCCATGAACCGGCGCCTGCCACCCAGGCATCGATACGCCAGGCGAACTCCCAACCAAGCAGCGCGGCGAGCAGCCAGAAGGCCAAGATGTGCTGCGTCGTCAAAACGAATTCGCGCGCCCTTTTTTCAAGCAGCCACAGAATATGGTAGAACGCGGCGAAAACGAGCGGCCAGACAATGTAGCCGCCGTGGGCGAAAGGATGCGCCTGCGTTGCCATGAACACGGGCGCGCTCAACAACATGCAGGGCAGCAAGGCCAGCGCGGCCGGGCGTGGCGCTTTCCACTTCAGGCGGCGCGTGAGCATGCCGCAGAGCCAGGCCGTAACGGCCAAAAAGAGCAGCCCCTGGGTAAAAAGATACTGCATGGATGCGTGCAGGCGGATTTCGCTCAAACCCGCTACCAGCCACCACGCCAACCCCCAATAGAACAACACGGCATTGCCGATGCGCTCATCGTCGAATGCCAGTTCCCGCCGCTTATTCGTCGTTTCTTTCCGCCGCGCTTGCAAGAAGAGGAAGAAGGCACAAAGGAATCCACCCAGGCTGACGGCCAGGATGGCGAGGAAACGGCTGTTGAACACGGGAACCGTGGCAGGATCGGGTACGAGCAGGGCTGGCAGGATCGCGGCCTGGAGGCCGGGCAACAACATCAGCCCGGCGGCGAATTGCAGCAGAACGCCAACGGCGCTGGCGGGCGCGTAACGGTAGCGCAGCCCCAGCCATAGAATCGCCATGCCTTCGAGCGCCCACAGCAGGGCGCTCCAGCGCAGAAGCGGGCTTGTTGCCAGGTGGCTGTGCATTTCGATGAATCCGGCACCAAGCCACCATGCCAGCCCCCAGTAGAACAGCGCCGCATCGCCGAATGCCGCTTCCTGCCCGTTTTGCGCCGCTTCTTTCCGCCGCGCTTGCAGGAGGAGGAAATAGGCACAAAGGAATCCACCCAGACTGACCGCCAGAGTGGCGAGGAAGCGGCTGTTGAACACGGGAGCCGCCATGGAATCGGGTACGGACTGAAGATCGAGCAACAACAGCAGCCCGGCGACGAGTTGCAGCAAAATACCGGCGGCGTTGGCGGGCGCGTAACGATGGCGCAGCCCCAGCCACAGAATCGCCGCGCCTTGAAGCGCCCACAGCAGAGCGCTCCAGCGCAGGAGCGGACTGGTTGCCAGGTGGCTGTGCATTTCGACGAATCCGGCGCCGAACCACCATGCCAGGCCCCAGGCAAAGAACAGCCCGTCGCTTCCGGCTTCCGGCTCGGGCAGTTGGTCGCGATAGCGGTATAGCGTGCGCGCGCAGAACAATCCGGCCACCGCAACCAGCGTCATGGTGAAGAAACGGCTGTTCAATACGGGAAGCGCACCGGCGGGGAACGCGGCGGCGGCAGGCTGCAAGTCGCCGAACAACGCGATGCCCGCGGCAAATTGCAGCAAGAGCCCGGAGATGCGCGCCAACTGGCGCTCCTGACGTACCCCGACCCATAGTAGCGCGGCGCCTTCGAGCGCCCAGGCGGCGGACGTGCCAATGCCGTCGAAAGCGAGCGGAATCGCCAAGGTGGCAAAGGCGATGCCGAGCGCGAGAAAGGCTTCGACCAACAGCCGAAGTTCTTCGCGGCGGCGTCCGTACAAGCCTCTGGCAAGCAACAGATACAAGGCGCCGGCAGCGAGCGCGCTGTAGGCCAACGCATAGGGAATATGCCGTACCAGCGCGGTCTGGATACCGAAGGCGAGAACCGGCGTACCGAAGATTAGCGTGCCATCGACGTAATGCCTGAGCTGCGGTGCTTGCCGGTGCGCATACAGCACGGCGATGGCGACGTAGAACAGGAAGAACAGGATCAGGAAGGGTTCGGTGCTCGCCAGCAGTTCCGGCGAATAGCGTAGCACCCCCCAACTGACGCCGACCGCGAAGGTGAATACGAAGCCGAGCAGGTTCAGCGGCCGCCAGGCTTTGAACCAGGCGATGCCGAAGATGCCGGCGTTGAGCAGCGCGTAGTAGGAAAACAGGGCAACGTGGTTGCCGCCACCGCTAGAGGCGAGCACGGGGGCGAGAAAACCGCCAGTGGCTCCGAGGAAGGCCAGCGCCAACGCATCTTGCATAACGGCAAGAATGCCCGCGAAAACGGCAACCAGTATCAACAGGTAGAAAACCTGCCCGCTGCCGAGCACGTCGAAATACACGCTGGCGTAGCTGGTGAGGTAGAGCACGCCGATAGCCCCGCCTTGCAAGGCCATCGCGTAGGCAGGCTTGCTTTCGCGCAAACGCCAGCCCAGGGCCAGCAGCGCCAGCGCGCCAGCGGCAACGCCGATAAAGCGCAGTTCGATGGGAACGTGCGTGTGCTCGGCGGCGTATTTGAGCAGGAAGCCGACGCCGAAAAAGAGAATGACGATGCCGATGCGCGCCACCGGATTGCCGCCGGTGAAATAGTTGCGGATGAGCGCGAAGAGGTCGAAGGCTGGCTCCGGCGCGGAGACTTTTTTCCGAGCGGGCCGGACGGCTTCGGCCGCGTAGGCGGGCTCGGCTGGCGCGGGCTCGAGCGGCTCGGATATAACCGGCTTGAGTGCAACCGGCTCAAGCGTAAACGACGCTGCCGGAGTGGGTTCGTTCCAATATTCCGGTATGGCGACAGGAGGCGGCTCGAGCGAAGCGGGAAGGCTTTCCTCCGGCATGGCGTATTCCCCCGCTGCCTGCGGGACGCCCTGTGGGTTGCTTGCCTCGGCGGGAAGATCCAGGTCGAAAACCGGCGACGCTTGCTGGTTCGTGCTTTGCTGGCTTGCGTCTTGATCCGCATCCGCGCGCCAGTCCTGCCCGGCGGACGCTTCCGGCTCAAACGCCGGGGCGGTGGCCGTTGCCGCGCTTCGCTGCTTTTTCAACTGCGCACTGAGCAGCAGCACCTGACCTTCCAGGTTTTCCAGGCGCGAAGCCAGACCGATCTGCGCCGACAGCACGTAACCGGCCACTCCGCCGAACAGCGCGCCACCGGCGCCGCCCAGCATGCCGCCGAAGACGAGACCCAGAAAAATGAAAAGCAGTGTCAGCATAGGCCCAATAAGCCGGAGCAGAAAAAAAGGAAGGGCCGAAGCCCTTCCCCATTCTACCTTCCGTTCAGCCTTCCGGTTGCAGAAGGCATATCGGGTATCAGGCGTTTTCGGCGTCGGCACGCATTTTCACGTAGCTACCGGGTGCGTCCTCGAGCACTTTAAGCTTGCCTTTGACCGGGCTGCGCGCGGGCACCTGCTCGGCGGATTCCTGGGCGCCGACCCAGGCTTGCCAGTCCGTCCACCACGAGCCGGGGTGCTGCTGCGCGCCGGAGAACCAATTTTCCGCGGAGGCAGGCAGCTTGGCCGCCGGGTTGAGCCAGTAGCCGTACTTGTTGGCCGCCGGCGGATTGACGATGCCGGCGATGTGGCCGGAACCGCCAAGCACGAAGCGCACCGGGCCGCCGAACGCGCTCGCGCCAGTGTAGGTGCTCTTCCACGGCGCGATGTGGTCTTCGATGGTGGAGATGAAGTAGCTCGGTGTTTTGATTTTCGACAGGTCGATGGGCACGCCATCGATTTCGATGCCGCCGGGCTGGACGAGCTTGTTCTCCATGTACAGGCAGCGCAGGTAGAAGCTATGCATCTTGGCCGGCATGCGCGTGGAGTCGGAGTTCCAGTACAGCAGATCGAAGGGAAAGGGGTCCTTGCCGAGCAGGTAGTTGTTCACCACGAAGGACCAGATGAGGTCGTTGGCGCGCAGCATATTGAACGTGCCGGCCATTTCCGAGCCTTCCAGGTAGCCGCGCTCGAACATTTTCTTTTCGAGACTGGCGACCTGCCCTTCGTCGATGAACACACCGAGTTCGCCGGGATCGGTGAAATCGGCCATCGTGGTGAAAAAGGTCGCCGAGGCGATGCGCTTTTCCTTCTTCGCCGCGAGATAGGCCAGCGTGGCGGCGAGCAGCGTGCCGCCCAGGCAGTAACCGGCAACGTTGATTTCTTTTTCGCCGGTTTGCTGCTCGATGGCGTCGAGCGCGGCCAGCGCGCCTTCCTTGACGTAGGACTCGAAGGTTTTGTTCGCGAGCTTTTCGCCAGGATTGACCCACGAGATGACGAACACGGTATGACCCTGGTCCACACACCATTTGATGTAGGAGTTCTTGTCGCGCAGATCGAGGATGTAATACTTGTTAATCCACGGCGGCACGATCAGCAGCGGCCGCTTGGCAACCTTATCGGTGCTCGGCAGGTACTGGATGAGCTGCATCATGTCGGTCTGGAACACGACCTTGCCCGGCGTGGTGGCGATGTTCTTGCCCAGCTCGAAGGCGCTGGTATCGGTCATCTTCACGCGCAGTTGGCCGCCACCGTCTTCCATGTCGCGCAGCAGGTTGTTGAGGCCCTTGAGCAGGTTCTGGCCGTTGCTCTTGATCGTTTCGCGGAAGACTTCCGGATTGGTGACGGCGAAATTCGACGGCGACAGCGCGTCAATGTACTGCCGGGTGTAGAAGTTGACCTTTTTCTGCGTCTTCTCCTCCAGGCCGTCGATACAGCAAACGGTATCGTGAATGTGACGCGCAGTGATGAGGTAGGACTGTTTGATGAAATCGAACAGTAGATGCTCTTGCCACTCTTCGTCGCGGAAGCGCTTGTCGGATTTTTCCGGCGCCGCCACCGGCGCGCCGCCCATGCCGATGAAGCGCAGCATCGAGTGCTGCCACAGCGAGAAATAATCCCACACCAGGTTCATCTGCGTCTGCGCGAGCCGATAGGGATTACCCAGCAGCTTAGCCGTCATGTCCATGAAGGCTTGGGCAATGCCCAATTCATCCGTCGGCGCGGAAATGCCGCTTTTCAGTTGGCGTTGAATATGTTCGCTGAGCAGGTGGGACGCGCGTTGCGCGACCTCGGCGTAGGTTTTGGCGACATCTTGCGGGTCCGGCAATTCAGGTTGCGTCGTTTCGTTGGCGGTGGCCATTGTTGTCTTACTCCTTGTCCTTGGCTGTTGCGGTCGGCGGCGAATGCTCTGTTCATTCAGGTTGCGACGTAACGGATCGTGCCGTTCTCTCCTTCGGTCACCCGTAGCGCGCCCTGCTTTACTAGGTGGTTCAGGTGGGCGACGGTTTCACCCATGGCGAACATGATCTGGTGAGTATCCATTTCGCGCGTGAACAGAACCCCCATCAATTCGCCAGCACTGCGTTCGCGGCCGCATTCGGCGGCAAGCACGGCGCAGCGCTCGCGGTGATGCTCGATGAGCTGCGCGACCCGCGTGCGGATACCCCGAAAAGGCTTGCCGTGGGATGGTAGCACGAGCGTATCGTCGGGCAAGTGGGCGATGTCCCGTAGCGAATCGAGGAACCAGCCGAGTGGGTCGTCCTGCGGCGTTGCCGCGTATACGCTGACGTTGGTGGAGATGCGCGGCAACAACATGTCGCCGGAAATGAGCACACCAAGCGTTTCGCAATACAGGCTGGCATGTTCCGGCGCGTGACCGTAGCCGACGATGACCCGCCAGACGTGCCCGCCGATATCGATCGTGTCGCCGTCGAACAGGCGCCGGAAATGGCTCGGTATGGCCGGCGCGCCACGGCGGTAGCCGTTGCCGCGCTCATCCAGCGCCTGCAAGTGCGCTTCGTCGAGGCCGTGGCGGCGAAATTGCGCCAGCATATCCGCCACCGAATAGCCGGGAAGCTGATGCCACAGCGCGTGGCCCCCGAAATACTCACCCTGGGTCATGAGAACATCGGCGCCATCGCGGGTGGCAAGCCATGTGGCAAGGCCCAGATGATCCGGATGGTGGTGGGTGACGATAACGCGCGTCAGCGGCCGCCCGTCGGCCGCGAGAATACGCTCCCACAAGGCTTTGCCCGCCTCGCTACCGATGCCGGTATCGACGGCGGCAAGCGCGCGTCCGTCGTCGAGCAACCACAGATTGACGTGGTCGAGCGCGAACGGCAGCGGCATGCGCAGCCAGCCGACGCCGGGTGCGACCGCGCGAACTTCGCCCGCGGCGGGGGTATCGTTGGCGAAGGGATACTGTAATGTTTGGGGATCGCTCATCCTGTTTTTCCTTGTTGCGGGCGGGGCCGGGCGCGGAGCATGCGCATTGCTGAAACCCCCGAAATCTGCTTAACTTTTCTCAAGCAATTTTTATACAAATAAAACAAAAACTTATAAAAACCTGATTTCTCAGGCAGTCACGGATCATGGAACATAAACAAACTTACACGATTACAGCTCTCGCGCAGGAGTTCGGCATTACCCCACGGGCGATCCGCTTTTACGAGGATCAGGGTCTCCTTTCGCCCGCGCGTGCCGGCCGCACCCGCATCTATACAAAGGCAGACCGCACCCGCCTGAAACTTGCGCTACGCGGCAAACGCCTCGGCCTGTCGCTGGCCGAAATCAAGGAATTGCTGGATATGTACGGCGGCGTCAAAAACTCCGCTGCCCAGATCGAGCACTTCCTCAAGGCCTTGTCGGTTCGCCGCGCGGCGCTGGAACAACAGCGCCTCGACATCGAAGCGATGCTGAGCGAAATCGACATGGTCGAGCAGCAATGCAAGGCCGTGCTCAGCCGCGACACCGCGGCGGCGGCCGACGCGCGCGCAGAATTAGCGAGGCGACTCGACAAGGCCAGCGTGGCTTGATATTTTTCCACCTGATTTTACGTTAACGTAAACGTTAACTAATAAATATATAAACAATACAAATATAACGAACATCGGTACAACCCACGATGGAGAGAGTGAGATGCGCCAGCCCCCTACCCCCTTCCAGCCCAAGGATCCGGCCTATGCCGAGCGGATCCGCGCGAGCTTTGCCCTACAACAGGCAATGGCGCTGATCGGCGCGCAATTGCAAGCGGTCGAACCGGGCCGCGTGGAGATCACGCTACCGTACCGGGCCGAACTGACCCAGCAGCACGGCTACATCCACGGCGGTATCATCAGCATGATCGCCGACTCGGCTGCCGGCTACGCCGCCAACACGCTGGCGCCAGCCGGCGCCAGCGTGCTCACCGTCGAATTCAAACTGAACCTGCTCGCCCCAGCCGATGGCGAACGCCTGCTCGCACGCGGCGAGGTCATCAAGCCGGGCCGTCAGTTGTCGATTACGCGCGCCGAGGTGTTTTCGCTCAAAGGCACGCAACAAACCCTATGCGCCGTGATGCAGCAGACCATGATGACCATGCATGATCGTGCGGAAAACGGCACCACCCCCTCCATCACTTGAAGGAGCCTTACCATGAAAGACCCCGTTGTTATCGTTTCAGTAGCCCGCACTCCGATGGGCGGCTTCCAGGGCGATCTCGCCTCGCTCACCGGGCCGCAGCTCGGCGCCGTCGCGATCCGCAATGCGGTCGAGCGCGCCGGCATCAAACCCGAGCAGGTGCAGGAAGTCATCATGGGGTGCGTGCTGCCGGCCGGGGTCGGCCAAGCGCCGGCCCGCCAGGCCGCGCTCGGCGCGGGGCTGCCGCAGTCGGCCGGCTGCACCACGGTGAACAAGGTTTGCGGCTCCGGCATGAAGGCGACCATGTTCGCGCACGATCTGCTGCTTGCCGGCACGAACGAAATCATGGTCGCGGGCGGCATGGAGTCGATGAGCAACGCCCCGTATCTGCTGCCCAAGGCGCGCAGCGGCTATCGCCTAGGCCACGGTCAGATGCTCGACCACATGTTCCTCGACGGCCTGGAAGACAGCTATTCGAAAGAGAACAAAGGCCGCCTGATGGGTACCTTCGCCGAGGAGTGCGCCAGCCATTTCGGCTTTACCCGCGCGGCGCAGGACGAGTTCGCCATTACTTCCACCACGCGCGCGCAAAAGGCGATCAATGAGGGCTCATTCGCCTGGGAAATCGCACCGGTGACGGTGGCCGGCCGCAAGGGCGACGTGGTGGTGGATAAGGACGAGCAGCCGCTGAAAGCGCAATTGGACAAAATCGCCACCCTCAAGCCCGCGTTCAGCAAGGACGGCACGGTAACGGCGGCCAACTCCAGCTCGATTTCCGACGGCGGCGCCGCACTCACGTTGATGCGCCGTTCCACCGCCGAAAAGCTCGGTCTCACCCCGCTGGCCACCATCGTCGGCCACGCCACCCACGCGCAAGCGCCGGCATGGTTCACCACCGCGCCGGTGGGCGCGATGCAAAAGGTGCTGGCCCAGATCGGCTGGCAGGCTGGCGATGTCGATCTGTGGGAGATCAACGAAGCGTTCGCCGTTGTCACCATGGCGGCGATCAAGGAACTGGCGCTGCCGCACGACAGAGTGAACGTACACGGCGGCGCATGCGCGCTCGGCCACCCCATCGGCGCGTCCGGCGCCCGCATCCTGGTGACGCTGATCGGCGCGCTGCGCAAGTACGGCAAGAAACGCGGCGTGGCCAGCCTGTGCATCGGCGGCGGCGAAGCGACAGCGATGGCGATTGAAATCGGGAGCGCCGCATAATGATTCTGACATCCGAACAGGAAATGATCCGCGACTCCATTCGTGCATTCGCGCAGGATCGCCTGGCGCCTTTCGCCGCCGAATGGGACCGCAACCATACTTTCCCGGCCGAAGCGCTACGCGGGCTGGGCGAACTGGGCGCGATGGGCATGACGGTGCCCGAGGAATGGGGCGGCGCCGGCCTGGATTACATGAGCCTGGTGTTGGCGATCGAGGAAATCGCCGCCGGCGACGGCGCCACCTCGACGATCGTCAGCGTGCAAAACTCGCTCGCCTGCGGCATTCCGGCGCGCTACGGCAGCACGGCGCAGAAGGACCAATGGCTGCGCAAGCTGGCTCGCGGCGAGGCGCTCGGCTGCTTCTGCCTGACCGAACCGCACGTCGGCTCTGACGCCTCGGCCATTCGCACTACCGCGGTACGGGACGGCGACCATTGGGTGCTCAACGGAGAGAAGCAGTTCATCACCACCGGCACGCACGCCGACATCGCAATCGTTTTCGCCGTCACCGACAAAGCAGCGGGCAAGAAAGGCATTTCCTGCTTTCTCGTGCCAACCGCCACGCCGGGCTACGTCGTCGTCCGCGTCGAGGAAAAGATGGGGCAACGCGCCTCCGATACCGCGCAGATTCTGTTCGAGAACTGCCGCGTGCCGCTCGATGCGATGCTCGGCGCCGAGGGCGAGGGTTACAAGATCGCCCTGTCCAACCTCGAGGCCGGGCGCATCGGCATTTCCTCGCAGTGCCTGGGCATGGCGCGCGCGGCGCTGGAAGCGGCGGTGAAGTACGCCCATGAGCGCGAAACCTTCGGCAAGCCGATCTTCGAGCATCAGGCGGTGAATTTCCGCCTTGCCGATATGGCCACGCAACTGGAAGCGGCGCGCCAACTCGTCTGGCATGCCGCCAGCCTGAAGGATGCCGGGCGGCCGTGCCTCAAGGAAGCGTCGATGGCGAAGCTGTTCGCCTCGGAAATGGCGGAAAGAGTGTGCTCCGACGCCATCCAAATCCACGGCGGCTACGGCTATGTGAGCGCCTTCCCGGTCGAGCGCATTTACCGCGACGTGCGTGTGTGTCAGATTTACGAGGGCGCGAGCGATATCCAGCGTCTGGTGATCGGCCGCGCGCTCGCACTCTGACGCGTTCGTCCGTTTTCCATCGTTGCCGCGCTTCATGTGGGGGCATCCGCCCCCGCATGAAGCCTTCTTCTGCCAGGAGTACTCACGATGCCGAATTCCGCCCCCCCTGATTCTGCCGCCGCTTCGCCCATCGATTTCTGGTTCGATTTTTCCTCGCCCTTCGCCTACTTCATGAGCGAACGGATCAACGCCATCGCTGCCCGCTACGGCCGCAAAGTGCGCTGGAGTCCCTTTCTGCTCGGCGCGGTAAACAAAGTCCTCGGCACCGATCCGCTGCCGCTCATACCGATGAAAGGGCCGTATTCGCTCAACGACATTGCCCGCAGCGCGCGCTTTCTTGGCCTTCCTTACCGCAAACCGGACGTTTTCCCGCTCGGCACGCAACAGGCGGCGCGTGCCTTCTACTTTCTCAAGGAGCGCGACCCAACACTCGCCCGCCGTTTCGCCCGCGCCACGTTCCGCGCCTATTTCGTCGATAACCGCGATATTTCGCAACGTCCGCTGATCGTCGAACTCGTGGCCGCCGCTGGCGGAGATGGCGCCGCGCTCGATGCCGCGCTCGACGGCGAGGCGCTCAAACAACGCTTGCGCCAAGCCTGTGACACCGCGCTGGCGACAGGCGTGTTCGGCTCGCCTTACATCGTCATCGACGGCGAACCTTTCTGGGGTGTAGACCGTCTTCCACAAATAGAACGCTGGTTGGAAAGCGGCGGTTTCTAGTTCCTACAGTTACTAAAAAGCACGTAACAAAAAAGAGGCGAGGAGAATGGGTGAAATACGGCAGATATGCGTTTTCTGCGGTGCCCGCGTGGGCCATCGCCCCGAGTACCGCGAACTGGCGGCCAAGCTCGGCGGCTTGCTGGCCGAAAAAGGCATCGGGCTCGTCTATGGCGGCGGCAATGTCGGCCTCATGGGCGTGCTCGCCGACGCCGCGCTGGCCGGCGGTGGCAGCGTAATCGGCGTCATACCGCGCACGATGCTGGAATGGGAGGTCGGCCACGAAGGGCTGACACGGCTGGAGATCGTCGATTCCATGCACGCGCGCAAGGCGCGCATGGCCGCGCTGGCCGACGCGTTCATCGCGCTGCCGGGCGGCCTGGGCACCTTCGAGGAATTGTTCGAAATCCTGACCTGGGCGCAGCTTGGCTTCCACGCCAAGCCGATCGGCCTGCTCGACACCTGCAACTACTACGCGCCGCTGGTGCAGATGCTCGAACGCGGCGTGGAGGAAGGCTTCATGAAACCGGAAAACCGCCAGTTGCTGCTGAGCGCGGACAACGCCCCGGCGCTGCTGCGCGCAATGGCGCAATACCACATGCCCGTGGTAGCCCAGCGCATCCGCGAAAGCCGGCAACTGTAGCCGCCCATCGCCGTAAAATAACGGCGGGCGCCGCCTTGCCAGCGAGACGGCGCGGCAACATACATACGACGGTACGCGACGGCCCATAAACGTTGTGACCGCTTACCCCCGGAGAGAGATCGTGAGCATCGAATCCCCCTGTATCGACGTCTGCCGCATGAACCCCGACACGGGGCACTGCGACGGCTGCTGGCGCACCCTGGAAGAAATCATCGCCTGGAGCCGGGCGGACGACAAGGAAAAGCGCCGCATTCTCGCCGCGGTGGCCGAACGCGAGCGCACCGCGGCCCAACCCCAGGCCACGCAGGCGACCGTGCGGTCATGAGCGGCGACCCCGGTTGCCTCGGCATGTGCATGATCGACTGGGATACCGGCGTATGCATGGGCTGCGGGCGCGGCGCGGAAGAAATCAGCGGCATTCCGACCCCCGCCCCACCCCCTGCCCCTCGCAGCGACACCGCCGCACCGCTGCCGGCCAACGTCGCCGAACAGGTCGGCGGAGGCAGCGATTGAGCGCCCCCCGTCTGCCCAAAACGCTGCACGTGCTCGAACGCGGCTGGCTGTCGTCGAACAACGTTCTGTTGATCGGCGGCGAAGCCACGCTGATCGATTCCGGCTACGTCAGCCACGCCGCGCAAACCCTCGCCTTGCTGCATGAAACCCTAGCTGGGCGGACACTGGCGCGGCTGGTGAATACCCACGCGCACTCCGACCACATCGGCGGCAACGCCGCCGTGCAACGCGCGTTCGGCTGCGAAATCGTGGTGCCGGAAGGCGCCGCGCGGGCCATCGCGGACTGGGACGAAGCAGCCCTATTGCTAAGCGTCATGGCGCAGACCTGCGAGCGCTTTCGCCACGACCGCACACTCGCCGCCGGCGACACGTTCATCGCCGGCGAACTCTCGTGGCACGCTTACGCGGCGCCCGGGCACGCCATGGACGCGCTGGTGTATTACAACCCGGACGAGCGCGTGCTCATTTCCGGCGACGCTTTATGGCGCGACGGCTTCGGCATTCTGTTCGCGGACGTGCTCGGTACCGGCGATAGCATCGGCGCCGCCCGACGCACGCTCGAAACGATCGGCCGGCTCGCCGTCGATACGGTCATTCCCGGCCACGGCGCGCCCTTCGCCGATTTCGACGACGCGCTCGAACGCGCCTTTGCCCGCCTCGCCGCTTTCGAGGCCAATGGCGAGCGCATGGCGCGCAATGCCATCCGCGGCGGCATCACCTTCGACCTGCTCCACCGCCGCCACATCGCGCTCGACACACTGCCGGATTACCTTACCGCCACGCCGCTGTACCGCGACGCCAACGCGCGCTTTCTCGGCATGACGGCGGACACGCTCGCCGCGTGGCTCGTCGCCGAACTGGAACGCGCCGGCGTGGCCCAACGCCAGGGCGCGGACCTGATCGCGGCGCGAAAACCGCGCGGCATGTAAGGGCTGCGCTATAGTGGCAGCATTGCCTGTAGCGAAATAATTCCATGCAGATCGTACTAATTAGCGGCTTGTCCGGTTCGGGCAAGAGCATCGCCCTGAATGTGCTGGAAGACGCGGGCTATTACACCGTCGACAATCTGCCGGTGGCGCTGCTGCCGCAGCTTGTCGCGCAACTACGCGGCGCGGGCTACCAGCGCGTCGCGGTGGCGGCGGATATGCGCTCGGGCGCGAGCATCGCCGCGTTGCCGCAGCAATTGGAGGCGTTGCGCGGCATCGTGCGGGATCTGCGCTTCATCTTCCTCGAAGCGCGCGACGACGTGCTGATCGCACGCTTTTCCGAAACGCGCCGACGCCACCCGCTGAATGCACAAGGGCTGTCGCTGGAAGAGGCGATCGGGCGCGAGCGCGAGGAATTGGCCACAATCGCCGAACTCGGCCACCGCATCGACACCAGCGATCTGCACGCGAACACGCTACGCGCCTGGATCAAGGATTTCATCGACGTCGAGGAAGGCGAGGGGCTGACGCTGATGTTCCAGTCCTTCGGCTTCAAATACGGCATTCCCATGGACGCCGACCTCGTTTTCGACGTTCGTTGCCTGCCCAATCCGCATTACGATCCAGTGTTGCGCCCATTGACCGGATGCGATCAACCGGTGATCGCCTTCCTCGAAAAAATCCCCGAAGTCGGCCGTATGGCCGAAGACATCCGCCGCTTCGTCGCCAACTGGCTGCCCGCCTATATGCGCGACAACCGCAGCTATCTGACCGTCGCCATCGGCTGCACCGGCGGCCAGCACCGCTCGGTATATTTCGCCGAATGGCTGGCGCGGCGCTTCCGCGACAATGCGCGCGTCATCGTGCGTCACCGTTCGGCGGCGCGGCGCATGGCGGACCGAGCAGCGGGTGGCGGCGCGTAACTTTCACTGGACGCACTCCCGCTGGGCTGACTGGCGCGGGCTGCTGCGCCCCGGCGATGTGTTGCTTGCCGCGCTGGGACTGGCTCTAGCCGCCTGGTGCGTCACGCAACTGTGGCGTGGCGGCGCCCCGGATGGCGCGGTGATTCGCGCGGGTGGCAAGGTCGTTGCCACAGCCGGCTTATCCCAGACGCGCATCATCGAGGTGCCGGGACCACTCGGCACCACGCGAATCGAAATCCAACCCGGCCGCGCCCGCGTCGCCGCCGACCCCAGTCCGCGCCAATACTGCGTGCGCCAGGGCTGGCTGACCCGCGCCGGCGCGGTGGCGATCTGCGCCCCCAATGAAGTCAGTTTGGTTTTGACCGGGCGCGGCGCCGACTATGACTCCCTCAGCTATTGAACTACGCCCCACCGCCGCGGACCGCCGCGTGGCGCGCCCCGCGGCGGCGGCGATCCTGCTGACCGTGGCCGAAGCGGCAATTCCGCTGCCGCTGCCGGGCGTCAAGCCGGGGCTGGGCAATATCGTTACACTGATCGTGCTGGCCCGCTGGGGCTGGCGCGACGCCGCCTGGGTGGCCTTGCTTCGCGTGTTCGCGAGTAGTCTGCTGCTCGGCCAGTTTCTCGCCCCTGGCTTTTTCCTCAGCCTCGGCGGCGCGTTGGCCAGCCTGCTCACGCTCGGCATGGCCATCCGCCTGCCCGCGCGCTGGTTCGGCCCGGTGAGCCACAGCATCCTGGCCGCCGCCGCCCACATCGGCGCGCAACTCATCATCGCCCGCTTGTGGCTGGTGCCACACAACGGCGTGTTCTACCTGCTCCCCGTATTCATTGCGGCGGCCGTGCTATTCGGACTGGTGAATGGCCTCGTCGCCGCGCGCCTGCTGCAAACGCTGGAAGAAAACCGCGCCATGCGGGAACAGTGACCGCCCGCCGCCGTCCAATCGGCGACAGGAGCACAGCACGGCGGAGCAAGGATGATGCGAAAACACGGATGGACATGGCTGAGCACGCTGCTTGCCATGCTGTGCGGCGTGGCGTTCGGGCTGTTCGCCGGCATCGCCGTGGTGCGGGCGCAAGCCCCGGCGACGGGGCAACTTATGGTGACACAACCCATCGGCCCTTCCCCGCAAGCATCCGTTCGCGGCGCGTCCGGACCGGCGCAATAAGAATATTAGAGCAGTGCAAACCGGAACCGACTGAAAACCGATCCGCACAAAACGCCTGTTTTCAGCCCTGGCGCAGGCGGCTCTGGCGCGGAATGTGGCGAGTGAGAAAATCCATCTGATCGGCCAGGATATTGCGATTGCACAGGATCAGGTATTCGGCCTTGTTCGGCACGTAAGGCGCGTACAACAGCGCCATGCCCGCCTGTTCCGGTGTACGGCCGCTCTTGCGCTGATTGCATGGCCGGCACGCGGTCACAACATTCATCCAGATATCGCGCCCGCCTTGGGAGACCGGCAAAACGTGGTCGCGGGTAAGTTGGCTGCCCGGCAGGCGATGCCCGCAATAGCCGCACAGGAGGCGGTCGCGACGGAACAGTTCGCGGTTGTTCAGCGGCGGAACAGGGTTCGATGCGCCGGCCTGGAAGCTGCGGCCCTTGATGGCGATGATGCTCTGCGTGGCGATGTGCGAGCGCAATCCGGTGGCGCGGCAGATACCGCCGAAGAAATGGAATTCGCGCTCGCCGATGCTCCAGGCCACCATGTCGCGGGCGTGATAGTGGCAGGCGGCCTGCCAGGAAATCCAACGGTGCGGCATACCATCGGCGTCGAGCGAAAGAATCCACGGGTAGCAGCCATCGCACGCGTGACAGGCGTCGTCCTGGAGGACATCCCGGGCAGCCGATTCCCGCCCTTGCGGCCGTGTCGTCGAAGTTTCGGTCAGCACGATTCCTCCATCACCGGTAGAGAGTTTCGTATGGACGCCAGCGTCAATCAGAACAGAATTGCGCCTCCGTGTGTAAATAAACGCCCGCGATGCAAGCTTGGATCGTCGCTACCCGGTCGCGGTTCAGTTGCGCCGCAACAAAACAGTTAGCGGCTCGCGGTTTCAACGGTTTTCGGCCAAAGACACCCCAAAAAAAAGCCGCCCACGGAGGACGGCTTTTTCACGGTACGGCAAACTCCGCTTATTTGTGGGTTTCCACCTGCTGCAAAGACTCACCGGCAACAGCCTTGCGCATGCGCGGCTTGCGGCCAAGCCGTTGCGGCTCTTCCGGTGCGCCGGTGCCAAATGCGGCTTGCTTGTCGTGGTTCGTCTCGATCAGCGTCAAACCGCTGTCGGATAGCGGAAAGTCGAGATGAATCGGCGCGGCGGGCGGAACCGCCGGAGCGGAAACCGGCGCCTCGTTCCGCACCACGATCTCGGGAATCGTCACGGCCTCGGGGGGCGCCACGACTTCGGCAGGCGCCGCCATCACGAAGACTGGCGCGGCAGTACCAGCCGTTTCAAGCGCATCCGCCTTCTCGACTGGCCTGTCGAGATCAACCGCCGGCAGCACAAATTGCGGCTGTACGACAATGGCCGGCTGCGGCGCCACTTCAAGCAGTTCCACTTGAACGGCAGCTACAGGAGTCTCGTCGCCGGCAACCGGCGGTACGGAGACCAATACCTGCTGTGGCGCGGGCTCGGCCTGCGCAAAGCGCGCTTGCTCGGCAACAAGATTTTCATCGGCGATGACATGGGTAGCGGAATGGGTTGGGGCCGCGACTTCGGCGGCAACCGCCACCGCGCCAGACTCTTCACCCGGCACGGTTTGCTCGGCGCCTTGTTCGACGAGCGCCGTCTGGTCTTCCGCTCCACGCCGATCGCGCCGGCCGCCACGGCTGCGGCGGCGGCGTTTTTCCGGTGCGGCTTCGTCACCGACGGGCACATTCTCGACTACGGCCTTTTCCTGCGGGATGACCATGGGCAAGGTGGCCATTGGCAAAGCCACGGCGGTGGATGCAGTCGCCTGACCCACTTCTGCCTGAGCTATTTTGTCCTGGGTTTCTTCCACGCGCTGCGCATTACGCTGGCCCCGGCCGCGCGTGCGGCCGCCTTCGCCGCGTTCAGCGCGCTCACCACGTTCCGCACGCTCTCCACGCTCAGGGCGCTCTGAACGTTCGGCGCGCTCGCCCTTTTCCGGTGTTTGCGAGGATCCGCGTTGGGGGCGCTCACGCTCGGCGCCTTCTCCCCGTTCGTCACGCCTACCGGAACGGCCGCCCTGGCCTTCGCCATCGCGGCGATTGCGGCCGCCGCTGCTATTACCACCACTTCCGCGACGGTGATCGCCACGCTCTCCGCGCGAACGGCCCTCGCGCTTCGGTGCGGTTTCCGTCACCGGCGGCGTGGCCGGTGTCGACGTGGAGTTACCGAACAACAGGCCGATCAGGCGGGCAAGCACGCCAGGACGGGCCGGCGGGGTTTCGGCGGGCCGCTCCACAACCGGCGCGGGCTGGTCGGGCGAAATGCCTTTGACCGCCGCTTCCTGACGAGCCGGCTTGTCGCCGTTCTTGGACGATGCCCGCTCTTCCTCTTCCACCGGCTTTTGCACCATCTGGTAGCTGGCCAGGGCAATGTCTTCCTGGTTCAACTGGTCGTGGCGCAGGCGAGTAATTTCGTGCTGCGGCGTTTCCAGGTGACGGTTGGGCACGATGATGAGCTGCACCTTGTGGCGCATCTCGATGTGGGCAATGTCGACCCGCTTTTCGTTAAGCAGGAAGGTGGCGACATCCACCGGCACTTGCAGGTACACCGCGCCGGTGTTGTCCTTCATCGCCTCTTCTTCAAGGATGCGGATGATGTGCAGCGCGGAGGATTCGGTGCTGCGGATGTGGCCGGTACCGTTGCAGCGCGGGCACGGAATATAGCTGGTTTCGGCAAGCGCCGGGCGCAGGCGCTGGCGCGACAGCTCAAGCAGGCCGAAACGGCTGATCTTGCCGGTCTGTACGCGGGCGCGGTCGTAATGCAGGGCGTCGCGCAGGCGGTTTTCGACTTCGCGCTGGTTTTTCTGCGACTCCATGTCGATGAAGTAGATGACGATCAGGCCGCCCAGATCGCGCAGGCGCAGTTGGCGCGCGACTTCGTCGGCTGCTTCGAGGTTGGTGCGAAAGGCGGTGTCCTCGATGTCAGCGCCTTTCGTGGCGCGACCGGAGTTGACGTCGATGGAGACGAGCGCCTCGGTATGGTCGATGACGATGGCGCCACCCGAAGGCAGATTCACCTGGCGCGAATAGGCCGATTCGATCTGATGTTCGATCTGGAAGCGGGAAAACAGCGGCACATCGTCGCTATAGCGCTTGATGCGGTTGACCGTGGCCGGCATGACATGGCTCATGAACTGCTGAGCCTGGTTGAAGATGTCGTCGGTGTCGATCAGGATCTCGCCAATATCCGGCTGGAAGTAATCGCGAATGGCGCGGATCACCAGACTGCCTTCCTGATAAATCAGGAACGCGCCGCTCTGGCCGCGGGCGGCGCCTTCGATGGCGTTCCACAGTTGCAGCAGGTAGTTCAGATCCCACTGCAATTCCTCGGCGTTGCGGCCGATCGCGGCGGTGCGGGCTATCAGGCTCATGCCGCCGGGTACGTCGAGTTGATCCATCACATCGCGCAACTCGGCGCGCTCGTCACCCTCGACACGGCGCGAAACACCGCCGCCGCGCGGGTTGTTCGGCATCAGCACGAGGTAGCGGCCGGCCAGCGAGATATAAGTCGTCAGCGCGGCGCCCTTGTTGCCGCGCTCGTCCTTCTCGACCTGGACGATCAGCTCCTGGCCTTCCTTCAGCGCATCCTTGATATTCGCGCGGCCGGATTCGGCGCCGGAAAGGAAATAACTGCGGGCAATTTCCTTGAACGGCAGAAAGCCGTGGCGCTCGGCGCCGTAGTCGACAAACGCCGCTTCGAGACTGGGCTCGATGCGCGTAATGACGGCCTTGTAGATATTGCTCTTGCGTTGTTCCTTGGCGACCGATTCGATATCGAGATCGATCAGTTTCTGACCATCCACGATTGCGACGCGCAATTCCTCGGCCTGCGTCGCATTGAAAAGCATACGTTTCATTTAAGTCGTTCTCCCGCGCAAAACACACGGGCAGGACGAACGGCGCGCACCTAAAAGCGCTTTCCGGGTTCAGAAGCGGTTAAGCAAAGCTTTCATCCGATTTATTCTTCGGGCGTTGCTGGGGCGGCTGGTCGCTATTCTCATGGTCCCGCCCGCGGATTCCTCGAATCCCCGGACCGGATCAGTTGATCCTGCGTGTGTCACGCGTTTTATGTCCATCTGCCATACAGATGGATGTTGATGTCGAAAAGTATCTTATTGCGTTACCATCGGCGCCCTTTCGGGTGCGAGACAACGTGCTCCGGTTGACCGGGAGCGCTCTCGAGGGCTCGTCGTCGCTGACCACCACCGCCTTTTGGCGCGAGGGGTATCGACCGCGACCGGAATCAACCGCAGGGAAGTATATTTCAGGATGGTGACTCAAGGCAAAGCGGCCACAGTGCGCCACGAGCGGATAGACGAAAGCGCCGCGGGGCAGCGCATCGACAATTACCTGCTGAAGTGCGCCAAGGGCGTACCCAAAAGCCACATTTACCGCATCGTGCGCGGCGGCGAGGTGCGGGTAAACGGCAAGCGCGTCGCACCCACATACCGCCTTGCCGAAGGCGACGAAATTCGTATTCCGCCGCTGCGCATCGCCGAACCCACCCGGCGCGCGCCCGTGCCTATCGGACAAGCCTTACCGACGGTGTTCGAGGACGACGCCCTGATCGTGGTGAACAAGCCCGCGGGCAAGGCCGTGCACGGCGGCAGTGGCGTGAGCTATGGCGTTATCGAGCAACTGCGCGCGCAGCGGCCGGAACTGCGCATGCTCGAACTTGCCCACCGGCTAGACCGTGAAACCTCGGGCCTGCTGATCGTCGCCAAAAAGCGCTCGGCCCTGACCGCGCTGCACGACATGATGCGCGCCGGGCAGGTGGAAAAGCGCTACCTTGCGCTGGTGCCGGGGCGCTGGGCCAACGCATTGCAGCATGTGAAAGCACCGCTGTTCAAATACCTGACCGCCGAGGGCGAACGGCGCGTGCGCGTCAGCCCCGAAGGCAAGCCGGCGCACAGCGTGGTGCGGCTGGTCGAGCGCCAGAGGGATTTCAGCCTGCTGGAGGTGGAACTGAAAACAGGCCGCACCCACCAAATACGTGTACACCTCGCCCATCTCGGCTTCCCGTTGTGCGGCGACGACAAATACGGCGATTTCGTGTTGAACAAAACGCTGGAAGAAAAGGGGCTGAAACGCATGTTCCTGCATGCGGCCAAGCTGCGCTTCGCGCACCCGGCAAGCGGCGAAATCTTGGCTTTCGAAGCGCCCTTGCCACCGGAACTGCAAAGCTTCATCGATCAACTCGACCGCCCGAGAAACAACAATGGCTAAACGTTTCGACCTCATCGTTTTCGACTGGGACGGCACGCTGATGGACTCGGCGGCGGCGATCGTCGCCGCGATTCTCGCCGCCTGCCGGGATCTCGGCCTGCCGGAGCCGAGCGAAGAACGCGCCCGTTACGTGATCGGCCTAGGGCTGGACGATGCCTTGCACCACGCCGTACCCGAACTCTCCAAGGCCGACTACCCGCGCATGGCCGAACGCTACCGCCACCACTATTTCACGAAAGATCACGATCTGGCGCTCTTCCCCGGCGTGCGCGACATCATCGCCTGGCTCGCCGGCCAGGAGCGGCTGCTCGCCGTGGCCACCGGCAAAAGCCGCGCCGGACTGAACCGCGCGCTCGACCGTTCAGGGTTGAAAACCTACTTCCACAGCACCCGTTGTGCGGACGAATGCTTCTCCAAACCCCACCCGGCCATGCTGGAAGAACTGATGGCCGAGTTGGACGTCTCGCCCCAGCGCACCTTGATGGTGGGCGACACCACACACGATCTGCACATGGCGAAGAATGCCGGCGTCGCGGCGCTCGCTGTCAGCTTCGGCGCACACCCGGCCGCCGTGCTAGAAGCGGAGCAGCCGCTTGCCTGCGTGGCAACGCCACAGGCGCTCGACACATGGCTGCGCGCGAACGGCTGATCTGCGATTCGCCCACGCTCATCGACGGCGGCGACGGCGTGCGCTTCGAGACCGGCGGCCGGGCGGCGTTCGCCATCCGTTACGGCGGCCGGGTTTATGCTTTTCTGAACCGCTGCGCGCACGTGCCGGTTGAGTTGGATTGGGTGCCGGGCAAGTTTTTCGACGAAACCGGCGACCTTCTGATCTGTACGATGCACGGCGCGCACTACGAACCGTATTCCGGTCGCTGCGTTATGGGACCCTGCAAAGGCGCACGGCTGCGGCCTTTGCCAATCGCGGAACACGACGGCCAGATTTACTTGATTGACGAGACAGGCAATGGATAACAACACACGGGACGAAAACTGGGAGCGCAAAACGCTGGAGCGGCTGGCCTTCGACAGCCTGATTGAACAAAGACGCCGGCGCCGCTGGGGCGTCTTCTTCAAGTTGCTGACCTTCACCTACATCGGCCTCATCATCTGGCTTGTCGGCGACTGGGGAACATCCACGGAAAAACTAATAGACGGCCAGGGTTACACCGCGCTGGTTTCTGTCGATGGCATCATCGAAGCCAACGCCGACGCCAGCGCCGAACGTGTGATTGCCGCGTTGCAAAACGCCTACGACGACCACGCGGTCAAGGGTATCGTTCTGCGCATCAACAGCCCCGGCGGCAGCCCGGTACAGGCCGGCATGATCAACGATGAAATTTATCGGCTGCGCGCCACGCGCCCCGATCTGCCGGTGGTCGCGGTCGTCGAGGACATGTGTGCCTCGGGCGGCTATTACGTTGCCGTGGCGGCGAACAAAATCGTCGTCGACAAAGCCAGCCTGGTCGGCTCGATCGGCGTACTGATGGATGGCTTCGGCTTCACCGGCACGATGGAAAAACTCGGCGTCGAACGCCGCCTGCTTGCCGCCGGCACCAACAAAGGCTTTCTCGACCCATTCTCGCCCCAGCAGGAAGCGCAACTGGGACATGCGCGCAGCCTGCTGGCGGACATCCACGCCCAGTTCATCGATACCGTGCGCAAAGGCCGTGGCGAACGCCTGAAGGAAACGCCGGAGCTTTTTTCCGGCCTGATCTGGACCGGTGCGCGCAGCGTCGAACTCGGTTTGACCGATGGCTTTGGCACCGTGGAATCGGTCGCGCGCGACGAATTCCATGCCGAAGATGTGCGCGATTTCACCCACAACCGCAGCTTTGCCGAACGTTTTGCCCAACGCTTCGGCGCCGACATGGCGCAAAGCCTGGCCGCCACGCTGGGCCGGATCAATCTGCGCTGAAACCGGATCTACGGCAATTCGATGCCCTCGGCGCGCAACATGCGCGAGAGGGCGATCAACGGCAGACCGATCAACGCAGTCGGATCGTCGCCCGACAAGGCTTCGAGCAAGGCGATGCCCAAGCCCTCCGATTTGGCGCTACCGGCACAATCGAGCGGGCGCTCCTTCTCGACGTAGCGGCGGATTTCACCGTCGCTCAGCGAACGGAAACGAACACGCGTGGGCACGCCTTCGCAGTGGACATGACCGCTGCGCGTATTGACGAGCGCAAGCGCGGTATGGAACAGCACGGTCTGGCCGCGCATGCGCTGCAACTGCGCCACCGCGCGCTCGACCGTGCCGGGCTTGCCGAATATTTCGTCGCCCAGGCATGCGACCTGATCGCTACCGATCACCAGCGCATCCGGATAGCTTGCCGCCACCGCGAGCGCCTTTTCACGCGCCAGCCGCTCCGCCGTGGCGGGCGGCAATTCGCCGGGCAGCGGCGTTTCATCGACCTCCGGGCGGGCCGTCACGAACGGTATCTGCAGGCGCTCGAGCAGCATTTTGCGATAGGCCGAGGTCGAAGCGAGAACGAGTGTCATAGCAAAAACGTCATGGCAAGAAAGCAGAGTCTTTCACTGTGCCGTTGCAGGGCTGCATCAACCAATCCTTCCTGCAAAGCGCGCGCGACAAGGGTTTTGACACGATTTAGCTAGGGATGGTAGCATGCCGCTCTTGTGTCTCGATAAAGCGCAGAATTGAAAACGATTCCGGACCCTTTCCAATTCGCCGCCGAACATCGCGGCATGGATGGCGAGGTTGCCGTGGCGGAACTCCCACGTCTGGCCGATGTGCTGTCCGACCGAAACGGTGCGGTTTCATACCGTATCGACGGAACGTTGGGTGCCGAGCGCAAGCCGATGTTACATGTGGCCGCGCACGGAAAACTCAACCTCCGTTGCCAGCGCTGCCTGGAAGCACTGACCTGGAATATGGCGGTGGATAGCAGGCTGCAGTTGATTCGAGCGGGGCAGGCGATCCCCGACGAAGAGCTGGAAAACGATGAAAGCGATGCGCTGGAAATCGGTGGCGAAATCGACGTTCTCGCGTTGATCGAAGACGAAATTTTGCTTGCCATGCCGCTTGCACCACGGCATGAGCGCTGTGGATTACCGAATCCGGGTGGCGATACGGACAAGAAATCGCCTTTTGCCGTGCTGGCGGCGCTGCGCGGTAACACCGGCGGCAAGGCATAAGCGCACACTATTTGTATTCAGGAGTATGACCAAATGGCCGTTCAACAGAACAAAAAATCCCCCTCTAAGCGCGGCATGCATCGCGCCCATGATTTTTTGACCGCCCCTTCGCTGGCTGTCGAAGCAACCACCGGTGAAATGCACCTGCGCCACCACATCAGCCCGAACGGTTACTACCGGGGCAAGAAAGTCGTCAAGGTCAAAGGGGACTAAGAAACACAAGCCCGCTTCCCGGTCGGAAAGCGGCGCAGCGCGCACGGCGGCTGCGCCGCTTTTTTATCCCAGTCATCATTCTCGAATCACGCAAAATGCCGATGGATGTCACCGTTGCAATTGACTGCATGGGTGGCGATCACGGCCCTGTCGTGACCGTCCCCGCCGCACAGGCTTTCCTGCGCAGCCACCCTCGCGCGCGCGCGATCCTGGTGGGGCGCGAAGACGTGCTGGCCCCGCTGATCCAGCCCATCGCGGCGGAGTTCGGCGAACGGCTTCGCCTGCGCGCCGCGACCGAGGTCGTCGGCATGGACGAGCCGCCCGCGAGCGCGATGCGTAGCAAAAAAGATTCCTCGATGCGCGTCGCCATCAATCTGGTGCACTCGGCCGAGGCGTCCGCCGCTGTCTCCGCCGGCAACACCGGCGCGCTGATGGCGATCTCCCGCTTCGTCCTGAAAATGCTGCCCGGCATCGACCGCCCGGCAATCTCGTCCATTCTGCCCACGCTCAAGGGACACACCTACGTGCTCGACCTGGGCGCCAACGTGGATTGCCTGCCCGAGCATTTGCTGCAGTTCGGTATCATGGGCGCGATGCTCGTCGCCGCGCTGGAGCATTGCGACCGCCCCACGGTCGGCTTGCTCAATATCGGCGAAGAGGAAATCAAGGGCAACGAGGTGGTCAAGCAAGCCGCCGAATTGCTCCGCGCCAGCGGCTTGAATTTTTACGGCAATGTCGAGGGTGACGATATCTACAAAGGCACGACCGATGTCGTCGTTTGCGACGGCTTCGTCGGCAACGTCGCGCTGAAAACCTCCGAAGGCCTTGCGCAGATGATCACCACATTCCTGCGCGAGGAGTTCAACCGTACCTGGCTGACCAGGCTGGCCGCGCTAGCGGCCATGCCCGCATTGAAAGGATTCAAGCGCCGCGTCGATCATCGCCGCTATAACGGCGCCTCGCTACTCGGCTTGCGTGGTGTCGTGGTAAAAAGCCACGGCTCGGCCGACGCCTTCGCTTTCGAACAAGCGATTACCCGCGCCGCCGAAGCGGCGGGGAACCGGCTGATCGAACGAATCAGCGAGCGCATGGCGGCAATGAACGACGGGGTCACGGCATGATTTATGCGCGCATTGCGGGGACGGGGAGCTATCTGCCCGGCAATCCGGTCAGCAATGCCGATCTGATCGCCCGCGGTATCGATACGTCCGACGAGTGGGTTTCCACCCGTACCGGCATCCGCGCCCGCCACCTTGCCGCAGCCGATGTCGGCGCCAGCGATCTGGCGCGAATTGCCGCCGAACGCGCCATCGAGGCAGCCGGCTGCGAAGCCGAGGATATCGACCTCATCATCGTCGCCACTTCGACGCCGGATTACATCTTCCCCAGCACAGCGGCGCTATTGCAGTCCAAACTGGGCATACGCAATGGCGGCGCCGCATTCGACGTGCAGGCTGTGTGCAGCGGCTTCGTCTATGCCTTGTCAGTCGCGGAAAAATTCATCCGCTCGGGCAGCCATCGGCGGGCGCTGGTCATCGGTGCCGAGGTTTTCTCTCGCATTCTCGATTGGTCCGATCGCGGTACCTGCGTGCTGTTCGGCGACGGCGCCGGCGCGGTGGTGCTGGAGGCATCGGCCACACCGGGCATCCGCACATCGGCGCTGCACGCGGATGGCAGTCACCATCCCATTTTGTGCGTGCCGGGCGGCATCGCTTCCGGCCAAGTCATCGGCGATCCATTCCTGCGCATGGATGGCCAGGCCGTATTCAAATTCGCCGTGCGCGTGCTCGGCGACGTCGCGCTGGAAGTACTCGACAACGTCGGCGCGAACGCCGACAGCATCGATTGGCTGATTCCGCACCAGGCCAACATCCGCATCATCCAGGCCACGGCCAAACGGCTCGGCATCCCGATGGAACGGGTCATCACCACCGTTGCCGAACACGGCAACACCTCGGCTGCCTCGATCCCGCTGGCGCTCGATGTCGCCGTGCGCGACGGGCGCATTCAACCCGGGCACCGCGTTGTCGTCGAGGGGGTCGGCGGCGGCTTCACCTGGGGCGCGGCTCTGATCGATTTTTAATAGTTATCTTCCTTTCAAGCGGAGAGATGATGGGTTTTGCACTGATATTTCCCGGACAGGGCTCGCAATCGGTCGGCATGATGAACGGCTATGGCGAGTCGCCGGTGATCCGAGAAACGTTTGCAGAGGCGTCCGCTGCCCTTGGCGAAGATTTGTGGGACATGGTTTGCACAGGGCCAGCCGAACGTTTGGCTCTGACGGTAAACACCCAGCCTCTGATGCTGACTGCCGGTATTGCCGTCTACCGCGCCTGGCTTGCCGCCGGAGGACCGAAGCCGGCGATGGTTGCCGGCCATAGCCTGGGAGAGTATTCCGCGTTGGTTGCCGCTGGAGCGCTGACTTTCGCCGATGCGGTACCTTTGGTGCGCTTGCGTGCTCAAGCCATGCAGGAAGCCGTACCGGCGGGCGAGGGTTCGATGGCCGCATTACTTGGGCTGGAGGTCGACTTGGTACGCGAAGCTTGCGCCGAAGCAGCACAAGGCGAAGTCGTCGAAGCGGCCAACCTGAATAAACCCAAGCAAATCGTCATCGCCGGCACCAAAGGCGCGGTGGAACGCGCGGTCAAAATAGCGCGGGACAAGGGAGTAAAGCACGTAGTACTGCTACCCGTAAGCGCGCCTTTCCATTGCGCACTGATGAAACCCGCTGCCGAGCGTCTCGCGCAGCGATTGGCCGATGTAAATATCGCCCAACCAACCATCGATGTGCTGAATAACGTGGATGTCGCGGCATATACCGATCCACATCAGATCCGCGACGCGTTGGTACGGCAAGCTTTTTCGCCTGTACGCTGGATTGAGTCGGTGCAAGAAATGGTCCGCCGCGGCATGACGCAGATCATCGAATGCGGTCCTGGTAGAGTCCTGGCCGGCTTGACGAAACACATCGCCACGGAGGTGGAAGGCGCCTCCGCGCACGATGCTTCCAGCCTTGAAAAATCGATTGCGGCCGTGAGGTGATCCAATGAGTTTCTCCCTGGAAGGACCGATTGCCCTGGTCACCGGCGCCTCGCGCGGCATCGGCCGGGCCGTGGCGCTTGAACTGGCGCGTTTGGGCGCAACCGTTGTCGGCACGGCGACATCGGACGAAGGCGCGGCCGGAATCACCAAGGCGCTTGCGGAAAACGGTGGCAAGGGTGCCGGCATGGTCATCAACGTGACCGACGCGGCGGCGTGCGAAGCGCTGATCGGCGACATCGAAAAGCGCTTCGGCGCGGTCGGTATCCTGGTCAACAACGCTGGCATCACCCACGACAATCTGGCGATGCGGATGAAAGACGAGGAATGGGACGCGGTGCTCGACACCAACCTGAAAGCCGTCTTCCGCCTGTCCCGTCTCGTCATGCGCGGCATGATGAAGGCGCGCAGCGGACGCATCATCAACATCACCTCGGTCGTCGGCAGCGCCGGCAACCCCGGCCAAGCCAACTATGCCGCAGCAAAAGCCGGCGTGGCGGGCATGAGCCGCGCATTGGCGCGCGAACTGGGCAGCCGCAACATCACGGTGAACTGCGTCGCGCCCGGCTTCATCGATACTGACATGACCCGCGCCCTGCCCGATACCGCGCGCGACGCGCTGCTCGGCCAGATCGCCCTGGGTCGCCTCGGGCGTCCCGAGGAAATCGCCGGCGCGGTCGCGTTTCTCGCGTCACCGGTCGCGGCCTATGTCACAGGCACGACGTTGCACGTCAATGGTGGAATGTATATGTCATAACAAGGGCTGCCATGGCGGAAGCGGTCCTTTTTGGTAGAATACGCCGTTTTTTTTACATCCTGCATCATCTAAGGGAAGGAGTTTGTTCATGGAGAACATCGAACAGCGCGTCAAAAAGATCGTCGCTGAGCAGCTTGGCGTGAACGAATCTGAGATCAAGAACGAATCCTCGTTCGTAGACGATCTGGGCGCGGATTCGCTGGACACAGTGGAATTGGTCATGGCGCTGGAAGAGGAATTCGAATGCGAAATTCCAGACGAAGAAGCCGAAAAGATCACCACCGTCCAGCAGGCCATCGACTACGTCAGTGCCCATCTGAAAAAATAAGTCTCCTGTTTTCTCCGGATTCCGTGTCGGCGGAATCCGGACCGATCCTCGCAAAACCCTCCGACACGTTCTTTTACGGAGTCGCCTGTGTCGCGTCGTAGAGTCGTCGTTACCGGCTTGGGGCTTATCTCGCCGGTCGGCAATAGCGTTCCCGAAGCCTGGGAAAACTTGCTTGCCGGAAAAAGCGGCATTGGCCCCATCACGCGTTTCGATGCCAGCACATTCGCCGTGCGCATTGCCGGAGAAGTTAAGAACTTCGATGTGTCGACCTACCTGTCGGCGAAAGAAGCCCGGCGTATGGATGTGTTCATCCACTACGGCATGGCTGCGGGCATCCAAGCTATCCGCGACGCCGGCCTTGAAGTGACCGAGGCGAACGCCGAGCGCATCGGCGTCAACATCGGCTCGGGCATCGGCGGTCTGCCGATGATCCAAGAGTCGCACAACGATTACCTCGCGGGCGGCCCGCGCAAGATTTCCCCGTTTTTCATTCCCGGTACGATCATCAATATGATCGCGGGCAACCTGTCGATCATGTTCGGCCTCAAAGGGCCCAACATCGGCGTAGTCACGGCATGCACCACCGGGCTACACGCGGTCGGCGTCGGTGCGCGCATGATCGAATACGGCGACGCCGATGTCATGGTCTGCGGCGGCTCTGAGTCCGCCATGACGCCATTGACGATCGGCGGCTTCTCCTCCGCCAAGGCGCTTTCCACGCGCAACGACGACCCCACCACCGCCAGCCGGCCATGGGATCGGGAACGCGACGGCTTCGTGCTCGGCGAAGGCGCCGGCGTGCTGGTTCTGGAGGAATACGAACACGCCGTCAAACGCGGTGCCCGCATCTATGCGGAACTGGCCGGTTTCGGCATGAGCGGCGACGCCTATCATATGACCGCGCCGGATACCGACGGTCCGCGCCGCAGCATGATCAACGCAATGAAGAACGCCGGCGTCAATCCGGACCAGATCCAGTACCTCAATGCCCACGGCACGTCCACGATGCTGGGCGACAAGAACGAAACCGAGGCGATCAAACTCGCTTTCGGCATGGACGCGGCCCCAAAGCTGGTCGTCAATTCGACCAAATCGATGACCGGTCATCTGCTTGGCGGCGCCGGTGGGGTTGAGTCGATATTCACCGTGCTGGCGGTTTACCACCAGGTTTCACCACCGACGATCAACCTCTTCGAGCAGGATCCGGAATGCGATCTGGATTACTGCGCGAATGTCGCCCGGCCGATGAAGATCGACGTGGCGATGAAGAATAATTTCGGTTTCGGCGGCACGAACGGCACGCTCGTCTTCCGGCGGATTTGAGCCGCTTTCGGAGCAGGTACGCAGGCAATAGCCGTGCGCTTCCCGCTTGAAATTCGATTACGCCCCGCGTGGCGGGTTGTTGTCTTTCTGCTTGCCGCGCATACCTTTGCAGGCATAACGCTTGTCGTGTTCATGCCCGTAACGTGGCAGCGCGCGGCTGCCGCGCTGGCGGTTTTCCTATCCGCCTACCATGCCGTTTATCATGAAGCGCGCAAACGTGGCGTAGCGCTTCAACTGTACGAAGACGGCCGTCTGACGCTGAATTGGAAGCCACCGCACCACGAACGCGTGCGTGTACTGCAGGCAGTCGATTTTGGCTGGGCGATCTGGCTACGCCTAGTGAAAGCGGGCGATGACACGCCCCTTCTCGCCCGCAAAAACCTGATGCTCACCCCCGGCAACATCCCTTCAGGCCAGTGGCGCGTTCTGCGCGCATGGCTGCGCCATAAAGCGACAAAAGCGCAGCCGGCGGCCGATCGCGTCTCTGTCAGCTAGGCGGCCACTTTTCGGGATATAAAACCGTGTCGCACGCCTCCGGCAAGGTTTCAGGAAAATCGCGGGAATAGTGCAGACCACGGCTTTCCTTGCGCTCAAGCGCACAACGCACAATCAGGTCGGCAGTGGCAACGAGATTACGCAACTCGATCAGATTGTTCGAAACGCGGAAGTTCGAGTAATACTCGTCGATCTCACTGGCCAGCAGCCGAATACGGTGCTGCGCCCGCTGCAGCCGCTTGGTCGTGCGTACGATGCCCACATAGTCCCACATGGCGCGGCGCAACTCGGCCCAGTTGTGTGAAATCACCACCTCTTCGTCGGCATCGGTCACACGGCTTTCATCCCACGCGGGTAAGGCCGGCAGCGGGCCGAGCGGCTTGGCAAGAATATCGTCAGCCGCGGAGTCGCCAAACACCAAGCATTCAAGCAAGGAATTGCTCGCCAGGCGGTTGGCGCCTTGCAAACCCGTGCACGCGGCCTGGCCGATCGCGTACAGGCCCGCAACATCGGTACGTGCCGCCAAGTCGGTCACGATACCGCCGCAAGTGTAGTGCGCGGCGGGCACCACCGGAATCGGCTCGCGCGTAATGTCGATACCCAACTCCAGACAGCGTGCGTGGATATTCGGGAAATGCTCGCGCAACCAATCCGCCGGCTTGTGGCTGATATCCAGATAAACGCAATCGACCCCGCTTTTTTTCATTTCGAAGTCGATCGCGCGCGCAACCACATCGCGCGGCGCGAGCTCGGCACGTGCATCGTGATCCGGCATGAAGCGCGTGCCATCGGGCAGCTTGAGCAGCCCGCCTTCCCCGCGCACCGCCTCCGAAATAAGAAAGGATTTGGCCTGCGGATGATAAAGGCAGGTCGGATGAAACTGGATGAACTCCATGTTCGCCACGCGGCAACCGGCGCGCCAGGCCATCGCAATACCGTCGCCGGTCGCGACATCCGGATTTGTCGTATACAGATAAGCCTTGCCGGCGCCGCCGGTGGCGATCACGGTGCTGCGAGCGCCCAAGGTCACAACCTGGTCACGTGCGATGTCCAGCGCATAAACACCCAGGCAACCCTCGCCGGAGCGGCCGATCTTGTCGCCCAAAATCAGATCGACAGCGATGTGGTGCTCGAAAATATCGATATTCGCATGCGCCCGCACTTGCTCGCTCAAGGTCGCCTGGAGTGCGGCGCCGGTGGCATCGGCCGCGTGGATGATGCGGCGGTGGGAGTGGCCGCCTTCACGCGTCAGGTGATAACCGAGCGAGGAACGATCCTCGCGCGTAAACGGAACGCCGCGCTCGATCAACCATTCGATTTCCCGCCGCCCGTGCTCGACGACAAAACGGGTCGCCGTCGAACCGCACAAGCCGGCGCCGGCGGTGAACGTATCCTGGATATGCGCCTCGATGCTATCCGCCGTATCGAGCACCGCGGCGATCCCGCCCTGCGCCCACGCGCTCGCGCTATCGGCCAATTCGCGCTTGGTCACGAGCGCAACGCGAAGCTTGTCGGCAAGGCGCAGAGCCAACGATTGCCCGGCGGCTCCGCTACCGAGGATCAGAACATCGTACTGTTTGGACAAGATGTGGGCCGGATGCAGACACTTGGAGCGGCGAATATAGCACGCACGGCACGGCATGCAGCACACACTCCGCGCCTTCATGCGCACAGGATTGCGCGCGAAATATCCCTGCTCGCGTATGAACTAATTTCCACACCCCATGTCTGTCATTGTGTCTTTGGCTTTGGTTAGATCGGGGCGGTCGCTTATACTTCTGCAGCCTTGTCGTTCAGACACGAATAGAAGAAAGAGCATAAGCCCCATGAGTGATCGCGAAATCGATCAGCAAATCGTCGAGCGCGTACAGCGCGGCGACAAGCAAGCCTTCGGCCTGCTGGTATCCAAATACCAGCGCAAGCTGAACAGGCTGCTTTCGCGATTGATCCGAGATCCGGCGGAAGTCGAGGACGTGGCGCAGGAAACCTTCATCAAGGCTTACCGCGCGCTGAGTTCGTTTCGTGGGGATAGCGCGTTTTACACATGGCTTTATCGGATCGGCATCAATACGGCGAAAAACTACCTGGTTTCCCAAGGCAGAAGAGCGCCGACATCGACGGGCCTCGACTCGGAAGAGGCGGAGGGCTTCGAGGATGGCGAGCAGTTGCGCGATATCAACACCCCCGAACGAATGTTGATGACGCGGCAGATTGGCGAAGTGGTCGATGAGGCCATGGCCAGCCTGCCGGAGGAATTGAGAACCGCAATCATGCTGCGGGAGCTGGAAGGACTCAGTTACGAAGAAATCGCCAACATCATGGATTGCCCGATCGGGACGGTGCGGTCGCGTATTTTTCGCGCACGCGAAGCGATCGCGGAACGACTCAGGCCGTTGCTCGATACGGCCCCGGATAAACGCTGGTAGGTAGCAGGTGGTAGGCATGAAAGGTAAATTGTCGGCATTGTTGGATGGCGATCTTGACGCACAGACAACGCAAAAGGTTTTCGACGAACTGCGGCACACGCAGGAATTGAAACGCGATTGGGATCTCTACTGCCTGATCGGCGACACCCTCCGCGACAGCGGCAACACAGGCAACCCCACCGACTTCGTGGCCCAGGTCATGGGCAAGCTCGACGAACAGCCCGTGCTCCTCGCCCCCATGCCGGCCGCCGCCAACCGGCATTCGCGCTGGCAAGCGCTGATGCCCATCGCCGCATCGGTCATGGGCGTTGCGGCAGTGGGCTGGTTTGCAAGCACCTTGCAATCCGGCTCGATGCAGCGCCCTCCCTCGCTGGCGGCAACCCAGACCAACCCCACATCGGTGGTGGCAAACATCGTACCCACAAGCACAACCCTATCCGCCGCGCCACAATCCATCGACGACATTCAGCAGCAATACCTGTTTGTCCATCAAGGCGTGGCAAGCGGCCCAATGTCGGGAGCGGTGCAATACATCCGCACCGCCTCAGATAGCCAGCAGGACAGCCATCGATGAGAAGATTCGCGGCCATCCTCGGGCTGTGTGCATTGTTCGTCCAAACTCCCGCCCGGGCAGAAGCGCCGGATGACCCGCTGTTCTGGCTCGGCCGCATCACGTCGGCAAATCAGCGGCTGAACTATGTGGGGACGCTCGTCTACCACACGGGCAAGGATATTGAGACCTTGCGCATCGCCCACCGCACCGGTGCCGATGGTGAATACGAACGGCTCGAAGTCGTCGATGGCCAACCGCGCGAAATCACCCGCACCGGCGACGAAGTCCGCTGCGTACTGCCCGAACAGAAAACCGTCATCATCGATCACTCGGGCGAACAGCGTGCCTTCCAGGTTCGACTGCCCACTTCCGTTTCGGCCTTGGCGGAAAATTATCGCATCCGCAAAGACAGCATCGGGCGGGTGGCAGGGCGCGAAGCGCAAGCCATCGTGCTCGAACCGAAAGACAATCTGCGCTACGGCTACGTACTATGGGCGGAACTGCAGACCGGCCTGCTGCTCAAGTCGCGCATGCTGAATGAACGCGGCGACATCGTCGAGCAAGTCGCTTTCAGCGATATCGAAATTGGTGGAGACATCGACAGCGATCTACTCAAAACCCGCTATGACCACACCGCGGATTGGCGGGTCGTCAATGCCCGCGCCAGCGAAATGCCGAAAACGGAAGGCGGGTGGACACTGCGCACCCCCTTGCCGGGCTTTTCCCTGGTATCCACGGTCCGCCGCCCCTTGAGCGGAAACCGTGGTGATATGGTGCACATGGTCTTCAATGACGGTTTATCGACAATCTCCGTATTCATCGAACCGTTGGCTGGGAATAGCGTGCAAAACGGACACAACGCCCTCGCCAACGGCGCCGTCAACGTCTACCGCCGCACTGTAGCGGGGCACCTGCTCGTCGCGCTGGGTGAAGTGCCATTGCGTGCAGTTCAACAACTCGGTAACAGCATCGAACCCACTGTGCCATGATCGAAGCGGGCGCGACAGTCGAGCGCATCGACGGGAAATTTGCCTGGGTGCGCCCCGACACCATCGGCGGATGCGGCCGTTGCGCCGAGCCGGGGGGGTGTGGCGCCGCGCGCCTTACCGACGCGCTCGGCACCCGGCGCAAGATTTTTGCGCTACCGAACGATATCGGCGCTCGCCCGGGGGATCGTGTAACAGTCGCCATCCAGGAAGGCGCCCCACTGCGCGCGGCCTTGTTCAGCTACGGGCTTGGCGCGGTGTGCGCGGTTGCTGGCGCGAGCGCTGGCACTTTACTGTGGCCTGGTGATGCCGGTGCGGGATGGGGCGCCATCACGGGTTTATGCTGTGCCGCCCTGCTGAACCGCCTGTTCCCCCGCAGCAGCCGCTGGCGCGCCGGGTTGAGCATGGGGCTGATGGCAAACGACCGCGCGTGCACTCAAGCGACATCCCCAGGAACTGAATGATTCCAGCCTTCTTGCGCCGGGCGGCGGTGGTATTGCTAACCGTACTCCCTTGCGTGGCATGGGCTGGTGGGGCCGCGTTGCCGGATTTCACCACATTGGCCGAGCGCCAGGGCGCGGCGGTGGTTAACGTCAGCGCCACACCAACCCACAACGCTGCCAAGACACCCTCGTTTCCCGAACTGGATGAAAACGGCCGGATGTTCGACTTTTTCCGCCGCCTCATCCCACGCCACCCGGAAATACCGCAGCCAGATGAGCCGGACGACCGCTCGCTTGGCAGCGGCTTCATCATTGGCGCCGACGGCTACATCCTGACCAATGCCCACGTTATCGACGAAGCCGAGGAAATTCTCGTCCGCTTGGCGGACAAGCGCGAGTTTCGAGCCCACGTGATCGGCGCCGACCCGCGCAGCGACATCGCTTTGCTCAAAATCGAAGCCGACGCGCTACCGCAGGTGGTGCTGGGCGATGCGACAAAACTCAAAGTCGGCGAATGGGTTATCGCCATCGGCTCGCCATTCGGTTTCGAGCAGACGGTCACGGCCGGCATCGTCAGCGCCAAAGGCCGTAGCCTGCCGAACGAGAATTTCGTCCCTTTCATTCAAACCGACGTCGCCATCAACCCCGGCAATTCCGGCGGGCCGCTCTTCAACCTGAAAGGCGAAGTCGTCGGCATCAATTCACAGATCTACAGCCGCACCGGCGGCTTCATGGGATTATCGTTCGCCATTCCGATCGATGTCGCCATGAACGTGCAGCAGCAACTGCGCGCCACGGGCCACGTACAACGCGGCCGCATCGGCGTCGCCATCCAAGAGGTTACGCGTGACCTGGCCGACAGTTTCGGCCTCGCCCGCGCGGCCGGCGCACTAGTCAGCACCGTGGAGACCGACAGCCCCGCCGCACGGGCAGGCGTGGAGCAAGGCGATGTCATCGTGCGCTTCGATGGCAAAGCAGTGGAAAACTCCAACGACTTGCCGCGCATCGTCGCCGCGACGCAGCCCGGCACAAAGGCGCCCGCCGAACTCATCCACAATGGGATGCCACGCAATCTCACGATCGAAGTAGGCGAATGGCAGCAACCGGAAAATCCACGCAAGCCATCGGCCACCGCGCAGATCGCGCCGAACCGACTCGGTTTGACGCTGACGCTGCCGACACCGGCGCAGCGGCGCGAACGCGGGATTGACCGCGGCCTCCTGGTCGAACGGGCGCAGGGTGCGGCGGCACGCACCGAAATCCGGCAAGGCGATGTCGTCCTGGCGCTCGTAGCGGGCGGCAAGCAATGGCCGTTGAAAACCCTCGACGAATTCAACCGCCTTGCCACCGGCCTCAAAGCAGAGCAACAGGTCACCCTGCTCACCCAGCGCGGCGCGGTGACTTCTTACATCAGCCTGCGCGCGGATAAATAGAGCACGCCATGAACGCACAGGTTTTCACGGTACTGAGCCGCGAATGGTGCCATCTGTGCCACGACCTGATCGCCGCGCTTACACCGCTGGCAGCGGAACTGGGGTGGACAATCCAAATCCTGGATGTCGACCGCGATCCAGCGCTGGAAGCCAAATGGGACGAATGGGTTCCCGTCGTGCTGCACGGAGAAATGGCGCTGTGCCACTACCATCTGGACGAAGCCGCCATCCGTGCTTACTGCGCCGCGCTCTCGGCGAAATAATCGTTCTACCGACTCCACGCCCACAACTCGCGTCAACTTACCGCTCCCCACTCCCAAGCTGAAATTTGCAAGAAACTGTTCCAAACTTGCCCCATCGCCCATTGCCGGACAAACCCACGAACACGCTCAATTACTGCGTATTCAAGCCAAATCGGGGCTTATCGGACCACTCTATCGGTCCTGACAGGATTTATTGCACCGCACAAATTCCGTGGTTAACACCAATTTCCACGTGCTAATATCCATCCCGGTTTGGTCACTCAGCACACTGCCGCAGCTTACTCCGCTCGTGCGGTACTTCTACCGCCAATCCATCCCCTACCCCAAAAGAAAGGAAACGATATGAAGCAATCCATGCTCACAGCCGCCCTGGTCGCCCTTGCTCTTGCCGCTTGCAGCAAGCAAGAACCTCCTCCGGCCCCTGTAGCCCCGCCGCCGCCCGTTCAACAACCCGCGCCGGCCCCTGCGGCACAGCCCGCCGAGCCCGCTGCTGCTCCCGCGGCGACAACCCCCAGCACCTCCGAAACGCCTGCGGCAACGACGCCTCCCGCAGCCGAACCCGCGAAGGACGGCGCGGCGGCACCCGCAGCCGATGCCCCCAAGGCAGAAACGAAGTAATCGGCACCTAGAAACGAAAAAAGCCGGCCCAAGGGTCGGCTTTTTTATTTACTCCACAATATCGCTTCGTGGCGAAACACCCTCTTTCGCCACGCACGAAACCAATCAGATCAGCGCAATTCCTGCTGCAGCAAACCGAGTATGCGCCTGGAGGTTTCCGAGTTGTCGATACCGCCTTCACGGGACAACACGCTAACCTCCGAAACATTACCCTGCCCCTGCACCCTCAAGCGATACTCGCTACCGCCTTGCGCCGGCTTGGTACCGCTACGCCAGAAAGCCAGCTTGGAAAAGAAGCTGCCGTCACTGCCGGCGGTACGGTTATCGGCTTCCGGATCGACATAACGAACGTAGTAAAGCCCTTTAGCGCGGTCGCGATCCTCAACCGTGAAACCGATCCGGTCCAACGCCAAGCCGACACGGCGCCATGCGCGGTCGAACGGCTCTTCCATGGTCAGGTTGACCTGCCCGCCGGCGCCGGATGCGATTTTTGCGCGGTCGGCGGTCGGTGCGGCCGCCAACGCGGCTTGCGCGCGTGTTTCGTCGGCGCCCAAACGGACCATCAGCCGCTGCAGCATCTCGGCTTCCAACTCAGGATCGGCGGGACGAGGCTGCCAGATCGTGGAGTCTTTTGCCTCGTTCGGGTAGATCTCCATCATGCCGCGATGGCTGATGTAGACCTCCACCGTTCCCGGCTCCTTGCCCATTTCGATGCGAGTGCGGAACTTGTCCCGCTCAGGCGTCGAAAACAACCCGTCAAGCACCTTGCCCAAGGTGCTGCGAACGATATCCTGCGGGATTTTGGCCCGATTTTCCGCCCAGTCGGTTTCCATCACACCGACATTGGGGCTGTCGATATTGAGAACGAAACCCAGCTCCAACCAGAAATCCTTGACTTGCGGCCACAAGGTATCCGGGCTGCCTTTCACCACCAGCCAGCGCTGCGAACCCGCGCGTTCGACGCGCATGTTCTCGGACGCCTGCAAGACGCCGCTCGTCGATACCGCCGGCTGCGCCGCCCGGTCGGCGGAATAGGCCGAATACGTCGCCACGCCGCGCGGTGCCACATCGGGCACGGCATAGCGGTCATCGCGCGTGGGCGATGTCAGATCGGGCGGAATTTCGAGCGGCGGAACCTGACGGGCACTTTTGTAATCGATGCGCTTGGATTCGAGCAGCGAACTCGAACAACCCGTCAACACAAGCGATAAGGCAAGCAGAGAGGCAGCGGTACGCATGGAGCGATTCATGGATTTCCTGAAATGATTGATCGAGCTTAAGCGTCAACGACGTCGATACCGGCTTGCTGCATCGCTTTCACCACCCGGGCATGGAAAGCCGCCGACAGCGGCGTCAGCGGTAGCCGGATACCATCGCCAATCCGCCCCATACGGGCCACCGCCCACTTTACGGGAATGGGATTGGCCTCGCAGAACAAGTCCCGATGTAAGCCGACGAGCTTGGCGTTGATCGCCCGCGCGCGGGCGCCATCGCCGCTTCGCGCGGCGAGACACAGTTCGTGCATGGCGCGCGGCGCAACGTTGGCCGTTACCGAAATCACGCCATGCCCGCCCAGCAGCATGAACGCGGCGGTCGTCATATCGTCACCGGAATACAGCGCGAAATCCTTCGGCGCCCGCTCGATCAGGTCGCAAGCGCGGTCAATGCTGCCGGTTGCATCCTTGAGGCCGACGATGTTCGGCACTTCGGCCAGGCGCAACGCGGTATCGTTGGACAGATCGGCCACCGTGCGCCCAGGCACGTTGTAAAGAATCATCGGCAAATCGACCGCTCCCGCAATGGTACGGAAATGCCGATAGAGCCCTTCCTGCGATGGCCGGTTGTAATAAGGCACCACCGACAAGTGAGCCGCCGCGCCAGCCTGCTCGGCGAAACGGGCCAGTTCGACCGCCTCCGCCGTGGAGTTGGCGCCCGTGCCGGCAATCACCGGGACACGGCCATTCGCATGCTCGACAGCGGCACGGATGATTTCGCAATGTTCGGCCACCGATACGGTGGGCGATTCGCCGGTCGTACCGACGACGACGATGCCGTCGGTGCCTTCGGCGACGTGCCAATCGATCAGGCTACGCAAACGAGGGAAGTCAAGACTGCCTTCCTCGTGCATGGGCGTAACGATGGCGACAATCGATCCGGTAATCATGCTGTAACGGTCAAAACGGGAAAGGGGTGATTCTAACCGATCGCCGAAAGTCGAGCAGCCCACTTACTTACGCGGACTGCACGTAGGCTGCACGCGGACGGCGCTCAACCAGCGAAATTCAAAGATCGGCCAGCGCCTTTACGTGAGCAACGGCCGAACGCGCCAGCGAAGAAAGCGAGTACCCACCCTCGAGCATCGAAATGATGCGCTTGTGGCCACAATCCTCGGCCACACCCTTGATCTGCAGCGTGGCCCAGACATAGTCGGCCTCGACCAGACCGAGCGAGCCCATATCGTCCTCGTAATGCGCATCGAAGCCGGCGGAGATGAAAATCGCCTGCGGATTGTGCTCGCGCAAGGCCGGCACCCAGATGTCGCTGACGACCTGGCGGAATGCATCGCCGCGCGTCCCCGCCGATACGGGAACGTTACGCATGTGCGCCGGCGGATTGTCAGCACCGCTGTACGGATAGAACGGATGCTGAAAGATGCCGACCATCATCACGCGCGGATCGTCGCGGAAAATATCCTCGGTACCGTTGCCGTGATGAACATCGAAATCGACGATAGCCACGCGTTCCAGACCATGCACTTCGGTGGCATGGCGAACGGCAATGGCGATATTGTTCAGAAAGCAAAACCCCATCGCCTTAGTGCGCTCGGCGTGATGGCCGGGCGGACGCACCGCGCAAAACGCATTTTCGATTTCGCCCTTCAACACCAGGTCGGTCGCCAGCACGCCGGCGCCAGCCGAACGCAAGGCGGCCTTCATGGTGTGCGGGTTCATCGCGGTATCGGGATCGAGGTGGCGGATACCGTGCTCGGGCACGTTCGCCATCAAATCGTCCAAATAGCCGGCGGGATGAACGCGGGCAACTTGCTCGGCTGTCACCTGTGGCGCATCGTAGAACGACAGATACGGATCGAGCCCCGCGGCGATCAGACGGTCATTGATCGCGGACAAGCGCTCCGGCGATTCCGGGTGGAAGGTTCCCATATCGTGCAGCGAACAGTCACGATGCGTGATAAATGCGGTTGTCATAATCCCCCAATCCTCTCAATTCAGATCGATTCTTTATTTTCGGCACGAACCTGAAACGAGCAAACTCCCGCCCCCAGTTCATCGCAAGCCAGTACGCCAAATCCCCACGCGGCGCCCGAATACCTTTTGTCGTCTATTATCACCGCTTCACTTTCAATTTTACAGCACGCCACCATGCCACTTCGTCATGCCGAGCGCCTGCTCGAAGCCGCCAGCCAGATCATCCTCGGCAAGGAGCGCGAACTGCGCCTGGCCCTTGCCTGCCTGATCGCGCGCGGCCACTTGCTGATCGAAGACGTTCCCGGCGTCGGCAAAACCACCTTGACCCTGTTGCTGGCGCGCCTGACCGGCCTGCACTTCCAGCGCATCCAATTCACCAGCGACCTGCTGCCGGCCGATATCGTCGGCGTTTCCATTTTCGACCGCGACACCTCCGCTTTCCGTTTCCACCCTGGCCCGGTGTTCGCACAGTTGATCCTCGCCGACGAAATCAACCGCGCCACGCCCAAAACCCAAAGCGCGCTGCTGGAAGCGATGGAAGAGCGCCAAGTGACCGCCGATGGCGCCACGCTCCCGCTGCCCGAGCCTTTTTTCGTCGTCGCCACGCAAAATCCGGCGTATCAGATCGGCACCTTTCCGCTACCGGAAGGCCAGCTCGACCGTTTCCTGATGCGCCTGCAACTGGGCTACCCAGATCGCGCGGCCGAACGGGCGCTACTCATGGGCGAAAACCGCCGCATGCTGATCGAACGCCAGCAACCGATCATGTCCCCGGGCATGCTGACCGAATTGCAGAATACGGCACAAACCTTGATCGTCGCCGAACCGCTCGTCGATTACGTCCAGAACCTGCTCACCGCCACGCGGCAAAGCCCCGACTTCACCGCTGGCCTCAGCCCGCGCGCGGGGCTGGCCCTACTCGCCGCCGCGCGCGCCTGGGCGCTGATCGACGGCCGCGACCACGTCCTGCCCGAGGATGTGCAAACGGTTTTCCCCCACGTCGCTGGCCACCGCCTGCACCTCGCGGGGGACGGCCGCAACGCCCCGCCCGCCACACTCGCCCGGCTGTTGCAGACAGTTCCCCTGCGCGCATGAACGTCGCCGCCGCCGCGCGCAGCATTCCGCGGCGCTTTCTCGAACGCTGGCTATTCCGTATCGGCCGCCCGGAAACGGCGCCGATCCGCCTGGGCCAGCGCCGCATTTTCGTTCTGCCGACCTGGACCGGCCTCGTTTTCGCCGCCACCCTGGTGGCGATGCTGCTCACATCGATGAACTACAGCCTCAGCCTCGGCTACGGCCTCACCTTCCTGCTCGGCGGCATCGCCGTGGCGAGCATCGTGCACGCCTTTCGCAACCTTCTGCACCTGTCTATCCGCCCCGGCCGAGCAGCGCCGACGTTTTGCGGCGCCAACGCGCTGTTTCCGCTGCTCATCGACAACCCGCGCGACACGCGACGCCCCGCGCTACGCCTGCGCGGCGGCAATGGGGAAACACCGTTCGACCTCCCTCCCGGCGTAACAACGGAAATCGCGCTCGCCTGCCCGACGCAGCGTCGTGGCGCTTTCGCCCTCGGCAAAACCATCCTCGAAACAACTTGGCCGCTCGGCCTGATCCGAGCCTGGAGCGTTTTCGTCCCGCAAGCGGCCTGCCTCGTCTACCCCGCGCCCGAAACGGACGCACCGCCTCTGCCACAACAAGGTCAGGGCGGAGAAAGCGGCGGCCGCCCAAGCAAACACGGCAACGACGATTTCGACGGCCTGCGCCCTTACCGCACGGCGGATTCCCCGCGCCACATCGCCTGGAAAGTGCTTGCCCGCGGCGGGCCGATGCTGACCAAGCAATTCTCCGGCATCGACGGCGGCGATCTGCTGCTCGACTGGGCCGCCCTGCCACCAACGCTGGACGACGAACGCCGCCTGTCCCGCCTGACCGCCTGGGTGCTTGCGGCCGACCGTAGCGGCCAGGTCTTCTCCCTCATCCTTCCCGGCGCCGCCGTACCGCCAGGGCGCGGCGGCGCGCACACTCACACCTGCCTGCGTCTGCTCGCGCTGCACGGACTGCCTCCCGCGAATGAGCATGCGGATGTTTAAGCGCGCCCGGCTCCTGGCTGCCCCGCCCATCCCCGCCGCGCTGCGCCGCGACCAAGGCTTCTGGCTGCTCGCCGCCGCCGCCGTCACCCTCACGCCGCACGGCACCCAACTGCCCAACTGGCTCTTCGCCTTTTGCGCACTGCTGCTGGGCTGGCGGGCGCTGCGGCTATGGCGGGGCCAGCGCCCCGTGCACCGCGTCCTCATCATGCCGCTGTCGATCGCGGCCTGCGTCAGCGCCTACCTCGCTTACGGTTATTTCTTCGGCAAAGACCCCGGCATCGCCCTGCTCGCGCTCCTGCTCTGCCTGAAATTGCTCGAAACCGGCTCCGCGCGCGACATCCGTGTCGCGGTACTGCTGTGCTTCTTCCTCCAGCTCGGCGCGTTCTTCGAGAACCAGACCCTCCCCGCCGCGCTGCTGGCGCTGCTCGGCGTATTGCTGTGCCTCGTCAGCCTGCTCTCGCTTACCGATCCTACCTCCGGCACACGCGAGCGCCTGCGCATCAGCCTGACGCTGATGGCCCACAGCCTGCCCTTCATGTTGATCTTTTTTCTGCTGTTCCCGCGTTTGGAAGGGCCACTGTGGCGGCTGCCCGCCGATGCCAACAGCAGCCTCGCCGGCCTGTCCGACTCGATGGCCCCCGGCTCGATCAACAAACTGGCACTCTCCAGCGCAATCGCTTTCCGCGCCGATTTCATCAGCCCTCCGCCGCCCCCGGCGCAACGCTACTGGCGCGGCCCGGTATTGAACAATTTCGACGGCACCACCTGGAATAGCGGTATAGACATTACCGCCACGACGCCGGCCTACAACACAGCCGGAGAACGGCTGGCTTACCGCCTTACCCTCGAACCGCATGGCCGCGCATGGCTGCTCGCGCTCGACTTTCCCGCCCCCGGGTTGCCCGGCGTGCGCTACGCCAGTGATTTTCGCGCACTGGCGAATCAACCGATACTCCAACGCACCCGTTTCGAGCTGGCCTCCTACCCGGCCAGCGTCGTTGGCCTGACGGAAAGCAACACCACGCTCCGCCTGGCAACGCTCTTGCCCGAAAACAGCAACCCCCGCACCGTCGCGCTCGTACACTCGCTCACCGGCGGCACGGCCGCGCCGGAAGCCGCATTACAGCACGTGCTCGAATGGCTACGCGGACGCGATCTCGTCTACACCCTGCAACCGCCGCTGCTGGGCCGCGACAGCGTGGATGAATTCCTGTTCGACAGCCGCCGCGGCTTCTGCGAGCACTTCGCCTCGGCCTTCGCCTTCATGATGCGCGCCGCCGGCGTGCCTGCCCGCATCGTCACCGGCTACCAGGGCGGCGAAATCAACCCATTCGACGGCGGCCTTATCGTCCGCCAGTCCGACGCGCACGCCTGGACCGAAGTGTGGCTCGCCGGGCGCGGCTGGATACGCGTCGACCCCACCGCGCTGGTCGCCCCCGGGCGCATCGACCGGGGCTTGGCCGCGGCGCTGCCCGCCAGCGAGGAACGGCCGTGGATGATGCGCGCCGACCTTGCATGGCTGCAAACCTTGCGCCTGCGCTGGGAAGCCGTATCGAACCTCTGGGATCAATGGGTTCTTGGCTACAATCTGGAACGGCAGCGCGAACTGCTGCGCAAGCTGGGTTTTAAGCAGCCGAATTGGCCGGCGCTGGCGATGGCGCTAACGCTTGCCACCGTTGCCGTCATGGCAGCCCTTTTCGGCTGGGCGCTCATACAACGCCGCCGCCACGACCCGCTCGAACGCGCCTGGTCGGCGTTTTCAGCCAAACTGGCACGGCACGGCCTGGCGCGCACACCGACCGAAGGCCCGCTCGACTATGGCAGCCGGATCGCCGGCGCGCTGCCTCGACATGCCGGCGTTTTGCTCGACATCGCAACAAGCTATGCCAGGCTGCGCTACCGTCCACCCGCCACCCCTGCCGAAGTGCGCGCACTACGGCAACGAATCCGCACACTCAGATTGCCATGATCCACCGCTTGACCCGTATCGCCGCCCTCGCGCTTTTCGCGCTGCCGCTGACCGCCGCGGCCGACACAAGTAACCTTGCCGACAGCGACGACGCTCGCCTGTTCGCCCGCGAGCTTGCCGCGCGCCACGGCTTCGACCCCGAAACGGTGCGCGCGGCACTCGCCAAGGCACGCCACATCCCCCAGGTCATCAACTTGATCCGCCCGCCGAGCACACCCGGCGCACGCTCCTGGCAGCGCTACCGCAACCGCTTTCTCGACTCCGCCCGTATCAACGGCGGCCTCGCCTTCTGGGCGGAAAACGAAGCCACGCTGCAACGCGCGGCCGAACGCTATGGCGTACCGGCGGAAATCATCGTCGCCATCCTCGGCGTGGAAACGATATACGGGCGCAACACCGGCAACTTCGAAACGCTCTCCGCCCTCGCCACGCTCGCCTTCGATTACCCGCCGCGCGCCAGCCTGTTCCGGCGCGAACTGGCGCAGCTCTTCCTGCTCGCCCGCGAGCAGGGGCGGGAATTGGACAGCTACCACGGCTCCTACGCCGGCGCGCTCGGCCTGCCCCAATTCCTGCCCAGCAGCGTGCGCCATTACGCAGTGGATTTCGACGGCGACGGCAACTTCGACGTCGACGACAGCCCGGCCGACGCCATCGGCAGCGTCGCCAACTACCTCCAAGCCAATGGGTGGGAACGCGGCGGCGAGATCGCACGGCGCGCGCGTCTGGCGCCAACCGTCGATCCCACCCCGCTGATCGCGGCGGGCATCGAACCGAGTCTGACACCGGAAGCCCTTGCCGCTGCGGGCATCAGCAGCGTCGACGGCGCACCGCTCGCGGCCCCGACTACACTGGTCGATCTGGCCACGCCGAACGCGGCAACGGAATACTGGCTGGGCTACCGCAACTTCTACGCAATCACCCGCTACAACAAGAGTAGCTTCTACGCCATGTCGGTCTATCTGCTCGCCGAAACGCTGCGCGACCGTCACGATCTGCTGCTAAGCCGCCGATAGCCGGCACACTGTGCCCGGCCATCGGCTTACTTCCGCTCCGTCTGGCGCGGCGGCAAAGGCCGCCGGCCCACTTCGACGTTCAGCTCGATCTCGTTCGCCGCCCGGCGCAAGCGAAACTCCGCCTTGCGCCCTGGCGGCAAAGCGGCAACCAGTTCCAGCATACCTTTCGGATCCTGCACGGTTTTACCATCGACGGCGATCAGCACGTCGCCCGGGCGAATCCCCGCATGCTCGGCCGGGCTGCCGCGCAACACGCCAGCAATCAATGCGCCGCTTGTACCGCCAAGGCCGAAAGATTCAGCTAATTCAGGCGTGATCTCCTGGATTTCGACCCCCACCCAGCCGCGTGTGACCCCGCCATTGGCGATGATCTGTTCCAATACATTGCGTGCCAACGACACGGGAATGGCGAAACCGATACCGAGCGAGCCGCCCGAGCGCGAATAGATCGCGGTATTGATGCCCACCAGATTACCGGCGTTATCGACCAGCGCGCCACCGGAATTGCCGGGGTTGATCGCGGCATCGGTCTGAATGTAATTCTCGTACGTGTTGATACCCAGATGCGTGCGCCCCAGAGCGGAAACGATGCCCATCGTCACCGTCTGTCCCACGCCGAACGGATTGCCGATTGCCAGAACGACATCGCCCACGCGCATCCCATCGGCTGCCGCGAACGTAATCACCGGCAACTGCGTATCGGCCTGAATCTTGAGCACGGCCAGATCGGTTTCTGGGTCGCGCCCGATCAGACGCGCGGGAAATTTACGCCCATCGTTGAGCGCGACTTCGATTTCATCGGCGGCGTCGATGACGTGGTTATTGGTCAGGATATAACCATCCGAATTGACGATAACGCCGGAGCCCAGCCCGGCGCTGCGCTCCTCGCCGTCGTTGCCCGGACGGTCACCGAAAAAATGGCGGAAAATCGGATCGTCCAGCAGAGGATGGCGCGGGTTGCGCACTTCCTTGCTGGTATAGACGTGAACGACGGCGGGCATTGAACGCTGGGCCGCCTCGGCATAAGAGCCGGCAGGCTCCACACGGCGCTCCCCGGCCATGCTCGGCGCTTCGAGCACGGCAACGGACGCCCCGCGCAACCATTCCGGTTTCAGCGTATTCAACACGAACAACACCGCGACGCTGACCGTCACGGCTTGGGCGAAGATCAGCCACAAGCGGCGCATAATGCTGCCCTACTGTTTTACCTTAATGTCTTGCCCGGCCGAAGGCGAAACCGCCGGGGCACCCGCCCGGGTTGAAGACGGAGTGAAGATCACATGCAACTTACCGAACTGCAAGCATACCTGGATGAACTGCTGCAAACCTCGCGGCTGCGCGATTATTGCCCAAACGGTCTACAAGTGGAAGGCCGCCCCGAAGTACGCCGCGTGCTGTGCGGCGTCACCGCGAGCCAAGCCTTGCTCGATCACGCGGTGGCCGGGCGCTACGATGCCGTGCTCGTTCATCATGGCTACTTCTGGCGCGGCGAGGATGGCCGCATCACCGGCATCCGCAAACACCGCCTGGCCACACTGCTGCGTGCCGACATCAGCCTGCTCGCCTACCATCTACCGCTCGACGTTCACCCGGAACTGGGCAACAACGCCCAGTTCGGCAAACTGATGGGTTGGACGGGCGAGGGCCGCTTCGCCGAACAGGACTTGGGCTGGATCGGCCGCCCCGCTACGGACGACGGCAGCGAAACGGCAACGCGCATTGCACGCGCGCTGACCGCACGCCTGGGGCGCGAGCCCTTGCTGATCGGCAACGGCGAACGCCCGGTGCGGCGCATCGCCTGGTGCACGGGCGGCGCGCAAAACTACTTTGAGCAAGCCATTCTGGCCGGAGCCGATCTTTATGTATCGGGCGAGATTTCCGAGCACACCGTGCATCTGGCGCGCGAATCGGGCATCCCCTACGCGGCGGTCGGCCATCACGCCTCGGAACGCTACGGTATCCGCGCCCTGGCGCATCATCTGGCGGAAACGCAGGGGCTCGAAGCCGAATTCATCGATCTCGACAATCCGGTCTGAGCGCGGCCGCTTACTGGCCAATTACCGGTTGATTATGCGCCCAGCGGCGCACCCGGCTGCGCGCCGCACACCGCGCAGCCAGGGTCGCGGCCAAACCCCACGCTGCGCCACTCCATCGCCAAACCGTCGAGCAGCAACAACCGGCCGTTGAGCGACATCCCGCACGCCGCGATCAGCTTCAACGCCTCGGCCGCCTGCGTGGCGCCGATAATGCCGGTGAGCGGCGCGAATACGCCCATGACCGCGCAGCGTACTTCCGCCACCTCTTCGCCCTCGGGGAACAGGCAGTGGTAGCAAGGGCTTTCCAACTGGCGCAAATCGAAAACCGTCACCTGGCCATCGAAGCGAATCGCCGCGCCGGAAACAAGCGGTTTGCGGTGCTTTACGCAGGCGCGGTTGATAGCGTGCCGGGTGGTGAAATTGTCCGTGCAATCGAGTACGACGTCGGCCGCCGCGACCCGATCCTCCAGCGCCACGTCGCTCAAGCGTTCGGCGACAGTTTCGACACGTGCCATCGGATTCAGACGATGCAGAGTATCGCGGCCGGATTCGACCTTGAGCCGCCCCACGCCTTCCGCTGAATGCAATATCTGCCGCTGCAGGTTGGTTAAATCGACCGTATCGTCGTCGGCCAGAACCAACGTCCCCACCCCCGCCGCAGCCAGATACATCGCCGCCGGCGACCCCAAGCCTCCCGCGCCGACGATCAGCACCCGCGCCGCCAGAATCGCCTCCTGTCCTTCAACGCCGATTTCGGGCAACAGGATGTGGCGGCTATAGCGTAGAAGTTGGTCGTCGTTCATTGTCACGCCCGGCCGCAGTACGGCCCGGATTTATTTGTATTCGCGCAAGTCGGGCGGCGTTTCGTCGTGATCGCCGTGGAGGTGATGGTCCCAGGCCTGGATATAAATCTTGTTCGACTGTTTCAGCAGCCGCTCGGGCGACATCAAATTGTGGCGCTGGGTTTCCTCACAGAAATAAACCAGCGCCCGTGTCAGCTTCATGTACAAGGTATTTTCGAGCGTAAAACCCGCCTCGCGCAGCGCGGCTTCCAGGGTTTCCATCGAGTAGTCGAGCACGGAGTAATGCACCAGCAAGCTGCGCTCACGCGTGCCCTGCTCGGCCTTGAGCTCTTCCAGCTTGCCAAGGGCGCGCAAGGCACGCTCCGTTTGCCCCTTGGGCAAAACCTTGAAGCGTAGCTCGCGCGTTTTGAAAATGCCGGCGCTGGCCACAGGATGATCCCGCTTTCTGCCGGCCAGCTCATAAGCAGTTTCCCGGCGCATCGCACTCTCCCCGGCAACAACAGATTATTTTTTATTCTGGACGATTTGCAAGCCCTTGAGAAGATTGACCGCCTGGGCAAGCTGATAGTCGTCCTTGCCGGCCATCTCGAAACGGGCCGGCGCGGCCGCATCTTCCTCATCCTTGCCGCCTTGCTTGGCTTTGCGCTCCGCTTCGGGATCGCGGTCGTTGCCAAGGTGGCCTTCAAGATCGGCCTCGCGCACACGGCGCGCGGAACCGTTGGTACCTTCCTCGACGACGATATCCGGCTCGATGCCCTTGGCCTGAATCGAGCGCCCGCTCGGCGTGTAGTAACGCGCCGTGGTGAGCTTGATCGCGGTGTTGTTGTTGAGCGGCAGAATGGTTTGCACCGAGCCTTTACCAAAGGTCTGCGTGCCCATGACCACGGCGCGGCGATGATCCTGCAAGGCCCCGGCAACGATTTCGGAAGCCGACGCGGAACCGCCGTTGACCAGCACCACCATCGGCACATCCTTGGCCCTGGCCGTCAGGCCGCGCAACACATCGTCGCGCGTGCCGCGCAAATAGTCTTCCGGCGCGGCGCGGTAATCGCGCTTGGCATCCTCGGTGCGCCCGTTGGTGGAAACCACCACCGCGTTCGCCGGCAGGAAGGCCGCGGCCACGCCCACGGCGCCGTGCAGCAGGCCGCCCGGATCGTTACGCAGATCGAGCACCAGGCCCTTCAATTCGCCCTCCTTGGTCAGCTTATCCAAATGCTGAACGAGAGACGGAACAGTGTTTTCCTGGAACTGCACAACGCGCACATAGCCATAGCCCGATTCGAGGGTCTTGGACTTGACGCTCTGCACCTTGATCACTTCGCGCGTCAGCGTAATCACCAGGGGGCGATTCTCCCCCTTGCGCGCGATGGTCAGCACGATGTCCGTCTTCGGCTTGCCGCGCATGCGCTTGACCGCGTCGTTCAAGGACATGCCCTTGACCGGCGTCTCGTCGAGCTTGACGATAAGGTCACCCGTCTTGATCCCGGCGCGGAAGGCCGGCGTATCCTCGATCGGCGAAATCACCTTGACGAAGCCGTCTTCCATACCGACCTCGATGCCCAGGCCACCAAATTCGCCCTGCGTGCCAACCTGGAGATCCTTGAACGCCTCGGCATCGAGATAAGCCGAATGCGGATCGAGCCCCGAAAGCATGCCGCTGATGGCATGGGTGATAAGCTTTTTGTCTTCCACCGGCTCGACATAACCCTGCTTGACCGCGTTGAACACGTCGGCAAACGCGCGCAACTCCTCCACCGGCAACGGCGCCTGCGCGGCCTTGTCGGCATTGGCGGAAAAGTTCAGGCTGATCATGACACCGGCGACGACGCCGGTCATAACGAGGCCGATTTGCTTCAGCTTGCTGCGCATGGACACTCCGTCAGGCAATGTCGCGGCAATATTGCCGCAAAGACAATTGAATAATCTGTTAGTTTGTTTTCACCCACTGCAGGGGATCGAGCGGGCGCCCCTGGTGGCGGATTTCGAAGTATAAACCCGATTCCCCCCCACCTTCGCTCGCACCCACGCTGGCAACCGCATCCCCACCCGCCACCCGTTCGCCCACTTCCTTGAGCAAGGCATCGTTATTGCCATATACGGACAAATAATCGCCACCATGATCGATGATGAGCAAATTACCGTAACCGCGCAGCCAATCGGAAAAAACAACCTCGCCCGCAGCCACGGCACGTACATCGACGCCACCGGCGGCGCGGATGAAAACACCCTTCCACGTTGTTCCGCCTTCCGCCCTTGGAGCACCGAAACGGCCAATGAGTTCGCCGCGCACGGGAAAACGCAGTTGCCCGCGTAGTTGAGCAAAGCTCACATCGGTCGGCGTCGGCCCGGCGGCGTGCTTCACCTCGCCCACAACCGGCTCGGAACGGCGCGGCGTGGCGCCACCGCCGGGAGTCTGGCGCGCGATACGCTCCCTTTCCTTCTCTTGCTCCGCCGCCCGCCGTGCCGCGGCGGCTTGCCGGGCAGCCTCCTCGCGCGCGCGCTGGGCGAGCATTTCGATCAGGCGCGTCAAACGCTGCTCATCCTGGCGCAACGAGGTCACTTCCTTCTGCTTGTTCTTGAGCTGGTCCGAAATCGCCGCTAGCGCCTGCTTGCGCACATCCTGTAAAGCTTCCAGCTCGGCGTGCTGTTTACGCTGCTCGACTTCGAGCGCGGCGAGGCGATCCCGGCGACGGCCGATTTCAGCCGCGCGCTCGGCTTTTTCGCGCAAATCGCCACGCAGGTCTTCAATCAGGCCCAGTCGCGCCCGCCCCAGATATTCAAGGTAGTGCGCATCGCGCGCGATCTGGTTGGGATCACGCGCCGACAACAAGGGCGCAACACCATCGGCCGCGCCGTACATATAGTGGCGGCGCAACCAATCGGCGAGTTCGTTTTGCCGCGCGGCGATCCGCGCCTGCACTTCGCGTTGTTCGGCCTCGAGCAACGCGAGTTTGCGCGCGGTATCCGCCTGTTCCGCCGAGAGCTGGCGCAAGCCCCGCTGCGCGCGGGATACCGCGCGCTCGGCCTCGCCCACCGCGTTGGCCGCGCCGGTACGCGAAGCCTCGGTTTGATTGACCTCTTTTTGCAGGTCGCGGATGCGCTGCTTGATCTCGTCCAGATCGGCGCGCTTACCCTCGATCTCAGCGGGCTGCGCCCACGCCGCCGGCAAAGCGAACGGCAAGGCAAGCGCAAGGGCCACCGCAAGCGACACCGCGCGCAGCGCGACACCCCTCGCTCTCGCTACCTCTGCCGTCACGAAACGAACAACCTGCCCGTCAATATTCAAGTCGCACGATCAAGCCGTGGCTTTCCCCTGATTGGCGACTGCCGCCTGCGCGGCGCGGATAACGTCTTCGTCAGCCAGGTAATAGTGCTTCAACGGCCGCAGATCGGCATCGAGCTCATACACCAGCGGCTGCGCCGTCGGGATATTGAGACTGACGATTTCGCTGTCGGACACATTGTCCAGGTATTTAATCAACGCGCGCAGGCTGTTACCGTGCGCGGCAACCAGAATACGGCGGCCAGCGAGAATCTGCGGCACGATAACCGTTTCCCAATACGGCACAACGCGGGCCACGGTGTCTTTCAGGCACTCGGTGCGGGGAAACTGCGCGCGCGGCAGCCCCGCGTAACGGGGATCGTCGGCGGTAATACGCGGATCGCCCTCTTCCAACGGCTGCGGCGGCGTATCGTAGGAGCGGCGCCATATGAGCACCTGCTCGTCGCCGTAACGGGCCGCCATTTCCGTCTTGTTCAGCCCTTGCAGCGAACCGTAATGGCGTTCGTTCAAGCGCCAGGAGTGCTCAACCGGCAGCCACAGCGCATCGAGCTCTTCGAGCACGATATTCAGGGTTTTATTGGCCCGCTTCAACACCGAGGTAAACGCCAGATCGAACGCATAGCCCTCGCGCTTGAGCAATTGCCCCGCCGCGTGCGCCTCACCGACGCCCTGCTCGGTCAGGTCGACATCGGTCCAGCCGGTAAAGCGGTTTTCCTTGTTCCAGGTGGATTCGCCGTGGCGAAGCAGAACGATCTTGTACATGATGGCGCGGTGTCCGGTTTGATAGATTAAGTAAGTCCGACGGGTTATGAAACTACGGTGCGACGTGCCACGCGACGGCCTGCGCCAAAGCAAGACCGCAGCGGAACCAAGCATTGCATCGACACGTATTTTATACTACTGGTTTCGCTAGGCTGACGCTGTCCGCACAAGACCGTTTCCGCCCGGCGCGGAACCCCGTTTCCAGCCTTACTTCTACCCACTTCCCCGCCAACCGGAGCGCTTATTTTCGTGGAATTCCTGCAACAGAACTGGTACTGGGCCGCGCTCGCCGCCATCAGCGGCGGCTTGTTCCTCCTCGAATCGCTGCGCGGCGACAAAACCCAGGTCTCACCGGCCGAGGCAACCTTGCTGATCAACCGCGAGGACGCGGTCGTCGTCGACGTGCGCGCCCAAGGCGAATTCGACCAAGGCCACATCCCCAACGCCCGCCATCTGCCGCTGGCGGATATCGAACGCCGCAGCGGCGAGTTGGAAAAATTCAAATCGCGTCCGATCATCCTGTATTGCGCCAGCGGAAACCGCGCCGCCACCGCACTGACACGGCTGCGCAAGGCGGGCTTCGAGCGCCTGCACAACCTGCGCGGCGGCATCGCAGAATGGGAAAAAACCAACCTGCCCCTCAGCCGCAAGAGGAAATAAACATGTCCAACATCCGCATGTACTCGACGGGCGTCTGCCCCTACTGCGTCCGCGCCGAGCAGTTGCTGCAGCGCAAGGGCGTGGCCGATATCGAAAAAATCCGCATCGACCTCGAACCGCAGCGCCGCGAAGAGATGATGACCCTCACCGGGCGGCGCACCGTGCCGCAGATTTACATCGGCGACCGTCACGTCGGCGGCTACGACGATCTGTACGAACTCGACCGCCAAGGCGGCCTCGACCCGCTACTGGCGCCGTTCCTGCAAAGCAAAGCCCCAAACGAACCCACTTGAGCCGCTGATTCAAGCAGCGGCTTTTTTCCTTTTTCCCTCGCTACTCAACCAGGCAGTCAAACATGACCGACAACGCACAACCCATTTTTTCCATCGAAAAGCTCTACGTCAAAGACCTCTCCATCGAAGTGCCCAACGCACCGCAGATCTTCCTTGAACGCGAAGCGCCGCAAATCAACGTGCAACTGCGCACCGAAGGCAAGGGCATCGACGAAGGTTTGTTCGAAGTCGTCCTGACCGTCACCGTGTCCGCCTCGCTGCCGGAAGAAAAGAACATGTTCCTCATCGAAGTGGCCCAGGCCGGCGTGTTCCAGATCCGCAACGTTCCGCAGCCCGAAATGGAGCCGGTGATGATGATCGGCTGCCCGAACATCCTCTTCCCCTACGCCCGCGAAGCCATCTCCGACGCCGTCACCCGCGCGGGCTTCCAGCCGGTACTGCTCGCACCCGTGAACTTCGAAGCGCTGTACCAGCAACAACGGCAACAAGCCGCCGCGCAGCAAAACGCGGGTGAAGTGCCGGTTCAGTAAAGCGCACGCACCCATGATCGCCCCCCGCCTTCGCCACCTTGGCCTCGCCGCGCTGCTCGCCTGCGGCGCTTCGTCCGCCCTGGCGATCGAGTTCCGCTCGGTCACCGAACCCACGATCCTGTACGACGGCCCGTCGGACAAGAGCAAACGGCAATACATCATTGCCGCCGGCACGCCGGTGGAAATCGTCGTCGCGCTCGACACCAAGTGGGTCAAGGTCCGCGAACCGGGAACCGCGATCGCCTGGATCGAACGCCGCGCGCTTGCCGCCAAACGCACCGTCATGGTGACGGCGGCGCGCGCGGTGATTCACCAGCAAGCAGCGGAAACCGCCCCGCCTGCCTTCGAAGCCGTACGCAACGTCATCCTCGATCTGGTGGAGCCCCCCGCCGACGGCTGGGTCAAGGTCCGCCACAACGACGGCGCCACCGGCTACGCGCGGGCGAGCGACGTCTGGGGGCTGTGAACCGGATGCGGATCGCCGTATTCGGTGCTGGCGCCTGGGGCACCGCCCTCGCCCAAGCCTTCTCCGCCGCCCACGACGTTACCCTGTGGGCGCGCGACCCCGCCCACATCGACGCCCTGCGCAGCGATGGCGAAAACACCCGCTACCTGCCCGGCATTCCACTGCACGCCACGCTCGGCCTGAGCGCCGACTTCGCCGCCTGCGCGCGCGGCGCCGACCTGCACCTGGTCGCCACGCCGCTGGCCGGCCTGCGCGACACGGCACGCGCGCTGCGCCAACTGCAAGCAGGCACGCCGCTGCTGTGGGCTTGCAAGGGTCTCGAAACAGGCAGCGGCCGCCTGCCGCATGAAATCGTCGGAGAAGAACTCGGCGCGCACGCGCCCTGCGGCGCACTGACCGGCCCCAGCTTCGCCGCCGAAACCGCCGCCGGGCAACCGACCGCGATCACCCTCGCCGCAACCGACGCCGCCTTCGCCGCGCACTGGGTCGGCCTGCTGCACCAGCCGCGCCTGCGCCTTTATGCCAATACCGACGTGGTTGGCTGCGAAATCGGCGGCGCGGTGAAAAACGTCATGGCCATCGCCGCCGGCATTTCCGACGGCATGGGCTTCGGCCTCAACGCCCGCGCCGCACTGATGACGCGCGGCCTGGCGGAAATCGCCCGGCTCGCCCAGGCGCTCGGCGGCCGCGCGGAAACACTGATGGGCCTGGCCGGCATGGGCGACCTCATCCTGACCTGCACCGGCAACCTGTCACGCAACCGCCGCGTCGGCCTCGCGCTGGCCGAAGGCAAAACCCTCGCCGACATCCTGCGCGACCTCGGCCACGTCGCCGAAGGCGTACCCACCGCGCACGAAGTCGTCGGCCTCGCCGGCCGGCACGGTGTCGAAATGCCGATCTGCGAAGCGGTCGATGCGCTATTGCATCAAGAGTTGGCCGCGCGTGAGGCGGTGGAGCGCTTGCTTGCGCGCGATCCTAGGCACGAGTAGCCAAACCTAAATCACTCCTGGAGCGGCAGCTTTTGCTTCCACAAGTGAAATGGATTTGCGAATGTAAGCCGTGCTCAGATTACGCGCCAACTCAATCAACTGCTGTAATCGTTGTGCAAGTTCTTGATCTAACCACGGAGATACTAAATTTCCATGCATGACTTGATTGCGGACAGATGTCCAAGTTTTGATATGCTTCTTATTTATGAGGCCCTGTTTGGAAAGTGCATTTAGCAATTGCCGGATGCCTTTCGATTCAGCGTACGCAACAGAATCAAGAATTCTTCCACGTAGGCAGCCATTCCCTCCCCAAGCTCTAATGTGTTGTTTCAAGCTCTCGATATCGGCAGAACTGAAATCTGACTTGCAGTCTTCTTCTAAAAACAACATCTTAACGACGCCTTCCACCATACTAGCCAACGTCATACATAGAACCCAATGAGACCCGGTAATAGCTTGAATAATTTCGTGGTAATAACGAGTCAGTGGATGCGCTTCGAAGTTGGAATGGCCTGCCTTATCCTTTGCATGAACCACCATTGTCAGGATGTCACAGTATAGATTCCAAAAACGTTCATGCGCCAAGTAAGGATCATCTCCAAGGATCGAGACAATTAGGGGAGTGGCATCGAGAGATGGCGAACTCCGTAGCGAAATAGTTGCTTCCGAGTCACCCAAATTCCGCGCAACCAGCCGTGGAAACACCAGTTGCCCCAACAACAAACAAAGCGGTTCACTTATCCAGTTTTCTGCGTATGGATGAGTAAAAAAAGGGGAGGTGTCTGCAATGGCCCAGATAAACTGCCCCTCCGGCGCATGGAAGAACCTAATCTTCGTGCCTGCAACCTCGATCGTTTTGGCTCCTGGCTTACGCGACCAGAGCACTTCGTTCTCCTCTTGTCGCACCGACGTTACCATGTTCAGCGGAATGGGAAGCCTGAGCCCCGTGTCGTAGATAACCTCAACACCACTCTCCCGCGCAACCCGATGACCAGATACACTCGTCTGCAACTCTTCGACCCGCCCCGACAGCCGCCACACGTTCCTATACTGCTCGCCAACTTGAAGCATTGTCCATCCGCCGTTCCATTCCGTACCCCTATAGTCAGTGGCGAACACCCTACATTGATAAGGATTTCCCTGTGTACGGCTTAAGTGCTCAAAAGTCTCTCTATGATCTCTGGGAGTTGCGTGCATGACAAAATCCATCTGCATACGCGATCTGATATGGATATGACCAGAACCTTCAAAGAGCGGAGGGCCAAAATCATCCCCCTGAATCCACATAATCGGACACTCGATAGTAGTCGGAACCTTGAGTAGGGAATCAGTCCATGAACCCAACGTGTATATAGCTTTTTGTTGCTCTTTCACGCTACTCATTAGTCACTCCACCGAATACCGGGACCACTATCGATCTAATTTTTCCGCGTCATTGTAGAAAAACAGGTATGCCAAGCTTGGCATTTGATTTTATCTCGATGCCGACGCAAACATTGAGGGGACAGGAATGCATCCAAAGGACAAGCAGCCTACAGCCTCGACAATTCTATTCCCGGCTTTAATCCGATAACTAAGTCACTCAACCCGCACCAGCAAACCCGCACTGCCGCCAAGCCTCAAGCACAACCACCGCGACCGCATTGGACAGATTCATGCTGCGGCAGCCCGGTAGCATCGGAATCCGCAGCCGCTGCTCCGGCGGCAGCATCGACAGAATCTCCGCCGGCAGCCCCCGGCTTTCCGGGCCGAAGACGAACACATCGCCGGGCTGAAAAACCGGCTCGTCGTAGCGCCGCCCGCCTTTGGTGCTGAGGGCGAAAAAGCGCCGCCCCGCCAGCGCCGAAACACATGCCGGCCAGTCGCCATGTACCGACACCCGCGCCATGTCGTGATAATCCAGCCCGGCGCGGGCCAGTGTTTTATCCGTCAGTACAAAACCGAGCGGTTCGACCAGATGCAGGTGCGCGCCGGTATTCGCCGCCAGGCGGATGATGTTGCCGGTGTTGGGGGGAATTTCAGGTTGATAGAGAACGATATTGAACATGGATTGCGTGTAGACGCAGCTGCGTCATGACCGGCGCAAAGCGCGCACTGTAGCCTAGCCCGGCATCGGCGTGCGGGCGACGACGAGATTTTCCACCCGAGCGGCGCCCTGCCGTTTAAGGCAGCGCGCCAGTTCGTCGAGCGACGCGCCGGAGGTCATCACGTCATCCACCACCAGTACGGTCGCGCCGCCAAGCGCCGCCTCGCACGCAAAAGCGCCGCGCAGATTACGGATACGCTCCTCCCGCGTCAGACTCTCCTGCTTTGGCGTATCGCGTATACGCCGCACATGGGCAAGCTCTAGGCGCAGACCGGTTGCACGCGCCAGCGGGCGGGCGATTTCCACGGCCTGATTGAAGCCACGCTCGCCCAAACGGCGCGGGTGCAGCGGCATCGGCAAAATAAAATCGGCTCGCGCCGGCACACCGGCCGCCACCAGGGCTTCGGCGAAAAAGCCGGCCAATGTCAGCCGACGGCGGTATTTCAATGCCTGCACCAGCGTATCGACGGGAAAGCGGTAATCGAAGACCGCGCGCGTCGCGTCGAACGCTGGCGGCCGCTGCTGGCAGCGCCCGCACAGGCTGCCATCCGGCACGGGCAAGGCACACAACGGGCACCGCTCGGTAGTGGCGGCAAGCGGCAAATCCGCGCGGCATGCCGGGCACACCGGCGAGCCGCCCGCCGCCTCGCCGCAAACATGGCAATCCTGCGGCAGCAGTACATCGGCGGCGCGCAGGAGCAAACCACGGCAGGCAGCAAGGAAATTTGACAAGTTTTCAGCCAATGACAGAACATGCGGAACCCCGAATTACACCCCGGAATGCTTTTCATGCCAACGACTTCGACCGCTCCTGCCGCCGACCGCGCCGCCGCGCGCGCGCAAACCCCACGCAAGCAATGGACGTCCGCCGAAATCGGGGCGTTGTTCGAGCTTCCCTTCGCCGATCTGATATTCCGCGCGCAAACGACGCACCGCGCCCACTTCGATGCCAACGCCATTCAACGCTCCACGCTGCTGTCGATCAAAACCGGCGGCTGTTCGGAGGACTGCGGCTACTGTTCGCAGTCGGCGCGTTACGACACCGGGCTGGAACGTCAGCGCATGGCGAGCACCGACGAGGTGCTCGAGCACGCCCGCGCGGCCAAGGCCAAGGGCGCTTCGCGCTTCTGCATGGGCGCGGCCTGGCGCGGGCCGAAGGACAAGGATATGGAGCCGGTGCTGGAGATGGTGCGCGAGGTGAAAAAGCTCGGCCTGCAAACCTGCGTTACCCTCGGCATGCTACGCGAAGGCCAGGCTGAGCAGCTCGCCGACGCCGGCCTCGACTATTACAACCACAATATCGACACTGCACCGGAGTTCTACGGTCAGGTCATCACCACCCATACCCTGCAGGACCGCCTGAACACGCTCGACAAGGTGCGCGACGCCGGCATCAACGTCTGCTGCGGCGGCATCGTCGGCATGGGGGAAAGCCGCGCCGACCGCGCCAGCATGATCGCCCAGTTGGCGAACATGAGCCCGCCGCCCGAATCGGTGCCGATCAACAACCTTGTACAGATTCCCGGCACGCCGCTGGGCAATGGCGAAACGCTCGATCCTTTCGAATTCGTACGCACCATTGCCGCCGCCCGCATCACCATGCCGCAAAGCTATATCCGCTTATCGGCCGGCCGTCAGCAGATGAGCGACGAATTACAGGCGATGTGCTTTCTGGCTGGTGCCAACTCCATGTTCTACGGCGACCGCCTGCTCACCACCGACAACCCACAGGCCGACCGCGACGACACGCTGTTTGCCCGCCTCGGCCTGCGCTCGATCTGAACCGCACCCAACCGATGGCGGCGGATTTTCATCTCGACCGCGCCCTGCTGCGGCAGCGCTTCGGCCGTGCTGCCGCCAGCGCGGCCGATCCGCTCGTGCGTGAAATCGCGCGGCGCATGGACGAACGGCTCGACTACATCCGCATCGAGCCCAAGCGCATCCTCGACCTTGGCTGCGGCACGGGGGAAGACATCCTCCGCCTCGCCCAACGCTACCCGCAAGCCACCGTGTTTGGCGCCGACTTCGCCCTGCCGATGCTCGCCCGCGCCGGCCAACGCGGCAGCCACACCGGCGGCCTGCTGCGCCGCCTGCTCGGCCACCGCGCCCCACCGCTCGCCGCCGCCGACGCCACCGTCCTGCCGCTGGCGCGCGCCTCGCTGTCGCTGATCTGGTCCAACCTCATGCTGCCCAGCCTTGACGACCCCCTGCCGGCGCTCAAGGAAATGCATCGCACGCTCGAAACTGGCGGCATGCTGCTGTTCTCCACCCTCGGCCCCGATACATTGAAAGAATTGCGCACCGCGCTACCGGCAGGAAGCGGCGAACGCGTGCACCGCTTCATCGACATGCACGACCTCGGCGACGCCCTGGTCGAAGCCGGCTTCGCCGATCCGGTGATGGACATGGAAATGCTCACGCTGACCTACTCCGACCTCGACAGCCTGCTCCACGACCTTCGCGCCAGCGGCTGCGCCAACGCCACCACCACCCGCCCGCGCGGCCTTAGCGGCCGCCACGGCTGGGATGCCGCGCGCACCGCCTACGAGCAACTACGCCGCGACGGCCGCCTGCCCGCCAGCATCGAAATCATCCAAGGCCACGCCTGGAAAGCCGCGCCCAAAACCACCGAGGACGGGCGCAACATCATCCGCTTTCAGCCACGGCCAGGGCGAGATCTTTAAATTCACCGGCCCACGACGCGTAAGGGTTCCATTCAAAAGCTTTTCTTTCAAATACATACCGAATCCAAGCAAACCCCGCAACGCTCATCGGCTCAATAAGCTGACATCCTGTAACGGCTAATAAGCTTAATCGTGATTTTTATAACAGTCCAAGTCAAAAGAAAAACAACCTTGTGCGGCACTGAACCATAAGAGCAAGTAATAAGATTATTAAACAATACGCAACATATTGTTTTAATTTAATAATTTCAATAAAAATATGCGCCAAACACTCTAATTAAATATAGCCTTAACCCAATCAAAAGCGATTGTGCGCGAATTAAAAAACGGCTATAAATATTTCACCCTGTGCAAGCAGGGTAGCTCCAGTCAATCTCCTTTTTAAGGCATGAATCATGCGCAAATCGTTTATGGCGGCAACGCTAGCCGCTGTTCTCTTTTATCCCTGCAGCGCCGTCCTTGCTTCCGAAACCGCCCACCAACACCCGCACTGGAGCTACACCGGCGACGACTCCCCCGGAAACTGGGGCAAGCTGGATGCCGAATACACCACCTGTGGCATCGGGCATCACCAGTCGCCGGTCAATATCGTCCAGGACAAGGTCGCAACCGACAGCCAACTGCCGCCGATCGAGTTCTCGTACAAGCCCTCCCATTTCAGCATCGTCGACAACGGGCACACGGTCATGGTGACGCCGGAAGCCGGCAACAGCATCACCGTCATGGGCAAGAAATACGACCTGATCCAGTTCCACTTCCATCACCCCTCGGAAGAGCAGTTCATGGGCCGCGCTTATGAGATGGATGCCCACCTGGTGCACAAATCCGCCGACGGCCAGTTGGCCGTGGTCGCCGTACAGATCGACAAAGACGACAAGCACGCATTGGCGCCGCTGCAAACGATCTGGCAATACTTCCCCCAAACGCATGACCAACCGGTTTCCGCGGGCGAGACGATGCTCGACCCGGCCGGCCTGCTGCCGCAGGACCGTAACTACTACACCTACGACGGCTCGCTGACCACGCCGCCTTGCAGCGAGGGCGTGCTCTGGCTGGTACTGAAGGACAAGGTCGAAGCGACATCGCAGCAGACAACGGTTTTCACCGACCGTTATCCGTTGAATGCCCGCCCGGCGCAGCCTCTTGGAGAGCGCACCATCAAGGTATCGCACTGATTTGAATGCTCATCGGGCGCGCGGGGATCACGCCTTGCACTCGGGCGTTCTGCCTGACGGCATCCCCGCACGCCTCGATAGCGCGGCTGGCGCTCACGCCAAAGGGAAACCGGTACAGGCTTGCATGCAATTTTCAAGCACACTGACCGCTTTTCCACGGCCTCTCAGCCAGCGAATCAACACACATCCTGTCAACACCGATCCTCCCAACGGCGAGCCCGAAGCTTGGTCGTGGCGAGGAAAAGCAGTCCCACGCCACCCGCTACAAGCGGGTATGTGAACCACGGCCAGCAAAGTCCGCCCCAAAGAAAAATCATCAGCACCTGACCCCACGCATGGACGAGGCGCCCTCGGACATCCAGCGGCGTACCACATGACTCGCAAACGATATAGGTGCGATCATCCTCGCCTCGGCGACCTTGTGGCGGAAGATGATCGTTACGGAAAAGGAAATCCTTGTACGGAATTCCGTGGCGGCAGATCGGGCAATTCGGCACGGCTGTAGCGCTCTGTATTTAAAGAAACGGCTTACCCATAACGGACATAGCTGTAGCATCATCCACGATCGCAACCGGACAGCGCAAAGCCCGATCCGTGCCTTGCGTACAGGCCAAAGCAATGATTGACGATCTGCCCGACATAGCCGTTACCACAGCGATCAATAACCGCCCCCATTGAAGCACTACACCCTATCTGCCCATGTCCGCTCCCGTCTGGCTGTTCGATCTCGACAACACATTGCACGACGCCAATTCGCATATCTTTCCGCACATCAACCGCAGCATGACGATCTACCTGGAACAGCATCTGGCGCTTTCCAACGAAGCGGCCGATGCACTGCGGATGGATTACTGGCGCCGTTACGGTGCGACCTTGGGCGGGATGACGCGCCATCACGCCACGGATCCACGCCATTTCCTGCAGGAAACGCATCGTTTCGACCGTCTGCACGACATGATGGTGTTCGACCGCGCGCTCGATGCCATGCTGCGCAAGCTGCCGGGGCGCAAGATCGTTTTTTCCAACGCGCCACGAGCCTATGCCATCGCGGTGCTCGATGTGATGGGTGTGCGCCGCCGCTTCGATGAGATCGCCGGTATCGAGCAGTTGGATTTTCACCCCAAGCCGGCTATCGCCGCTTACCGCCGCCTGTTGCGGACTTTCCGCCTCAACCCGCGCCGCTGCATCATGGTCGAGGACACAGCGGACAACCTGCGCACCGCGCGGCGGCTCGGCATGCGTACGGTGTGGGTCAATCGCGGCCTGCGCCAGCCGCCTTACGTGAATGCGAAGATTGCCGCCATTCTGGATTTACCGCGCGCCACGCGTGGCTGGCTGGGCTGATTCGCGCGCGCTCAGCCGGCGGCGGCGGGCGCCTTCGCGGATAGTTGCCAGCTCATGAACAGCGCGCCTTCGCCATAACCCGGCGGTAAAGCGCCGCCAGCCGGAGCGAATCCGTGGCGCGCCCAGTAAGCAACCGCATCGGCCAGCGCGACCAGCGTGAGGCGTCTGGCGCCTTGCGCCACGGCCCAGGCGGCAATATCGCGCAGCAAGCCGGCGGCGACACCACCTCCGCGCGCGGCGGGCGAAACCGCCAGGTCATGAACGAACACGCAATCGGCCTCGCCGGGCAGCGTCACCAGCGGCGCGTGCAGTGGCGGCGGCCCATCCGTGCGCCAAGGGTGGGCAAACACGTAAGCGGCGGTTTTGCCGTGGCGCTCGGCCAGCCGGCATCCGCCCGGCGCCAGCGCCAGTTTGCGCCCGAGCACCGCGGCGGATTCCTGGTAGTGGTCGCCGTAGGCCTCGCGCTGGATGTGCAGCACCGCGGGCAAGTCAGCGCTTTCCATCAAGCGCAGGCGGGTATGTTGCATGCGGACGCTAGCTGCCTACTGTACCCGCTCAGCCACCCGCCTTGAGTTGACGCGCGGCATCGAGAGCGTAGTAGGTGAGGATGCCGTCGGCGCCGGCGCGCTTGAACGCCAGCAGCGATTCCAGCACACAGGCCTGCCCGAGCCAGCCGTTGGCGATGGCGGCTTGCAGCATGGCGTATTCACCACTGACCTGATAAGCGTAGGTCGGCACCTGCAATTCGGTTTTCACCCGGCGAACGATATCGAGGTAAGGCATGCCGGGCTTGACCATGAACATGTCGGCGCCTTCGGCGATATCGAGCGCGACTTCGCGGATGGCCTCGTCGCTGTTGGCCGGGTCCATCTGGTAGGTGTGTTTGTTGCCCTTGCCGAGATTGCCGGCCGAGCCGACGGCATCGCGGAACGGGCCGTAGAAGCTCGATGCGTATTTGGCCGAATAGGCAAGGATGCGCGCATGGATCAGCGCGTGTTCGTCGAGTATCGCGCGGATGCGGCCGATTCGGCCATCCATCATGTCCGACGGCGCCACCACATCGGCCCCCGCCTGGGCGTGGCATAGCGCCTGCTTCGCCAACGCTTCGAGGGTTTCGTCGTTCATCACGTAGCCGCGCGGGTCGGCGGGGTCGATCAAACCATCCTGGCCGTGGCTGGTGTAAGGATCGAGGGCAACGTCGGTAATCACGCCCAGTTCCGGGAAGCGCGCTTTCAGCGCCTGCACCACGCGCGGCACCAGGCCGTCCGGGTTCCACGCCTCTTCCGCCCCCGCGCTTTTACCGGCGGACGGAATCACCGGAAAAAGCGCCAACGCCGGCACACCCAAGGTTTGCGCCTGCTCGGCTAAGTGCAGCAGCTTATCCAGCGATACGCGGTTCACGCCCGGCATCGACGGCACCGCTTCGGTAACGTTTTCGCCGTCGAGCACAAACACGGGGTAGATCAGGTCGGCGGCGGTCAGCACGGATTCCTGCATCAAGCGGCGGGAAAAGGCATCACGGCGCATACGCCGCATGCGCGTGGCGGGAAACGCTCCGGTGGGTCGCATCATATGAAAATCTCGGGACGAAATGAAAAAAACGAGGCGATAAAAACCGTTAAAAAACAGCCACTAAAGACATTCAACGAGAAAAAGACACATTCAGTAACGAATCCCGTTGAACTTCTTCCGCACCGCCGCATCTTATCTGCCAGATGGTGCTGAGCCGTCTCCCGCTTCACCTCCCTGAGCGGGCGCCTTAATCCACTTAAGGCATTTTACACACCCCCCGGCTTACTCCCTTGAGCCGGGGGTTTTTGTTTGTGCTCGCGGCATCGCCCGGGTTCAGTGTTCCGCCGTGGTGGCCGGCGCGTCAAAACCAAGCCAGCCGCCGATAACCCGTTCCGCCTCTTCCACGCCGCGCTTTTTCAAGCTGGAAAAAAGCTGCACCGTCACTTGCGGCCCCAGGCTTTCCAGCTCCCGGCGCACGGCAAGCAGGGTTGCCTCGGCCGGGCCGCGCGACAGCTTGTCGCTTTTCGTCAGCAGAACGTGGATCGGCCGGCCGGAAGGCGCAAACCAACCAATCATCTGGCGGTCGAGCGGCGTCATCGGGTGGCGTGTATCCATGATCAGAACAAGCCCCACCAGACTGTCGCGCGTTCTCAGGTAGGTTTCGATCAGCCCTTGCCACTGGCGCCGGATCTTTTCCGGCACCGCTGCGTAGCCGTAGCCGGGCAGATCGACCATCAAGGCGCCGCAAGTCAGGCGGAAAAAATTGATCAACTGGGTACGGCCCGGTGTTTTCGACACATAGGCCAGGCGAACGTGGCTGGCGAGCGTATTGATCGCGCTCGACTTGCCAGCGTTGGAACGACCGGCGAAGGCGACTTCCGCGCCGTCAAAGACAGGTAGCTCGGACGGCTTGGCGACCGAAATTTCAAATTTTGCGTTCTGGAAGAGGGGCATTGGAGAAAGTGGTGGAGAGGACTGCGGAGAAGAAATACCAGGGCATCGCTCGGCAAGGCGATGCAAATGCCGTACCGTTTCGAATAACCCTGGTCCCATCCCGCAAATCGGGATTCCTGTTATAGAATATCAAGTTTGAAACAATTTAACTCACTGCATTCTGAGGATATTATGACCAAGCGCTTCCTGCTGCTTCCTCTGCTGTTGGCCACGGGCGGCCTCCAGGCTCAGGGTCAGGCCATCGACCTGGACAAGGCAAAACAAACTGCGGAAACGGTTTGCGTCGCGTGCCATAGCGCGGATGGCAATAGCGAAATCGCGGCCAACCCGAAACTGGCGGGGCAGGGTCAGGAATATCTCTACAAGCAGATGCACGATTTCAAGGCGCAAGGCGACAAAAAGCCCTTGCGTGACAATGCCATCATGGGCGCCATGATCGCCAGCCTCGACGACGCGGACATGCGGGGCATGGCCAAGTACTTCTCCAGCCAGACGCTGAAGCCGGAAGCGGCGAAAAACAACGCTACCGTCGACAAAGGGCAGCAAATCTGGCGCGCGGGCATCGCCGCCAAGGGCGTACCTGCCTGTGCCTCTTGCCACGGCCCAAGCGGCGCGGGCATGCCGGCGCAATATCCGCGCCTGTCCGGCCAGTTCGCCGAATACACCGAAACCCAGTTGAAGTCTTTCCGCGACGGCGTTCGCACCAACGATCCGGGCAGCGCGATGCAAATCATTGCCCTGAAAATGACCGATGCGGAAATCAAGGCCGTGGCCGATTACGCCGCCGGTCTGCGCTGATCGCACCAGCGATACGCTTCCAGCACGAAAAGGCGGCTCCGGCCGCCTTTTTTATTGCACGATCAAACCCATAGGGTTCTCCCACGCTTGCATCCCGGCCGACACTGCTCCAAGCTTAGCGCGTGCACGCACCTGGCAAAATGCGCGCCAATCAAAAACAAAGCAAGGAGGATGACCCATGACGACCAGCGTTCGATCTGTTCTCGATCAGAAAGAGAAAGGCAGCAAGATTCACTCTGTCACATCCGACGTCTCGGTATTCCAGGCGTTGACCGTGATGGCCGATAATGACATCGGTGGCCTGCTCATCGTCGATGGCGGCCGCTTGGTGGGCATCTTCACCGAGCGCGACTACGCGCGCAAAGTGGTTCTGAAGGGGTTGGTATCGCGCGATGTAACCGTCGGCGAGTTGATGACGGCCAATGTATGCACGATCACGCCGTCGCACACGGTGGATGAGGTCATGAACATCATGACCGAAAACCGCTTCCGCCATCTGCCGGTAGTCGATCACGGCCAACTCATCGGTATCGTTACCATCGGCGATCTGGTGAAGTCCATCGTGACCCAGCAGCAGGCCACGATCCAGCACCTGTCGAGCTACATCGCGGGCGATCTCGCCACCGACATAACCGATCATCAGGCGCACAAGCAATAAAGCTGCACGGGCCGGGGCAACGCGCCGACCCGTGAAAACACGACTCATCCGCTACCACCGCCCCGGGATGCGCCCGCATCCCGGCGGTGGCCGTGCGCGCGCTTCCCGTAGCGATGCCGGCTGCCGTAAGATGTGCGGCGCCATGAATACCCCCGACCGCATCAAACTCGAACCTTCCTGGAAGTCTCGCACCGGTCCTTATCTGCAACGGCCCGACATGCAGGCGTTATCGGCCTTTCTGCGGGAGCGCAAGGCGGCCGGCGCGCGCATTTATCCGCCGGGACCGCAGATTTTCGCCGCCTTCGATGCAACGCCGTTCGATGCGGTAAAAGTCGTCATCCTCGGCCAAGACCCTTATCACGGGCCAGGGCAGGCGCACGGGCTATGCTTTTCTGTGCAGCCGGGGGTTGCCGTGCCGCCGTCGCTGGATAATATTTTCAAGGAAATTCACGCCGATCTGAGCATTTCCCGCCCCGACCACGGCTGCCTGCTGCCTTGGGCGCATCGCGGCGTGCTGCTGCTCAACGCCGTGCTCACGGTCGAGGAAGGTCAAGCCGGCGCGCATCAGAACAAGGGATGGGAAGGCTTTACCGACCATGTGGTCGATGTACTCAACCGCGAGCGCGAAGGATTGGTTTTCCTGCTGTGGGGCAGCTACGCCCAGGCCAAAGGCAAGATGATCGATCCACGCCGACACAAGGTTCTGAAAGCGCCGCACCCTTCCCCACTATCAGCGCATCGCGGCTTTCTCGGCTGCAAGCATTTTTCCGCCGCCAACGACTACCTGACCCATAACGGCCTGGAGGCAATCGACTGGTCGCTGCCGCCAAGGGCGGCGCTGGAGGCCGTCGCGCGGGAACGCCCCCTCGTCGAGGGCGCGCTCCCGTAAGCAGCTAGCGCTATAGCGCCTTGCCAATGATCTCGGCCACATCGGCCGATAACGATGGCGCCGCCAGCACGCGTTCCAGTTGCGCGCGAATGCTCGTCTGCAACGCCGGCATATAGCGCTTCCAGTTTTCCAGCGCGCGCGCCATGCGTGCCGCCACCTGCGGATTGCGGCCGTCGAGCGCGATCACCTGATCGGCCCAGAAGGTATGCCCTTCGCCATTGCCGGCATGAAACTCGCCGGGGTTGCCACGGAAGAAGGTGCCGAGCAGGGCGTAGACCTTGTTCGGGTTCGTCAGGCTGAACGCGGGGTTCTCCATCAGCGCGCGCACCCGCTCCAGTACCGGCGGCGCCTCTGCGTTCCAACGCCACGCACCGGCCTGCAGGGCGAACCATTTATCCAGCACCAAGGCATCGTCACGGTAACGCGCGTGGAAAGCCGCCAATGCGGCCTCGCTGGCCGGGCTGGCGCTCTGCGCCAAGGCGGCCAGCGCGCCGAAGCGGTCGGTCATGTTGGTTGCGGCATCGAAACGGGCTTGCGCCAACGCCAAGCCTTCGGCGTTGCCGGCTGCGGCGAGGTAGCGCAGCGCGAGATTGACGGTCGCGCGCCGGCCCGCATCGAGCGGGTGGTAGCGGTAAGCGCCCGATACTGTCATCGACGCGCATAAGGCCAGCCAATCGCCAGCAAGGCGTTCGCCAAGCGTGCGCAGCACCACGATCAGCGCGGCGCGCAGCGCGGCCGGATCGGCCGGCTCCATGCGTTCGAGCAGGTAGCTTTCCGCCGGCAGCGCCGCCGCCTGGGCGCGGAAAGCGGGGTCAAGGCCAGGATCGACAAGCAGCGCGCGAAACGCGGCAATGAAGCCTTCCGGCACCTGGGCCGCACCGCCTCTGGCAATCTCGCCGGCAAGGCCAAGAATGACGCGCTCGGCATAACGCTGCGCGGCATCCCAACGATTGAACGGATCGGCATCGTGCGCCATGCGGAAGGCAAGACGCGCGTCGTCCTCGGCCACATCGAGCATCACCGGCGCGGAAAAACCGCGCAGCAGCGATGGCACTGGCTCGGCGGCCAGGCCGGTGAAGCGGAACGACTGTTCCGCCTGCTCCAACACCAGCACCCGTGTCGTCGTGGCGGCGGGATGGGCTTCACCCTCCAGCCGCAACGGCAGGTCGCGGCCGTCCGCGCCGATGAGGCCGACCGCGACCGGAATCACCAACGGCTCTTTATCCGCCTGGCCCGGTGTCGGCGGCGTGTGCTGGGCAAGCGTCAAGGTGTAGCTGCCCTCCGCCGCGTTCCACGCCCCTTCGGCGCGCACATGCGGCGTACCGGCTTGGCTGTACCAGCGCATGAAGCGATCGAGATCGCGGCCGTTGGCTTCGGCCATGGCATCGACAAAATCGTCGCAGGTCACGGCCTGGCCATCGTGGTAGCTGAAGTACAGATCCATGCCGTTGCGGAACCCCTCCGCGCCCAGCAAGGTGTGCAGCATGCGAATGACCTCGGCGCCCTTCTCGTACACCGTGGCGGTGTAGAAATTGTTGATTTCCTGGTAGCTGTCGGGGCGGATCGGGTGCGCCATCGGTCCGGCGTCCTCGGGGAACTGCGCCGCGCGCAGCACGCGCACGTCGTCGATGCGCTTGACCGCGCGGGCCGAGGCGGCGCCGGCCTCGCCCGCCGCCGTGGCGAGCATGTCGGCGGAAAACTGCTGGTCACGAAAAACGGTCAGCCCTTCCTTGAGCGTGAGCTGGAACCAGTCACGGCAGGTCACGCGGTTGCCGGTCCAGTTGTGGAAGTATTCGTGCGCGACGACGCTTTCGATGTGCTCGTGATCGACATCGGTGGCGGTATCGGGCTTGGCCAACACGTATTTGGCATTGAAGATATTGAGGCCCTTGTTCTCCATCGCGCCCATGTTGAAATCGGCCACGGCGACGATCATGAAGCGGTCCAGATCGAGTTCGAGCCCGAAGCGGGTCTCATCCCAACTCAGCGCGTGGATCAGCGATTCCATCGCATGCCCGGCGCGGTCGAGGTTGCCTTCTTCCACCCACACCTGCAGCAACACCTCGCGGCCGGAAGCCGTGTCGATCTTGCGTTCCAGCGCAACCAGCTTCGCCGCCACCAGGGCAAAGAGGTAGGACGGCTTGGGGAACGGGTCTTCCCACTTGGCGTAATGGCGGCCACCCGGCAGTTCGCCTTGTTCCAGCAGGTTGCCGTTCGAAAGCAGCACCGGGCAGGCGGCGCGGTCTGCCTCCAGCGTGACGGTGTAGCGCGCCATCGCGTCGGGGCGGTCGGGAAAATAAGTGATGCGGCGGAAGCCTTCAGCTTCGCATTGGGTAAAAAAGCCGCCGTTGGACAGATACAGGCCGGACAACGTGGTGTTGGCGCGTGGGTCGAGCCGGGTTTTCACTTCAACCACCACGCGCGCGCCGGTGGCGCCGATCATGGCAGTGTCAATCTCCACGCCACCTTCGACCTCGCGCAGCGCACCGGCGGGGTCAGTGCCATCCACGGTCAGGCCAAGGCGCTCGAAACCCTCGCCCCACAGGCGGATCGGCCCCGCCGCCGCCTTGGCGTTGCGCACGCAGACGAGCCGGCTGGTGACGACGGTCGCCTCCGGCTCCAGGTGGAAATGCAGGTCGACGGTATCAACCGTCCATGCCAGCGGCCGGTAATCGTCGCGTTGTATCGTCAAGCTCTGCCCAATGCCCATGCATACTCCAGAAAACGTGAAACTTGCCGGCTGCGTGAGCAGACGGCGGAAAAAAACCATTCAGAAACAACTGTAAAGCGGACTCAGCCACGCCTACGCCGGAACAACGCCTTTTCGGCTTCGACGATAAACAGCACGGCCACCCCGAAAGCGAAGATGCGCACCCACGCATCGGCGCCCAGGCTGGCCGAGCCGAACAGCGTCTGCATCGCCGGAAGATAAGTGAACAAAGCCTGGCACGCCAGTAGTAAGGCTATTGCCAGCAACACGTAGCGGTTTCCGACAAGGCCGGCGCGGTTGAGGATGGAGGCGGTAAAGCTGCGCGCATTGAACAGATAGAACGCCTCGCCGATGAACAGCGCATTGACCGCCGCGGTGCGTGCCACCTCCAGGCTCGCGCCGGCGGCGCGCTCCCACAAGAACATGCCCATGCCGCCGGCCACCAGCAGCATGCCGACGAACACGATGCGCCAGCCGATGAAGCCGCTCAGCAGCGGTTCGCCCGCGCGGCGCGGCGGCCGGCTCATCACATCCGCCTCGGGCCGCTCGAACGCCAGCGACAACGCCAGCGTCACCGCGGTAATCATGTTCACCCACAGAATCTGCACGGGCGTGATCGGCATCGTCAGCCCGAACAGCACGGCGAAGAGGACGATTGCCGCCTGCCCGATGTTGGTCGGCAGGATGTAGACGATGGATTTCCTGAGATTGTCGTAGACGGTGCGCCCCTCCTCCACCGCCGCCGCGACCGAGGCGAAATTATCGTCGGCGAGCACCATTTCGGCCGCCTCCTTGGCCGCCTCGGTGCCTTTCAGCCCCATCGCCACGCCAACGTCGGCGCGCTTGAGCGCGGGGGCGTCGTTGACGCCGTCGCCCGTCATCGCCACCACCTCGCCGCGTGCCTGCATGGCCTTTACCAGACGCAATTTGTGTTCGGGGCTGGCACGAGCGAAAACGACCGTATCAGCGACGATCTCGGCCAGGCGGGCGTCGCTCATGGTCTCGATCTCGGCGCCAGTCACCGCCCGCACCTCGGCGGCAAGGCCGATCTGGCGACCGATGGCGCAGGCAGTGGCGGCATGGTCGCCGGTAATCATCTTGACCTGGATGCCGGCGGACAGGCAGCGCGCCACCGCGCTCACCGCTTCTTCGCGCGGCGGGTCGCTTAGGCAGCAGACGGCGAGCAGCGTGAATCCGCCACGCTCGATATCGGCAAAATTCAGCGCGGTCGACGCATCCGTGCCACGGCGTTCGGCCACCGCGAGCAGGCGCATCCCCTCGGCGGCGGCGGCAGCCATCGCCGCCTCCAACCCAGCGCAGGGCAAAGACGCATCGCCGGCATGGCCGCGCACACCACGGTCGCACAGCGCGAGCACCCGCTCCGGCGCGCCTTTGAGCACGATCAGGCCATGCCCCGCATGATCGTGATGCAGCGAGGCCATGAAACGATGCTCGGATTCGAACGGGATAACGTCGGCACGGGGCCAGGCATCGCGCTCGGACGCAATGTCGAGGCCGGCTTTGGCCGCCAGCGTCAATAACGCACCTTCGGTCGGATCGCCCAACATCCGCCACGTTTCCCCCTCGCAACTGAGGGTGGCCTCGTTGCACAACAGCGCGGCACGGCCGATATCGGCCAGCAGCGGCATATCCTCCACCGCCAATTCGCGGCCATCCAGCGTGAAGCCGCCGTGCGGCGCGTAACCGACGCCGGACACCGCCACCGCGCCATCGGCGATCAACAAACGCCGAGCCGCCATTTCATTGCGCGTCAGCGTGCCGGTCTTGTCCGAACAGATGACCGTGACCGAACCCAGCGCCTCCACCGCCGGCAGACGGCGGACGATGGCGTGGCGGCGGGCCATGCGCTGCACGCCGATGGCCAGCGTGATCGTCACGATTGCCGGCAGTCCTTCTGGAATCGCCGCCACCGCCAACCCCACTGCGGCGAGAAACATCTCACCAGCGGAATAACCGCGTAGCGCGATACCGAACACGAACGCCAACGCGGCAAGCGCGAGAATCGCCCAGGTGAGCACGCGGCCGAAACCGGCCAACTGGCGCAGCAGCGGCGTGGTCAGTTCTTCCACCGTATTCAGCAAGGTACTGATGCGGCCGATTTCGGTGGCGGTTCCCGTGGCCGTCACAACTCCCGTGCCTTGCCCGTAAGTCACCAGCGTGCCGGAATAGGCCATCGAGGCGCGGTCGCCCAGCACCGCATCGGCAGCCACCGCCGCATCGTCTTTTTCCACCGCCAGCGATTCGCCGGTGAGCACCGCTTCCTCGATGCGCAGGTTGCGCGCTTCGACCAGACGCAGGTCGGCCGGGACCTTGTCGCCCGGCGCAAGAAAAACGATGTCGCCCGGCACCAGCGCCTCGGCCGGTATCTCGCCACGGCAACCGTCGCGCAGTACGTTGGCGTGCAGCGACAACATGCCGCGAATCGCGTCAAGCGCGCGTTCGGCCTTGCCTTCTTGCAGGAAACCGATGAAGGCGTTAATCAGCACCACACCGAGAATCACGCCAGCATCGACCCAATGCCCGATTGCCAGCGTCACCACGCCGGCGGCAAGCAACACATAGATCAACACGTTATGGAATTGCAGCAGGAAGCGCATCAGCAAACCGCGCCGGGGCGGCGGCGGAAGCCGGTTGGCGCCATAACGGGCCTGGCGGGCAAGCGCCTCTTCCCCACTCAAACCATGACGGCGCTCGACACCCAAATGTTGGAGGACGGCGGTAGCAGCGCGCGCATGCTCGTTTGCCACCGGCGCAAGAGAAGGATTCGCCGCCGAAGCGGAAGAATTCGCCATACTCATTGCAGCTCCTTGTCGATCGCGGCCGCGCACGCAGCAACACGCAACACGCAACGCACAGCGCTTCAGCGCGGGGCCGTTGTTTCGGACAGTATTATTTTACGCCATCGCGCCAAGCGCCCCCGGCAGGGGCGTCGGCAAAGACGCATTCACGCGCGTGGCGCACCCGGCAACAGCACAACGCGGCAGCCGGCAAGACGGTCATGGAGAAATTGGCGGTCACGGTCGATCAGCGCCCACAGCAGGCCGACACCGCACAGCAGCACCGACGGCCAGGCCAGCGCATAGCGCAACCAGCTCCGCCCCGCGCCGATAGGCGTGCCATCGGCGACAACGATCTTCAGCCGCCAGGTCTGCATCGCCAGCGTCTGGCCGTTTTTGTGCCAATACCAAACGAAATACGCGCCCAGCACGGCGAATACATGCACCCACATGAGGCCGCCAGTGGGTACGAAATTGAACACGGCGCCAAAAATGAGGTAAGGCACCATGAAGGTCAGCGCAAGCACGCCAAGCAACAACATGGATTCGTACAGCATGCTGGCTAGCCGGCGCCTCAACCCCGCCAACTCAACCGCCTGCCGCGCGCCGGCGGGCGGGTTGGACGGATCGTGCCGCCGCTTCTTCGCCCCGCCCCTCATGGCGCTTTCTGCTCGGATTGCGCTTTCTGCCCGGGGGCTGTCGCCTCTGTCCGCCGCGCAGCCCCCGTGCCGGTGGCAGGTTGCTTGCGTTCCTCGGGCGGCAGGCTTTGGTAGCGCTCCCACTCCGCATTGAGTTTGCCGCGCTGTTCGGCGGGAATAGTGCGCAAGGTCCGGTACTGGTTGCGCGCCTGTTCGCGCTGCTCCGGCTGCAGCCGCGCCCAGTCGCGCATACGCGTCTGGATGCGGTTCTGCTCATCGGCGGAAAGACCGTCGTAGCGATTGGCCAGCCCTACCCATTTCTGCCGTTGCACCGCCGACAAATCACTCCACTCTTCCGCCAGCGGCGCCAACACCTCGCGCTGATGCTTGCTCAGATCTTTCCACCCGGGCGCGGACAACGGCGCGATTCCGGCCGCGGCCGTTCCCGCCGTGGCCCCGGCGAGCCACAGAGCAGCGATCAGGAGTCGTCCGAAACGTGTCGCAGCCATGCGCCAAAATCCTGATCCAGATAGGCATCGATCGGTAATTCATCGGACAGCAGCGCCGAGTCGATTTCCTCGACTTCCGCCAGCATCGACGACGTGCGCCAATAATCGCCCACGACGACCAGCGCGAGCACCGCGCATACTGCCAACGCCTGATTCAAGGCCAAGCGTGACGACAGGCACGCCCGCAGCCAGGCAGCGTGACGCGCGAACCACCCGGCCCTGGGCTGCTGCGGCGCCAGCGCGCGCAAACGGGCGGCGCGCAGGCGGGCGGCCGTGGCATCGTCGACCTCATGTGCGGCAACAGCCAGATGGGCCGCGACCCGACGCGCGAATTCCTGTTCGTTCATAGCACGATTCCTTTTGCTTTCAGCGCCGTAGCCAGCGCATGCGTAGCACGCGAGCAGTGCGTTTTCACGCTGCCTTCCGAGCACCCCATCGCCTCAGCCGTTTCGGCGATGTTCATCTCTTCCCAATAACGCATCAGGAAAGCTTCTCGTTGACGAAGAGGAAGGCGAGCGATCTCCTGCTCGATCGCCGCCAGAACATGTTTGCGTTCGAATTGGGCATGCGGCGTTTCGGCTTCGGCTTCGGCGCGGGTATCGACCAGCGTATCGAGCGGATCATCCCCATCCTCCGCCTCGCCGGCAAACGCCGACAGCGGCGACACCCATAAGCGGCGCACTCTGGAACGGCGGTGGGCATCGAGAATCGCGTTATGCAGGATGCGCTGAAACAGCATCGGAAACTCTTCAGCCGGCCGCTCGCTATAGCGGGCGGACAATTTCAGCATCGCATCCTGTACGACATCAAGCGCGGCCTCGTTCTCACGCAAGGACCATAGCGCCTGCTTGAACGCACGCTTTTCGATGCTTTCGAGAAATGCCGAGAGTTCGACTACAGATGCCAGTTAAATATCCTCGAAAAACCCGCCTTGGAGAAACCCAAGCGCCCGGCGCCGGCATTGCCTAGCCGCTTATCTAGTTACCTACCTGGCCGCCTTGACCAACGCGGCGGCGGCCGGTAACGTTCATCGTTTCTACGAACGCGATACTGGATGAGTTTGCGATGGTGCTGACCGGGGCTGAAATTGTAATCAGGTGCCTGCAGGAAGAAAAGGTCGATTATCTGTTCGGCTACCCTGGCGGCGCGGTTCTGCATCTTTACGACGCGCTGTTCCAGCAGGAGCAGGTGCGCCATGTTCTGGTCCGTCACGAACAGGCCGCCGTGCATGCGGCCGACGGTTACGCGCGCAGCACCGACAAGGTCGGCGTCGCCCTAGTCACCTCCGGCCCCGGCGCCACCAATGCCGTGACGGGAATCGCCACCGCTTACTGCGACTCGATTCCGCTGGTCATCATCTCCGGCCAAGTACCGACAGCAGCGATCGGCCAGGACGCATTCCAGGAAGTGGACACCGTCGGCATCACCCGCCCCTGCGTGAAGCACAACTTCCTCGTGCGCGACGCGCGCGACATCGCCGTAACGATCAAAAAAGCTTTCTACCTCGCCAAGACCGGCCGCCCCGGCCCGGTACTGGTGGATATCCCCAAGGACGTCACCGCCGCCAAGTGCGCCTTCGAGTACCCGAAAGAAATCTCGATGCGCTCGTACAATCCGGTCGTCAAGGGCCACCAGGGGCAGATCAAGAAAGCCGTGCAACTGCTGCTCGAAGCCAAGCGGCCGATGATCTACAGCGGCGGTGGCGTGGTGCTGGCCGACGCGTCCGCCGAACTCACCCGCCTCACCCGCCTGCTCGGCGCGCCCATCGTCAACACGCTGATGGGCCTGGGCGGCTATCCGGCCTCCGACCGCCAATACCTCGGCATGCCCGGCATGCACGGCACGTTCGAGGCCAACATGTCGATGCACTATAGCGACGTGCTGCTCGCCGTCGGCGCCCGCTTCGACGACCGCGTGATCGGCGATCCGGCGAATTTCGCCAGCGAACCGCGCAAGATCATTCACGTAGACATCGATCCGTCGTCGATCTCCAAGCGGGTGAAAGTCGATGTTCCGATCGTCGGCAACCTGAAAGATGTGCTGAGCGAAATGGCCAACCAGATCGAAGCCCTGTCCGCACGGCCCGACGCGGCACGCATCGCGCCGTGGTGGAAGCAGGTCGAGGAATGGCGCAGCCGCGAGTGCATGCGATACAAAAACTCGGACGACATCATCAAGCCGCAGTTCGTCGTGCAAAAGCTGTGGGAAGTGACCGGCGGCGACGCCTTCGTCAGTTCCGATGTCGGCCAGCACCAGATGTGGGCCGCGCAGTATTACCGCTTCGAGCAGCCGCGCCGCTGGCTCAACTCCGGCGGCCTCGGCACGATGGGCGTCGGCCTGCCCTACGCGATGGGCGCCCAGCTCGCCCACCCGGGCCGCCCGGTGGCCTGCGTCACCGGCGAGGCGTCGATCCAGATGTGCATCCAGGAACTCTCGACCTGCAAGCAATTCCGCCTGCCGATCAAAATCTGCAACCTGAACAACGGCTACCTGGGCATGGTGCGCCAGTGGCAGCAGATGTTCCACGGCGGCCGTTACTCCGAGTCCTACATGGATTCACTGCCCGACTTCGCCAAGCTTGCCGAATCGTACGGCCACGTCGGCCTCAAGGTGGAACGGCCGGGCGACGTCGAGGGCGCGCTGCGCGAAGCCTTCGCGCGCAAGAACGATCTGGTTTTTCTCGATTTCAAGGTGGACCCGACGGAAAACGTCTATCCCATGGTCCAGGGCGGCAAGGGTCTGACCGAGATGATCCTGTCCGCCGAAGATCTGTAATTCCACCCGCCAGCCAGCGCTCGCGGGCTTTACCCCGGCGGGCGCCGAAACGGGCGGCTTAACGAGCTATCAAGCACACGAGCGCAACATGAGACACGTCATCTCCCTGCTCATCGAGAACGAATCCGGCGCGCTGTCGCGCGTCTCCGGGCTGTTCTCGGCACGCGGCTACAACATCGAATCGCTCACCGTCGCGCCGACCGAAGATGCGTCGATGTCGCGCATGAGCATCGTCACCATCGGCTCGGACGACATCATCGAGCAGATCACCAAACAGTTGAACAAGCTGGTCGAGGTCGTGAAGGTGGTCGATATTTCCGAGGCCGCTCACATCGAGCGCGAGCTGATGCTGCTCAAAGTCCGCGCCACGGGCAAGGAACGCGATGAGATGAAGCGCACGGCGGACATTTTCCGCGCCCGCATCATCGACGTCACCGATGCCTCCTACGTCATCGAACTCACCGGCAACCAGGCCAAGCTCGATGCCTTCATTGGCGCCATCGGCACCGGCGCGATCCTGGAAACGGTGCGTTCCGGCATCTGCGGCATCGGCCGCGGCGACCGCGTGCTCAAGGTATAAAGCAGACACAAGCGGTACAAACCAGCGGCGGTATTTTGCAGCCAGCCCGCGTGCCGTTATCATGGCCGCCGCTCAATATTCGACGCCATCAAAGCGAAAGGACGATCATGAAAGTTTATTACGACAAGGACGCCGACCTCTCCCTCATCAAGGGTAAAAAAGTCACCATCGTCGGCTACGGCTCCCAAGGCCATGCCCACGCCCAGAATCTGGCCGACTCCGGCGTCAAGGTCACTGTCGGCCTGCGCAAGGACGGCGCCTCGTGGAGCAAGGCGGAAAAGGCCGGCCTCAAGGTCGAGGAAATCGCCAAGGCGGTCAAGGGCGCCGATGTCGTCATGATTCTGCTGCCGGACGAAAACATCCCGTCGGTGTACAAGGAAGAAGTCGAGCCGAACATCAAGAAAGGCGCTGCACTGGCCTTCGCCCACGGCTTCAACATCCACTACAACCAGGTCATTCCCCGCGCCGATCTGGACGTCATCATGATCGCGCCCAAGGGGCCCGGCCACACCGTGCGCTCCGAGTACCTGCGCGGCGGCGGCGTGCCCAGCCTGATCGCGGTGCACCAGAACAAATCCGGCAAGGCCAAGGACATCGCGCTCTCTTACGCCGCGGCCAACGGCGGCACCAAGGGCGGCGTGATCGAAACCGATTTCAAGGAAGAAACCGAAACCGATCTGTTCGGCGAGCAGGCCGTGCTGTGCGGCGGCGCCGTGGAACTGGTGAAAATGGGCTTCGAGACGCTGGTGGAAGCCGGCTACGCGCCGGAAATGGCCTACTTCGAATGCCTGCACGAACTGAAGCTGATCGTCGACCTGATGTACGAAGGCGGCATCGCCAACATGAACTACTCCATCTCCAACAATGCGGAGTACGGCGAATACGTGACCGGCCCCGAGGTCATCAACGAAACCTCGCGCGCGGCCATGCGCAATGCCTTGAAGCGCATCCAGAACGGTGACTACGCCAAGATGTTCATTCAGGAAGGCCGCACCAACTACCCGAGCATGACCGCCCGCCGCCGCCTCATCGCCGACCATCCGATCGAGCAGGTCGGCGCCAAACTGCGCGACATGATGCCGTGGATCAAGGCCAAGGCGCTGGTCGATAAGTCCAAGAACTGAGCCGCAGCCGTCCATCCAGGCCGGGGATCGCAAACGCGGCCCCGGCCTTTTCGTTTTCCCGCCGAGAGCATGCCATGCCCGACAAGCACTATCCTCACCCCCTGATCGCCCGCGAAGGCTGGCCCTTTATCGCTATCGCACTGGTTCTGGCGCTAGCCGCGAGCGCCGCAACAAGCTGGGCATGGGCTCTGCCGCTATGGCTTTTACTGGTGTTCGTCATCCAGTTTTTCCGCGATCCGGCACGGCCGATTCCGCAGGACACCAAGGCCGTGCTCAGCCCCGCCGACGGCCGCATCGTCGCCATCGAACCCGCGCGCGATCCCTGGCTCGACCGCGAGGCGGTAAAGATCAGCGTGTTCATGAACGTGTTCAACGTCCATTCCAATCGCAGCCCGGTCGATGGCGAAGTCAAACAGCGTTGGTACAACCCCGGTCAATTCGTCAACGCCGCGCTGGACAAGGCATCGACCGAAAACGAGCGCAACGCGCTGCACATCCGCGCCCGCGACGGCCACGACATTACCTGCGTGCAGGTGGCCGGCCTGATCGCACGCCGCATCCTGTGCTACATGGATGCCGGCGCCCAACTCGCCCGCGGCCAGCGCTACGGCTTCATCCGCTTCGGCTCACGGGTCGATCTTTACCTGCCGCCGGGCAGCCGCGCGCGCGTGACGATCGGCGACAAGGTTTCCGCCACCAGCACCATCCTGGCCGAACTACCGTAACCCACCGCCCGGACCACGGGATTTCGCGGGCTGTTAAAAAAACCGCCCTTCCATTTGCCTGGATAGAACTCCCCCGATAGCATGCCGGGTATGGGTCACCGCCAATGTGCTCTAACACTGCGCTCAACACGATGTGTGAGGAAGGGCTTGAGCCTGCACTTTATGCTTGGCGCCCAGCTGGAAATGAAACCTGACAATCCGGTCCAGCGAACAGTCGGCCAGCCAGGCGTCATGGATCAACTGATCGCAACATACAACGAACGCCGCTTTGACGGACGTCGCGTGTTTCATCTCTTTCGCGATCACATTTCGATTTCCGGCAATACGGCGCTCGGCCCACGATTCGAACTGACGGTGCCTCTAAAAACGCTTACGCCCACTCCGAATCGCTATTGGGGTCGGCAAAATGGCTTCTGGTCCGGCGTGTTAACGCTCGTGCTTTTGGGCGCCATTCCGGTGGGGTTTGCAGCAGTGCTGACACCCTGGTGGAAGGGGCTTTTTGGCGTGCTGGCTGTCGGCGGTCTTCTGCTTGCTTTGGCCACCGCCAGGCGCATTGAGTGGGCGGTTTTTTGTAATGCAATGGGTCAGGAAACCGTCAATGTGGCACGGTCTGGCCCTGACCAAGCTCAGTTTCAAAGCTTTGTAACCGCAGTGAGTGGCGCGATAGCCTCCGCAGCGGAAACGGCATCGCATGACAATTGCAGCGGTCAGTGATCCGCCGTCACGGGCGGGCCGTCAGGCTCCACGTTAGATGACCATGGAATCTTCCTGCGTCTTGAGGTCACGAAAAATGCGCAACTGCTTCTGTCCGCCTATATCCGACATTCAGGAGGCAGCTCGACTTCTCGACGCGGCAGTCACTGCCCATCTAAAAGGCCGCAGAGACCTGGCCTCGGAACTTCTTCAACTCGCCAATATGCGTTCCATCTGGGAATGGACCGATTCCATCTGGGGTAAAAACAGCCCCTTCACCCAGTACCACCCCGTACCGAATGCGCTCCCCATCCTTCCAAAGGAGCAGCGCGTTAAAGCGCGCATGCCGTCCTCGGCAGAGCAAAAGCAGATTCATGCCCGTGACGGCTTCTATTGCAGGTTCTGCGAGATGCCGGTAATTCGCAAAGAAATCCGGGCAAAGATGCAAGCGGAGTACCCTGATGCAATCTCATGGGGGCGCACCAACGACTCACAGCATGCCGCGTTCCAGGCTATGTGGGCTCAATACGACCACATCGTTCCGCATGCTCGCGGCGGAAACAATGATTTGTCCAACGTTGTGCTCACTTGCGCAGCTTGCAACTTCGGCCGCGGGGGCTACACGCTTGATGAGGTAGCTGTTTCTGATCCTCGCTCACGCGACCCACGAGTTGGCTCATGGGACGGACTTGAGCGGTTCTCGCGAGCTATCTAGATGTTGATGCGATTCCTCTCGTTATTTATTCTTTTGCTCACCGCTTCTGCTGCTGCCGCAGCAGACGATGCACGCCCCTCCGGCACCAACTGCCAATTAACCTCTCCCCCGGCAGAGGCCGGCGAAGAGTTCAATCACGGCATTACGATTCGAATTTTCCCGCGAGCGAAAGACATCGGCCCAAGCTACACCGGTTGCCAAGTTACGTTTGTACCGAATGGCGAAAGCTGGGTCGTTCTTTCCCTCACTGAAATTGTTAAGGGAGATCCCGTGCGCATGTGGTCAGAACACACAGAAGACCAGTCCACGCTGACGTGCCGCTTTCGCAAAGGAAAGCTTATCCGGGGCAAGGCGGACAACTGCCCTGCCCCGCAATTTCTTTTGGTCAAATCGCTTGCTCCAGGCTGCGTGCAGCAAATCAAGGCAGCCGTCGCCAAAGACGGAATTGGCGCTACCCTCCCCTCCGAATGCGAATACCAGTGAATCCTTTGGCGCCTAACATCTCAGTCAACACGGATCATTGCAAGCGTCGCTTCGCGCCGCCTGCACCGGCCGGTTACGCCAACCGTTAGGCGATGCGTTCGACCGCACTCAAACTCTTGGCCGCTTCCTCACTCATGCCGATCGCTGTGCTCGGACTGAAGTTCACTAGTAACGACCTTTTCTTCTTCGTATTCCTGGTCGGGGTCGTTCTGTCGATCATGTTTTGGCTCGATCTGGGCCGGCTGTTGCGGGAGCTAGAGAGCCCTAGCCCCCTTGGCAACGCCTCCTCGGCGCGCTCTTCGGCATTCCGCAGGCCCTTCTTGGCCTCGTTTGTGTCGTCTTCGGTGGCGCAATTGTGGTCTGGATCCTATTCAACAGCTTCGTCGAGCGCACCACAACATATTCGGCCGGGTTTCTCACGCTCGGAATCGGCCCTGCTCTCGTGCTATTCGGCGCGGGATGGATCGTCTACGCCTTCAAACGAGGGCCGACGCGTTCACCACCGCCTGATGGTGAGGAGCATGGAGATTGAAAGAGTTGAGCGCCTGCCAATCGCCTAACGCCGCAGGAAAAGCATCGCAGTGAACTCACCAGAGCAGCCAAGAGAGTCTGACCTTGAGCATGTCGTGTCGCTCAGCGGCAGCGATGTTAAAGCCATTGATGCAGCTGTACTCGGCAACGTGGAGCCATCCTGGATTGATGCAAGGAACGTGGTTACAAGGGCGCATGCCGCCTTACTGTCCAGATACCCAGCCGTGCCTGATGTGTTCTTTTCATACCGCCTCCGCAAGCTTGTAGCTGCGGGAGCCGTGGAGGCCACGGGGCCTGTTGATCGTCAGCTCAACTATCAAGTCAGGGCCAGTGGTCGTGTGCCAGCGGCCTAACAATTCATTCAAGCCGAACCGGCTTAATTCAACCGTTAGCCAGCAAGGGGGCATGGGTGCGTATGTCTGATTCCAGCCAAGAACTACATCGGCTGCTTCAATTGGTAGCAGAGGTTATGTTTCCTGCCAATCCAGAACAAGAGGTTCATCTGGAAAGTCGCGCCTCCTGTGGCGACACCCCTCTGCATTTCTTTTTGTGGCAATCCGACGATGCTGCTGCAAAAATCCTGGTTGCGGCCAGTGCTGACGTCAATGCTCAGGGTGAAATGAATGAAACGCCATTGCATGTCGCTGCCCGGAACGCAAAACCAGAAACCATTGCCGCCATTCTTTCAGCAGGCGGACGGCCAGACATGGTTTCTGAGTTCGGGCAAACAGCCTCTCAATTAGCTGGCGAACTCGGACGCCAGCATGTCTGGGAAGAAGCTCTTCTCATGGCTAAGCGTACAGGGTCACGGCATGCCTGGCATCCCAGTCAAACCGCGCCTTGCAGGCGCTTGGACGTACCTCAGGCGGTACGCCATTTACTTTGAACGTTAGAAGGCATGTTCTCTATTCAGGCCAGCGTTCCCGCCCGCGCGCCACTTTAAGCGCCGTGCCCTGGCATGTGCCATCGGAATTTCAACCGCTTTACCCCTGATATTCGCCAGTCGACAGTTTTACAGTCAGCCGGGATTTTGGCCATTTTCGGCGAGCCTACCGATGCCGCTTTACGATCTATCGCTTGCTTTTGATGCCAGGCTTATTTCAAGCCCGTTTTGTCTCGCTGCAATGGTTAATACGGTTTCCAATCTTTTTTGAGCTGCGGGGTTTTGGAGCCATCAAACCATTTGGCGTTTCTGTCACTCTGGCATGCCGCAACCCATCGCCTGACCACGATATTTCGCGGACTGTTAGAATCGGATACTTTCCAGAGCCGGATCCGCTCCCGCGAGGGCCTTCGCCGCATGCCTTTTATCTCGCTCGACAAGCAGCGCCGTGGGATTTACATCCTGCCCAACCTGCTCACCACCGCCGCGCTATTCGCCGGTTTCTACGCCATCGTTCAAGGCATGAACCAGCACTACGAATACGCTGCGGTGGCAATCTTCGTCGCCATGGTGTTCGATGGCCTCGACGGTCGCGTCGCCCGTCTGACCAATACGCAAAGCGCCTTCGGCGCCGAATACGATTCGCTGTCCGACATGGTGTCCTTCGGCGCCGCGCCGGCCCTCGTGGTCTACGAGTGGGCGCTGAAGGACATGGGCAAGCTCGGCTGGATCGCCGCCTTCATCTACTGCGCCGGCGCCGCGCTGCGGCTGGCCCGCTTCAACACGAACATCGGCGTGGTGGATAAACGCTATTTCCAAGGCTTGCCCAGCCCGGCCGCGGCCGCGCTCGTCGCCGGGCTGGTATGGGTCATCAACGACAGCGGCCTTGCCGGCACGGAGGTACGCTGGTACGCCTGCGCGCTGACGATCTTTGCCGGCGTGTCGATGGTCAGCAGCGTCATGTTCTGGAGCGGCAAGGACATCAACCTGCGCCGCAGCGTGCCTTTCATCGTCGTCATCGCGGTGGTGATGGCCTTCGCCCTGGTCGCGAGCCACCCGCCCGGCGTGCTGTTCTCGCTCTTTCTCGCCTATGCCGGCTCGGGTTACGTGTTCTGGCTGTGGCGCTGGCTGCGCCGCCGCCGCCGCCAGGCGCAACTGCGCGAACGCGACACAAGCCCGCCCGACGCCTGACCCGGTTTTTCCACGCACACATGGCAACGCGCCTGCTGCTCATCGAGGACAACCGCGATATTCTCGCCAATCTGGCGGATTACCTCACGCTCAAGGGTTACGAAATCGATTGTGCGGAAAACGGGCTGACCGGCATCCACCTGGCCGCCACCGAGCATTACGATCTCATCGTGCTCGATGTGATGCTGCCCGGCATGGATGGCTACAGCCTGTGCCAGCGCCTGCGCGAAAGCGAACGCAGCAGTGTGCCAGTCATCATGCTCACGGCCCGCGATTCGCTGGAAGATCGCCTGCAGGGCTTCCGTGCCGGCACCGACGATTACCTCACCAAGCCCTTCGCCTTGTCCGAACTGGCCGCGCGCATCGAAGCCATACTCAAGCGCAGCCGCGGCGGCGGACGCCGCCGGCTGCAAGTGGCCGGCCTCGAATACGATCTCGACACACTGGCGGTCACGCGCGATGGGCAGGACTTGCACCTGGGTCCGATCGGTTTGAAACTGCTTGCCGTGCTGATGCAGAAAAGCCCCGGCGTGGTACGCCGCGAAGTGCTCGAAAGCACGCTATGGGGCGACGCGCTGCCCGACAGCGACAGCCTACGCAGCCATATCCATGTGCTGCGCCAGCAAATCGACAAACCGTTCGACGCCCCGCTACTGCACACCGTCCATGGCGTCGGTTATCGCCTGTCTGCCCCGGCCCATGGCGGTTGAGCAGAGCGCCGCGAACGGCGGCCCTCCCGCGCTAGCACCAACCCGTTCGTTCGTCGGGCCAAGCCTTGCCCGCCGCATCGTCATCGCCTTTACCCTGATGGGAACGATCATCGCCGGCCTGTTTTCCGCCGGTGTGGTGATCGCCATCGAACTGGCGGAAATCCACCTCGTATTTGAAGGCATGGAACGCCAGCTCGATTTCGCCATCGCCAACGATCAGGCCGGCCCATCGTTCAACCACATCAGCGCCAATCTCTACCTGTACCGTACCGGTGCCCCCAGCGATCCGCCCCTGCCGGACTGGCTACACGACTACGGCCCCGGCAACCACGAAATAGATCACGAAAACTTCGGCTACCTGGTTCTCGTCCGCGACCACAACGGCCGGCGTTACATCCTGCTGCTCGACCACTCCGATTTTGCGCACCGTGAGCAACTCACCTTTTCCATTGCCGGCATCGGCTTCCTGCTCAGCGTCCTCATCGCTTTCGGCCTCGGCCTGTTGCTGGCGCGGCGCGTCATCGCACCGGTCACCCGGCTGGCCGGCCAAGTACAGCACCGCGATCAATTGCTACCACTCGCCCCATCGCTGGCCCCCGATTACCCCAACGATGAAGTAGGCCAGCTTGCCGCCGCCTTCGATCACACGCTGGGGCGACTGCGCCAGGCGCTGCAACGGGAAACGCTATTCACCAGCGACGTCAGCCACGAACTGCGCACGCCGCTGATGATCATCGCCAGTTCCTGCGAACTACTGCTGGATTCAATACCGCCCAATTCGCACGAACATGCCCAGTTGCTGCGTCTGCAAAGCGCCTGCGAAGAAATGCGCGAGTTGCTGGAAACCTTTCTGTGTCTCGCCCGCGGCAACACGCCAGCCGCTCGGAACAACAACATCGCCCTACCCACCGCCGCCGCCGATCAGATTGGGCACTGGAAGGAAGAAGCCCAGCGGCGCGGGCTGGCGTTGGAACTGGAAAACCACGCAGCCACAAGCGACGATGTGTATCCGGCACCGCTGCTGCGCACGGTCATCTCCAATCTGCTGCGCAACGCCATCCATTACACCGAGCGCGGCGAGGTACGGCTGATTCTGCATGCGGACGGTTTCGATGTCAGCGACACCGGCGTCGGCATTCCGCCCAACGAGCAACTCAGCATTTTCCAGCCCTACGTGCGCGGCGGCACCAGCCGTGGCGACGGCATCGGACTCGGCCTGTCGCTCGTCCAGCGTATCTGCCAGCAACAGGGCTGGCGTGTGTGGCTGAGCGAACGCAGTGGCGGCGGCTGCGTTTTTCATATCCGCTTCCTGCCCGAACCGGTGGTCTGACAAAAATTTAACGCCTCGCTCACATCGGGACGACGGCCCCCCGCACAAGCTCTCCGTATCGCCCATATACGGAACGCTTCCATGTCCACCATCGTCCCCGGCCGGATCGAGCTACCCTTTTCCGCCAAGTACAACTCTGTTCACGCCCAGGCTTATCACCATAAGCATCACGACGGTCTAGCGCGCCGCCTCTCCCATCGCCGCGACGAACAACTGGCCCGCAAGGCGCTCCGCCTGGCCGGCGACCCCACGCTGGTGCTCGATCTACCCTGCGGCGCTGGCCGTTTCTGGCCGCTGCTGGCCGAACAGCCCAACCGCGTAATCATCGGCGCGGACAATTCGGCGGCCATGCTCAACGTCGCCCGCCAAGCGCACCCGCCCGCACTGCTTGCCCGAGTACAGACACTGCAAACCTCCGCGTTCGCAATCGATCTGCCCAATCGTTCGGTCGATTGCATCTTCAGCATGCGGCTGATGCACCATATCGGCGGGTCGAATCATCGCCGGGCAATGCTCCATGAATTCCACCGCGTAACGCGCGACACCGTTATCCTGTCGCTATGGGTGGACGGCAACTACAAAGCCTGGAAGCGCGCGCGTCTGGAACAAAAACGCGATCTGCGCGAAAATCGCAGTACGCAGAACCGTTTCGCCCTGCCCGCGACACAAGTCGAAGAGGAATTTCGCGGCGCCGGCTTCACTATCCTCGACCATCTCGATTTCCTGCCGCTATATGCGATGTGGCGGGTATATATTTTACGTAGAGCCTCCTGACGGACCTTTGACGAGCATTTGATGGACATCGCCCCGCCTCTCTCCGACTCAACCGCCGATCAACCCGTTGCAAGCGGTGACTTTACCTACTGGTGGTCGCTGCCGGGCGAGTGGGTAGAAGAGCCGAACGAGCGCCGTAGCGGCTGGAGCGGCATGATCCGCGCCCATGTGAATGGCCGCACTTACTACATCAAACGCCAGCGCAACCACTCCTGCCACACCCTCGGCCACCCCTTCGGCTGGCCGACGGCGAGCCGCGAATGGCATTACCTGTCGCGCCTGCGCAAACTCGGCCTGGCCGTGCCGACGCCGCGTTACCACGGCACGCGACGCACGGCGGAAGGGCTGGAAGCAATACTCGTCACCGACGAACTGCACGGCTTCACCGCCCTGAACGCCCAGGAAACACTCAACGCGGCGCAACGCACCCAACTCGCCACCACCATCGGCACGATGGTTGGCCGGCTGCACCGCGCCCACCTGCAACACGGCTGCCTTTACGGCAAACACATCATGGTGCGCTGGCAAAACGACACGCCCGAAGTGGCGCTGATCGATTTGGAAAAAATGCGCGTCCGGCTGCACCGCGGTACCGCCATTCAGCGCGATCTGGACCAACTCATACGCCACCAAACGATCTGGTCGGCCGACGACTGGGCCGTCCTGCTCGCCGCCCATCAGCGCAGCCTGAACGCGCCTTAAACGCCTCCCGCCTTAAATACTTTCAATACGCCGGCCGCCCCTACCGCGCGGTATTTTTTGCACGCGGATCAATCCGCGCTTGCGCAGTTGCAAATCGCTGTTTTATAGTGCGACGCATGATCTCCGAACGCGACCCCTTCTCCTTGTCGCTTCGCCTTCTTCCGGCGGGTGCGCTGCTGCGCGGCCTGCTGCTGCGCCCCGCGCGCTAAAAACCCCCAATCCCCCTTCGTGATGTTTTGACTGCTACCGGCGCCCCGGCGTGGGTAGCTCGTCGTATCCGAACCTCCATCGTATCTGAACCCCATACCCACCCTAGCCAACAGGAGCCGACCATGAGCAGCCCAACCCCCCCAGTCTCCCGATCCCACAAGGATCCGTTGATCGTCTTCGACACCACCTTGCGCGACGGCGAACAAAGCCCCGGCGCATCGATGACGCGTGAGGAAAAACTGCGCATTGCCCGCCAACTCGAACGCATGCGGGTCGACGTGATCGAGGCTGGCTTCCCCGCCGCCTCCAACGGCGACTTCGACGCGGTCAAAGCCATCGCCGAAGCGGTCAAAGAGTCCACCGTGTGTGCGCTCGCCCGCACCAGTGACAATGACATCGACAAGGCCGGCGCGGCGATCAAACCGGCTGCGCGCGGACGCATCCACACCTTCATCGCCACCAGCCCGATCCATATGGAGAAGAAGCTGCGCATGACGCCGGACCAGGTCGTGGAAGCGGCGGTCGCGGCGGTCAAGCGCGCGCGCCAATACACCGACGACGTGGAATTTTCCGCCGAGGACGCGGTGCGCTCGGACATCGACTTTCTCTGCCGCATATTCGAGGATGTGATCCGCGCCGGCGCCAAAACCATCAACGTGCCGGATACCGTCGGCTACAGCATCCCCTCGCAATGGGGCGAGCGGATAAAAACCTTGATCGAACGCGTGCCCAACGCCGACCAGGTCATCTGGTCCACCCACTGCCATAACGACCTTGGCATGGCCGTCGCCAACTCGCTCGCCGCCGTCATGGCCGGCGCGCGCCAGGTCGAATGCACGATGAACGGCTTGGGCGAGCGCGCGGGCAACGCCTCGCTGGAAGAAATCGTCATGGCGGTGAAAACGCGCGGCGATCTCTTTCCGGTACAGACGCGCATCGACACTACCCAGATCGTTCCGGCCTCCAGACTGGTATCGCAAATCACCGGCTACCCGGTGCAACCGAACAAGGCCGTGGTCGGCGCCAATGCCTTCGCACACGAATCCGGCATCCACCAGGACGGCGTGCTCAAGCACCGCGAAACCTACGAGATCATGCGCGCCGAGGATGTCGGCTGGGCACAGAACAAACTCGTGCTCGGCAAATTGTCCGGCCGCAACGCGTTCAAGACCCGGCTTGCCGAACTCGGCATCGTGTTGGAGAGCGAGGAACACCTCAACACCGCGTTTGCGCGCTTCAAGGAACTCGCGGACAAGAAGCAGGAAATCTTCGACGAGGACTTGCAGGCTTTGATGAGCGACGAAGGCATCACGCCGGAACAGGAACAGTTCCGCTTGGTGGCAAGCCGTTTCCATTCCGAAACCGGCGAAACGCCGGTGGCCGAAATCACGCTAGTGGTCGACGGCAAGGAAAAACGCTGCCGCGCCGAAGGCTCCGGCCCCGTGGATGCTGCGTTCAAGGCCATCGAAGCCGTCGCCGCGAGCGGCAGCGAATTGCTGCTCTACTCGGTCAACGCCATCACCACCGGAACCGATGCTCAAGGCGAAGTCACCGTGCGGCTGGCGCGCAACGGCCGGATCGTAAACGGCCAAGGCGCGGACACCGACATCATCGTCGCCTCCGCCAAAGCCTACCTGAATGCGCTCAACAAGCTCTGCTGCGGCCAGGAAAAACTCAACCCGCAGTTGTAAGCGGGGAAAGCGCTATGCACCGGCGGCGGGCTCAAACCCGCCGCTACCGGCCTGCGCCGCTCAAGGTTGTGCACATCGAGCATGGGCTCAGCCCTCTTCAACAACCTTGAGACTGAAAGACCGACAGTCGCTTGAACCTCCCTTTGGGAGAGGAATTCCAGATCCAGTAACGGGTATAGCTGTTGTTATAGTGAGGGAAAGAATTGATTTGTATGGCGGGTTCTCCGTCCAGGGTATCGACCTGCACCCTGAGCGGCCCCCCATCCAGCAAGGATTCTTGCAGCAAAACTTGGGACTTCCCTCGAAAGTGGGTGCGGATAAGGACAATGGGCCCCCATGTGCGTGCGCCGTCAGTGTATGACGGCCCAGGAAGATATTGAAAAGTGAAGCGGATACTTTCGCCATTAATCTCAAGCATGCGGTCGGCAATCAGTGTCGCTACCCCTTCCTCCTTTCCTTTGCCCACTCGCTCATTCCAGGTTTCTTCGGAAATATTGAACGCACCTTGCCCAAAGCGCTCTTCTCCGGGGAAAGGCCATTTCTGATCCTTATGTTTCAATATTATGTTCGATGCCTCATCAACGCCTGAAGAGAATGCCCGAAAAGGATGGTCAGGATCGTCGGAAAAACTAGCTCTGGTGGCACCTACTACCATGACATAATTGACGACACCGTTTATTTTTGTTTCCTTGAGAAGCAAATCGGGCTTCTCATCATCGTTCAAATCTCCAAACCATAGAATTTCCTGGCGCTCATAAACCTCTCCGCCCGCATTGACGAGAACAATAGCTGCTCCACTTGCACTGGTTGCGTGCAGAGACATCGAGCCGTCGATGACCTTGCCATCCCGGCGCCTCTCATAACCGGCCGAAATAGTCCATTCTTCTTTTCCCAGGCGTACGCTTGTTTTCCATTTGTCTTTCAGCACTAACCCGGATTCAATAGCCGACGAATAAACTCCAGGCTCAAGATCATACTGGCCATCATTCATTTGAAATGCCAAAACCGCATCGGCGGGAAGGTCAAGCGCCAACCCATCGGCCTTGAAGGCAGTCTCTGTTTTCGGCTCAACGCTAAAAGCGGCCTCACCTTTTATGGCGCCCCAATCCGATGCCCTTGCTTTTGTAACGCGGCGGATCATCAACTCTGAATTTTCAATAGCGATTGAATACCAGCTTCGTTGCTTCAGATAATCGCCGCTTGCCTCAGGGCCTCCCTGGCCTTGAAAATCTTTCATGTTCAAGGACTCACCCGGCCCACTCAATCTCAAGGAGAAAATCGATTCCTCCCTGGGGCTGACAGGCTGTTTGCCTGTACTCGTCCGCTCTTTTTCGAGCACGGCAATTTTTTCGTTTTGCAGACGAATATTTTGTTGTGCCACGGAGGCGGTCTGCACGGCTTTTTGCCGCTCAACGACTAAAAATTCATAAGCGGCTTTATCAATACAGTCGTAAGCCGCGTTGTAGTAGCCCCCGTTCAGCGCGTTCTCGCGCGCTTCGGCCGTTCTGAGCCGAGGACCGATGCAAGCATTGAGTTCTGCTTGTCGTGAGGAACGAATTTGCTCCGGCGTCTTTTTGTTTTCCGAACAAGAAAACAAACTCATAATCAATATGAACAATGGAAGCACCGATAACGAAATCAACCCGCGATACATACTGCCGCGCTTATCGTTTCTTAGACTATGGAGATGCATGACGTTTCGATTTGCCTTCTTTCTTCGGTTCCCTCATACCTAAAGAACGGTAGTGATTGGCTTGGCGGGTTCAACCCTGCCGCTGGCGCGACGGCGCGGTAACACGGGCATGAAATAAAGTCGCCAGAAACAACGCCAGCGCAAGCCCGATTTCAAAACGTGCCAGCACCGCAACGGCACCCGCGTCGTTTGCCCGCAGCACGCCTTCGGTGAGATAGAGCAGCGCCAGCATGGTCGTCCATTGGCTGGTATAGCGCTTGCCGCGCAGAATGCCGAACAAGGGCACAAGCAAGGGCAGCACCTTCAGAATCATCCACGAGCCGCCGGGGCGTAGCGGCGCCAGCCAGCCTTCCCACAACACACACAGCGCAATCAACGCGAGCAGGCTCGCGCTCGCCGCGAAGGACAACAATCGCGGCGGCATCATCGGGCACCCGTATGGCTGTCCGCGCAGTGGCGCGGCATGAGGATTTGCGGCATGGAAAGCCCAAGTCGATAGAATGCGCGGATTATATCGTTCATCCCATAGCATCCATTCCCCTCTTCCGATCCTCGCCAGCCCCTTCCCCGATGCGCCTCCAATCCCCCCGCGACTTCCTCCGCCTGATCGCCGAACGCTTCACCGCCACCGATTGCCCGCAGGTCGCCGGCAGCCTCACGTTCACCACCCTGCTTTCCCTGGTGCCGCTCGTTACCGTCACCATCGGCATCTTCAGCGGTTTGCCGGGTATCGACCGCCTGGGCGAATCCTTGCGCGACTTTCTGCTCAACAATCTGCTGCCCGAACGCGCGGGTAATATCGTCGCCACCTACGCGCTGCAGTTCTCGCAGAAAGCCGCCCGGCTGACATTGATCGGCATCGCCATGCTGGCGGTAACCGCGCTGATGCTGCTATCCACCATCGAGCGCGTGTTCAACCAGATATGGGGGGTGCGCCGGCCGCGCCCCTTGCTGTTGCGCATCACCGTGTACTGGTTCGTGCTCACACTCGGCCCGGTGATTCTCGGCGGTAGTATCGTAGCCACCGGCTACGTGGCAGCAACTTCGGTTGCGTGGTCGAGTGGGCTACCGTGGATTGGCGAAATCGCCGCGCGGCTGCTGCCACCGGTATTACTCGGCGGCCTGTTCACCTTTCTGTATTACGCCGTGCCCAATCACCCGGTGCGCGTGCTGCACGCGCTGGCCGGCGGTATCGCCGCAGCGCTGGCGTTTTTGCTGATGCAGCGTGCCTTCGGCATGTTCATCACCCACTTTCCCACTTACACGCTGATTTACGGCACTTTTGCCGCGCTACCGATTTTTCTCGTCTGGATGTATCTATCGTGGATCGTCGTGCTGCTCGGCGCCCTGGTATCGGCCAGCCTGCCCACATTTCTTGAACGCCAGCGCATCGTGCCCACCTTTGCCGGCGACCGGGCCTGGGCCGCGACCGTTTTGCTCGTCGCGCTCGCCGAAGCGCAACGCGCCGGCCAGCCGGCCAATTTTGACGAACTACTCGGCCGTATCGGACTGGCCGAGCACAACATGGAAAATCTGCTCGGCACCTTGCGCGAAATCGGCTGGGCGGCACGCACCGAAGAGGGCTATTGGGTATTGCCGCTGGCGGCGGAGCAGATCAAGACCAGTGCCATCATCGAACGCTTCGCGCTCGATGCGGACGCCTGGCTGGCCGCTTCGGCCAACACCCCTGCGGGCACGCTGGCCCACCGCCTGCGCGCCGGCCTGCGCGACGCCGATCCGAGCCTTGCCGAACTAGCCACTTGCACGGCGAATGCCGTGGAAGAAAACGTAGCGCCCGGCGACTTGCGCCAAATCTAAATCGGGTAGGGATCGATCTCGTACTGGAACAGCTCGATGGCGGCGGTCTGCATATCGAGGCTCAGCACCCGCGCTTGCGCGACATAAAGGCGTGCGCCTTCATGCACCAAAGCGAAGCGGCGTGACACGTAAGTCCCCGCCGCGGAGAGAATCGCCTGATTGCTCCGCACCGCCTTGATCGGCGCCAGGATTAGCGCCGGACAGACGGCGCGCGCCTCACCGCCACGAAAACAGATCTGCACCGGCGTGAAAGACTCCGCCACCACTTGCAAACCCAGCTCCGCCTGGCTGGGCTGTTCGCTACGAATCCAGCGCACGATACACACCGACCACGGCTGGCTGGCATCGCGGCGCACCGCCAGCGCCATACCGGCGGACAGCCCCGCCTCGATACCGGAGACGGACATGATCGAGTAACCGTTCGAGCTTTCGTTGCGTACCGTCCACTCGACGACCCGCACCTTTTCCTCGCCGCGCTTGGCCATATCCCAGATCGCCCGCAAGCCGGTACAGACCTGCACGGTGTATTCGTGATGGCGGCGCGGCTGCGCCCGCGTCATCGGCGTGGCCCAACGCTCCCGCAGGCGGCGCAACAAAGACAAAGTCTCTATCGGCGTCAGCCCTTCGGGCAGGCCGGATACCTCGGGAGCAAGCAATTCGCCGTCGCGTTCAAGACCGACGACTTCGGCTTCCAGAATGCGGTTTTCCAGCCACTCGATCTGCTCTTCGACCCGCGACGCCATCGGCGTCGGGTTGAAGTACAGCACGCTCTCGCCCTCTTGCGCGGCACGACGCACACTTGCCACCGGCGGATCATCCTGTGCGACATCGACCCAATACGCCGATGTTGCCGGTTGCAGAAACGCCGCCGCCAATTCAGCGCTGGCGGCAAGCCCCTCAAGGTAATCGGACAACCACACCAACTCTCGCGCCGTCAGGCTTTCCGGCTGGGCCACGGCCATCGACAACAGATACTTGTAATGGAAAGCCAGTGGAACCGGCGATGTGCTCGAATTCGCCTCGGGGACGAACTGCTCCCCTAACTTCATCACTTCATGCGCCCGCCGCCACAACCCGGCCGGCACCGCCGCACCGGCCATACAGGCGATCAGATAAGCCTTGCCGATCAGCAGCAAGGCCGCACTGCTCATACCGGCCAATTCGACGCGCTGGGCGCGCATCCAGCGATTACGCATATCGCCGGTCAAGCCTTGAAACCCGGCCGCGATATCGAGCAAGGCATCGATCAAGCCAATCGCGGCAGCATGCATTTCACTCGTCAGCGGCAACGAGGCATTCATCAACCACGGCACGCAACGGCCGCAGAGATCGAGCGCACGCGCGCCAAACGGCATCAACAAACGTTCGAGCTGGGCCGGCTCCACCGCGCCGGGCTCCATCAGCCGGGCGAAATGCGCGCGCAACGCGGCAAGGTCGGCAAACAGATCGTCATCCGGCTCTTTCCCCAGCCACGTCGAGATATCCTCGGCAGAATCAACGGTATGATCAGGTTCGGCCATCGCAGTTATCAGCAGTGAATCATTGGCAAATGCTGCATTCTAGCCATGTCGGATACACAAGGGGGCTTTACTTCATGGCGATAAAATACGCGCGATACATTCCCCCATCTCCGTCCACTCCATCGCTCGACCGATGAAGCCGTGTCAATAGGAAAGCCCCTTGTCCCAGGCGCGGCTTTGGATTATCATTTCGCGCTTTTCTCAATCTACCGATCACAAACAGGATAGCCATATGGTCGTCATTCGCCTTGCCCGTGGTGGCGCCAAGAAGCGCCCTTTTTACAGCATCGTCGCCGCTGACTCTCGCAACCGCCGCGACGGCCGCTTCATCGAACGGGTCGGTTTCTACAATCCGGTCGCCTCTGGCGCCGAGAAAAGTCTGGTTGTGAATACCGAACGCCTGACCTACTGGGAACAGCACGGTGCCCGCCTGTCCCCGACGGTTGCCCGCCTGGTCAAGCAAGCCAGCAAGGCCGCCGCCTGAAACCATGATCGTCCTGGGGCGCATAGTCGCTCCCTTCGGCGTTCAGGGCTGGGTCAAGGTTCAGCCCTTCGGTGACGATCCAGGCGCCTGGAAGAGGATGCCCCAATGGTGGTTGTCGGCGACTGCCGACGCAATACCGGAAACGTGGGCACCCTATTCGCAGGAAAACTGCCGCATACATGGCAAAGGCTTGATCGTTCAGTTCGCCGGCATAGACGGCCGCGACGCCGCCGAGGCAATCAGCGGCCATTACATTGCTGCACCGCGTGAGGCCTTGCCGCAGCCCGGCAAAGACGAATATTACTGGGGCGACCTTGTCGGCCTCAAAGTGGAAAACGAGAGCGGCGATACGCTCGGCACGGTAAGCGGCCTGATTTCCACCGGCGCGCACGATGTGTTGCAGGTACAAGACGGCGAGCTCGAACGCTTGATTCCCTTTGTCGCCGCGTATGTATTGGATGTGGACCTCGCCGCCGGAAGAATCCAGACGGCGTGGCAGAAAGACTGGTAACCCGGGGTGAGTGCCCTTCAAGACGGCCGACGCCGTTACGATATCATCACCCTGTTTCCGGAAATGTTCGCCGCCCTTACCGGCAGCGGCATCACCCGGCGAGCGTATGAACGCGGGTTGTACGAAATTGCGTTTCACAGCCCGCGGGATTTCGCCACCGATGCACACCGCACGGTGGACGACCGCCCCTACGGCGGCGGACCGGGGATGGTCATGTTGGCGGAACCGCTGCGGCAGTCGATCGAACGCGCGCGCCAAGCTCAACAGACCGCGCAGGGCAGTGCCGGCAGAGTGATCTACCTGTCTCCGCAGGGGCGCACGCTGGATCATGCCAAAGTGCTGGAACTGGCTGGCGCGGACGGGGCGATTTTGTTGTGCGGCCGTTACGAAGGGGTCGACCAGCGTTTACTCGACCACTATGTGGACGAAGAATTGTCGATCGGCGATTTCGTTCTCTCCGGTGGAGAATTGCCGGCGATGGTGTTACTGGATGCAATCGTGCGCCAACTGCCGGGCGCGCTGAACGATTGCGACTCGGCGGCGGAGGATTCTTTCGCCGCCGGTTTGTTGGACTGCCCGCATTACACGCGGCCGGAAGTGTATGGCGACGAACGCGTGCCGGAAGTTCTACTTTCCGGCAACCATGCGCACATCCGCCGCTGGCGCTTGAAGCAGGCGCTGGGCAACACCTGGCGGCGGCGCCCGGAACTGCTCGCGACGCGCAAGATGGACAAGGAAGAATTGAAACTGCTTGACGAATTCAAGCAGGAGCAAGGCGGCACGGAGGGCGGCAACGCTGCCCGAAAGCCGGATTAGAAACGGCGCGCATCAGGCAATAGCCTGCTCTACGGCCAGGCCAAAGGCCATTGACGATATGGAGAATCAACAGCATGAATCTGCTTGAACAACTCGAACAGGAAGAAATCGCCCGCCTTAGCGCAGGCAAAACTCTCCCTGCATTCGCGCCCGGCGACACCGTGGTCGTGCAGGTGAAAGTAAAAGAAGGCACCCGCGAGCGTCTGCAAGCGTATGAAGGCGTCGTTATCGCCAAGCGCAATCGCGGCCTGAACTCCGCCTTCATCGTCCGCAAGATTTCTTCCGGCGAAGGCGTGGAGCGAACCTTCCAGACGTACTCGCCGCTGATCGCCGCCATCGAAGTGAAGCGCCGGGGCGATGTCCGCCGCGCCAAGCTGTACTACCTGCGCCAGCGCTCCGGCAAGTCCGCGCGGATCAAGGAAAAGCTGGATTACAAGTCGGCCGCCGCGAAAAAGCAGCATCAAGCGCAACAGCAACAGAAACAGGGCTGACCGGACACTTTCCGGTATTTCCCGATACGAAAAAGCGGGCCTCATGCGGGGTCCGCTTTTTTTATTTCCTCCCAGCTTTGGCGGCAGCCCGCCCCGCGAAAACCCGCCGCGCTCAGCGGCGTTCGACCGCGTAGAGCAACACCGACGCCACGGCAAGGAAAAGCAGACTCGGCACCAGCGCCACCAACACCGGCGGCCAGGCATTGATAACGCCGAGATTGGCCAACAAGCCGTTGAGCAGGTGAAAGCCGATACCGAACATCACGCCCAGAAAAACCTTGACGCTGACCCCGCCCATGCGATCGTGAGTCAGCGCGAAAGGCAGCGCCAACATCATCATCACCAACACAGTCAGCGGATAGACCAGCTTTTTCCACAGCGCGATCTCGTAACGGTCGGCATTCTGCTGGTTGTCGCGCAGATGGCGGATGTAAGCCCACAGATTCGTCACCGACATCCGCTCCGGCACCACCATCAATACGCTGAGCACCTCTGGCGTCAATTCCGAACTCCAGATGAATTCGGGCAGATGCTCCAATTCCGTGCGATCGCCATGAAAACGGGTGCGCACGACATTCAGCAACTTCCAGTGCCCGTCGCCATCGTAGACGCCACGTTGCGCCTCGCTCACCGACGCGAGGGAATAACGATCGTCGAACGCATAGATACGTACCTTATCCATGCTGCGGTCGGGCAACAGCGTGCGCACGTTGATCACCAGCGTGCCATCCTTTACCCACAACCCCGAGCGCAGTTGCTGCGATACCGCAGAGTTGGTCGCCGTCAGGCGCCACTGCTGCGCCGCGCTTTCGGCCGGCGGCGCGATGTACTCGCCGAAAACGAAGGTCAGCAGGACAAAGACACTGCCGATACCGAGCAACGAAACCAGCATGCGCAACGTGGACATGCCGGAAGCACGCATCACGGTGATTTCCGAATGGCGCGCGAGCGACGTCAAGGCGTAGAGAGAACCGATCAGAACAGCGATCGGCAGCAGCTCGTAAACCCGCCCGGGCACGATCATCGCCACATAAATCAACGCATGGTGCAACTCGTAACCGTCTTTGCCGACGTTATCCAGTTCGTTGATGAAATCGAAAAAGGCGAACAGCCCGAGAAAAGCAAGCAGCACAACCCAGGTTGCACCGTAGATTTCGCGCGCGAGGTAGCGGAACAGTACCCGGGTCATGCCCGCGCCCGCCAGAACGGCGACACCGCGAGGCGCCGGTAAAACATCACCGCTAGCAAAGCCAGCACCACAAGATGCGGCAACAGCACGGCCAATGCAAAACGCAGTCTGCCCTGCGCAACCCAGGCCTGGCAGATGGAGATCGCATTGCTGTAAATGAGGTAAGTCAGCAAGGCCAGCAACAGATTATTGGTCCGCCCCGCGCGCGGATTGACGAAGGACAGCGGAATCGCCATCAAGGCCAGCAGCAACGCCGCCACTGGCATGCCGATACGGCTGGCCAGTTCGCCCAGGTTGCGGGCATCGGGCGAGTGGAGCAATTCGGACGTCGGCTTGGTGCGGGTGCGCACGGGCTGGACAAGCTGCTTTTCTTCCTCAAGCTGCACACTGTAGCGTTCAAAGTCCATTACACGGTATTTCGGCGTACCCGGCTCGCCATCGTAACGGCGCCCTTTTTCCAGCACGACGAAGCGCCTGCCATCGGGTTCGGCGCGCAGATAGCCCTCGGCGGAAGCGATGACGGTCAGCTTGTCCTTCCCCTCCTCGCTGACGAACACATTGCGCACACGGCCATCCTCACCCGCGCCGATTTCGACGAAGAACACCCGTTTCGCACCGGCCGACTCCCGAAACACCCCCGGTGCGACGCGTTGCGTATCGTCGCGGCTATCGAGACGATCGCGGTATTCGGCATTTTTCTGCTGCGCCCACGGGCCGAGGAAAAAAGTCGCCCCGGCGATCATCACCACCAACGGCACGGCAAAACGCAAAACCGGACGAATCCAAGCAGTCAGCGGCACGCCGGCGGCAAACCACACCACCATCTCCGAATCGCGATAGCTGCGCGACAGCGAAAGCAGAATGGAGACGAACAAAGTCAGCGTCAGCACGGAGGGCAATTCGGTCACCGCGCCGAAGCCGATCAACGCCAGCACCGCTTCCGACGGCACACGCCCACCCGCGGCCTGGCCGAGCAGGCGAATGAGTACCGTGGTAATGAGGATGGCAAACAACGCCACAAAAACGGCAGCCGCCGTATGGGCGAATTCGCGCTGAAGGGCGCGGTCGAAAATCATCGCGCGATGGGTTGCCTATCTATTATGTAATGTACGGAGGAGTATGACGTGCCAGGCATTAAGCCGAATTTCGTTGAACCTTGAACCCGAATACCGCAAATGGCAATTCATACGGTAACAAACCCTTACTGACCGCAGACTGTCCGAACAGACAAACTACGGCCATGCATTCGCCATGCGCTGTGTTTTTGACGGCTTTACCGCCTACGGGCCATAATCGCCGGCAACTCAAAACGACTCGTTACCCCAAGGAGTAAGTGGTGGAATTTACCATAAAGGCCGCTGCGCCGGAAAAAGCCCGAGCCGGCATTCTGGTTCTCACCGCGTTCGCCGACGGTGCCCTGCCCTCCCCCGCCGCCGCGGTCGACAAAGCCTCCGGCGGCAAGCTCAGCGCCTTGCTCAAACGCGGCGACCTTGACGAGAAAGCGGGCGCATCGCTGTTACTGCACGACTTTCCCGGCACCGCCGCCGAACGCACCCTGATCGTGAGCCTCGGCAAGCACGAGGCTTTCTGCGACAAAGCGTTCCGCGACGCACTCTGGAGCGTGGCGAAAGCCCTGGCCGGCGGCAAGGCGAAAGACGCCGCTGTCGCCCTCGCCGGCGCCGTGCCCGCCGGCCGCACCATCGGCTGGTGCCTGCAACACGCCGCCCGCCTGCTCGCCGACGGCGCTTACCGCTTCGAGGCGGCCAAAGCCCCGAACAAGGACGCGAAACAAGAACGCGGTGCGCGCAAACTGGCCTTGCTGCTCGACGAACCCGTCGATGCCAACCTGGAACAAGCCGTGCTCCATGGCCGCGCAATCGCCGAAGGCATGGCGCTGACGAAGGATCTGGGCAATCAAGCGCCCAACGTGTGCACACCGGGCTATCTTGCCGACGCGGCCAAGGCGCTGGGCAAGCAATTCAAGTTCGATGTAGAGGTGCTCGAGCGCGCCGACATGGAAAAGCTCGGCATGGGCGCGCTGCTTTCGGTGGCGCGCGGCTCGCACCAGCCACCTAAGTTCATCGTCATGCATTACCGCGGGGACAAGGCAAAAACGAAACCCATCGTACTAGTCGGTAAGGGCGTCACCTTCGATTCTGGCGGCATTTCACTCAAGCCGGCCGCCGAAATGGACGAGATGAAGTACGACATGTGCGGCGCCGCCAGCGTGTTGGGCACCTTCAAGGCGGTGGCGCGCATGGCGCTGCCGATCAATCTCATCGGCATCGTTCCGGCTACCGAGAACATGCCCGGCGGCGGTGCCACCCGGCCCGGCGACGTGGTCACCTCGATGTCCGGCCAGACCATCGAAATCCTCAACACCGACGCCGAAGGCCGGCTGATCTTGTGTGATGCGCTGACCTACGCCGAACGCCTCAAGCCCGCCTGCGTCATCGACATCGCCACCCTGACTGGCGCCTGCGTGGTCGCCCTTGGCAAGATCCCCAGCGGCCTGCTCGCCAACGACGACGAACTGGCGGCGGAACTGCTCCGGCGCGGCACGGAATCCGGCGACCGCGCCTGGCAACTACCGTTGTGGGAGGACTACCAGGAATTGCTCAAGAGCAACTTCGCCGACATGGGCAACATCGGCGGCCGCTACGCCGGCACGATCACCGCCGCCTGCTTCCTGTCGCGCTTCACCAAGAACTACAAATGGGCGCATCTGGATATCGCCGGCACCGCCTGGATCTCGGGCGAGGCCAAGGGCGCCACCGGGCGGCCAGTACCGCTGCTGAGCGAATTCCTGATCGCCCGCGCCGGCCAGCAGGCGCACTGAATAGCATGCCGAGGACGGATCGAACACGGTGACACAGGTCCAGTTCTATCACAACGCCCCCGACCGGCTGGCGCTGGCCCGCGAACTCATTGCCCGCGCTCACGCCAGCGGTCGACGCATCGCGGCACGCCTGCCCGACGCGTCGCTCGCGCGTCGCTTCGACCAATTGCTCTGGACCAGCGAGCCGCTCGCCTTCATCCCCCACGTCATGAGCAATTCGCCGCTCGCCGCGCAAACCCCGGTCATCATCGGCCTGCCCGGCGCGGACGAAGCGTGGCCGCACACCGACATTCTGTTCAATCTCGCGGACGATCTGCCCGCGGGCGTCGAGCGCTTTCGCGTCGTGGTCGAAATCATCGGCTGCGGTGAAGCGGAAAAAGCGCCCGCGCGCGCGCGCTGGATGCAATACAAAGCGCGCGACTTACCGCTGAAGGCGTTCGACGCCGAACACAGGGTGGCACTATGAGTACTGACTGGCCGCCACTGCGCACCGGCACCGATGCAGACATACAACTTGCCGACGCTTTGCTCGACAAGGCCGACGCATTATTGAAGCGGCATCGCACCGCCAACCAGACAGGCGTATCGCAGCCGTCTGCGGACGATCTGCCCCTGCTTACCGACGTCGTGGCCGATCACAACCCGGCTGCCCCCCTCACGGCCCTCATGCCGCTGCAGCCCGAACCCGTGCAACAGCAATCGAAACAGGCGCTGCTGGCCGAAACGCTGATCCAGCTCGATACCGACATCAGCCGCGAAGTCGAAACCTGGCTCGCTACCGAGCTCCCACAGATTCTTTCCCGCGAGCTCGGCGGCCTCGCCGACCGCATCCGCGCGGAAACGCTCGCCCAACTGCGCGCGACCCTGCTGCCGGCGCTCTCTGAGCGTATCGCCAGCGAATTCGACAACGGCGACGAGTAACTCCCCCAATCCTCTCCCGCCCGCTGGCGGACCCGCGCGCCCACGGGGGTAGCGGGCGCATCCGCTATAATCCGCGCTTCGCCCACAGCACCTGAGCACACATGGAACTGGCCAAAAGCTTCGAGCCCACGGCAATCGAATCCCGCTGGTATCCCGAATGGGAATCCAGCGGCGCCTTCGACGCCGGCCTCGACAAATCCAACCCCAATGCTTTCTGCATTCTGCTGCCGCCGCCCAACGTCACCGGCACGCTGCACATGGGGCACGGCTTCAACCAAACGCTGATGGACGCGCTCACCCGCTACCACCGCATGCGTGGCGACAACACCCTGTGGCAACCCGGCACCGACCACGCCGGCATCGCCACCCAGATCGTCGTCGAACGCCAGCTCGACGCTGAAGGCGTCTCGCGTCACGACCTGGGCCGCGAGAAATTCCTCGAAAAAGTGTGGCAGTGGAAGGAATATTCCGGCGGCACCATCACCCGCCAGATGCGCCGCCTGGGCACCAGCCCGGACTGGAAGCGCGAACGCTTCACCATGGACGCGGGGCTCTCCCGCACCGTCACCGAAACCTTCGTGCGGCTGTTCAACGAAGGACTGATCTACCGTGGCAAGCGCCTGGTCAATTGGGATCCGAAGCTCGGCACTGCGGTATCCGACCTTGAAGTGGTGTCGGAAGAAGAAGACGGCAAGCTCTACCACATCCTCTACCCCTTCAGCGGCGGCCCCATCGACGGCCTGCCCGGGCTCACCGTCGCCACCACTCGGCCCGAAACCATGCTCGGCGACGTTGCCGTGATGGTGCATCCGGAAGACGAACGCTACGCCCACCTGATCGGTAAAACTGTCCGCCTGCCGCTCACTGGCCGCGACATCCCGGTAATCGCCGACGATTACGTCGACCGCGAATTCGGCACTGGCTGCGTCAAGGTCACCCCCGCGCACGACTTCAACGACTACGCCGTCGGCCAGCGCCACGGGCTCGACATGATCGTCGTGCTCAAGCTCGATGGCAGCATTCCCCCCCAGGCGGAGCGTTACACCACCGACGGCCGCGCCCAGGGCAGCGTAGCAATGCCGGCCAGCCTCACCGGCCTCGACCGCGTGCCGGCGCGCGAACGCATCGTCGCCGAACTGGAAACGCTCGGCCTGCTGGGCGAAGTCAAAGCGCACAAGCTGCAAGTGCCGCGCGGCGACCGTACCGGCGTGGCGATCGAGCCGATGCTGACCGACCAGTGGTTCGTCGCCATGAGCAAAGCCGGCGCGGACGGCAAATCGATCACTCAAAAGGCGCTCGACTGCGTCGCCTCCGGAGAAATCCGCTTCTACCCGGAAAACTGGGTCAACACCTACAACCAGTGGCTCAACAACATTCAGGACTGGTGCATCTCGCGCCAACTCTGGTGGGGCCACCAAATACCGGCCTGGTACGCTGAAGAAGGCGCGATGAGCGGCCGCGTGTGGGTCGCCCACGACGAAGCCGAGGCCCGCGCGCTCGCCGCCGCCGCCGGCTATCACGGCGCGCTGCGCCGCGACGAGGACGTGCTCGACACCTGGTACTCCTCCGCCCTGTGGCCGTTTTCGACGCTGGACTGGACGCCCGCGTGGCCCGGCAAAAGTAACCCCGCGCTCGATCTCTACCTACCCTCCACGGTGCTCGTCACCGGCTTCGACATCATCTTCTTCTGGGTCGCGCGCATGGTCATGATGACGCGCCACCTCACCGGCAAGATCCCGTTCAGGCACGTCTATGTGCACGGCCTGATCCGCGACGCCGAAGGGCAGAAGATGTCCAAGTCCAAGGGCAACGTGCTCGACCCCATCGACCTCATCGACGGCATCGCGCTCGACAAGCTGATCGAAAAGCGCACCACCGGGCTGATGAACCCGAAGCAGGCCGACAGCATCGCAAAGAAAACGCGCAAGGAATTCCCCGACGGCATCCCCGCCTTCGGCACCGACGCGCTGCGCTTCACCTTTGCCTCGCTCGCCAGCCCGGGGCGCGACATCAAATTCGACCTCGCCCGCTGCGAGGGCTACCGCAACTTCTGCAACAAGCTGTGGAACGCCACCCGCTTCGTGCTGATGAACTGCGACGGCCACGACTGCGGCACGGGCGCCACGGCCGACGACATCGCGCCCGGCCTCTCCTTCGCCGACCGCTGGATCGTCTCCCGCCTGCAACGCACCGCCACCGACGTCGCGCAGCAATTCGCCGAATACCGCTTCGACCTCGTCGCCCGCGCGGTCTATGAATTCGTCTGGGACGAATACTGCGACTGGTACGTGGAACTGGCCAAGGTCCAGATCCAGAACGGCACGCCGCAGCAACAATGCGCCACCCGCCACACCCTGCTGCGTGTGCTCGAAACCGTGCTGCGTCTGGCCCACCCGCTCATCCCCTTCATCACCGAAGAGCTATGGCAAACCGTCGCCCCACTCGCCGGTCGCGACAACGCGGCCAGCAAGGGCGCCGCCAGCATCATGCACGCGCCCTACCCCACGGCCGACACCAGCCAGATCGACGAAACCGCCGAAGCCCGCATCGCCGAGCTCAAGGCCCTGGCCTACGCCTGCCGCAACCTGCGCGGTGAAATGGGCATTTCCCCCGCCCAACGCCTGCCGCTGGTGGCCGCCGGCGACGCCGACGCGCTGCGGCTCTACGCGCCCTACCTCACCGGGCTGGCCAAGCTATCGGGCGTCGAAATCGTCACCGACATCGCCGCCGACGCGCTCGCCCCGGTAGCGGTCGCGGGCACGACCCGGCTGATGCTGAAGGTGGAAATCGACCTCGCCGCCGAACGCGAACGGCTAGGCAAGGAAATCGCCCGTCTCGAAAACGAAATCGCCAAGGCGCAAACCAAGCTCGGTAACGCCAGCTTTGTCGACCGCGCACCGGCGGCCGTCGTGGCGCAAGAACGCGAACGACTGGCAGGCTTCGCCGCCACGCTGGAAAAGCTGCGCGAACAACAGGCGAAACTCGCTGGACACTGAAACCCGCCTCCAACGGCGAGTTCCATGAAAAACGGGCCGCGCGCAAGCGGCCCGTTTCTTTTCCACCGTATGGATGACTACCCGACGGACTCCCTTACTTTCGCCGCATGAAAAACTCGAACACCTTGCCCTCGCCCTCAAGAGCCCCCTGCCGCAGCAATTCATTCCCGGTCTGCTTGGCGAAAGCCTGAAAATCCTTGACCGAGCCCGGATCGGTCGCCCACACCCGCAGCACCTGCCCGGACTGCATTTCGGCCAACGCCTTCTTCGTGCGCAAAACCGGCAAGGGACAGTTAAGTCCGCGCGCATCCACTTCCTTGTCGAAATCCATCGTTCACCCTTGATAGAAAACGACCGGATTTTAGCCGGCTTTCGGATGCCGTGCGGACGATGTCAAGCCGACATATCGAGCACGACCCGGCCGTTGATTTCACCCCGCTTCATCCGCTCCAGCGTCGCGTTGATCGCCGCGAGCGGTTGCAACTCGACGGTCGATTTCACCCAGCCCGCAGCGGCAAACTGCAAGCTTTCTTCAAGGTCAGCACGGGTACCGACAATCGAACCGCGAACCGTCAGCCCCTGCAGCACGACATCGAAAATCGGCGTCTGAAACTCTCCCGGCGGCAAGCCGACCAGGGAGCATGTTCCACCGCGCCGCAGCATGTCCAAACTGCTGCGGAAAACCGCCGAGGAAACGGCAGTCACCAAAACGCCGTGGACGCCGCCGATTTCTTTTCGGATTTTGGCGACGGCATCTTCCTTCATCGAATTGATCGTCATTTCCGCGCCGAGCTTGCTCGCCAGCGCCAGCTTATCGTCCGCGACATCCACCGCGATCACATGCAAACCCATGGCACGGGCGTATTGCACGGCCAAATGGCCGAGCCCGCCGACACCGATGATCGCGACCCAATCGCCGGGCCGGGTATCGGTCTGCTTCAAACCCTTATAGGTCGTCACACCGGCGCACAACACCGGCGCGGCGAGATCGAAAGGTACTTTTTCCGGAATGCGCCCGACATACGCGGCAGGGGCGAGCACATATTCGGCGTAGCAGCCATTGACCGAATAGCCGGTATTCTGCTGCTTCAGGCAAAGCGTCTCGCGCCCTGTCAGGCAGAACTCGCAATGGCCGCAGGCGCTATGCAGCCAAGGTACGCCGACGCGGTCGCCCTCCTTGAACAGGGTGACGCCCTTACCCACCGCGGCAACGTAACCGACGCCTTCGTGGCCGGGAATAAAGGGCAGCGTCGGCTTAACGGGCCAGTCGCCATCCGCGGCGTGCAAATCGGTATGGCAGACGCCGCTATTGACGATCTTGACGACGATCTGATCGTGCCCCGGACGCGGCACTTCGATTTCTTCCAATTGCAGCGGCTTGCCGAACGTATGGACAACCGCGGCTTTCATCGTTTTTGGCAGCATGAGGATCCTCCGTATCAAAAAGCATCTTGTGAAACACTAAGAAACTTTCCTGAACGATCCCGGCGATTCAGAATTTGCGAGTGCCCGCGCCGAATCGTTTTCTCCTATTGTCTCAAGCCCACAACGCATTCCACGCCGTGGCGCCGTCGCCCATCGGCGGCATCGCTCGCTTTGTGCGATCTGGCCTGAACATTAGCCGCCCTCGGCCAGAATACAAGGAACGGCCACTGCTTACCGTTCGCGCTCACGCCGCTCTTCTTGCAAGCGCTCCTTGAATTCATGCAGGCGCGCATCCACTGCGGATAAATCGTAAAAATCTCCATCCCCCGCCTTGCGTGCAAGTTCAAGCTGTTCAATCGCCGCCGGCAGACTACCCTGCAACGCATATGCTTCGGCCTGTGCTCGATGCTGCCCGGCGCGTTTGCCCAGCTTCGCGTTGGCGCGCGCAAGCAATTGCCACAAGCGTGCATCATCGGTACGCCCCTGCAGCGCTTGGCGAAGCCCCGCCGCCGCATCCACCGGCCGATCGGCGAGAATCAGCGCATCGGCCAGCGCGTAACGCAGACTCTCGTTGGCGGGAAAACGCTTCTGCGCCGCCTCTAACAGCTTTGCCGCACCAGCAGGATCCTTGCGCGCAATACGGATTTCCGCAGCCAGATTATCGATGAACGGCGAAGCGGGCGCGTCGCGCCGCAGAGTCGCGATATTCGCCTCGGCATCGTCGAGACGATTGGCGCGCAGTTGCGCGCGCGCCAATCCGTAACGAAGCGCAAAATCCTGTTCGGACCGGGCAAGACGGCTTTCCATGTCTTTTACCGCGTCGATCGGCACCCCCGCCTGGGCGCGCAGCTTTGCCCTCATAAGGCGGAAGTCGTCCGAATCCAGCACTTGCCGGTAACGCATCGACGCCGCCCGGTTTTCCATATCGGCAATCCGCTCCGTCGTCAGCGGGTGGGTACGCAGGTAGGCGGGCGCATTGTTTTCGTACAAACGGCTGGCACGCTGCAAACGCTCGAAAAACCCGGGCATACCGCGCACATCGAAACCCGCGCCTTCCAAGGTCTGCAAGCCAAGGCGATCAGCCTCGCGCTCGAAGTCGCGCGAATAGCCAAGCTGCGCTTGCAGCGCCCCGGCCTGCCCGGCGGCAATCGCCGCCTCGCTCACCTGCGAATTGCTGCGCGCGGCCAATATCGCCACCAGCAGCGAAGCCAGCATGAGCATGCCGGCCTGGCTCTGGTGCCCAACAAGCTGAGCGATGTGGCGCTGGGTAACGTGGGCGATTTCGTGGCCGAGCACCGAGGCCAACTCCGATTCGCTCTCGGTGGCGAGCAGCAAGCCCGTATGCACGCCGATATGGCCACCCGGCAGGGCGAAAGCATTCAGCGTGCCGTCCTTGACGACGAAAAAATCGAAATCCTGCTGAGGATTGGCACTGGCCGCGACCAAACGGCGACCTAGCCGGTTGAGATAGCCTTCGACTTCGGCATCGTCGAGATAAGCCATATCGCGCCAACGAATCTGCCGCATGATCTCCTCACCAAGCCGCCGTTCGGCCGCCGGCGACAAATCCGCCGAGCCCACGTCGCCAAGATCGGGCAAATCAACGGCATGGCCGGGAAGAGCCAGCGAAAAACTGAGCAGGAAGGCAAAGAGTCTACGCATCATCGGGTGCTATGATACCGGGCCGCGCCAACCTGTTCCCGATACGCGTGCATCCCTCAGCATGCGCGCGCCGCGAGCCCCGACCGATGAAGCCGCCACAAACGCCCTCCACCACTTCGACCGCCTCCGCGCTGACGCATTTCGACGCCTCGGGCCAGGCCCACATGGTCGATGTCGGCGGCAAACCCGAAACCCGCCGCATCGCCGTCGCCACCGGCCACATCCTGATGCAGGCGGAAACCTTCGCCATGATCCAGGCCGGCGACGCGAAAAAGGGTGACGTGCTCGGCGTCGCGCGCATCGCCGCGATCCAGGGCGCCAAGCGCACCAGCGAACTGATTCCGCTGTGCCACCCGATCCCGCTCACAAGAGTCGCGGTGGAATTCGACGCCGACGCCGGCGAGAACGCCATCACCGCCACCGTCACCGCTGAAACGGTCAACCGCACCGGCGTCGAAATGGAAGCGCTAACGGCGGTAAACATCGCCCTGCTCACCATCTACGACATGTGCAAGGCGGTAGACCGTGGTATGCGCATGGACGGCATCCGCCTGCTGGAAAAAGAAGGCGGAAAATCCGGCCATTGGCGCGCCGGCACCTGAATTCAGCCGCGATGAGGGCGAATCTCATCCAGTATCCTGTGTTCAACACCCCCTGTCATTGTCGGCACTCCACGGCATACGGTTCGGGTGACAAAACCGGCCTCAAAACGCCCCTGCCGCGCCAAATGAAACACCGTGCGCGCGTTCCCATAAGTCTGTATCAAAATCCATTTTCCGCACCCGCCATCATCCGGCTCGGCTTATGATTGGGGAGTCCGGCATGCAGCCCGGTTATCACAGCTGCAGATGACCGATGCATCGGCCATCTCTCTTTTCCTCCCTTCACAGGAGTTTCAGCATGTCTCTGAAAAACAAAGCAACAACGGCATTGCTGGCGGCACTGGCAGGCACGATGCTGCCCCTTGCCGTACAGGCCCAAACAGCACTACTGAACGATACCGATTACACCGACGTGTGGTGGAACCCGCAGCGCTCCGGTTGGGGGATGAATCTGGTTCAGCAGCAAAATGCCGCTTACGTTTCACTTCACGACTACAAGGCCGACGGCAAGTCGACGTGGTACGTGGCCCCGCTAGCCCGGCGCACGGATGGCAGCTTTGCCGGCGAGGTGTATCGGCACGCCAGCGCACCGGTTTCGGCACCGCTGACAGCCAGCCACGTCAGCGGAACACCCATTGGCACCTTCGTGTTCACGCCGGTTTCGCCAACCCAGGGCAAGATCGCCTACACCATCGACGGACAGCATGACGAACAGACCGTCACGCGTTTTGTGTTTGTTGCCGAGCCTTTCGAGTTCCACAGAACTTGGAACAATTACCTTACGCTTTGGCAGACTTCATGCTCAGGCCCAGGATTCGGCGGCAATCCGGAGGCTCCTTCTCTCTTCAATGGGGCTAGTAGCGGCTCAGCCCCCAGTTTCACCCGGGAGTGGGATATCTCAATAACAATGGGATGGGTTCTCGGTGAAAGTGGGTGCTCACTCTCCGGCACATTCATTCAGGACGGCCGCTTCGGCCGGCTGGACAATGCATCGCTCGCGTGCGGCGGCAGCTGGTTCTCCATGCCCAAATTGACCCCGGTCCAAGTCACGCTCGAATCCTCTCCATCGCGACTCGAGATCAGATGGACAACAGACGAGGCGCCCGCAAGCTCTTTCCTTCTCAGCCAGGAGGGAACCTGCTCGCAGAAGGGGAAAGCCGTCTTCGTCAGCTATCCCGACTGAAATTTGATCGCACATCCAATCCAGGCACGACACGGCACGAAAGCACTCAAGACAGTGGAGCAGCCTTCAGACCGGTCATACTTTGACAGGCGGGATATACCATGAAACCGAATACAATTTACTCTCTGGCATTGATAAGCGCACTTACCCTCTCTCCCCTTGCACAGGCAGGCGGTACCGATTACACCGATGTATGGTGGAATTCCCAGCAACCCGGATGGGGGATGAATCTGGCGACACAGGACAACCGTATTTACGCCACACTGCACGCCTACGACTCCAATGGCGCTCCACTGTGGTACGTGGCGTACCTAAACGAGCGGGATGACAAAAGCTTTACCGGCGACGTTTATAGCTTCACGAGTACGCCGACGAACGCGCCGCTGTCACCTGGCCAGGCCACCTCTGCAACGCGAGGAACGCTGATGTTCGTCCCCCTTTCGGCCAGCGAAGGGCTCATCCGCTACACCATTGACGGGCAACAGGGCGAACAGCCTGTGAAACGCTTTTCACTGCTTGCCCAGCCCTTTCCGACATCAAATCCAATAACAGGAACGAACGACTGGGAATACGCCCAGGTTTCGTTCGACAACTACCGCCAACCTTCATCAGGCTTGTGCCCACGACTGTTTGGCTTTCATGCTGGCGATACCATGACGATCAAGGTTACCCCGTCCGCCGATCCCGCAGCGCCATCCGTTCAGATTGCACTTAGAGCATCGGTCGGCATCTTCCCGCCCTCCGGCGGGATCGTGGAAAAAAAATACAATTGCACGATTACGGGACATCTGACGTCAAACGGTCGGCTCAGCGAAATCGCCGACGCGCAGTACTCTTGCTCCGACGCGCAAAGCGGGCGGGTTATGTTTACGCTGCCGACCAAAGTCACCGACATCCACCTATCCCCGTCACAACTCGACGGTCATTGGGATGCCGAGATTCCAAAATTGGAGACGGAAACCACTACTCAGGCAGGCAGTTGCAATCAAAGGGCGAGCTTCGTCTTCAGCATGAGGCCTTGACGCCGCCGGATAAGCGTAGGTACGCCTATCGCTTATTGGCGTATCAGATCAGCGCTTATTGTGTAGGAAGGCAGACAGAAAAAACGGGGGAGGCAATACCCCCGTTTTCATTTCTCATGACACTTTTGTCATGCATAAATGCGATATAGCCAGACACGTTCGCACGATTTCTTTCATTGCAAACGCGATAATTCAAACAAAAGGCCGTTTCCCTCATCCGCGACTACGCGCGCAGGGCGATAGGCTGCAGAACAACCCTGGACGACATTCACCTGCCAGACAATAAAGGCCGAAAATCCGGCCGCGGGCGCGCCAATATCTGAAATCCAGCCGCGATGAGGGCAAACCTCATCCGCTATCCTGGGCTCAACACTTCGGCACCGTTGGCATTCCACTGCATGTATATCGGATAGCCCCCGCACTTTCAGGCGAAATGCCGCAACGAGTTCCCATCAATCGAGATCCGTTGCTGTTCCCGCCATCATTCCGTTCGGTTTATGATCGAAGGAGTCACAGCACAGCCCGGTTATCGCAACTGCAGATGACCGATGCATCGGACTTACCCCTTCTCTCTCCCTTCGCAGGAGTTTCGGCATGTCCCTGAAAAACAAAGCAATAACGGCATTACTAGCGACACTGACAGGCACGATGTTACCCCTTGCCGCGCAGGCTCAGGCAGTGATACTAAGCGATACCGATTACACCGACGTGTGGTGGAACCCGCAGCGCTCCGGCTGGGGGATGAACCTGGTGCAGCAACAAGACGTTGCTTACGTTTCGCTTCACGGTTACAAGGCCGACGGCACACCGACATGGTATGTGGCCCCCCTAACCCGAGGTTCATATAACAGCTTCACCGGCAACGTTTACCGACATGCTAGCGCACCGGTTTCGGCACCGCTGACAGTCAATCAGGTAAGTGGAACACCGGTCGGAAACTTTGTTTTCGCCGCCATTTCGCCGACCCAAGCCAAGATTACTTACACCATTGACGGCCAGCAAGACGAGCAGATCGTCACGCGCTTCACCTTCACTGCCAAGCCTTTCGAAGTCGAGAACGAATGGGACTACACGGTTGTATTGTCGCGAACGACGTGTTCAATTCTACCGAGCAATGCCTGGCTGCATTGGCAAATACGCGGTGCCTCCCCAGCTAAATTTTCCACGCACCCGGTATTCGGCGGAACGACCATGTTTTTGGATCTCGGTGCAGGATGCAATATCACCGGCATCCTGAGCACAGAAGGCCGTTTTGGCCAGCTCACCAATGCGACGCTCCAATGCAGTCCGGGTTGGGACTCTCTATATAAAGGCCCCCGTGGCCCGATTCCAATCGAAGTTACGCTTGCATCCTCCCCTGGACGGTTCCAGATCTGGTGGTCCACAAGCTGGATCTCCCCAAGCGTGTTCTATAAAGACTCTCCCCCATTCTCGAGCGCTCCAGGGGGATCGTGCATCGCCGAAGGGAAGCTCACCTCCACCGACGACCCGGACTGAAGCTTGCCGCCTCTAATCCAGGTAGAGGTACAGCACAAAAACCGCTCGGCATTGACGCCATATCGGGCCGACAACACTTTTAAATTGGTGGAGCACCTCATGAAACCGAACACGCTTTGCGCACTGGCACTGACTGGTGCACTTTTGTTTTCTCCCCTCGTCCAGGCCGACGATACCGACTACACCGATGTGTGGTGGAATCCGCAGCAATCGGGCTGGGGTCTGAATTTGGCACATCAGGACGGCCGCATTTACGCCACCTTGCACGCCTACGGTACGAATGGCGCTCCACTGTGGTACGTGGCATATCTGGACAAGCAGGACGATGGCAGCTTTACCGGCGCGACCTATAGCTTCACCAGCACTTCCACAACTGCTCCTCTGCTACCGGGTCAGACCAGCGCCACCATGCGAGGAACGCTGACATTCGTTCCAGGCTCGGCCAGCGAGGGGGTAATCCGCTACAACATCGACGGCCAGCAAGGTGAACAATCCGTCAAACGCTTTTCGCTGCTTGCGCAACCTTTCCCGGCATCAAACCCGGTCTATGACATAAACGTAAACAATTGGTCGCACGCCACTTTCACGATCAACAGCAATTGCAGTTCGGCCTTTGACCCCGGCGCCGATGCCGCGGCACAAATCTCGGTCACTCCCTCGACGGACCCTACGGCGCCAACCGCACGAATTGATCTCAAGGTATCGGTTAACAATCCCACGCCCAGCGCGGGACTCGTCTTCAAGGATTACAACTGCTCGATTACAGGCCGTTTGATATCGGACGGCCAACTCAGCAGAATCGACGACGCGAAATACTCCTGCGTGGACGCAACAAGCCAGCAGCCCGTTTGGACGCAATTGCCGGTCAAGGTCACCAACATTCGCGTATCCGCATCTCAGCTCGAAGGTTTCTGGAACAGCGATATCCCCAACCTGAATGTTGCGACTGGCGCTCAGACAGGCAACTGCAACCAAAAAGGCTATTTCGTCTTTTCCGACATTGTTTTTTCTGAAGCCATTTCCAAGCGGCCTTACAGACTACGTTGAAAAACTGGAGCAGCATGACCGCTGATGGGTTCAGATTTTCCACCGGGAAAACAGGGGCGATGGCCCCTGTTTTTATTTACGCGGCGCTACCGCGATGACGGAAAGAAAAGCTGCTCGCCATCGATCTTGTACGAGGCGATGGCCTGCCGGCCCTTGTCCGAGGTAATCCAGTCGATGAAGCGTTCGGCCTGCACTTTTTTCACATGCGGATGTTTGGCTGGACTCACCAGGATCACACCGTAGGGGTTGAACAGCCCCGGATCGCCGGCATAGACGATGCGCAGCGTGCCACGATTCTTGAAATTCGCCCAAGTCCCACGATCGGACAAGGTATAGGCATCGATGCCCGCCGCCATGTTCAGCGTCGGCCCCATGCCGGAACCGGCTTCCTTGTACCAGCCCTGTCCCGACGGCTCGATACCGGCCGCTTTCCAGACACGCCGTTCGGCGGCATGCGTGCCGCTGTTGTCGCCGCGCGAAACGAACACCACGCCGCTGGCAGCGATACGCTTGAACGCCTCTGCCGTGTCCTTGGCCTCCTTCAGCGCGGCCGGATCGCCTCCCGGACCGACGATGACGAAATCGTTGTACATCACGTCGCGGCGGTAACTGCCGTAGCCTTCGGCGACGAATTTGTCCTCCGCCGCCCTATCATGCACCAGCAGCACATCGGCATCCCCCCGGCGGCCGATATCGAGCGCCTGCCCGGTACCAAGCGCGACAACCTTGACGCCGATCCCTGTTTCTTTCTCGAAGATCGGCAGGATATGGCCGAACAGCCCCGACTGCTCCGTTGAAGTCGTCGAGGCAACGACGATGGCATCATCCGCCGCAACAGCATGCAGCGAAACGGCCAATGCCAGGCTGGCGACGATCCGCCCGAGGCGTTTCAGAAAGCTTGTCTCCACGGTAGTTCTCCTTGTATGAACAGACGCGCCTCCTCGGAGGCGGGACGGGAAAAAAAGCGTTGCACCGGTGTGTATTCGCACACCTTGCCGGCAGCGAGAAAAACAATATCGTCACCCAGGCGGGCCGCCTGACCGAGATTGTGGGTCACCATCAAAATGCGTGTGCCGTCGGTACGGATCTCGCGCACGATGCGTTCGACTTCCGCTGTGGCCGACGGATCGAGGCTGGCGGTCGGCTCGTCGAGCAACAGCAGGCGCGGCCGTATCAGCCAAGCGCGCGCCAACGCCAGGCGCTGCTGCTCGCCGCCGGAAAGCTGGCGCGCGCTATCCTCGGCACGGTGGGAAAGGCCGACGCGCGCCAGCATTGCCCGCGCGCACTGCCGGCGCTCGCCGCGCCCCAATCCCGATGGCTTGAGCGCCAGCGCAACATTTTCCAGCACTGACGCGCGCAGCATCATCGGCCGCTGGAATACCATCGCCACTCCCGTTTCCGGCCGCTCGTACCCATTCCACTCGACGGCACCGCCAGTCGGCGCCACCAGGCCGCATAACACGCGCAGCAGCATGCTTTTGCCAGCACCGTTCGGCCCCAGCAGCAACGTGATGCCCTCCTCGCCGCCAAGCTCCAGGTTGATCCCATCAAGCACTGCCCGGCCATTGGGCGCAACACACAAATTGCGGATCCGGATTGGAAACATCGCGCCCAGTCTCTCGCCTTCAGCCATAACGCTGCGCCGCCCAGCGCCGCAAACCGAAAGCCACGGCATTAAGCGCCAAAACGACGAAGATCAGCACCAGACCCAACGCGATCGCCAGCGGCAGATCACCCTTGCTCGTTTCCAATGCGATCGCGGTCGTCATGACCCGCGTGGCGCGGTCGATATTGCCGCCGACGATCATCACCGCACCCACCTCGCTCATCGCCCGCCCCAGCCCGGCAAGCACCGCCACCAGCAACGAATGGCGGCAATCGTAGAGCAGCGTGGTCACGCTATGCCACCAGCCGAAACGCATCACCCGCAGCTCTTCCTCGTAGCGCTGCCAGGCATCCTCCACCACTTGACGAGCAATCGCCGCCATCAGCGGAATCACCAGCAAGGTTTGGGCGACGATCATCGCTGGCGGGGTGTATAGCAGCCCACCCCCCCCGAACGGCCCGGAACGCGATAGCAACAGATACACGACCACGCCCACCACCACCGAGGGCAACCCCATCAGACCATTCACCAGTACCGACGCGGCATCCTTGCCGGGGAAGCGCCCGACTGCGAGGCACGCGCCCAACGGTAGCCCTATCAAGGTACCGAACAGCACCGCACCGCCGCTGACCCGTAACGACAAGGCAACAATCTCCACCGCCCGGCCATCGAAAGCGGCGAGTAGCGCAACGGCATCGGCAAGTGTGGAGGCAAGAGAGGACATGAAAGCAGGATAAGCGGCCGTGTCTGCCGCTTAAAACGGGACGGTCGCGCGACTCGGCAAAACATCCTTACGGAGGCGTTTTGCAAACACACGGAACCCGTTTGTAGAAATAAAAACGCCCAACCGGAAGGGTTGGGCGCGAAATTTGGTGGCCAGTCGCGGAATCGAACCACGGACACGCGGATTTTCAGTCCGCTGCTCTACCAACTGAGCTAACTGGCCAGACGAAGAGCGCGCATTATAGCGAAGACCCACGGAGAGTCAAACGGCTATCTGCATGCTCTTCTGTTTTTTCTCGTGCTCCGTATCAGTGGCTGGAAGCCGACGCGGCGCCGATACCGGTTTCGGAGCGCACTTTCTGAGCCATGTAACCGGCACGGTCCGTTTTCGCTCGCGCACTGCTGTCGAGAATCGAGAACAGCCAGATACCGATGAAACCCGCCGCCATCGAGAACAAGGCCGGCGAGGTGTAGGGGAACAACGCGGAGCCTTTCGGATTGCCCAACGTCACTTCCCACACCGACGGCGACACGACGGTCAGCACCAGCGCGGTAATCAGGCCGAGGAAGCCGCCGATGCACGCACCACGCGTCGTGCAGCCCTTCCACAGCACCGAAAGGAACAGCACGGGGAAGTTGGCCGATGCGGCGATGGCGAAGGCGAGCGACACCATGAACGCGATGTTCTGCTTTTCAAACGCGATCCCCAACACGACCGCGATGATGCCCAGGACGATGGTGGTGATACGCGACACACGCAACTCCGAAGCAGAATCGGCCTTGCCCTTCTTGAACACGGTTGCGTACAAGTCGTGCGATACCGCCGATGCGCCGGACAGCGTGAGGCCGGCAACCACCGCAAGGATGGTGGCGAAGGCAACCGCGGAGATGAAGCCGAGGAAGATGTTGCCGCCGACCGCGTTGGCAAGGTGCACCGCCGCCATATTGCCGCCGCCGAGCAGGCCGCCGCTGCCATCGAGGAACTTCGGATTGGTCGATACCAGCACGATCGCGCCGAAGCCGATGATGAAGGTCAGGATGTAGAAATAACCGATCCAGGTGGTGGCCCAGAATACCGACTTACGCGCTTCCTTCGCATCGGGTACGGTAAAGAAACGCATCAGGATGTGCGGCAGGCCGGCCGTGCCAAACATCAGCGCCATACCGAAAGAGATCGCCGAGATCGGATCCTTGATGAAAGACCCTGGTCCCATGATTGCCTGGGCAATCGTACCGGCTTCTTCCACCGATTTACCGGCGCTCATCGCGGCATCGGCCTTGACCTTGACCGAAGCGGCGAACAACTGCTCCGGCGAGAAGCCGTAGTTCCACATAACCATGAAGGCCATAAAGGAAGCACCACCCAGCAGCAGGCACGCCTTGATGATCTGAACCCAGGTGGTCGCGGTCATGCCACCGAACAGCACGTAGACCATCATCAGCGCGCCAACGATAACAACCGCTATCCAGTATTCGAGACCGAAGAGCAACTTGATGAGCTGCCCGGCGCCGACCATCTGTGCGATCAGATAGAACGCAACGACGACCAGCGTGCCCGAAGCGGCGAAAGCGCGGATTGGCGTCTGCGAGAAACGGTAGGCGGCAACGTCGGCAAAAGTGAACTTGCCAAGGTTGCGCAGTCTTTCCGCCATCAGGAAGGTAATCACCGGCCAGCCGACAAGGAAGCCAATCGAGTAGATCAGCCCGTCATAGCCATTTGCCATGACCGCTGCGGAAATACCGAGGAAGGACGCGGCCGACATGTAGTCGCCGGCAATCGCCAGGCCGTTCTGGAATCCCGTGATGCCGCCGCCGGCGGTATAGAAATCGGCAGCCGACTTGGTTTTCGCCGCTGCCCACTTGGTGATCCACAGCGTACCAAGAACGAACGCGGCGAACATGATGATCGCCGTCCAGTTGGTAGGCTGCTTTTCAGCTTGGCCAAGGTCGGCACCCGCCGCCAGCGCGGCCGCGGACAGCACGGCCAGCGCCACGCCACCGAAAATTCGTATGGAACGGCCGCTCATTGCTTGCTCTCCTTGACGATTTCCTGTGTCAGCGCATCGAATTCCGAGTTCGCCCGGCGCACGTAAATGCCGGTAATGACAACGGTGAAGACGATTAGGCCGAAACCAACCGGGATACCGAGCGTCATCACGCCTTCGCCCAATCTTTGGTGGAACAGTTCTTTATCGAAGGCGATGATCGCCGTATAACCGTAATAGACGACCATCATGATCGCCGTGAGTATCCAACCAAAGGACGAGCGCGTACTAACAAGGCGCTGATACTTCGGGTTGGCAGCGATTTTTGCCGCCAGATCGTTCTCCATACTTTCCTCCGGTTTTTTTCTAATGTCGAAACCGAGCCAAATCCCGGCTACAGCTAGAAAGTATTCTCGGAGTCTTACGACCGGCTTACGGAGAGATTCAATTTTTTTGTTATTCGCGCCTTTGTCAGGCACTTAACAGGCGCGCATTTTTTCCGGCAACAAGCACCAATACAAGCTTGAGCGGGAAAAAACCGTACAGCATGAGATTCGATGCAGCCCGCTCATGCCAAGCCATCCGCAGCGCAGGAAATGACAATCAGGAATGACATACAGAACCAGCCCAGCTGTCATGCACAACAACTATGACGGCAATTACTTCGCCGCCCGTTCCGCCGCGGCGCGGTAATGTTGCTGTGCCCGCTCTGGGCTCTCCAACTGTTCCAGAAGTTGCGCCAGAGCAAGATGCGTATCGACCGACGGCAGCAGATTGAGCGACGCTTCCAGATAACTTTGCGCCTTGCCCCATAATTGGGCATCCATGCACAACCGGCCCAACGCGTACAGCAGACCCGCATCGCGCGGCTGGCGCTTGAGCCAGGCTTCCGCTTTCGCCAAGCGGGCCACGGCATCGCCTTCGCCATTGCCGCAGTGCCCATACAAGCGCGCCAACCCGCTATCCCACTCTTCGTCGAGTAAGCGCTCCAGGGTGCGGCAAACTATTGCGCCCTGGTCCGCCGCAGCGAATAACGGCGCGGCTCGCTCGACCAAGCGGCGATCTTGCAGTTCGTCGGCGGGAATTGTATTCCAATAAGCAGCCAGCGCCGCGCTGTCGCCCGCCAGCTCTTGCAAACGCTCGACATGCGCGCGACGCAACAGCGGCTCCGCCTGCTCGTCGGAAAGTGCCTTGTGCTTGCGCAGTTGGCGCGTCAAGCGCAGCACTTCGTCCCATTTGTCCAGCGCGGACGCCACGCGCAACGATAAACGCAGCGCGGCAATATTGCGGTGCCCAGCCAAGCGCAGCATCTCCAGCCGCTCCGCCGCCTCGTCGAAGCGGCGGACTTGAACCGCAAGCTCCGCCTCGGTCATCAAACGCGCGGCGCGGGCCTCTTCGCCCTGGTCGGCGGCGCGCCCAATCCAGATACGGTAGCGGGTATCGTCGCGCATCGCATGCGCCGCCCGCGCGGCAACCAAGGTCGCCATCGCCGGATGGTCGTCGGTTGCAAAAGAGGACGAGGCCAATTTCAACGCCTGAGCGAAGCGCCCCTCGAAAAACGCGCGTAGCGCGTCACGCAACGCACGCCCGGCTTTTTCCCGCCGCCGCTGCTCGCGCCATTGCACCACACGGCCAGGCAACGCCAGCGTGCGACGCACCAAGCGCATCACAGCATAAGCGGCCAAAAAACCGATGATCGACAAAACAATCAGGAGATTCAGCGACAGTTGCACCCGCCACGGCGGCAATACCACAAGCACGTAGCCATCGTTCAGCCCCGCAACCATCGCCAATCCGGCAGCGAGAGCAAAAAGACCGATCAACCAGATCAAAGCGCGCATGTCCGCCCCTTATCGCTGCGGCACGGCAGCGCCGTTTACTGGCGGCGGCGCGGCGGGACGCAGATCGCCAGCGCGCGCTTGCAACAAACGCAGCGCGGCAAAGCTTTCGGTCAGTGTCGGCCGCTCGGCCGACAAGGGGATCGCTTCCAGCGCCTTGAGATCGCGCACGACCGTTTGCACCCGTTCGTTACGCACATCGAAGAAGCGCTCGATCCAGCCGCGCGCCTGCGCAAGATCGGCAGCGTAGGTGCGGCCATCGCGCGCCAGCAAGGCAAGGCGTGCGGTCAGCAGGCGGATTTTGAGGTTTTCGCGCAAGAATGCGCTCTGCTCCGGCGCCAACAGCACCGGCTCGGCATGATCCAAACGCTCGACGCGAACCAAACCGCGCACCTCACGCCACACATCGCGTGCCAACCCGGCGGCGAAGTCGAGCACGGCGGCTGCTCCCTTCGATTCCACCGGCGGCGCGGCGGCCGCCTGCGGCTCGGCCTTGGGTTGCCTCGCAAAAGCCAGCGGCAACGTATCCGCGCTTTCGAGCACGCGCTCCAGCCGCAACGCCACATCCGGCACATTGACAACCGGCATCAGCTTGAGCCGCTCAATATCTTTCGCCAACGCCCGGCGCAGCGGCGCGAATTGGCCGCGGTCGCTCGCCGCCAACTGCGCATCGACGCCTTGCAACGCAATCAGCGCCACTTCGGGCGCGCCGGTAATCTGCAGTTCCTGGGCAGCGATGGCCATGGCCTGCTCGGCCTCGGCAATAACGCGGTCTTCGCGCGAGCGGGAAAACTCCTGGTATAGCGCCTCAAGCGCCGCTGCCTGCCCTTCGGTGGCTTCCACCTTCGATTCGAGCGCGCCGAGCTTGCCTTGCAGGCTGGCGATGGCCTCCTGCTGCTGTGTGGTCACACCGCGCGCGGCGGCAACGGCGGCATCGCTTTCGTTCAAGCGCCGAGCCAGTTCGACACGCAGTTCGTCGGCGCGCGAGCGGGTTTCCCACGCCTGCCAACCGGCAATGCCGGCGCAAACCAACGCGAGCACACCCAGGAACACGCCCCATCCACCGGAACGCTGTGGCGGCGGCGCCTCCGGCGACGCGGAGGCAATCACTGACGGCGCCGGTACATCGGCCGGCGGCGGATTGGGCACGGGAGCGAGGGTTTCTTCGTTCATGCGTAAAGTTTAACCGGATGTTCAGTGAATTTTCCCGTATGACGCGATCTATTCTTGTTGCTACACGAATACCACAGCTTCATTCGCATTTCTATCCATTGCGCTACCCGAAGTGGCCCGACAAGGCCTGCAGTAGACCCTCATCGCCCGGTCCGGTTTCGATCACCACGCGAAAACCGGCTTCGCGCGCAAAAGAGCCGATACGCGCATGCGGCGCGAATACCGGCACTTGCCCAAGCAGCGCCATGCCTTCCTTACCGACCATCGCGGCAAGATTGCGCACACCTTCGCTGCTGGTCAGCAGCAGCGCGGCAAGCGTGCCGGCGCGGGCGGGTTCGAGGATCGGCTTCGGGTCGGCCGCCGGCACAAAGCGCCGGTAGCTGGTCACATAAACCACATGCGCGCCATGCGCGGCCAGAGTCTCACCCAGCAGATCGCGGCCACCGTCCCCGCGAAAGATGACGATGCGCCGGCCACGCACCGCGTCGGCGGCAAATTCGGGCAGCGCCAGCACCGCTTCGCTGTCGAAACACTCCGTGGGCGCAATAACACGCGTAAGACCAAACTCCGCCAATACCCGCTCGCTGCCCTTGCCCACCGTCGCCACGGCAAGCTTGGCAGGCCAGGCGCGGCGCGCTAGAACAGCGCGCAGTGTGTATTGAACCGCATTGGGGCTGACGAAAAAGGCCAGATCGAACTCATCCAGGCCGGCAATGGCCGCATCGAGTTGGGCACTGTCCTCTGCCGGGCCGATCGCCAACACTGGAAAGCGTAGCGGCACGCCGCCCGCGCGTTGGATCTCCGCACAAAGCGACTCGGCTTGCGCGGCGGGGCGCGTTACGGCAATCAAACGCCCGGCCAGCGGCCCGCCAAGCGACGCGCTAGACATACTCACCACACCCAGGCCAAGGTCGCATGATTGTGCCCTGTGCCTATATTCAGCCGAGTTCGGCGAGCAGCGCCTCTGCACCCTGGGCGCACAAATCGTCGGCCAAGGCCAAGCCGACCGTCTCGGCATCGGCCACCCCGCCTTCGCGCTCGGCGCGCAAGATCAGACTGCCATCAGGCCGCGCGACAAACCCGCGCAGCCACACACGCCCTTCACGCACCTGCGCATAAGCGCCCAGCGGCACTTCGCAACTGCCTGCCAAGGCGCGCGCCACCGCGCGTTCGGCGCGCACGCACGCGGCGGTTTCGGCATCGCCAAGCGGCGCCAGCCAGTGTTGCAAATCGGCCCGGCCAGCCAGACATTCGATGCCGATTGCGCCCTGCCCGGCGGCAGGCAGCGAAACTTCAGCCGGCAACACGGCGCGGATGCGCTCGCCCAGGCCAAGCCGGATCAGCCCGGCGGCGGCGAGAATGATCGCGTCGTACTGCCCTTCGTCCAGCTTGCGCAGACGGGTATCGAGGTTGCCGCGCAGGCTGGTGACGCCGAGAAACGGGTGATTGGCATGTAATTGCGATTCCCGGCGCAACGATGAGGTACCGACCACCGCCCCCGGCGGCATGTCGGCCAAGCTTGCGTAGCGCGTGGAAACAAAAGCATCGAGCGGCACTTCGCGCGCCAGGATGCAGGCGAGCGCGAAAGGCTCGACGACGTGCATCGGCACATCCTTCATCGAATGCACCGCAATATCGGCGCGTCCGTCGAGCAGCGCGGTTTCAAGCTCCTTGACGAACAAACCCTTGCCGCCCACCTTGGCCAGGGGGCGGTCGAGAATCTGATCGCCGCGCGTGGTCATGCCGAGCAGTTCGACGCGGCACGCCGGGTACAACGCCTCCAGCCGGGCTTTGACATGCTCGGCCTGCCACAGGGCAAGGCGGCTCTCACGGGTGGCGATGACGATGCGTTCGGGCGCGGCGGAATGGGAAACGCTCACGATGAGAAACTCACGATGGAAGACAAACGAAAGATCATATGCCGTTACGCCGCATTGCACCTTTGATGCTCGTTAAGAATGCTCACAAACGGCTTACAACGACCGCCGTAGGCGGTGCGACGGGCGGCAGATTCTAACATGCACGCCTATCGCCGCTCACCGCCGGCTCCTGCCCCGCCAGCCCGATAGCGAAACGATGGCAAAATCCGACACCAGCACATTGACGCCAGCAACCGCGACATTCAATCCAGCCATATGCCAGCCCAACATAAAAGCCTGTTCGGCTTATCCGTACTGACACTGGCCGCTGCCGCAATAACCGCGGGTTGTGCCGGCATCGGGAAATTCGTCGAAAAACCCGCCGAAAAACAGAACCCACCCACCAACGTCACTGAGATTCACCCAGGCGTTCTGGCGGGTTACCTGTCGTCCCAAGCGCCTCCCAACAGTCTCGCGCTGCTTCCCGCGCCACCTGCCGTGGATACCCCCGCTTTCGTGCTCGACGAGGAAATCAGCTACAAGAGTGTGGCGATACGCGGCACACCGCGTTGGGAACTGGCGGCGAAAGATGCCGACTTGATGTTTCCCCATGCGGCAGGCACCTTCTCGTGCGCATTGAATGCCCCTGTCACCGAGCAAGACACCCCGCATCTCTACCGGCTGCTACGACGCAGTCTTGCCGACGCGGGCCAGGCCACCTATACGGCCCAAAACCGCTACCAGCGCGCGCGACCGTTCGCCATGAACCGGCAACCGACCTGCTCACCCAACGAGGAAAAATTCCTGGCCACCGACGGTTCCTACCCGTCCGGCCACGCCGCCATAGGCTGGGCCTGGGCGCTGATTCTGGCCGAGATATCGCCCGAGCAAACCGATGCGATCCTCGCACGCGGCTTGGCGTTCGGGCAAAGCAGCCTGATCTGCAACATCCATTGGCATAGCGATGTGGAGGCGGGCCGCACTCTGGGCGCCGGCACCGTCGCGCGGCTGCATGGCGACCCCGCATTCCGCGCCGATCTCGAAACAGCGAAAGCCGAACTGGCGGCGGTACGCAGCAAAAGGCTCAAACCTTCATGGGATTGCGCGGCAGAGGCCGCCGCACTGGCTCAATAACAGGGCACGCCTACTCGCTGGCCCCGCTCATCAGCCCCTGTTACAACCCGAGTTTCTGCCGCACCGCCACCCACTGCCGGCGGCTGACCGGCAAGCGCTCATCCACCCCGGCAAGCAGGATCTCCCAATGACCTTCGCTTTCCGTATCGCCGACGCGCTTTATACCCTGGATCGCGGAGCGCGCCACTAGGCAATTGCGATGGATGCGCACAAAACGCTCGCCGAATTTCTGCTCGATTTGCACCAAGGTTTCGGCGAGCACGTAATCGCGCTCGGCCGTGCGCGCGGTAACGTATTTCAGCTCGGCCTTCAGGTAAATCACCTCGGTCACCGCCAGCAGCAAGATACGGCCCCGCTCGCTGATGTTGAAATACGGCTCGCCGTCGTCGCTTGCGGCGACCACCGGCACGGGTGGAGGCCGGCGCGCGCGCACCTTGGCCAACGCAGCGGCAAGCCGCTCGGCGCGCACGGGCTTGAGCAGATAGTCGGTGGCGGCCAGTTCAAACGCCTCCACCGCGTAGCGGTCGTACGCGGTCGTGAAAATCACGTCCGGCGGCCGCGGCAGGCCGGCAACGCGGCGTGCCAGTTCGACGCCATCCATTGCCGGCATATGGATGTCGGCCAGCACCACATCGACACCGCCGGCTTCAATCAGGCGCAACGCCTCGACACCGTTGGCGGCCATCCCAGCCACCAGGCTGGGCTGAATCGCGGCGATATCGCCAAGCAGATCGCGCAAACGGATGCGCGCGGGCGCCTCGTCATCGACAATCAGAACGCGCAGCGACGCTTCGCTCACGATGAAGCGCTCCTGAAAGGCAAGCGCAGGCGGACGCGATAACGTCCTCTGCCATGACCATCCGTGCCGTTATCGCCTTTTCCAACATCGATATCCAGCCTCGCCTCAAGATCGAAAAACAAAGCCAAGCGCTCGCGGATGTTATCCAACGCCATGTGGTTACCGGCACGGTGGGCGGCCGTCTCCGCAACCGGGTTATCCACCTCTAGGCGCAGCTCCCCACCTCGGCGCTCGATGCGAACGACGATTTCACCCCCCTCGGAGGACGGTTCGATGCCGTGATACACCGCATTTTCCAGCAGCGGCTGCAGCAGCAGCGGCGGCACCAAGGCCCGGCGCAACGCGGCAACGTCACCGCCAACCGGTTTGATGTCCCAGCGCACGGAAAGACGCTCTCCCAAGCGTAGCTGTTCGAGGTCGAGGTAGCGCTCGCACAACGCCAACTCATCGTCCAAAGGCACCAGTTCGCGGTTATCACGCATCAATACACGGAACAGATCGGCCAACTCTTCCAGCGCCCGCTCCGCCCGCTGCGGGTCGGAACGGATCACGCCCAACACACCGTTCAAGCTATTGAACAAAAAATGCGGACGGATGCGCGCAGTCAGCGCGAGCAGGCGCGCCTCGGCCAGCGCCGGCGAATGAACACGGTTGCGATAGTCGAAATAAAACAAACTCAAAACCGTCGCGCCACCGGCCCAGGCCAGCCAGTGCCACAGGCTGCCCTCGGCGCTGCCCGGCAACAGTGGCCACATGGACACCACCAGGCAGAGCACGATGACCAGCACCGCCACCCGCGCCACCCACGGCTTAACCCAAACCAAGGCGGGTTGCAATGCGTATAGCACGAGCACCGCGCACAACAGCGGCAATTCGACCCGCCCCGCCATCGCCACGACTTGCGCGCCCGCTGCCTCTCCAGTCAAGTCCATGCGCAACAACACAGTCAGCGCCGCCATCAGGTTGACCGCCAGCAGCACGCGCAGGATGACGCCCAGATTGCGAAAATCCGGGATGGCGGAGGCGGCGGAGGGGTGAAGCTTTTGCTTTATACTTTCCACGGTCTTTACACATGCGGCGGGCGCGCCACAGCCGATACGGCCAGTACGACAACATTGCGGACAAGCTGGACGCATGATCGGCCATGCCATCCGGCCAGCGGTTCGGCCGTGCAGCATAAGCGCTACAGCTACAAACGATCGCACGGCCATTGTTTTTGCACTACGGATATTATGACAGATACCACCCCGCCACCCGGCGATACCGCTTCACCGACCAAAGCCTGGTCCGGCCGCTTTTCCGAACCTGTTTCCGACCTGGTCAAGCGCTACACCGCTTCCGTTTCGTTCGATCGCCGCATGGCCGGTCAGGATATCCGCGGTTCGCTTGCGCACGCCCGGATGCTCGCGCGGCAAGGCATCATCGGCGCGGCCGACCTGGCCGACATCGAACGCGGCATGGCGCAGATCGCGGGCGAAATCGAACGCGGCGAGTTCATCTGGAGTCTGGACGACGAAGACGTCCACCTCAACATCGAAAAACGCCTGACCGCGCTCGTGGGCGATGCCGGCAAGCGCCTGCATACCGGCCGTAGCCGCAACGACCAAGTCGCCACCGACATCCGCCTGTGGTTGCGCGACACCATCGACCAGATCATCGTGTTGATCGACGATTTTCAGCGCAATCTGCTTGACGTTGCCGAGCGGCACGCGGCCACGCCGATGCCCGGTTTCACCCATTTGCAGGTCGCGCAACCAGTCACGTTCGGCCACCATCTGATGGCTTATTACGAAATGACCCGGCGCGACGCCGAACGCTTCGCCGACTGCCGCAAACGCGTCAACCAACTGCCGCTGGGCGCCGCCGCGCTGGCCGGCACAAGCTATCCCATCGACCGCGAGGCCGTTGCTCACGATCTGGGCTTCGACGGTATTTGCCGCAATTCGCTCGACGCGGTGAGCGACCGCGATTTCGCCATCGAATTTTGCGCCGCCGCCGCGTTGCTCATGACGCACCTGTCGCGCCTGTCGGAAGAACTCATCCTGTGGATGAGCCCGCGTTTCGGCTTCATCGACCTCGCCGACCGCTTCTGCACCGGCTCCTCGATCATGCCGCAGAAGAAAAACCCCGACGTGCCCGAGCTGGTGCGCGGCAAGACCGGGCGCGTCAACGGCAGTCTGGTCGCGCTGCTGACGCTGATGAAAGGCCAGCCGCTGGCCTACAACAAGGACAATCAGGAAGACAAGGAGCCCTTGTTCGACACCGCCGACACGGTTATCGACACCCTGCGCATCTACGCCGATATGCTCACCGGCATTCAGGTTAAGCCCGCCGCCATGCGCGGCGCGCTCGCCCAGGGCTACGCCACCGCGACCGACCTAGCCGACTATCTGGTGAAAAAGGGCCTGCCTTTCCGCGACGCCCATGAAGCGGTGGCGCTGGCGGTGCGCGCCGCTGAGGCGCGAGGCTGCGATCTGCCCCAATTCACGGTGGCTGAATTGCGCGCGGCAATGGGCACGGTAAGCGGCGCGGCCGAGCGCTTGGGCGACGACGTTTTCGCCGTGCTCACGGTGGAAGGCTCGCTCGCCTCGCGCAACCATCCCGGCGGCACCGCGCCGCAGCAAGTGCTCTCCGCCGTTGCACTGGCCCGCGCCCATTCGGGGTAAGCGCCCCATTTGAGATACAGGGACGAAAAACACGAATGGCACCAATCACACCGGCGCAAATCGGCAAATACGAAATCCGCCGCCTGTTGGGCGAAGGGGCGACCAGCACCGTCTATCTGGCCTGGGATCCCTTCAAGCAGCGCGAAATCGCACTCAAGCAAATCTACCCCGAGATTCTGCGCAACGAGGAACAAGGCCGGCTCTACCGCCACCAGCTTCTCAACGAAGCCTCGCTCGCCGGTAAGCTGATCCACCCGCACATCGTTCAGATCCACGACGCGGTCATCGGCAGCGACGAAGCCTACATCGTCATGGAATACGTACCCGGCGGCACGCTCGAAGCCCTGGCCCGGCCGGACACGCTGCCCGCGTTCGATCGTCTGATCGAGATCATCTTCAAATGCACGCGGGCCCTCGATTACGCCTTCCATCGCGGCGTCACCCACCGCGACATCAAGCCGGCCAACGTCCTTCTCGCCAACGCCACGGGCACCGACATCCGCATCACCGACTTCGGCGCCGCGCTGCATACCGCCAGCGACACCACGCAAATCTCCGGCATCGGCTCACCGGCCTACATGTCGCCGCAACAGGTGCGCGAAATGCCGCTCGATCATCGCACCGACATCTACTCCCTCGGCGTGGTGATGTACCAACTGCTCACCGGCCGGTTGCCGTTCGAGGCAGAGAACAATTACAGCCTGATCTACCGCATCGCCCACGAAACACCGCCGCCGCCGTCCGAACTACGGCCGGACGTACCCGCCGCGCTCGACACCATCGTGCGCCGGGCGATGGAAAAAGAAATCGATCGCCGCTACCAGAACTGGGCCGAGTTCTCCCACGATCTCGCACTGGCCTTCCGCAACCGCAGCGTGGAAGTGACAGACCGGCAAACGATCCCCGACGCGGAAAAATTCCAAACCCTGCGCGGCATGGCCTTTTTCCGCGAATTCGCCGACGCCGAACTGTGGGAAGTCATCGGCCTGTCGCAGTGGAACCGGGTCCAACCCGGCACCGTGGTGATGAAGGAAGGCGAAGCCGGCGACCACTTCTGCTTCCTCGCCGAAGGCGAGGCACGGGTCAAAAAACGCGGCCGTTTGCTCAACATCCTTTCCACCGGCGAATGCTTCGGCGAAATGGCCTTGTTCTCCGCCGGCGGCGGCATCCGCTCCGCCTCCGTCGATGCCGTCACCGAATGCGCCGTCATCACCGTGCGCGCGCGCGCGCTGCAACGTGCCTCCGACGCCTGCCGCATGCGCTTCTACAAAGCCTTTCTTGAAGTGCTGTCCACCCGGCTGTCGCTAGCCAGCGCACGCATCGCCAATCTGTGAACGATGTCCTGCCCGCCATCGAGGCGGCGATCCGTAGCGCCACCGGCAATGCCTTCCGCCTCGAGCATACCACCCCCATCAGCGGCGGCTTCAGCGGGCAAACCCTCTCCGTCGCAAACACGGACGGCAGCGCACGCTATTTCGTCAAACTCGCCGGCGTCGCCGAGATCGACCGCTTCGACGCCGAAATCGACGGCTTGCAAGCGCTGGCTGCCGATAGCAGCTTCCGCATCCCCGCCGTCGTCGCGCACGGCACGGCAGCGGAGCACGCCTTCCTCGTCCTCGAACACCTCGACCTGCGCCCGCTCGCCAGCCCCGACGACGGCCAACGTTTCGCCACCGCGCTCGCCCGGCTCCACGGCAAGCACGCGGAGCGCTACGGCTGGCACCGCGCCAACTACATCGGCCCCAATCCGCAAGACAACACTTGGCACGACAACTGGCCGAGCTTCTTCGCCCATCGACGCATCCAGCCCCAGCTCGACCTTGCCGCCCGGCAAAGTGAAAACCACGAACTCGTCCAACTCGGCGCACGCCTTATCGATCGCATCGCCGCCCTGCTTCTCGACTACCGGCCACGGCCCGCACTGCTGCACGGCGACCTGTGGCACGGCAATGCCGCCATGCTGGCCGATGGCACGCCCGCCCTTTTCGACCCGGCTTGCCATTACGGCGACCGCGAGTCGGAACTGGCCATGTGCGAACTCTTCGGCGGCTTTCCGCTCGCCTTCCATGCCCACTACCGCCAGTACAGCCCCTTATCGCCGGACTACGAGCAACGCAAACCGCTGTACCAGCTCTATCACATACTCAACCACCTGAATCTTTTCGGTCGCGGCTACCTCGGTCAAGCCTTGCGCTTTACCAAACAAGTGCTGCGGGAAACATCCGGGCACGAATTCTGAAATAGCGCAGAGGCATTTTTTTCCGCACAGCGGTACGTAAGTGCGCTATCCTCTTGGTTTTATGTCGGTTTTTTTTACAAAACCCATTCAATGGCCTGGAAAAAAGAAGAAAACTCTTCTATTTTCAGACTATTAGAGAGATCACAAAGAGCAGGCTGGTTTTTTGCTTTCCTCTATCTGAAAACGTAGGCAGAGTGTGCCAATCCTCACACGCAATACCGCGCTACGCGCATAGGATATAAACCAACCTCGAAGAATCAAGGCGACGCCCCTATGACCAAGCACGATCAACCATCGAGCGCCAAAGCGCCGAAAAACACGGCCCAGAACACGACCCGGCGCCGTCTGCTCAAGGCAGGCGCGGCTTCCGCCCCGATCATCATGACGCTGTCGGCCAAATCCGCGCTGGCTGGCGCGGGCGAGTGCATCTCGCCCTCCGCCTTCGCCTCGATCAGAGCCAACCCCGCCACCAGCCATAACCCCGACCACCTGGCGGGGGAATTGGGCGATGCCTGCCACGACAGCAGCTACTGGCAGAACCAAAGCTGGCCGGGCGGCATGGAAAAAGAGGCCGCGTTCTCCAGCATCTTCTACGCGCCCCCCATGATCGCCGGGAAAGTGGAAGGGCCGGGCGGCCCACATACGCTGCACTACAACACCATGACGCTGCAGCAAAGCCTGGCCATTCAAAGCGGCGCGGGAGAATCGATCGACCCCAGTTTCGTCCGTGATGTCGTCAGCGCCTATCTTGAAGTACAGACGGGTTCCCTGAAAATCGGCACAACTCAGGCGGACAGCCAGGAAATCCTGCTCGACATGTGGCAGAACGCCATTGTCGCCAACTCCTGGACGACGCCCTGGCACAGCGTCTGGACGCGCGCCGACGCTCGCGCCTGGCTCGATATTCTGGTCGGAAACAGCATGCTGCCCACGCCATAACCCTGCCGAACCCGCCGAACAGCGTGCCCCACGACACCGCGCCCGCAACCGCCTACCGCATCAACTCGAACGATCTGATTGTTCGCCCGCTCGACGACGAGGCCATCGCCTTCAACCGATCGAGCGGCGCGACCCATCATCTGCCGCCGCTCGCGGCCTGCCTCGTCTCCCTTCTCCTTGACCGCCCATACACACTGGACGCGCTGACCGAAGCCATGCTGCCTTATTACGCCGACGACGAATCCGGCAGCGCCGACGGCCGGACCATCCAACCCCTGCTCACGGAAACGCTCGAAAAACTGGGTCGTCTCGGGCTCATCTCCCACCAGCCGTGACCGTGCCGGCAACGACAATCGGCTCCCTGTCCATCGATGCGCTGACGCATCGGTTGGGCAGCGACGGCGTGCATCTGGTTGCCCCACCGTTTCGCTTTCACTTGCGCTCAAACGTCGCCGCACTCGCCACCGCGCTACATAAGCTGTACGCCGACTACCCGTTGGGCGACCCAAACGGCTTCGACGATTTCCCCCTCCGCGTCACCCGCCGGCGCCTTTTACGCCCCAAGGTCTATTTCGACAGCGGCGGCACCCAGCCTTTCGAACCGCTGCCGCTCTCGCAAGCGTTTCCGCTGCTCGAATGGGGTATGAACTGGTGCATCTCATCGCACTGTCACAGCTATCTGATCTCCCACGCCGCCGTCATCGAGCGCAACGGTTGCGCCATCGTACTGCCAGCCCCGCCCGGCTCTGGCAAAAGCACGTTGTGCGCCTTGCTCGTCGGCCACGGCTGGCGGCTACTGTCGGACGAACTCGCGCTGCTGGAACCGGCCACCGGCCAACTCATCCCCGTGCCCCGGCCGATCAGCTTGAAAAACGCATCGATCGAATTGATCCGTCAACGCTACCCGGCGCTGTCGCTCGGCTCCCTCGTCCATGACACCATCAAGGGCACGGTCGGCCACTTCAAGCCGCCTTCGGACAGCGTTGCCCGCGCGCACGAACGCGGCCGCCCTGGCTACGTCATCTTTCCCCGCTACGCCGCCGACACACCCACCACGTTGACGCCGCTGCCGCGCGCCCAAGCGTTCATGCGCCTGGCCGAAAACACGTTCAATTACAATTTGCTCGGCGAACTGGCCTTCAACGCCCTGGCCGATCTGATCGCCGACGCCGGCACCTACGAATTTCAGTACCACAACGCCGACGAAGCCCTGGCAGCCTTCGACCGCCTGGCCGGAGTAACAGGATGAGCGGCGACGGAAAAACGATCGATATCGCCGCCGCGCTGACCCGCCCCCCGCCGGCCGAAACGCTGCGCGGCGCAGATTGGACCCGCTTGCTGCACCAAGCCCGCGTACTCAACGTACTGCCTCAACTCGCATACGCTTACGACGGCCAAGCCGCCGTACCGGCCGAGGTCGAACGGCACTTCGAGGCGATGCGCCGCGTTGCCAACCGGCTACGGCAGGACGTGCTGCGTGAAACCGCCCATGTGCGCCACGCACTGATCGGACTCGGCGTGCCCATCGTCGTACTCAAAGGCGCCGCCTATATACTGCGCGGACTCAACGCCGCACGCGGGCGGACGTTTTCCGACTTCGACCTGCTCGTTCCCCGCGCCACCATCGCCGCCGCCGAGGACAAACTGATCCGCGCCGGCTGGATCACGTCCCACCACAACGCCTACGACCAGCGCTATTACCGCGAGTGGATGCACGAAATCCCCCCAATGCGCCACCTTTACCGTGGCTCGATCATCGACCTGCACCACACCATCACGCCGCCCACCTCACGCTTCCCAGTTGATGGCGAACGGCTGCTCACCGGCTTGATCGCCATCGACGGACATCCCGGCTGCTTCACGCTGGCGGCGGAAGACATGGTGCTCCATGCCACCGTGCATCGCTTTACCGAAGGTGAATGGGGTAACGGCTTTCGGGATTTATTCGACCTGCACCGCCTGCTGACGGAATTTGGCGCACAGCCGGACTTCGCCGCCCGGCTCGCCGAGCGCGCCATCGCGCTGGAATTGGCGTATCCGCTACGCGCGCTGTCGAAACAACTGCACAGCGTATTCGGCACACCGCTCGCGACGGAATTGGAAACGCGCCTGACAGAAACGAAATATCCAGCGCTGGCCGGACTCAGCGCACGCCTGTTCAGCCAAGTGCTGACACCGCGCCCGCCCGATAGCGCACCGCCGGAACGGCGCTTTGCGGCAAGCCTGCTTTACCTGCGCGCCCACTGGCTGCGCATGCCACCGCACCTGCTGGCGCTACATCTGGCCCGCAAAGCCTTGCGCTCCAAGGAACATTGAGCGGAGCGCGGACCACGCCGCGCTCCCAAAACCTTACCTGATTCTCTCAGCCCGGCACCTTGCCGAGGTCGGCCAGCATTTGCTGGAGCTCGCCGCTGGAATACATCTCGCGCATGATGTCGCAGCCGCCGACGAATTCACCGCCAATATAAAGCTGCGGGATGGTCGGCCAGTTGGCGAACTCTTTGATGCCCTGACGGATATTGTCGTCGGCCAGCACATTGACGGCGAAAATCTCGTTGATGCCACAGGCTTTGAGAATCTGCACCGCAGTGGCGGAAAAGCCGCACTGCGGCGCCTGCGGCAGGCCTTTCATATAAAGCACGACGGGATTGGAACTGACCTGCTCGCGGATGACATCCTGAATGTTCATGTTTGACCTGCGGAAAAGTTGAGTTAAATACTCGGGAAATTCTAATTTTTGCCTGGGAAACCGTCAAGGTGCCTCGATGCGCCCTTTCTCAGCGCTCCTCCATCATCCCACGCCAGCGACCGCCTGAAACCCGCTCGATACCGGCCAGATCCTTCCACGACGCGATCGCGCCAAATCCCCGGTCGGCCAGCAAGCCGCGCACCGCTGCCGCCTGATCGTAGCCGTGCTCGACGAACAGCCAGCCCTCCGCTTCGAGGTGGCGCGGCGCCTGGGCAACGATCTCGGCCAGATCGTCCAGCCCTGCCGGCCCGGCAACCAGCGCGGTACGCGGCTCGAAGCGCAGATCGCCGGCCTCCAGGTGCGGGTCCGCCGCCGCGATGTAAGGAGGATTGGCAACAATGAGGTGGAAGCGCTCTTCACCCAAAGCGGTAAACCAATCGCTCTGCACAAAGGACACGCTGGCGCCCAACCGGGTGGCGTTGGCCATGGCAACCCACAACGCCTCGCGCGAACGGTCGAGCGCAACCACGTCCGCCGCACCGAACTCCAACGCGAGGGTGATCGCCAACGCGCCGCTCCCCGTGCCCAAATCCAGCACGCGCAAATCCCGCTGGCCGCTGCAATGCGCAAGCGCCAATTCCACCAGCAGTTCGGTATCGGGCCGCGGAATCAGCACCGCAGGCGTCACCATGAAGTCGCGGCCGAAAAACTCCCGCTCGCCGGTCAGGTAGGCCACCGGCTCACCGGCAACGCGGCGTTCGACCAACGCGCGGAAATCCGCCCAGGCGGCCTCTCCCAACTGCTTTTCCGGCCACGCGGCCAGATACGCGGCTGGGCAGCACAACACATACCGCAACAGCACGCGGGCATCCATCACATCGATACACTTGCGCGCCCAGGCCAATGCCTCGGCGATGCAAGGGGGAGACTCGAACCCAGACCCGGCCACAACCACGCCTTAGTCCTCCGCCAGCGCCGCGAGCAGTTCGGCCTGGTGTTCGAGGATCAGTGCGCCAACCAACTCGTCGAGATCGCCGTCCATCACCGCATCGAGCTTGTACAGGGTGAGATTGATACGGTGATCGGTCATGCGCCCCTGCGGAAAATTGTACGTGCGGATGCGCTCGGAACGGTCGCCGCTACCGATCAAGCTTTTGCGCGTCGCCGCCTCGGCCGTCTGCCGCTCGCGCAGCTTGGCGTCCTGCAAACGGGCGGCGAGCACCGCCATCGCCTGCGCTTTGTTGCGGTGCTGCGAGCGATCATCCTGACATTCGACGACGAGACCGCTAGGCAGGTGGGTAATGCGCACGGCCGAATCGGTTTTGTTGATGTGCTGACCGCCGGCGCCGGAGGCGCGGTAGGTGTCGATACGTAGATCGGCCGGGTTGATTTCGACCGTGGTCACGGCGTCGGCCTCCGGCATCACCGCCACGGTGCAAGCCGAGGTGTGGATGCGCCCCTGTGTTTCAGTCACCGGAACGCGCTGCACGCGATGGCCGCCCGACTCGAACTTCAGCTTGGAATAGGCGCCCGCGCCGACAAGGCGGGCGATGACTTCCTTGTAGCCGCCCAGATCCGATTCGCTGGCGGAAACGATCTCCACCTTCCAACGCTGGCGTTCGGCGTAACGCGAATACATGCGCAGCAAATCGGCGGCGAACAATGCCGCCTCGTCGCCACCCGTGCCGGCGCGGATTTCGAGGAACAGGTTGCGTTCATCGTTCGGATCGCGCGGCAACAGCGCGCATTGCAGTTCATTCTCCAATTCAGCGATACGCGCCTCGCCCTGCGCCAGCTCGCTACGCCCGAGTTCGCGCATTTCGGCGTCACCCTGCGCATCGGCCAGCAATTCGCGCGCAGTGGCGCAATCCGCCTCGGCCAACCGGTAGGCGCGGTATAGCTCGACCACCGGCTCGATTTCGGCGCGCTCGCGCGACAGATCGCGGAAAGCGTTCATATCGCGCGCGCCATCCTCGGCGGCCAGCGCGCGGTCGAGCTCGACCAGCCGGCTCGCCAAATGTTCGAGTTTGTCGCGGATGCTCTGTTTCATTGAGTGTCGGCCATGCCGCGCGCGCGCCGGCCCATGGCCGGAACGCGGCGGACAAAAAGAAAGCTAGTGGCGGGAAAGGTTGAACAGTTCCCGCACCAGTCGCCCGGCTTCGGCTTGCTGCTCGCCTTCGGACTGGTTGAGAAAGCGCGTCGGGCCGTGCATCAGCTTGTTGGCCAAGCCGTGGGAAAGACTTTCCACCACCTGCTGCGGGTCTTCGCCCTTGGCCAACAGGCGTAGCGCACGCTCCACCTCGGCATGGCGCAGCGCCTCGGCGTGCTCGCGCAGCGCGCGGATCGTCGGCACCGCGTCGCGCGCCTGCATCCAATGCAAAAAACCATCGACGCGCGTATTGATGATCTGCTCGGCCTCGATCACCGCCTGCTGACGCGATTCAATACCGGCTTCAACCACCTGCGCCAAATCGTCCACGGTGTATAGAAACACATCGTCCAGCGCGCCGATTTCCGGCTCGATGTCGCGCGGCACGGCCAGATCGACCATCACCATCGGACGGTGCCGGCGCGCCTTCACCGCGCGTTCGGCCATGCCAAGACCGACAATGGGCAAGGGCGCGGCCGTACAGGAAATGACCACATCGAAACGCGGCAGCATCTCACCGATCTGATCGAGCCGCATCGTCTGCGCGCCGAAGCGCGACTCCAGCGTCTGCGCGCGTTCCTCGGTGCGGTTGGCCACGGTCATCGACTTCGCCCCGGCGCCGGCAAAGTGCGCCGCGCACAATTCGATCATCTCGCCCGCGCCGATGAACAGCACGTGCTGATCCGCCACCCGTTCATAGATGCGCTCGGTCAAATGCACCGCCGCCGCCGCCATCGACACAATATTGGCGCCGATCGCGGTGGTCGAGCGCACCTCCTTCGCCACCGCGAAAGTATTCTGGAACAGCTTGTGCAGCAAAGTCCCCAGCGTGCCGGCCTGCTCGGCGAGCCGCGCCGCCTCTTTTACCTGACCGAGAATCTGTGGCTCGCCCAGCACCATCGAATCCAACCCGCTGGCAACGCGGAAAACGTGGCGCACCGCGTCGCGCTGCGGGTAGGCGTACAGATAGGGCGATACTTCGTTAAGCGGCAAACGGTGAAAACCCGCCAGCCAGTCGGCCGTCTGCTGCGGCTGTTCGGCGGCGAAATAGAGTTCGGTGCGGTTACAAGTGGAAAGGATCGCCGCCTCGCGCGCCAGATTCATCCGCGTCAACTCATGCAGCGCCTGATCGAGCCGCTCAGGCTGAAACGCCACGCGCTCACGGATGGCAAGCGGCGCGGTGTGGTGATTCAAGCCGAGGGCATAAAGCTGCATGCGGACAGGCGGATGGGAGGCCGATCAATCAGTGGTGGGCGATTATAGCACCGCCCCTCCACCCCAAACCTTGAGTAAAATCAGGTGGTTCTCGCGTGAATACGTAACGAAGCCGCTGACAAGCCGTCCACTTCCCTCTGAAACGTAAGATAGGCTTACCAAGGACTTACAACTACCCAACTACTCTGGCCTTTACAAAATTCCAAGCAGTGCCGCCCGAACGGTGGCAGCAGTCTTGTTGGCAGCGTTCAACTTGGTAATGGCGTTGCTAATATGGAAATTGACCGTCCTCTCCGTAATGTTGAGGATTTCGGAAATGTCGCACGACGTTTTTCCATCGGCGGTCCATCGCAACACACAGATTTCACGCTGAGATAGCTGCACTTCGGTTTCAGGGATTATTTTCGGTTTAAGTATCCTCACCATCCCATGGTGCGCCGCCTGTGCCAGCCAGGACATCTTGAGGCCATTGGCCCGTAGTTCACCATCCTTAAGAGGTTCCTTCGAGCGCGCAAGGGTCAGCATACCCAGGCAGCCTTGTGCCTCGCGGCTGGATTGCGCCCAGCCGTAGTTCAAACCGAAGGAGCGAGCCTCTTCCCAGAAGTTAAGGGCTGAGCCAAACAATTGATCGCTCCAAATTACTGGCTGTGAGGAGCGCAAGCAGCAACTGACCGTTGGGTCGACGGCTATGTAATTATTTTCCTGATAACGCGCCTGCCAAAGAGCCGGATAGTTGTTCAGCAACAAGGTTTTTGGCCTGATGATGGGCAAAGGGGAGCGTAGCCCGTAGGCACACCGGTCAAAGCCCAAATTGCTGGCTAAAGAACTTACTACCCGAAATAACTCGCTTTCGCAGCCTGTGGTCTGGATTGCGGCCACAAAATCAACTTGCCAGGGTTCCACGGTCGTCCGCATCTCCAACTAAATCAGAAATAGGTAGCATCAGCAGTGTCGGGTTAAAGCGCGAACGAATTCAGCTACTTGCCGTTGCTGCCTTGCTCGGAAATGTAGCCTTCACCCAGAAAGGCTCGCTTCAAGGGCATCGTCGCAAACAAAGTGAGCGACAAAATTTGTAGCGAAGAGTAGAGCGGCGCAGCGCGGATAAGGCGGTTATTGACGATAGCGACGAGGGTATAAACCGATACGGCGATCCAGAAGTTCGGCATGAGGGAGCCACTTCATCTACCCTGGTTGGCCATGCTGAATAGGTAAATGAACAACACCTGCGTTGACCATTGGGTTGGATTAGCATTGCCACATATCCCGAAGCGATAAAAATACGCGCAGCCCGGATTATCTCATCGCAACGCTATGCCAACGGGTTATGAAAATGTAACCTTTAACTACGCAAGACCGGCATGCCACTCGAGAAAAGACGGACTCTTCATCATTCCATAAATGCATTTAGCATTAAAATGCTGCCGATAAGCGCCGAAAATTTCTCGTGGCGGGCCATTTCTCTCCCCTGGTCGTCAGTGAGGACGAGCGGAGCCAAAGCCAGCCATGGCGGCCTCGGTTGAGGCGTTGCCCATCCTGCGAGGATCACAAACAAGGTAGTGCGCTCGCCTTGAGCCCGGGAGCGGCGACTCTTGCGGGTCTGTCGCAAACAGGTGGCACTGGACAGCGTCCTTACGAACGAGACTACCTGCCATTCATCAGCTTGGCCATGACACTGATATTTCTAAAAAGCATTTTCGAAGAGCAGACGGGACGATTGGAGAATGACGTCTTCCTCAACCAACTGGCCACCTTCAACAGCCGCCTGCTCTCGGCAGCGATGCTCCCGCAGGCCTCCGAAACATGAAAAGAAATCCGATGCGTTTTCAAAAGAATGTCATGTCTGTCCGCCTTTTCACCTGGGCGATGAAAATAGGCACTTGGCTCCACGCTCTACCCAACCGGCTCACCCCTCCACCTTTCCGGCTGCTGCAGATCGGTTCGGCTTTCTGGCAATCCCGCGCGCTTTACGTCGCTGCTCGACTCGATATCGCCAACGTGCTCGGCGACGGCGTACTCGATGCCGAGGAAATTGCCACTCGGGTCGGGGCGGAGCACACCGCCACGGCTCGTCTGCTGCGCATGTTGGCGGCCATGGGCATCTTCGCCGAGGTCTCGCCGCGCCGGTTCCGCAACAACAGAGCTTCGTCCTTTCTGCGCACAGACCGTCCGGGGAGCATGCGGGCCATGGTCCTGATGCACAACTCGGAAGCCATGAGCCGCCCGTGGTTCGAGCAGCTCGAACGCGGCGTGCGCGAGGGCGTTGCACCTTTCCGGCTGGTACACGGTAATGACCTCTTCTCCTATCTCGAGAGCAATGCGGACGCCGATGCACTATTTTCCGCAGCGATGGACAGCGTCGAGGCACTTGCCGGCGACAGCTTTGCGACCGATTTCGACTGGAGCCGTTTCGACCGGGTTATCGATGTTGGCGGCTCCCGCGGCATCAAGGCGTTGGCGATCCTTAAACGCCATCTCGGCCTGAACGCCCTGGTACTCGACCGCCCGCAGGTCGTCGCCGAGGCCGAGCGCCACTGGGCAACCCAGACGGCCGAGGGTACCAACCGCATGTGCTTCCAAGCCTGCGACATCCTTGAGGCAGTGCCGCCAGCGCGTAGCGACAAAGATGCTTATCTGCTCTCCGCCGTGCTCCATTGTTTTGACGACGCCACTTGCGCATGCATCCTCAGAAACCTTGCAACCGCCATTGCTAGCACCGGCGCTCGGGTCATCGTGATGGAAATGGTATTGCCGGAAACAGGGGCCGACCTCGCAGGCGCCTCCTTCGACATGCAGATGTTCATGGCGACATCGGGACGCGAACGTACCCTGCAGGAATGGCGGTCACTATCCGAGCAGAGCGGCCTGATGCTAGAAGAAGTAGTAGGACTGAAATCCTTCGGCAAGCTTCTCGTTTTGTGCGAGAAGCCCCCCTGTCAACCTTGACAGTTGCCCTGAACGTCAACTGTCATCGAAATCCGCCTTAAGCCGTGCGCCGCTTGAGGAAGAAGCACAGCCCGTAAAAAAGGCTGGCCACGCTCATGAATGCAATCGGCACAATGAAAAAGAATTTCAGCGACAGCAGAAGCGCCAAAACCGAAACACCGGTATGGAGTGCAAAAAGCCGGCGCTCCGCCGCAGGATTGTGGGCGCAGAGGGGACCAATCGCCAGAGCCTGTAATCCATAGGCGATCAGCAACACCCCCATCGTCGAGCTGAATCCGACATGGTAGAGATAAAGATTCCCATCACTGCCTGGCAGCCTGACCGGGAAATTCCGCATGACTTCGAGGATCGCGTCCTGCTCGGCAGTGCGTGGTGCGAACCATAGCGTCAGCAGATGGCCTCCCCCGAGAAGAATGAACGCCCAAGATCCAATCCGGTAGAAGAGACGATGCCACTGCATGGTGTGCTCCAAATCGTTTAAGTGGTAAATGTTTGCTGGTTTCGTTCGCCCTGCCCGCGATCAGGCTCAGGTCCAAGAAACGCCATAAGCTGCGCCAGAACTCGACTGCCTGGATCGCTTCACTCCTGCAGGCAACCGCTTCCAGTTCGAAAACTCAACCCTTGCACTATCCTTGAACCGGGCGAGCCCTCACTCCAGTCGATGTAAGTGGCATTGCCGCTGGCCAAGGCGGCCCCATGGATGCAGTAGCAGTATCCAGAGCGATTTTTCACTCCATCTATAGCGACCATTTATTCCATCGTCACAGCTCTAGGATAATACCCATCCGAGCGCACGCGCAGAAAAGCGCAACTCCCGCTCGGATCAAGGGCGCTGACTAGTACCGAGCCCTTGCCTGCCAATTCCTCGCCAGCGTGGAGCAAGCCGTGGAAAAGGTCGAGGCTGCCGGCTGCTCCCAGTGCGTGCCCAAACTGCTCCTTGTTGCGTAGCACTGCCGGCTTGTCCTGAGAAAGGAGTTGGACAAGAGCCGCATCCTCGGCCGCCGCAAGCGGCGAGGCAGCATAGGCACAGGCCACCGCTGCGCGCACATCCTCAGCATTCCAGCCGGGCATGGCTTGAACGACCCGTGCGATGTCCTCGGGCCGGCAGCCTTCCGGCAAGAAGCCATAGCGCCAACCTTGCAGCGTCCCATAGACGCGGTCCCGGGGAAAACGCTCGTCGTCCCCGCGATGTAGGACGAACAAGCACACGCCCTCGGCAGGCTCGAAATCGCGACCGAGCGCTGTAACCGCTGAGGTATCACGGAGGGCGGCGAATTTTTGCCGGATAAAGGAATGAGACATCTCCGCCCCGCCGGCGATAACCACGTCGGCCTTGCCCGACCGAATCAGCTCAGCGCCCTTGGCGACGGAGACCAATCCCGAAGCAAGACCCGCGTTGACCACAGAATTCGGCCCGGTATGCCCGAATTCGATCGCCAACTGCCCCGACAACGAATTAAAGGCAATGCCAGGGAAATAAAGCGGGCTGAGGCCCAGATAGCCATCCCGCCGCGCCTCGCAGCAGGCTTGCTTGAATTCGAAGATGCAGCCGACACCGGCGAACATGCTGCCGACAACTACGCCCACCCTTGCCGGGTCGATATTCGCAAACACCGCCCCGGAGTCTTCCATCGCAACGCCAGCCATGGCGATGCACCGCAAGGTGACGTCGTCGAGCGGCCGCAGGTAGCGCCGCTTGACGTAAGCGGACGGAACGAATCCCCTAATTTCCGGCACCGGCGCGCGCTGCCCGGCCCGCAGGGTGCGCCAGTTCTCGGCCACCCGCTCGCCGAGCGGCGAAACGATACCGATCCCGGAGATGCAAATTTCCGACGGCGCGCGCATCATGAACTCCCGCCTGCGGAGCGTGAAAACAAGGTCGCAACGTTGCAACCGCCGAAGGCGAAGGAAAGCGTCAGAACATGCCGAGCCGGCATCGCCTGCGAATCGGTCACCACCTCCAGGTCGACACCATCGTCCATCTCGCTGAGCGGCGCATTGGGCGGAATGCGTCCATGCTCGATGGCGAGCGTCGCGGCCACCGCGCCAAAGGCCCCGGCAGCACCCATGGTATGGCCCAATACGCCCTTGATCGAACTAACCGGGATTCTTTTTGCTACGCCCCGGCAGGCCAGTGATATTCCCCGGCCTTCCATCAGGTCGTTGTTCTGAGTTCCGGTACCGTGGGCATGGATATAGTCGATGTCCACAAGATCGAGACCGGCATCCTCGACGCAGGCCAGAATCAATTGCTCGCAGCGCTCGCCGCTTTCCAGCGGCGTCGCAAACTTGGTAGCGTCGCAATTCAACGCCCAGCCGCTCACCTCGGCCAACGGCACGACGCCACGCGCACGGGCGGATTCGGCGTCCTCCAGAACGAGCACGGCGGCGCCTTCGCTTAACACTGTGCCGCCCCGACGACGGTCGAAGGGCAAACAACGTTCCTCGGCTAGCGACCTGATCGCATGAAAACCGAACATGGGCAACAGCGAGAAACTGTCAGCGCCGCCGCAGACAACGATGTCCGCTTGACCGCTGCGAATGAGGTCGACACCCTCGCCGACCGCCTGATTGCCGGCGGCACACGCGGTACCCAACACATAGGAGGGGCCGGTGAAGCCAAAGCGCCGCGACACCGCATGGGCGATGGCGCCGTGATCGTAGTTCTCGAATGCTTCGCGCGGACAATCTTCCGGCCGCCCGGCGAACCAGCCCTCGTCGAAACCGGGAAGCTCGATGGCATGGTTGGCGCCACAGGTCGTGCCCATGACCACACCAACCGTGCCCCCCCCGGTCCCGCCCGCCGCCTCCGAAAAAGCAGCCTGCCGGAGCGCCCGAGTGGCCGCGTGCAGGGCAAGGCGGGTGGCCCGGTCGGCAGCCGGCGCGCCGTCATCGAGGCCGGACAGGTCACCAAGGTGACCGCCCACGCGGAACGGCGCCCCGATTTCATCAAGCATGGGCAATGGACCATAACCGAGCTTGGCCGCATTGATGTTCGCCCAGAAGGTCGCAACGTCCGTTCCTAGCGTCGAAGCAACCCCCAGGCCGGTGACCACGACCTTTTTCCGCATGTCGCCCTTCATCCTCAATTCACGCTGTAGTCGGCATGCTGGTAATTCTCTTGGAAGTAAGAGACGAGGCCGGCAATACTGGCGTTCTCGATCATCAGCGACTGCGGCAGGTCGGCGAAACGCTTTTCCTTTTCCAGCTTGGTAATCAGGTCCATCTGTGCAATCGAATCTACGCCGAGTTCATCGAGCGGCAAGTTGATATCCTCGTCGCCGAGTTCCAGCTTCAAGTGAATTTGCAGGAAGGCTATTAGGTAGCGCTGGATAGCATCCCTCCCCGCCGCCTCACCGGCAGCACCGGATGCACTGGAAGAACGTGCCGCAGCGAGCGGTTTCGGAGCAGGCGCCCCAACTTCTGGCAGCGGTTTCAGGAGAAGCCTCGCCTCAACCTGCTCCAGTGGCACGCTGGTATAGAGAATCCCCAGGCGCGCGGGCCCGCTCGCCAGCAGGTGCCCAAGCATCCTGCGCCCGACATCGGTCGGCAGCGGCTGAGTGAGGAAGTAGTCGCTATAGGCGGGCAGCCGCTCGGCGCTGATTCGCATGCCGCCCTCTTCCCAGTACGGCCAATCCATCACGGTCACAATCGGATGGCCTCCGGCCGCATCGGCAGCCAAGGCGGCGAAACCGTCCAGGAAACCATTGGCGAAACCATAGTCGCCCTGCCCCCTGTTCCCCATCAACGACGTGATCGACGAGAACAGCGCTATCCGGCGGATCTGGCGACCCTTCAGACCGGCGCACAAGAGGAGCAACGACTCGACTTTGGCACGCAGAACCCGCTCGAAGGAAGCCCAGTCCTTGCTGGCGAAAGCGCCGTCCTCAATTTTTCCGGCGCAATGGACGATACCCCAGTCGTCACCAAAGCGGGACACGGCACGGGCGAGCGTCGAATCGACCTGTGCCGGGCTGGTCAGATCGCATTGCAGGTATTCCCAGGCAGCGGCCGGATAGGCGTGAAGCGCCTGCCGACCTGCCTCATCCAGGGGCGAACGCCCGAGCAAAACCACCCGCTTACCCGCTTCAAGCAGATGACAAGCGGCAAGCAAGCCTAGGCGTCCGCCGCCACCGGTGACGATCCACGCCGGTGCGTCGCCCACCGTTTCGCCGGCAGCGTCGATAGGTAGCGCTTCGAGCCGCTCGGTCGTCCGGCGTCCGCCGGCGTAGCGCACGTAGGCATGGGCATCGGCATCGCCGAATTCATCCGCCAGGATCGCTGCTACTTCCGGCCCCGGCATATCATCGGTGATTTCCAGCACCCGGAAGCGCAAATCGGGCAGTTCAAGGTTCAGGCACTTGAACAGGGCGAGGTTAGCCTGCGCCAGAGCGCCGCCCGCCCCCTTGCTACCGCGGATGCAAACGATCACCTCCGCAAGCCTCTTGCACCCGGCAAGGAAGCCGACAATCTCGAACAGCGTGCGAGCGTGCTCGCTGGCGCTGTCAAAGAGTTCGCTCCCCGCCAGTCCGCTACGCGGCCCGTCAAGAACGATAGCCAAGCGAGGTATCTTCCCCTCGTCCGCGGCCAGCCAACCGGCAATGTCAGCTTTAGGGGCGCCCGCCCCCCAGGAAAATTTCGCCCAGGCTGCAGGGAAGTCCTGCGGAGAAAGGGCCGTGCCAACTGGCAGGATGGCGCTGCAGGGTGCGCCGTCGCCCAGCGCGGCCAAAAGCGCCGGCAACTCCCGTGGCACCGCTGCAAACAACAACGGGCGCAGGTCGCGCTGCTTTTCCTTATAGTCGCGCAGCACAAAATCCTTGAACTCGGCGAGGACGTTCCCCGCCTCATCGCAAATATCGATGTCGTAGCGTTTGGCGGACAGGCTCTTCAACGAAGCAACGACGAACACTTTGGCCGTCAGAGGGCGATGCAGGATGCAGGCGCCGATCTGGAAGGGCAGGACCGTTTCGGTTTCGGGCTGGCGTTGGTACAGATGCATCATCGCCGTCTGGACCGCGCCATCGAGCAGGGTCGGATTCATGCCATAGCTATTTTCTTCGCGGAACTTGTCGGACAGATTCAAGGTGGCGACGGCTTCCGAGTCGTTGTAGCGGAAATCTGCAACAAGCCGGAAACGGCCACGCTGGACGACGCCGGACAGCGCGAAGCGGCTATAGAAATGGTCAGGAACAATGCGCCCCGTGCAGCCGGCAAGGATGCCTTGAACGTCAGTCTGCCGCGCCAGCCGCTCGCCAATTATCCGTACCTTGCCGCTGGCATGCTTTACAGCATCGTCGCCAGAGAGCGCATGGAAACGCCATTCGTCGCTCCCGACCGCTCCGATTTCCAGACGCACCTGCCGGTACTCCCTGCCGCGCAGCGCGACCGGTTCGAGGAACCAAATATCGAACAGCCCGACTGCGGCAGAGCCCAGGTAGCGTGTCGCAGCAGCAGAGGCCATCTCGACCAGGCAAACACCAGGCAGGACTGGATGGCCTTCGACCCAGTGTTCGGCCAGGAAATACTCGTCGTGATACAGGGTTTTCAGGTAGGCCCCGCCACCAGCGGTCGAGACGTTTTCGTCGAGCAGTGGATGAATCGGATTCGGGTGGCGGTTGCGCCGATATAGGCACGGCCCATCGTGAATCCATGATCTCGCCTTCTCGAAGGCGTAGGTCGGTAGGTGCACCAGGCGGCTGCCTGACGGAGTCGGCAACTCGTGCAGCCCGATCCGGCCCTCGACCCACTGCCGGGCCAAACCCAGCAGGCGCTCCGTTTCGGCATCCGCCAAACCGACCGCTGCAACGACCGTTTCTTCGGGGCGCCGGTCGGAAAGGCTGTCGAGGAGTTCGATGAGGGCTTGCGTCGAGTCGGCCACGAGGGCAATGCGATACTCGAAGCTCTCGCGCTGACACAGCGTTTGGCATAGGTCGCCGAGGGAAACCGTCCGCTTGGCGAGGTGCTGCCGCAGCTCCCGGCAGTAAGCCAGTACCCGCTCCCTGTTCAGGGCCGAAATAGTCGCCACCAGCGGCCCTTCCGGCTGGCCCTGCGCGGTGGCCGGCGACGCGGCCTCATAGGACTGGACAATGCAGTGAGCGTTCGAGCCGCCCGCCCCAAAGGAACTCAACCCGGCCACGCGCGGACCTTTTCCCGCCAGCCAGGGGGTGTTCTGTTGCGCCAGGTAAAAGGGGCTATTCTGGAAATCTATGTGCCGGTTGGGAACCTCGGCATGCAAGGTCGCCGGTATGAGCTCCTCCTGCATGGCGTGGAGGATTTTAATCAAGCCGGCAATGCCGGCGGTGGCCTCGCAATGGCCGATGTTGGACTTGACGGTACCGATGGCACAGAACTGTTTGTTCTTCGCCGATGCTTCGAAGGCGAGCTTGAGCCCTGCAAATTCGATGGGATCACCGAGCGCCGTGCCAGTGCCATGGCATTCGACATAGCCGACATCGCCAGGGACGACGCCAGCCTTGTGCAACGCTGCCTGGATCACCGCCTGATGGGCGCGGGGATTGGGCACTGTGTAGCCGGTCGCCTTGCCACCATGGTTGACGGCAGTGCCTTTGATGACGCCATATATGCGGTCGCCATCCGCCTCGGCGGCGGCCAGCGTTTTGAGAACCAGCACCGCTACGCCCTCACTGGGGACGTAGCCGTTTCCGCCCTCGCCAAAACCCCGGCATTTGCCCTCGCTCGACAGGAATGCCGAACTTGACAGAAAGAGGTACTTAGCGGGATGCAGGTTAAGGTTGACGGCCCCTGCCAAAGCCATCTCGCAATCGCCCGAAAGCAGTGATTGGATAGCAAGGTGTACGGCGACCAGCGAGGACGAACAGGCGCTGTCTACCGCAACGCTCGGGCCGACAAAATCGAAGAAATAAGAGACGCGGTTGGGGATGCTCCAGCACAGGGCGTTAGCCTTGTCGAAGCGGTCGCGCTGATAGCCGTATTCGTTGGCAATAAGTGCAAACTCGTTCCAGGTCACACCGGCGTAGACACCTACCCGGCGGCCCTCGGCGGCTCGCCGACGCGCGTAGCCGGCGTCCTCGAGGGCCTCCCAACTGCAGGTCAGGAACAGCTTCTGCTGCGGATCCATCAATTCCGCTTCGCTAGGCGGAATCTTGAAGAAGCGCGCGTCGAACTCGTCCACACCAGAGATGAACCCGCCCCATTTGGAAGCGAGGCGCCCCTTTTCGTCAGGGGATGCGTAGAGGTCCGCATGGCTCCAGCGCTCGCGGGGTATCTCGCGAACCGAATCGCGGTTGGCCACTAGGTTCTGAAAGAAGGTTTCGCTATTGTCGGCATCGGGAAAGCGACAGCCGATGCCGATAACGGCAATGTCATTGCATTCGGTGCTCATCGTCAAGATCTCACTGTCCTTGGATGGATCGCAAGCTGCGCTCGGCGAGATGCCCGCTGAGGAGGCTCAGGTTCGGGTACTCGAACAGCACGGTGCTGGACAGCTCATCGAAGAACTTGCTCAGGTCGACAAGCGCCTCCTGATGGAGCAGCGATGTGATGCCAAGGGAAAAGAAGGATTCATCCTCCCCCAGTGCTTCGCCGGGGAGGTTCAGAAGACGGCCGAAAAGCTCGCGCAAATAGATTTCTATCGCGGCTTCCGGAGCCACTCCGGAGGCAGCCGGACTCAGCACGTCAGCCCTCCGTCGACCACTACTGCCTGGCCGGTAACGAAGCGGGCGGTAGATGAAAGCAGGAATTCGACAACGGCGGCAACGTCATCGATCTGCCCGAGGCGGCCGAGCGGGGTTCGCCGAATGACCTGTTTGCGGTTGCCGTCCGGCATCCCGGCCGTCATCTCGGTTTCGATATAACCGGGCAGAACCGCGTTAACCCGAATGTTGCGCGGCCCAAGCTCGCGCGCCAGGCTGCGGGTAAGGCCAAGCATCGCCGCCTTGGTAGCGCCGTACACCGAGGTTCCTTTGATACCGCGATACCCGATCACGCTGCTGATATTGACGATGGCCGCATCGCCTTTCTGGATCATGGCGCGCGTCACCAAGCGCGTCAGCAGCAAAGGCGCCTCGAGATTGACGGCGAGAAGCCGGTGAATTTCTTCCGGCGACGTCATCGGCAGCAGGCGGTCAAGATTGACCCCGGCGTTATTGACCAAGCCGTCGATATGGCCTTCCTCCCGATGGATAGCATTGACCCATCCCGCCAAGCCATCGCGGTCGGTAATGTCGAGCGCCATCCAACGATAGCGGCCGCTGGAGCCATACTCCTCCTCCAGTTGCCTCGTCTCTTCGCTCGCCGTCCGGCTAAAGCTGTGTACCCGGCAGCCTGCGGCCAGCAGGCGCTGCGTAATCCCCAGCCCAAGGCCCTTGCTGCCCCCGCTAACGATGACTACTTTTCCTTCCATTTTAGGCACTTGTCGTCTCACTCTCGATTCGTCGAATTCTCTTGAAGCGAGCCGAAACTAGCTCGCCGCGCGAAATAGAAATTTCTCGCGGGATCTTGTAGCCCTCCAAACGGCCACGGCAGTGCTCCCAAACACGCGCGCGCAGCGCCGCGAGGTCTTCCTCATCTTCCAGCCTGAAGACAGCCGCCACGATCTGACCGACCACGGGGTTGGCCTTGCCGAGGACGGTCACGTCCTCGACATTATCCATTTCGAGTAGAACGCTCTCGACCTCCGACGGGAATACCTTTTCGCCGCCGACGTTGATGATTTCGCTTTCTCGTCCAAGGATGCGGGTGAAGCCATCCTCGACCGCCACCCGATCACCGGTGTTGTACCAACCGTCCGCATCGAAGGGCGAAGGGGCATTGAGGTAACCGAGCATCGCCGACTTCGCCTTGATGTAAAGGATGCCGTCCTCGATCTTGGTGCGAGCGTCACCCTCACGAATCGCCATATAGGTTGACTGTTCAGAGCGCGAGCGGGTCGAGAAAATACCCAGTTCCGTCAGGCCATAGGTCTGCTTGAGCACCACCGCCGGGAAATTCTTATGGACAGCCTGCAAAGTCGATTCGGGCATCGGCTCGGTGCCATAGGTCATCACCTTGAGCGACGAGAGGTCATGCTTCTCCCAAGCCCGGGAAAGGATCAGCATATTCAAGAAGCTGGGCGTGGTCGGCAAAATTTCGACCCCGGCCTCCTCGACCAGCCGGCAGACCGCATTCGGGCTGCGATCCTCGACCGCGACCATGCAGCCTCCGTTCATCAGGACCCAGAGCATGGTGTTGACGCCGCCGATGTGGTCGAACTTCAGGAAAACCATGGTATGCATCGGCTTGCGCGTGGTTTCGGCAGCATGCTTTTCAATCAGCCGCGCGAAGGAATGCACCGCCGCCTTGCTTTCGCCGGTACTGCCCGAAGTAAACAGAATGATGCCGGCAAGCCCTTCGCTGCGCAGGCTCTCGATCAGCGGATGAGCGCTGTCCTCTGGCTTGGGCAGCGCAACATGCCCAGCGGCGCCGAAATGACATTCGACCCCGGCAACCTGCTGGCGCTTGGCAAGATCCTCCTGTGCGGCATCGTCGAAAGGGACGACGATGTTGCGGTTCTCCAGAAGGGCAAGCATTAACGTGATCCAGTCGGGCGAAAAATGCCCGGCGACCGAAACCACGGCACCCGGCTCGATCCCTAGGCCTGGAAAGCGTTCCAGCCACCGTCGGATGCCGGCAGCGAGCTCGTCATAGCCGGTGCGCCGGCCACGATGGTGGATGAAGGGACGATCGCCAAACTCCCCGATCCGCTCTAGCACAATGCCCACGGTGTTCTCCCTATGCGGCCTGCCGGCTATAAAGGCCGGCCATTTCGCGGACGGTCGCGACCTGATCGAGGGTGGCGCCCTGAGCGAACGGATCGACGCCCAACTCGCCCTCCATCATGGCGAGCAGTTGCGCAATATCGAGCGACGCAAAACCGAGGTCGTGAACCAGATGGAAATCCGGCAGCACTTCATGCTTCGGATAGCCTTGCTGTTCCTGGATCGCCTGGATTGATTTCTTCAGAACTTCAAAAGGGCCGGCCATCTCTTGCACCTGTTTCTAGGCATAGGGGTTGAAGTAGTCTTTTGGTGTCCTGGATCAGCGACTGATTGCGGATCTCATGGACAATCACCTTCTCGGCACGGGAGAGCGCGAGCAACTCCCCGCCGCTATAGATTTCGGTATCGCAGGTCATCCGGAAGGTGTACTGCAGCCTGATGTTGTCCTTCCAGAGCGACTCGCCGCAGTTCCAGATGGCACTGCGGGTAAGCACGGTCAGCGTTTCGCCTGCGAAGGCGTTGTCGTAATAGAAGGTTTTCCGCTCCAGCAAGGAGACGGCTTGCAAGATATCCTCGGAAATCCGGCCGAGAGCCAAGCGGCGCAGGAATACACGCTCAGCCAGGTCGGCAATGGCGGGAATCCTGGCGAAGATCATCGGATGACCGGGAGCAACGTCCCGGTTGCACTCCAGCGTATAGGTATAGGGGTCGGCAACAAGCCACGACCGGTCCGCGCCCTCGAAGCCGCAAGTGCGCACACGGGCGACCTCTTGAATGGCCAGCGGAGGCGCTCCCAGTTTTTCCAGTTCACGAATGGCGCCGGACTGTGGCGCTACCCCCTGCTTGCGGCGCGAGCGGAAAATGCCAGGGTCGAGGATAAAGAGGCTGTTCGCCTGCATCGTGATGCGCGCTCCACCCTTCTCCCGTCCCGCTGAATATGACGAATCGAGTATCGTGTCGCCGTAACGCCTGACGCTAGCCTCGATACCGACCGAACTCCATAGCGGAAAGGAGTTGAGCGGGATCGCGGGCGGCACGACCAGATGGGTCATGAAATAGGCGGGGTAGAGAATATTGCCCTTAGCATCGGTGATCCGCCCCGGATCATGCTCAAGCCCATCGGTCAGGCAACGGCTGTGAGCGTTGCCAAAGAGCACCATGAGACTGTACTCGTCCAACGTCCCTAGGCCGACGTGGCTCATGTCGAGATCTACATTCACATCCATGCTAGAGCCTGTTCGCAGTAGTCGGTTGGTGTTCGCACCCTGGAATTCGGATGCTGGCAATAGGCCGGTGCATGTTGAGCAATATGCCGTGCAACCGGATCGTGGATTTACTCCCTGGCAAGCCCACGGATAAAGGCGGGCGAGCAACCGACAATTTATCGGGGCGGAACTGTATTTGGCGCGCGCGGGAGCCCCTGGCGGGACTTACCGGAAAAGCCGGGCAATTGGCAATCGGCGTATATACGTTTTGCCCACGGGGAAAGGCATGGGTGCTCTGCATCGAATGGCGGAAGTAGCGCAAGGAAATACCGATCTTGAAGAACTACTCATTGGCGCCACCATCGTTCACGCCCACCATGCGACAACCCCTTTTTTTGACGAATGCATATTTAATCGTGCCCTGCGGCGTTCCGTAACTGCGATTTTTGACAGGGGGCCATTCCATGCATGACGGTGGCAAGAAAATTTCCCAGCATGGCATGCCCGTGCTCGGTGAGGATGGATTCGGGATGGAACTGCACGCCTTCGATCGGCAAACTCCGATGCCTGACCCCCATGATCTCGCCGTCCTCGCTACGCGCCGTGACCACGAGTTCTGCCGGCAGGCTGGCCTCATCAATGACCAAAGAGTGATAACGGGTAACCGAAAAAATCTGCGGCAAGCCAGCGAAGACCCCTTGCTCGTCGGTAACGATGCGGCTTGTCTTGCCATGCATCGGTCGGGTAGCGCGCACGACCTGCCCGCCGAAAGCCACTCCTACGCTCTGATGCCCAAGGCAGACGCCAAGCATCGGAATTTTTCCCGCGAAATGGCGGATCGCATCGACACTGATACCGGCCTCAGCCGGCGTGCACGGCCCAGGGGAAACGACCAAGGCATCTGGAGCAAGTGCCGCGATCTTGGCGAGGCACAGCTCATCGTTGCGATAGATACATACTTCCCCACCCAGTTCTCTCAAGTATTGGACGAGGTTGTAGGTGAAAGAATCGTAATTATCGATCACCAGAAGCACGCTTCTCTCCCTGAAAACCCTTCCTCCAGCCGGCTCGCCGCTTGCAGCACCGCGCGCGCCTTGGCCTCGGTTTCCTTCCACTCCAGCTCAGGCACCGAATCAGCCACCACCCCTGCGCCCGCTTGGACGTAAAGCATCTGGTCCTTGACCACGCCGGTGCGGATGGCGATGGCCATATCCATCTCGCCGGAAAAACTGAGATAGCCAATGGCACCGCCATAGATGCCACGCTTGACCGGCTCCAACTCGTCGATGATCTCCATCGCCCTGATCTTCGGCGCGCCGCTCAAGGTGCCAGCGGGGAAGCTGGCATGCAGCACATCCATGTCCGACAGTCCGCTGCGCAAGCGCCCCTCGACATTGCTGACGATATGCATCACGTGCGAATAGCGCTCGATGCCGAAGGTTTCCGTAACCCTGACGCTGCCGGTTTCCGCAATGCGCCCAAGGTCGTTGCGCGCGAGGTCAATCAGCATCAGGTGCTCGGCGCGCTCCTTCTGATCGCTCAGCAAATCGGCCTCAAGCGCACAATCCTGCTCCGGAGTGAGGCCACGGCCACGGGTACCAGCGATCGGCCGTATGGTCACCACCCGCTCTTGTCCATCCTGCTCCTGGCGCACCAGAATTTCCGGCGAGGTGCCGACGATATGGAAATCGCCCATGTCGTAGTAATACATGTAGGGGCTTGGATTGAGACTGCGCAGCGCCCCATAGAGGGCCAGCGGCGGCTCCATGAAACGCTTGCGGCTGCGTTGGCCGAGGACGACCTGCATGACATCCCCTGCCTCGATATAGTCCTTGGCTTTGCGCACCGCGCTTTCGTACTCCGCCTGTGGGAACAGGTTCTCGACAGCACGCCGGGCACCGTGCTCCACGACCGGTCGCGGCGCCGGGCAATTGGCGGCGTTCGACCATTCCGCCAGGCGTCGGCGGGCCCGGGAATAAGCCTCCGGTTCCCTCGGATCGGCAAGGACGACAAATTGCAAGCGCTTGGCGACGTTATCGACGATCGCCAGTTCCTCGCACTGCAGCAGCAGGATATCGGGGGTATCTAGCTCGCACGGTTTCTCAATACCGGCAAGCTTCTGTTCGATGTGGCGGATGGTCTCGTAGCCGAAATAGCCGGCAAGGCCGCCGCAAAAACGGGGCATGCCTGGCGGCAATGCGACCTTGAAGCGACGCTGGTAGGCAGCGATAAAAGCAAGCGGATTACCCTCGTGGCGTTCGGTAACTTTCCCGTCAGCCACCACCTCGGTAACTCGTCCACGATTGCGCACGAGGGTGCGGCAGGGCAGGCCGATGTAGGCATAACGTCCCGGTCGTGTTCCCTCGACGACGGATTCGAGCAGGAAGCTGTAGCGCCCACCACCCGCCGCCTGCGCCAGGCTGGCATAAAGAGAGATGGCGTGCAGCGATCCGAGTGGCTCTTCGGCGACCAACGCGATGCGGTTATAGCCCTGGCGAGCAAGCCCTTCGAATTCGGATTCGCTAATCATCGTTTTCACTCACGGTTATCAAGAGTGCCGACGGCCTCTCTCAGTAGAACCACGTCACCAGCAACTGGAGATTCCGGCTTTGTGGCAGGGCACCAAACTCACTGCCAGGCCCGCCGATATTGGCTTGCCACTGCAGGGCGATGTCCACCTGGGGGTAATGCCTGCGTAACTCGATCCACGCCATGCGGCTATCGTCGGCAACGTTGAAGCGCAGCATGGCGGTCAGGTCGGTGTGGTGGAAAATGAAATCCTGGACCGTCGCATAGCCAAACCAAGCGCTCTTCGTCACCATGTCCTGCTGCGTGGCGGCGAATTCCCGATAAGCCAAGTAGCGCAGGGGGTCCGCCGGCAGCGCCTTCCAATCTGAGGCGTCCATACCAGCATTGCTGTGCAGATATTCGAGGGTCAGCGAGAGCTTGCTCGACATCGTGTAGGTGGAACCGGCGGCGAGGCGTGAACGGAAGGCCGTGTCGTCCGGCCCGCCAGCGGCCTGCGATAACAGCGAAGGGCTGCGGCCGCCGCTCCACTCCACATAGGCTACCGTTGCGTTGCCAATCAGGGTGGTGGCGTTGACGCCCACCTGCGGCTTGATGCCGTCGCCGCCGTACAGCAGGAATTGCGGCGAAAAACTTTCGCCAATTCTGTGGCTAGCAGCGAGCAGCCAACGACCACGAGGGTTGGTGGCGCCGAAATCGGGATCGAAGCTTCCGGCGTGCGGCTCTTCGTCCAGTTTCGGGCTGTAGAGCCCCGACAGCGAACCACCGTCCCATAGCGTCTGGCCGCGAACGATCACGCTTCCCTGCCGGTTCTCCCGCAGACTGTTGGGATCGGGGGAGACGACGGAGCGTAACGCCCCGCCGCGAAAATAATCGGTAGGATTGAAGCCTTTGGCGGCGCCATAGCGAACATTGACACGGCCAACGTCCACCATCGCCTGCTCGCCGAGATGCCAAGTAACGAACATTTCCCGCAGGGTATTGATGGTGTCCTGCTTGTCGGTGCCATCCTGCCATCGCCGGTCCAAACGATCGGAAAGGGTGAAGCGTAATTCGCGGGAGAAACGGGTCTCATAGAAAATATCCGCCGACAGCCGCTGGCCGGAGCGCGTCCCCGCCCCGTTCCGATACTCCCCTTGGCCGATCGCCGCCTCGGCGAAAAAACGAAGATCCCTTGCCCGCTCGACCATATCCGGAGCACGGTCGGCCAGATCCAGTGCATCGAGCACCGCGTCCTCGGCAAAGACCACTGCGGAGAACAGCGACAGGAGCAGCGCCAAAGCACATGCACGCGCGCTCATTCCGGCTTGAAGCGAGATAGATAGTCTGGCTGTAGCCAAGCATCCGGAAAATCGCGCCAAGCATATTCGGACAGGCGGATGACGGTCACCCAACGGGTATCGAGCCCGTCGATGATCACCACTTCGGTTGGGCGCTCGACCCCCAGTTCGGACTGGAAACGACGGTAAAAGGCTGTCTTCAGCAAACGTCCGCTTTCGGTGTAGTACTTGGCCTTGACCGGGCGATTGTTGTCGCTGTCTACCCAGAACTCGATGCGGTGGTAGGTAACATCTGGCGCCACCGCATCGAGCTGCAGCTTGTAGCAATGCCTCGACTTACGGTCGCCATCCTGGACATCCTCCTCCGCTTCCAGACGCGCCTGATAATCCTTGGCCAGATTGACGGTCACCACATCACCGTTGGCTGCCTGGCCGAGGAGGCGCTGTTGCGGAGAAATTCGAATGCTAGCCCGGCTTGATGGATCAAAAAACCAAAGATCGTTGCCGTTCTTGAGCATCAGTTTGTTGACGTCCCGCGCTGGCGCGGCGAAACGCAGCAGACTCCGAAACTGGCCTTGGCTCGTATCCTCCTTGGAATAGACCATCAGAGTGGTCGTATCCGACTGGACGCCGTCGCGGTATTCGAGCAGATTGGTCGTGACCGCGAACGGACGCCCTGGATTGCGGATACGATCACTCGCTGCGAGTATGGACTGCGCGTCCGGCGCAGCCTGGGCCGCGCCTGCGCTGCAGGCGGTCAGCACCGTGGCAACTATGAAGCGACAGAAAAATGAGCGGCGCTGCAGGCAGAAGCGGCTAAGCATAGCGTAGCGCGTCGACGATATTCATCTTGACTGCCCGGCGGGAGGGCAACCACGCCGACAGCCCAGCCACGACGATAAGCCCCGCGGCTGCACCGAAGATCAACGCCGTTTCGCCCCAGACACGGACCGCCAGTGGCACCGGTGTCGCCTGGCCCGGTGGCATCCAAGTGATACCGCCGTGGTTGATGATCCAAGCCAGCGCCAAACTTAGGGCGACGCCAATGACGACGCCGATGAGTCCCAGCAGCAGCCCCTCGCAGATGAACAGACGGCCGATGCCCCCTCGGCGCAGGCCGATGGCGCGCAAGGTGCCAATCTCGACGGTGCGCTCCAGCACCGACATGCTCATCGTGTTGCTGATGGTAAACAGGACGATGGCTCCGATCAGCACGGCAATGAAGCCAAAAATGGTCCCGAACATGACCACCGCCTGACCATAAAAGGGATTCAGCACCTCGTAGTCGAGGACTTCCAGCTCATCGTCCTTGAGGCTGCCAGCCAACAGTTCCTCAAGGCGCGCCCTCGCCGCCTCCATCTGCTCGGTATGGCGAACCTGCAGGATGATCGAGGTGACCCGTGGTGCGTCTTTACCGTATACCAACTGCTGTGCCTGCGGCAGATGCAGGGCGACGTAAACGTCGTCGAGTCCCTTGATGCCCTTGTTCTCGGCCTTGACGACATCAAGCGAAACCACGTTCGGCGCACCATGGGCGCTGGAAGCAAGCATTTCGATACGGCGACCGGGCGCCTGTGCCTGCTCCGGCTTCTCGGCCGCCGCCAGGCTCGCAATGTCGTCCGGTTGCGCCGGGCCCGCGGCGCGGACCGCAACCACCCGCGGCGGGGCGCAATCGGGTACGTCGAGCACGCCGCACAACTGCAGCGTACGGGCGACACCGACGCCGATCACGGCGGCATCCCGGCCGGTACCGGTCAGAGCCAGCGGGCCGAGCTGCATGGAGTTGTCGTAGTCGTTCCACTCCCGCAGCCGGTTCTGGTCGTCCACCACCACGCCATTGGCCCAAACCGTGCGAGTGACACCGGCTGAGAAATTGCCGGCAATACCACCGATCTGCAGGGTCGGCGTAACCACGGTCAGCATCGATGCAAGGACAGGATCCTGCCTGATGACATCGATAATGCGCTGATAATCCGCGATTCCGTACTGTGCGGGATTGCCACTGCCGTACAGGAAATAATCCTTGCGCATCACATGAAGATGGCCGCTGGACTGAATGTAGAAGGTCTGGAGACCGAGCTTGATGTCTCGACTGTAGCCACCGAACATTAGGATGGTCATGACCCCGATGATCACGGCAAGCAGGGTGGTCAGGGAGCGCCGCCGATTGCGTAGAAGATTGCGGGCGGCGAGTAGGAGCACGTTCATGTGGTTTCCATTTCCAGTTCGTTGTGGCGCTCGATTGAAATGATGCACCCATCCTGAATAATTACGGTGTCATCGGCCTCGGCGATGATCTTCTGGTCATGCGAGGAAAAAACGAAGGAGACGCTGTATTCACGCTGCATCTTCCGCATCAACGCGATGATGGCCTCGCCGGTATGGCTATCGAGGTTGGCCGTGGGTTCGTCAGCCAAGATCAGTGTCGGTCCAGGTGCCAAAGCGCGGGCGATGGCCACCCGTTGCCGCTGGCCGCCGGAGAGCTCTCCGGGACGACAGTGCACCTTGTCGGACAGACCGACCGATGCGAGCAACTCAAGCACCTTGGCCCGCCGCTTCACCGGCGGAATCCCGGTCAATCGCAGCGGATACTCGACATTCTCGTAAGCCGACAGAACCGGCAGGAGATTGAAATTCTGGAACACGAAACCTATGTGGCGCGCGCGAAAATCCGAAAGTTCATCGTCGTCCACGGAGTTGACATCCAAGCCGGCAACGGTGATCAGGCCCGTATCCGGCCGATCGACGGTACCGATCAAGTTGAGCAGGGTCGTCTTGCCGCTGCCCGACTGCCCGCAAATCACCGTGAAACAATTCGCCCGGATATCCAGGGAAATGTCGCGGAGGGCCGGCACTTCCACTGTGCCGAGCCGGTAGTTCTTATTGACAGACTTGAGTGTCGCAATCATACGGAGGCCTCTGGTTGAGGTAACGGAGGGGACGGCGCCGGGCGGCGCCATCCCACGCCGGGTCAGGCAGCGGACACCGCCGGTAAGACAGCGTGCAGAGGCCTCTGGAGTTGTTCCGGATCCCGCCCGCTGGTTTGAAGGGAGACGTTGAAATTGCGCGCGAAACTGGCCTTATCCGGAAAGGACAGGGTCAGGGCATGGCCATAGGAAACAACCCCTTCGTTGATCGGATGCCGGGTCGCCTGATAGGCGGCGAGCGTGTCTTCGAGGGTCTTCTCGCCGCGTAGCGACACATCCAGGCAGCGCGCCAACTCGTCCGCATCTTCGATCGCCAGGTTCATCCCCTGGCCGGTGATCGGATTGATGTTATGGACGGCGTCACCCATCAAAGCCACGTTGTTCCGGTAATAGGTCTTGATGTTCATGCGCTTGAGCGGAATTTGCCGGAATTCGGTGCCGGCGACGATCTGCTCTAGGGCATCGGCGCTTTCCTCGGTAACGAAGCGGCGTAGGCGCGCCACCAAGGCAGCACGGCTTTCGTCGGCAAGCAGGGCGTTCATATCCTCGGTCGGGAAGCTGATGATCAGACGGGTCTGGCCGTCGAGAGGATAAAAATAGGCCAACCCATGCGTGGAATCGACATAGAGACGATTGCAATCGCGCACACTGGGCGTCAGCGGAAAGGAACAGAAGGACATCGGAGCGGCGTAACTGATCCGCTCGTGCTCAACGTCGATACCGAGGATCTGGCTGCGGACAAAGGAATTGGCGCCGTCAGCGCCGACCACTACCGCCGGCAGGACCGTCCGGCCGTCGGTAAGTACGAGCTCAGCGACATTGCCGGCGGTATCTTTCTTGTATTCGGCGATACGAGTCTCGAACAGAATCTGCACAGCAGCCATCTGCTCAATTTTCTTCATCACCAGCCGCCGCAGTTTCTCGCACGGAATCAGAACGAAGAAACCGAGATCGTTTTCCGCCGTGTAATCGACCGTGCTCAGCAGTTCGCGGTCGTGAAAGACGCGGACCTTGTCACGCACCAAACCGCCTTCCTTGATGATGTCGTCGAACAAGCCGAAGCGGCGCAGTATCTTAATACCGGAGGGCTTGAGCAAATCCGCGCCGTTCTGCGGACATTCGCGCGCCGACTGCTCGACAAGCATTACCCGATGTCCAAAATGGCCCAGGACGTAGGCAAGCACAGCGCCACCGATGCCGCCACCGTTAATGAGTACGTCAACCCGTTCTACTGTCATTGCGTTCCCTCCACTGAAATTAACAAACCAGCCGCGTCCGTGCCGCAACGACCGGCGGATACTCCGCTTGGCAAACTGCGGGGTACGTAGTCGGCGATACTGAAAAATCTGAACTCGGGTGCCAGATCGAGCCCCGGGAACCCCTCGGGATGGACTCGGCCGTGAATTTCGTCGCGCGGAGCGAAGCCGGCCAATGCAAGCGCCAGCATGAACTCGTCAAAAGGCATCATGAATTGCCGCGACGGGAAGTGCATTCCCCAATTGAATGGGTGCGGCAGCTTGTCCACCCGCATCCATTCCTCTGCGCGCTCCGGAGTCGGCTCCAACAGACTTTCCGCGCACGGGCTATGTCCCTCGACACACAGAAAACCATGGACGATGAAGGGCTTCCAGCGCCCCATGAAGTCGACCAGATCGGCGGCGGCGACGAAGCCGGGAACGATCCCTTGGGCATCGGAATAAGCGACCCGGAAGGCCGCCTTGAGCGCCTTCAGCGACAGGGGAAGTGTCGCCTGCCGATCCACCGTCAACCGCTCCGGGAAGTAGTTGGCGACGATCTCCTCCAACACGCCCCGGTCAGCTGCGGCCAGGCTGCCAAGCAGCACCTCCGCGGCATGCTCCTCACTCCGAACCCGAAGCCGCCGGTTATGCACCAGGAACATGAAGGTATGCAGAAAGTCCCGCAAACCGGCAGGGCGCGTTTTTCCCGCGCCATCGCGCACACGCAGGCCGCTCTCCCGCATGGTCTGGTCGTACGTGGCAGGATCGCCGATATCGGCATGCAGCACGCGTACTTGAACGCCGGCGACCTGATCCAGGGCGGTAAGATTCTCGCGGGCACGGGCACGCGCCGATTCGTTGTAGTCGGCACCGACCACGAGCAAGGGATGGCTGTCCAGATGCCGTCCGCGCAAGGTATGGCTGACCACGTAATTGGCTAGCTTGGCCAGCGCCGAACCGTCGCCGCACCCCATGTCGGCAAGACCCGCCGGCTGGCGATCGAGATCAGGATCGTCGAACAGACGGCGGATGATCTTGTCGGTGATTTCCCGTGCCGCCGGCCCCGATCCTGCCCCGCTCGATCCGTAGACGTTCATCACCCGGTCTATGTGAGTGTCCCGGTCGATACCCAACGGATCAGGGTCACCGCAGAGCAGATCCCGCAGGCGCTCGTAGGTGCGCAGATAAGAGGCCGGAAGCGCGGCGTAGGGTGCGGCGATCGGGCGGATGATCGAGCCCCAGGCTGAGAGCCTGATCTGTCCGGCCTGGACTTTTTCGACCTGTCCCAAACGATGCAGTAGACGCCAAGCCGGCGCCAGGAAAGCAGGATCGAGATCCGGCGTACCGGCTTCCGGCCAGCCGTTCTCTTCGTCGAAGCGCGCGAACACGGAAGGCGCGCGCGTGGTAATACGGTTGCCTTCCGGCTCGAACAACGGCATATCGAGAGCGATCCAGGTCGGCCCCACAAGCAGGCCGTCCATGGCTTCGATCAACTGCGCGTGTGCACGAAGGGCATCCCTCCCTGCCCCGGCTGCCATTTGCCAACCGGAAGCGCTCAGGTCGACCAGTTGCCCGTACTCGGCGAGCGCCGCGGCATCAACACGCCGACGATGGCAGAGGGCATGGAGGTGCTGCAGGAAGCAAACCGCCTTGGCCAGACGCTCGAACAACGGAGCGTGGCTCTGTACGTAGCGCACGACCCACGCGCCAATCGACGTTAGGCTGTAACGGGCATCACGGTCGGAACCTCGCAGATGCACCCAGCCCTGCAGCGCGAGCAGGTTCAGAGCGCCCCAGATCAAGCCGAGGTTAGGTTCGGGATCATCCAGATGCTGGCGGGCGAAATCCAGGACAGCGACCTCGCGGCCTCCGTCAGCCTGCGCGAAAGCACCGGAGACAACCAGTTCGATCAGCGTCGGGATGAGGACGACGCCGTTGGCCCAGGTAAAGCCAAGGCTGTAGGCGAGTATCTGGCGGGCATCGCGCCGCGGCAGGTGGAGCAAAGCCTCGGAGTCCCGCCGCTCTAATCGGATGGCCGTTGCGGCAGGGTCGATCCGAACCCGGATGGACGTCCCAGGGGGCAGCCCCAGTATCCGGCAACTATGGTCAGGGTTGGAGGCGACATAGGCATCCAGTTCCAATTGCAGTTGATCGTCATTGCTCGGCAAGCGCATTTATTTATTTCCAAAAAGGGTTGTCGCCGCCGGCGATCCGGCTGCGCCCGAGACGGCTTCGATAGCGGAGGCCTGCCCGTGGAACAATTTGCTGCGCGAGGTTCGGCCGACGGTCATCCGCCCCCGCACGCTGGTTTTGCCGTCCTGGCTGGCGCGTACGGAAAAGTCGATGAAATCGCCCTTACGCTCCTCGTGGTCGGCCTGCAGAGTGAGGAGCGTGCCGGGCAGCACCGCGCGAGAGTTCCGCACTTCGGTGCGCAATAAGACCCAGAGATCGTCGCCAGGCACGCTGCCCTTCCCCGCCTCCAAAGCCATGAAGGCGGCGCAGGTCTGGGCAAGGGCCTCAATGATGAGTACTCCGGGGAGAACCGGAAAATCGGGGAAATGCCCCTGAAACCAGGGCTCTGCACGAGAGACTGCCTTTACCGCTAGGAGCGAGGCGCCTGGCCGATAATCAAGCAGGCGGTCAAGCAACAGGAATGGCTCGCGGTGCGGGAGCAGGGTTTTCACGTCGAGCTGCGACACGTCCATACTCATGAGCGGGCCTCCATGAGAAGGACAACGCCCTGCCCGTGCTCATCGATACCGGCCACGCCAAGGCGTTGCAACCGGCTAGGGAGGCGACCGCCGGCCCAGGCCGGCGCCATACGGGCGGCATCGGGCTCATCACAACCGAGGAGCTCTTTGGCAACCCCAAGGCCGAGGAGGCCGCTGCAACTCTCTCCGCGCCCGTACAGGCGCTCGGCAGCCAATACGGCCCCGCCGTCACCGGCAGACTGCAGCGCGGAGAACAACTCGTCGGCATCGACACGATCGCCGCCGAAGGCGAGGACGACGCCGTCGAGCTTCTCTTCACCAAAGGTGGCGCGGGCCGCGGCGGTAAGGCGGCCGGCTAGTTCGGCCGTGGGCGAGGTGCCGGCAAGGGTCCACAAAACAGGCAGGCCGAAGACGACCCGGTCTGTCGGCGAAGCTTCCACCACGGCATGCGCTACGGCGCTCTCCCGTGAGCCAGGGAAAGCAGCCGCGTGGTACGAGGAAGCCACCTCGGCGCCACCGACGATGGCGCAGTCGACAGCGTCCTCGGCAAGTGCCAAGGCGGCGATCTGCAGGCAGTGCATGCCGCTGCTCTGGCCAGCGGACACGGTGCAGTTGGGGCCGTTGATACCGTTAAAGGTAGCAAAGTTACTGCCCATCACGTTGGCCAAGGTATTGGGGGCCTGAAGCGGGCTCGCGTAATCCGGACCATACGTCTTGACCGTGAGATCGAAAGAGATGTCGTCTTCGAGGTTGATGGTTTCGGCCGCGGCATAGACGCCAAGGCGCGCGGAGTTGCCTTCGAGCACCTCACGCACACACGGGTTGTGCAGCAAGGCGCTTGCCGTGCTACCGAAGAAGCGGGTCGCCGCGTTAAGGTGGCGGGTCTTGCGGCCGAGGGCGCGCTCGACGTCATAGTCCGGCATGGGCGCCAGGAACTCGCCACCCTCCTCCGGCAAAGGGAGCAGCGTCGAAGCGCCGCTGGGCTGGAGCAACTTGTAGCTGCTTTCGATGATGGTGTATTTCATGGGAGTCGTCCGCTATCGGATCAGTGGCGCAGATCGCTGAACACGATGCTGGTGACATTTCCACCGAATGCGAAGGCATTGCTCATGGCATGGCGAATGCGCATGGACCGTGCCTTGCCGGGAATAATGTCGAGTGGGCCGGGAAAGGCTGGATCGACGGTGCGCGTGTTCAGGGTCGGCGGCGCCGCCTGATGGTGGATAGCGAGGGCGCAAGCGACCGCCTCAAGGGCACTGGATGCCCCCATGCAGTGCCCGAGAGCCCCCTTGATAGAACTTACCGGCAAGCTGCGCATGCGCTCGCCGAAAATGCGCTCCATAGCAACCGCTTCCGATTGGTCGTTGGCGGCGGTGCCGGTACCATGCGCGCTGATGTAATCAATGTCTTCAGTCGCCAGGCCGGCAACCGCCAGGGCGCGCCGCATGGCGATGACAGCGCCATTTCCTTCGGGGTGCGGGGCTGTAGCGTGGTAAGCGTCACACGCCAGGCCATAACCGCTCACTTCGGCATAAATACGCGCGCCGCGCGCCAGTGCATGTTCGTAATCTTCAAGAACGAGGAAGGCGGCGCCCTCCCCAACCACCATGCCATCCCGGTCACGGTCGAAGGGCTGGCAGCACGTGCCTGAAGAGGCGGCGAGGCGGTGGAAGATGGTGTAGCAGGCGCGCGTGAAAGGATCGGCGCCGCCAACCAGCGCCATCCGGCCAAGGCCGGCACGCAGCCGTGAGAAACCAAGCCCGACCGCATAGTTGCCCGAGGCGCAGGCATTGATCAGGGTCAGCGAACTGCCGCGTGCCCCCAAACGGGCCGCTACCGTGCCGCTTAAGAGCGAGGGTTTGAAATGCTCGAACTCTGGGGCCTGCTCGGGCTGTAAAACGGACGATTCGTCCATGTCGTAGCGGTTGATGATGCGCTCGACAACGTCCTGGTTTCCCATCGTGCTGCCGATCAGAACGCTACAGTCGTTGTCCTCAGGCAAGGTGGCGCCAAGGCTTGCGTCCTCCAATGCCATGCGCGCCGCCGCAACGGCATAGCCTACCGCCTGACCGGAATCCCGCAGGGTCGGATCGTCGGCTTCGGGAAGGGTGTGCCAATCTTTGATCTCCGAGGCGAGATCGCGCGGGTAGAGGGCGCTAGGCAGGCGGGTCAGCTTCGCCACACCGGTGGCGCCGGCGCACAATTCCCGCCAGAACCTGCTTACGTCGGAGCCGAGAGGCGAAACGACGCCAACGCCAGTGATTACTACACGTTTCATGGGTTCAGTCCTTTCTGGATGCTCAAGCCAGCATCGATAACCAGCGCGCGGCCGGTGATGTGACGAGCACCAAGCGTTCGCTCGGATCAATGCACATGTTCTTCTCTGGATGTATGTGCGAGGTGCTGTTGAACCTGCTGCGCGAGCCGCTGCATGCTCGCCAAGTGCAAGTCTTCTGGTAAGAATGGTGCGGACTGATCGCGCCAGCGTAGATGCAGGGCGCGGGCCAAGATGTCTCCACCCTGGCCGCAAGACTCCGCCTCGTGCAACTCACGCTCAAGATGCCGGCAACCTTCCAGGGCGAGCGCCGCCGCCTGCCGCGCCGCCGCGCCGACGACACGATAGTGGCCTCCCAGTACCTCGCGCACCGCCAACGCCCGCAGACGATCCAGCGTTCCCAGGTAAGCGCCGTAGTCATGGAAGGCCAGCGGCCGCCATAGACCGTCCACTGGGTCAAACTCCCCAAGTGCATCGGAAGCAAACAGGCGTTCCCGGTCCGCGTCGTAGTAGGTAACCAAGTCGTCAGAGTGCCCACCGGCATCCAGGACTGTAAGCCGATGGGTTTCGCTCAGTTGCAGGCAGTCGCCGGGGTGTATCTCGGCCAGGGACAGTCCCTGCCAATCGGCCGCCGCTGGCGCTGCCGACGTGGACGGAAACAAACGGGCGTTGAGGCCGGCGATGACCTGGCAGGCCTTGCCATTGGCCAAGCTCGCTCGCATCCGAGCGGGTACGCCGCAGCGCACCCGGGGCAGACGTGGCAGCAGGAGCGGCAACAGTCCGCAATGATCGTAATGCTTGTGGGTCAACAGCCAGTCGGTGACATCCGCCGGGGAGCGGACAAGTCGCTGCAATTGAGTCCAGACGCTATCGGCATCGGCGCTGATGCCGCCTTCGATCAATGCCCAGCGATCGACAGCCGTTTTCAGCAGGTAGACCGGAACGTAACGGCTACCGAGCCGATAAAGATCGTCATCTAGCTGCTCCACGGCAGGGCTTGGCTTCACGCGGCCTCCGCATGGCGATAGAGGGCGGACCCCCAGGTAGCGCCAGCGCCGTAGGCAAGCAGCATCACCTGCTGGCCGGGACGCAGTTCCGGCCAGAGTTCAGCCAGGGTAGCCGGTAGCGAGGCCGAAGCCATGTTGCCCAGGCGGTCGACGGAGATGGGCATCTTCTCCACCGGGATGCCGAGTCGTTCCCTGACGCTGTCGAGGATGCGCAGGTTGGGCTGATGGCAAACGACGTAATCGAGATCGGAAAGACGAAGCTTGTTGCGCTCTAGCAGGGTCTTCGCGGCGTAGGTCAGGGTGTCGGTAGCATGCTCAAACATCGGCCGACCGTTCATCAGGAACTGATGCCGCCCCTCCGCCAGATCCTCGGCCGACAGGAATGTCCCGCCGGCAGTACCGGGAGCCGCCGTCATCAACAGATCGAAGTAGCGCCCGTCGCTGCCTAGTACCAGATCGATCAGGCCGCAGGCCGGCTCGGAAGCGGCGCTCACGACCGCCGCAGCGGCGCCGTCGCCGAGCAGGATGGCAAGGTTGCGACCGCGGTCTGAGCAGTCCATACGCTTCGAGAGCAGTTCTCCGCAAATCAACAGAACATTGCGGTAGAGGCCGGCGTCGATTAAACCGCGCGCCACCTGCATCCCGTAGAGAAAACCGCTGCATTGCCCGCGCAAATCCAGGGCGGGGATGTGCGCGGAAAAAAGTGCCGGCTGGATCAAGCAGGCCTGCGACGGGTCGTGGTAGTCAGGGGAGAGCGTATTGACGAGCAGGAAATCGATATCGTCGGGGACCAGCCCGGCTGCCCTGATGGCGGCCTGCGCGGCCGGGACCATGAGATCGCTCGCCGCCTCGTCCGCACGGGCATGACGGCGCTCCAGTACACCCGTGCGCTCGACGATGAAACTTTCCGAAGTGTCGATGCGCCCGAGCAAATCCCGGTTTGCGACCACCTTTTCCGGGGCATGGAAACCCATCCCTTTGATGACAACGCCTGCCATTTTTCTGTCTGCAGCCCTTACTTGAATATCCGGTCCATCTTGGAACCGAGGAAAATATTTCCGTGGATGGTCAGTTTGCGAGTCATGAGCGCGGTCATGGCCTTGAGTTCGCCGTTGACTAGGCGCAGGTAAGTATCAAGGTTGGCTTTCAGGGTCACGCTCGGCGAACTTACCCGGCCTTCCACCACCTTGAAGCTGCCATCATCGACGCAGATGCAGAAATCCCGGTCCTGTTCGCCATTGCCTTTCTGAACGTGCCACTGGTAGGTAGCACGTACCCCCTGACTAGCCTCGGCGCAGAAACGATCGGGCATCGAAGCAATCACTTCGTCAATGCTGCTAAGCTTCTTCATCTTGCAGGTCCTTGTTCAAAATGTGGTCGATGTCCTCGGCGAAGCCGTTCTCCTCCCAAAACTGCCGATACTGCGGGTCGTAAATCCCGCTCGACACGAAATAAGCCATCATGGGCTGGGTAACTTGGGAATTGAGGCGGCGGCGATGCTCGTTGTAGAGCACCGTTTCGGTCAGCTTCTCTTTGTCCTGGAAAGCCGGATCCCGAAAGCCGATACGATCGAAGCAATCCATATTGGTGATGCCCTGGTCGACGAACTGACGCAGGTAGGTCGGGGTGAATTCACGGATAGCCTTCTGGAATTCCGGATCGGTATGCGCCAGGCCAACGATCATGTTCTGCCCCCATTTGATGTGCCGCATCTCCTCCTTCCAGTGCTCAAGCACGACGGCCTTGCCGAGCGGATGGATGTAATCGGCATCGGCATCGACATCGAGGTGCTGATAGAGGTCCGCCATCCATTCGACAAGCATGGTCAGATACACCGCCATCAGCGGATAAGGGCCGCTCATGGCGTTGTCATCGTAGAAGGAGCGCAGGAAATCGTTCGGCAACTCGTAGGTCTCCGAACCGAAATAGGCGATCGCCTTCTTGAAAACGATGGTGTGTACGATCTCTTCCTTGACGAAATGCCGCATGTAGGACTCAACGTGCGGGTGGTCGCGGAATTTGGCGGTGTTGATGACGCGCATGTAGTACTCTGAGACGAGCTGCTCGAAGGCTATGAAGCCCGACCACCAAGTCACCACTTCCTCGACGCTGAGCAAGCGCTTTTCTTCTTCCGTTGCGAGATCCCAATAGGGTGTCCCGTAAATTGAAATCCTCTCCTTCTTCTTCAGCCACGGCTTACCCACCGCGGTCTCCCAGGGATGATCGGCAGTGGGATGCATCGAACTCTTCTCGGAGGCATCGATCAGGCGATGCGTCAGATCGAAGAGCCTCTTTGCCTTGCGGTCGGGTGTTTCATGGGCGGTAAGCGTCATATCAAACCTCAATGTATTGGTTGGCGTTCTGCGCGAGTCTTCTCTGATATAAGGTTGCTGCCGTGAAACCGAGGCACATGGCCGGCTCATAGCCGGCGCCGTTGACCCAGGTGCCGACGAACTCCAGTCCGTCGACCGGCGGCTTGGCCAAGAAGGAGGAATTGCGCCCCAGAACCGGCTTGTAGCCGAATGAGGAACCGCCTCCCGACAGCGTGTATTTTTGGTTGGTGCGGGGCGTGGATGAATCGACGTAGCAGATCGCATCCCGTAGCTGCGGGAAATAGCGGCATGCCCGGTCGATGATGCACTGGGTGACGCCTTGCTTTTTCGCCCGGTATACCTCACGAGGCAAATTCAGCCACTCTGCCCCGGGCTCTAGGATGCCGAGCTGCAGCGTATTGCCGTAGGCCGGGTCCAGCGCCGAATAATTGGATATCGAGAGCGGCCAGCGCTCGTAGCGCAGCTCACTGGCGCGGGCGGCCTCGGCATCCTCTAGGTAATTCTCGTCGGCGATCAGGTAATCGGACTCTGTGAAGCCTAGCTCGGCAGCCGGCACGGTGAGGCCGAGATAGACGATCGTGGCGCCGAGTCCAAATTCCAGAGCGCGTAGCCTGTCCTCGAAGGCGTCAAGCGCTTCGCTACGCGGTAGTAGCTCGCTCGCCTGGTGCGGGCAGCCGGTGAACACGACACGGCCGGCATACAGGTTGTGACGCCGGGTTCTGACCTGGCTGACCGCCCGCCCATCGGTGTCGATGCCAAGGACGCGCTGGCCGCAGAGAAGCGTGCCGCCGCGCTGGCGAAATGAGGCGGCCAGCGTGTCCGACAAGTACTGCGACGACCCCTTGACGTAGCACTTCCGAGTAAGGAAGAAGGTATAGGCAAAATGCAGGAAATAGAGGGCATCCACCTCGTAGGTCTCGACGCCGAGATTGATGGCCAGGGCACAGAGCAGCGAGGTGAGCACCTTGTCGGAAAAAATCTCCCGCAGGTACTGATAGGTCGTTAGGCGGCGCAGACGCCGGCATTCGGCGAATAGCGAGACATCCATCTCGTATTCACCGAGCGAGGCGCGGGCAAGCATGTAGTTCTGCCGCCCACAACTGCGGATGTCGGCGAAGAGACGGGCGATACCGTCGACTTCATGCGGGAAATAGGTTTCAAGCTCTCGCCGGAACGCTTCGCCGTCGCAGGAAAAGCGATATCGCTCTCCCCCGAATATGAAAGTCGTCAAATGTCGGTATTCGTGAAATTCGATCTGCTCAAGCAAGCCAGCGCGCGCCAGCGCATCTTCCAGATTGCCTTCCGGCCCCATGCCGGTAATTTTGTGCAAACTGCAATCGAAGACGTATTCATTGTGGCGCTTGAAATTGGTCGCGTAACCACCGGGCTTGACATGCCTTTCCACGATCGCGACACGGCGCCCTTCCGCCGCCGCAACGTTCCCGTACATGAGCCCGGTTAGCCCGGCACCGATAACGATTTCGTCGAATTTCATGGCGCGCCGGCTCTTCCGGTCAGGCGGAAATCTGCTCGGCCGTAGCCTTGGCGGCGACCAGCTCGGTGACGATGGCGGCAATGGCGCGGATGCTGATCATTTCCCCGTAACGCTCCGGCGGAATCTTGATCTGGTATTTTTTTTCCAGATTGACGGTTACTTCCAGACCAGCCAGAGAGTCGACATCATGGTCCCCCAGCTTTTCGTCCAGACCGATGTCCACTTCATCCAACTCGGCAGCCTCGATGATCAACCCGCGGATCACTGCGTACAGCTCTTCCATCTTTCTCACTCCCTGTTCAGCAAATCGTGATGTGGCCAAATTTCCAGACTTGGCCTAGAAAGGTCCAGCCCAAACCCGCTCCACCCAGCGCCACAACATCGCCAGGCTTTATCTTTTCCTGCACCAGCGCCGTGTACAGCGCATGGGCAACGGCAACCGACACCATCACCCCGGTGTCGCCAGCCACAAAGTCGTACTTTTCCGCTGAGCAGCCAATGCCACTGCCCCAGCATTGAACGAGGAAGGGGGAGGCTTGGTGCAGAACTAAGTAAGCGATGTCGTCGGCACCAAGACCGGCGCTGGCAAGCGCCCGGTGCACTGCTATCGGCACATGCTTGGGAGCGAAATCCTGAATATCCTTGGGGCCATCTTCATTCATGCTGAAATAGAGCCCGACCTCTCCTTGCCCCGCGCTATCAGCTTCCTGATAACGCCATGTGGCAGTGGCGAGTTCGTAATAGTCAGCGTTGCCGTACTGGGCGTTGGCGAGAAGATCGGCATCCTCGTCCGGGGCGCTGCGCGTCAGCAATGCCGCGACACAGCCGTCGGCGAATATGGTCGATGCCCGCGCTGTCGGATCAAGCAGGTCGCTGACGCTTTCGCTGCAGACGACCAGGACATTGCTGGCCAAGCCGCTGCGGATGTAGCTTGCCCCGATCGACAGGTTAAGCATGAACCCAGCGCACTCTGCCTGGGTATCGAAGGCGAGCGTCCGCGCCAATCCAAGCCGCCGCGCCAGCAATCCACTCAGCCGGGGGAAAAGACGCGGCTCTGCTGACGGCAGATCGGAACTGTCCTTGAGAATGGGGCAGGAGGACGAACAGATCAGCAGGTCTACATCGTCCGCATCAAGCTGCATGCGTTCGAGGATCCGCCGCGCCGCAACCTCGGCTGCACGTAGCTCCGACTCCCCGGCGGCGCGATCCAGATGCCCCCGCTGCTTGATGCCCCAGAATCGCCACCAACGCTCGGGGATGGAAGAAATCGCCGCAAAAACCGGGTCGTCGTTGCCGATTTTGCGGTGAGGAAGCTCACTAGCAAGCGCTGCCAGCTTGACCTTATGCATCTTGGCCTCCCCCGAATTCGATACTCGCCGCATCGATCCCAGGCGCAAACGGGTCGAAGCTGACAGCAACCAGCGAACCACTGTCGCCCTCGGCGAGAAAATGGCTCAAGGCGAGCGGCAGAGTGAAAGGTCCGGCACAAGAAGTGCCCCCGTTCTCCAAGAACCAAGATTCGACGACATGCCTGGCGACACCTACGCCCACCCGTTCCAAGGCAGCTTCGACGGCCTGCCCGTGACGTGGAAGGAAATCGACTGGGGGCGTGAAGTGCAGGCATGCTTTGATATCGAGCGGATGGCGAATGTGCGGATTCAGCGCGAACACCAGAGGCGCCACCCCGGCTATGGGCGCGCTTGCAAGCCGGCTCCGTCCGTCCGGTACTACAACCAGGGCCGCTGCACCGTCGACGATCCGCAAGGAACCGCATTCCGACTGGTCAAGACCAGTGCCCATCTCGCTGCGCAACACCAATACACGACGGTAGGCCTGCGCCCACCCGAAGACGTCGATGACATGCAGCGCCTTGGCGAGACTGCAGTCCATCAAGTCGAAGAGATAGGCGCGCTCCGCACCGAGCGCCCTTTGCATGGGGTGGCCAATACGCGGGCCAACAATGGCGGGATCGACGGCCAAGCGGTCGGGGGACAACGACAGGGTAACGATCAGATCGATGTCGGCCACCGCCAGACCCGCACGATCCAGCGCCAGTCTAGCCACCGGTAGCAGCCGATCGATGGCCATGCCGGCATCGCCATCCATTCGGTCCACCGGCGCCAATTCCGCAGCAGATGAGATTACGCGCATGCCAGATTCCTCACGCCTCCAACCCCAGGCTCTGCTGCGCCCGCTGGATGAGGACCGAGCGCATCAACTTACCGTTATGGTTGTGGGGCATGCGTTCGATAGAGATGACCTTGCGCGGCCGGACATGCGACGGAAAGCGTTGCTCCAGCCAGTTCTCGATCTGGATTCTCACGCCTTCAGCGACAGGATCGGCAGCGGTCACGAAGAGCGTCGGCGGCAAGGCATCGTGCTCGCCCGTGGATGGCACCAGCGCCGCTTCGGCCACGCCTGGGAAAGCTTCGTAGACGGCCTTCTCCACTGCCTGCGGCGTTACCCAACGGCCATTGACCTTGAACAGATCGTCCTCACGACCGTGATAGCTGTAGAAGCCATCGGCATCAACCGAGAACAGATCGCCTGTGCGGTACCAGCCGTCGAAGAAACGTTCTGCCGTCACCTCCTCCCGGGCCCAATAGCCCTTCGCCATGATCGGCCCCTTGACCAGCAGAACGCCGGTATCGTCGGCGCCGGTCACGACCTTGCCGTGCTCGTCGACCAACCTGCATTCAATTCCCAGCAGGGGCTTGCCCGTACATCCGGGCCTCGCCTGACCGGGCCGGCTGGACAGAAAGATGTGGCAAAGCTCGGTAGCGCCGATGCCGTCGCAGATTTCGACGCCCCGTTCCTGCCAGTACCTGAACTCCGCCGCCGGCAGGGGTGAGCCCGCCGAGACAGCTAGGCGCACGCGTCCAGCAATGAGCTCCGCATCGGAGCGGAGAGCACGGTATATGGACGGTACAGCAAAGAATACGGTAGGCCGGAAACGTTCTAGATTGCGGCGCACCCCCTCGGGCGTCGGCCAACTGCTGTCCAGCACTGCCGCAGCCCCCGTATAAAGCGGGAAGAAAAGGCTGTTGCCCATGCCGTAGCCGAAAAAGATTTTCGGTACCGCGTAAATCACATCGCCTGGGCCGATACTCAGATGCTCGGCGGCAAATATCCGGCATGTCGCAATGGTGTTGTCGAACGTATGAACGACGGCCTTCGCATTCCCGGTACTGCCGGAAGTAAACTGTAAGTAGCAGGGCTGATCGCCCTCGGAGGTTACGTAGTCACGCCATTCGGGATTTCCGCTCGCTATCCAGGCGTCCAAGCTAGCCATGCCGGGACCGGAAAGCGGCACCGCCAGGCGCAACTTCTCGTCCCCCTCCAGACAATGAGCGACTTCGGCGGCTCGGGCGTTTTCGACAACCAGAAGGCGCGCATCGCAGGTATCGACCAGTTCTCTGAACTGATCCATCGACAGGCGAGGATTTGCCACCGCCGGAACGGCGCCAACGGCGATGCAGGCCAGGAAGGCCGCAATCTGTAGGGGCGAGTCGTTGAGCGCTATGACAGCCCGCTCGCCCGGCGCAAGTACGGTCCTTAAGCGGCTCGCCAAGGCTGCGACCATCCGCCGGAGTTCGCCGCGGCTGATCTGTTTTTCGCCGTAAAAATAGGCAACTCGATCAGCATCCGGATGAGCATCAAGCAGATAGCGGGCAAGGTTGACGCCTTTGCCTGCGCCAAATTCCACCTGCAACCGCGTAACCCAACGGGCTACTCGCTTGGCGGTGAGATCTCCCTGCGACTCTTCGTCCAAGGCCAAACCGACGAAAGTCTTGCCGTCATCGAGCAAAGCGTCGGAATGGTGAAAGTTGTAGCCATTGGCGGGCCAGCTTCCGATGATTCTCGCCCCCCGAGCCAGCAGCTTGCGATAGAGCTTGGCCAGGGCGCCAAGATACGTGTTGGGATAGCCGAATTGATCGCCGACCCCGAACAAGGCGACGCAGACATTGGTGAAGTCTATGGAATCAAGTTCGGCCCAATGCGCTTCCCAATCAGCCTGCAGATTGCCTTCGTTCCAGGTTGAAATGCCAAAAATCACCAGATCGTATTTTTCGATACCAGCAAAGCCAGCCTGGGCTATGTCGCACAATTCCGCCCTTTCCTCGCCCAGCGCTTTGGCAAGAACGCCAGCCACTGCCTCGGTATTGCCCGAAGTCGTCCCGTAGAACACCCCGATCTTATTCATTGCAAGCCCCCTGTTGCCGGTGGATACCGACGGTCGCCGTAACCCGAACAAATCATTCAGCGCCATCCAGGCCTTACGCTGCAGCCTGGACGACATACCGCCTTGCGAATCGCTTAAGCCGCCTGTTTTCCCGCGTCTTGGAGGGGAATCAGGCAAGCGAAGATAGGATGGCCGTCGACAATCATTGGAGGCCCCATCCGATGCGCCTCGAAACCAGCGCGCCGCACCAAACGCTCAACGCCGATAGGCGATACAGTGATCAATTGCTTGGCACCGCGCGCCGCGGCGCACCATGCAGACTCCTGAAACAACCCGACCGTCACAGGTGAACAGAATTGCCCGAGAGAGGAAGTCTTCTGACGGTCGAAATCAACCGCAGCGAAACGCGACAGTTCCCAAACTTCCGGCGAGTTGGGTGGCGGCAGGCCATTGAGGAGTTGCGGAAAAACCTCCCCCAACAAGTAGGGGCTGGTTGTCGGTAGCAGACGGGCACAACCGTGTATGCTCGCATCCTCGCTTCGCGCAACGACATAGACGGTATCCGGACGGTCGAACTGATCCAGCTCCATTCCGTTTTCGGCCCGAAGCTGCCAGCCCAATCGCTCCACGAATATCCGATAACGATAACGGGCGACTTCAGAATACAAACTGTCCGGAAAGGCGTTTGCCGCGCACGACACAAACTGCACACCCACCTCAACAATGAGACCCAATCAAGACGGGCATCTTAATGCGATTCAAATAGAAAATTTAACTGCCATATATGACAGGTTGTAATTAATACCCTATTCGCATAACACCAAGGCATTCCTACCGTCAAGCATGGGGAACGATAAATATCTCAAGCAGAGCACCGCTCTTGCACAGAGAACCGCCCTCCGAAATTGAAGAGGCTCCACTACCTGAGCATGACTGGGTAAAGAAACACGAGATCGGTACAGGAGTGCGCGATAGGGTGACGACTGCCAAGCGGGAGCGCGCCAAAGCCTTGGAACGGGAGCACAAGAAACTGCCGCCAGACCAACAAGGCCCCGCGGCTGGCCCGCGCATTTTGCGCGCAGGCGGAACTCGACCGCCTCAAGAAGAAGTGAAGCCGTGCATCGACCGACACTGGCTGCGGTTTGGGGTCGAGCCGATCTGCAAAGTGTTCCCGATTACCCCGTCAACGCATTACAGCGGATTCAACCAGGCATCGAAGCTTCAGCCGGTAGTGTGGGAGACTTTTACGACAATACCTTGGCGAAAACCATCGGCGGGTTGTACAAGACAGAGATCATTCACCGCCAATGAGCCTCCGGCTGTGCCGGGGGCCAGAAGAGGCCGCCGACGGGGCCACAAGGCTTGGCCTTTGCAGCCAGGATTTCCGTGCGGTAAGGGACATGCGGGTACATTTCTTGATGCCTCAAGCTTTAAATGCACCCATCCGCGCGTGGCTTTCGGCGGAACATGGTAGTCTTCGAAAGACAAAAAAGCCCGCTAATGCGGGCTTTGTCAGAAAACAACGAACGTCTATGGACGTTTCTAAATATTATGGAATGGTGCCCAGAAGAGGACTCGAACCTCCACGCCTCGCAGCGCTAGTACCTGAAACTAGTGCGTCTACCAATTCCGCCATCTGGGCAAGAGCCGCGATTATAAGCACGACTAGAATAATGTCAATGAACGAAAAAACCAAAATCAGCAAACAGAAAAAAACTGCCGTACCCAGCGCACGCCGACGTGCCGATCCCTTTTACGCGCGCGAAACGGCGAAATACGACGATCCGCTGCCCAGCCGGGAATATATTGAGCAAACCCTCGCCGAGCACGGCGTGCCGATGTCGCGCGACGAACTGCTCGCCGCACTCGACATCCTCGCGCACGAAACCGAGCACTTCGAGCGTCGTCTGCGCGCGATGGAGCGCGACGGCCAACTGCTGCGCAACCGCCGCGATGCTTATCTGCTGCCGGACAAGGCCGCGCTGATCCGCGGCCGCATCGAGGGCCACCCGGACGGCTACGGCTTCCTCGTTCGCGACGACGGCGAGCCGGATATTTTCCTCGGCCCAAAGGAAATGCGCGAAGTGCTGCACCGCGACCGCGCCATTGTCCGCATCGCCGGGCAAGACCGCCGGGGCCGCCCGGAGGGCAAGCTGGTGGAAGTGCTGGAGCGGGTCAATCACCAGGTTGTCGGCCGTGTGCTCAACGAGCACGGCGTATTGCTGGTGGTGCCGGAAAATCGCAGGCTGGCGCAGGATATCCTGATCGCCCCCGGCGGCAAGCGTGCCCTGCCCGGCCAGGTGGTAACCGTGGAGTTGATCGAACAACCGACCCGTCACGCCCAACCGATCGGCCGTGTAATCGAAGTGCTCGGCAACTACGCCGACCCGGGTATGGAAATCGAGATCGCGCTGCGCAAACACGAACTGCCGTTCGAATTTTCCGCCGCGGCGAAAGCGGAAACGCGCAAGCTACCCACCGCCGTGCGCAAAAAAGATTGGGCCGGGCGCGAAGACCTCACCGGTTTGGCGCTGGTCACCATTGACGGCGAAACGGCCAAGGATTTCGACGACGCCGTGTATTGCGAACGCCAGGGGAGCGGCTATCGTCTGATCGTCGCCATTGCCGACGTTTCCCATTATGTGACCGCCGGCGGAGCGCTCGACGCCGACGCCCAGGAGCGTGGCAATTCCGTCTATTTCCCGCGCCGGGTCATTCCGATGCTGCCGGAAAAGCTCTCCAACGACCTGTGCTCGCTCAATCCACAGGTGGAACGGCTGGCGATGGTGGCGGACATGAATATTTCCGCCACCGGCGCCATCGCCGGTTACCGCTTCTACCCAGCGGTGATCTTCTCCCACGCGCGCCTGACCTACACCCAGGTGGCCGCCGCGCTGTACGACCAGGACAAGGACGCGCGCCACAAACTCGGCGACCTACTGCCGCGCCTGGAAACACTCGACAAACTGTTCCGCGTGCTGCTGAAAGCGCGCGCCAAGCGTGGCGCCATCGATTTCGAAACCACTGAAACGCGGATGATCTTCGATGACAACGGCAAGATCGACCGCATCGTGCCCGAGGTGCGCAACGACGCCCACCGCCTGATCGAGGAATGCATGCTCTCGGCCAACGTCTGCGCCTCCGACTTTCTCTCCAGCCGCAAACACCCCGCGCTGTACCGCGTGCATGAGGGACCGTCGGCGGAGAAGCTGGAAAAGCTGCGCCATTTCCTCGGCGAGTTTGGTCTGCCCCTTGGCGGCGGCGACACACCGCGCGCATCCGATTACGCCCAACTGCTCGACAAGGTCAAGGACAGGCCGGACGCTCAGCTACTGCAAACGGTGATGCTGCGCTCGCTCAAGCAAGCGATGTACAGCCCGGACAACGTCGGCCACTTCGGCCTCGCCTACGAGGCTTACACCCACTTCACCTCGCCGATCCGGCGCTATCCCGATCTGCTCGTGCACCGCGCCATCAAAGCCACGCTGACCGGCGAGCAATACCGCCCGGGCCACGCCAATGACAATTGGGACGCCATCGGCCTGCATTGCTCGATGACCGAACGCCGCGCCGACGATGCCACGCGCGACGTAGTTGCGTGGCTCAAGTGCTACTTCATGCGCGATCGCGTCGGCGAGGAATTCACCGGCAGCGTTTCCGCCGTCGTCCCCTTCGGCCTGTTCGTCGCCCTCGACGGCATCTTCATCGAAGGTCTGGTGCACATTTCCGACCTCGGCAGCGACTACTTCAACTACGACGAAACCCGCCACGCCCTGCTCGGCCAACGCACCGGCACGCAGTTCCGCCTCTCCGACCGGGTGCGCGTGCAACTGGTGCGCGTCGACATGGAAAGCAACAAGATCGATTTCCGCCTGCTCGAAGCGCTGCCACCGGCGCGGCGGAAAAACGAAGCACCACCACTCGAAGCGCCGCCGCCCGCAACCGTGCGCGCCAAACCTGCCGCAAAACCCGCAAAAACGACCCGATCCACCCAGCCCGCCAAAACGAAGAAAAAAAGCGCGGACGCCAAACCCACGGCAAAATCGGCAGTGGCAAAGAAAACCGCAGGAAAGCGCACGGCAGCCAAACCAGCGGCTGCCGCACAGCCTGCCGTGAAAAAAACCGCGGAAAAAAAGGCCGCAAAAAACACGAAGGAAAAGAACGTGAAGCAAAAAACCGCCCGAGGCACGAGCCGTGGCTAAAACGAACGACACCGCATCATCCCGCCTCATCTACGGCTTTCACGCCATCTCGGCCAAACTGCGCCAGGCGCCTGAAGCCGTACTGGAAATCTACCTATCCGACGACCGCAAGGATGCCCGCGTGCGGCACTTTGTCACCGCCGCCGAAACAGTCGGCGCGCGCATCATCCCGACCCCGGCGGATCGGCTCGACGCCATGGTCGGCACACGCCGCCACCAAGGCGTGATTGCCCGCATCGACGCCACCCGGCGTGAGCTGAAACTGGCCGACGTGCTTGACACGCTCGACGAGAACGCGCTGATCCTCGTGCTCGACGGCATCCAGGATCCGCACAACCTCGGCGCCTGCCTGCGCGTAGCCGACGCCGCTGGCGCCCACGCCGTCGTCGCGCCCAAGGACCGTGCCGTCGGCCTCAACGCCACCGCCATCAAAGTGGCGAGCGGCGCCGCCGACACCGTGCCCTACATCACCGTCACCAACCTCGCCCGCTCCTTGCGCGAAATGCAGGAGGCCGGCATCTGGACCGTCGGCGCCGCCGCCGAAGCGGAAAAAGACCTGTTCCAGATCGACCAGCGCATGCCGCTCGCCTGGGTGCTCGGGGCCGAGGGCGATGGCCTGCGCCGGCTTACCCGCGAAACCTGCGACGAACTGGCGCACATCCCGATGCACGGCAGCGTGGACAGCCTCAATGTCTCCGTGGCGAGCGGCATCTGCCTGTTCGAGGCGCGGCGCCAACGCAGATAAGCGCCCACCCGCGAAGCAAGGAAAAACCCGGACGACACGCGGGGATCAAGCCTGCCTTCGTCCTGCGCATACGGATCGCCAGCGCACCCATCGTGAATCTAGCGCGATAGATCACGGGAGTACTGCGTGACCGTATGCGTCAATCCATCAACCAACGTGGCAACGTCTATCCGGCCGGGGCCGATCGTGTTTTGAACAAACCTCACCTGATGCAAAGGCATGCTGTGCGGACTATGTATCCGCCCGCTCAAGCAACGGCCTTCAACATCGATGTGGCAGGTCATCGATACAGGAAAGGGGTAGGGGTTTTTCAGGCGCAAATCCTTGCTCCCCCATACAACGGTGGCATCGGCCCCCAGCGGCGTAAAGCGCTGGTGCTCCTGATAAATATCGACACTGTGCGGATGGCGCTCAACCACCTCGAGCCCCGCAAGCAAGGCCAGGTGATAAATCAGCCCGCTAAGCTGGCACAAACCCCCGCCGGTCTGCCGCGTCAGTTGCCCGTCGACAATATTGCGCCCCACCGCAAACCCATTGCTCTCCGAAGGTTTGCCTACATAGACCCAGAAAGACCACTGGTGGCCGGGCTGGATCAAGCTGTGTTCAATCGACGCGATACCCCGGTGCAGATTGGTGAGTTTGTTCTGCAGGAACTCACCCGCCATGATGGGCTGTTCAAGCGCGATGCGCGGCGGCCAACGCGCATCCGTGCGCTCCTGCGCCAAGCGCGTGCCGCGCATTGCATCGTGTAACCGGCGGCGCGCATACGCATAATGCTGGCGCGCTTCCAGTGGAATACTCGCGCGCAGCCAGCGGCGCAGACGCAACTTCATCCTATAGCCGCTCCCACCCTACAACCGCTCCAACTCGCAGATGTAGTACGAGCTCCATTGCGCCAACGAAGTTTTACCTATCCACGTATCGCAACGCCGTAGCGGTTTACGCAGCGCGGCGGGCAAACGGTGGATGGGGAAAAACAAAATGCCCTGCCAACTCACGAGCCGCCATCGCGCGCCAGCCCAGCGGGCAATATCCGCCAGACTGGCGGCCTGATCCCCATGCCAACCGGAAGCTTGCCTGCGCAGCAGCGCGCGACGCGGATGCGAGGGAATATCGAAAATAAACCGTCCGCCCGGGCACACAATGCGCGCGGCCTCCTGCAAGGCAGCAGCGATCGCGGCTTCATTCAAATGCATGAAAACGTGAAAGCACAGCGCCGCCCGATAACGCTCGGACAACAAACCCGTCGTATCCAGGCTGGCAAGAATCAGTTCGCGGTCAGGGCGCTTTTTACGCGCCTCATCCAACATGGCGGCGGAAGCATCCACCCCCGTCATCGCATAATCCAACAAACGCCCCGTGCCACATCCCAGATCGACCACCTCTTCCGGGGGCGTATCTTTCAACCGCGCGGCCAGCGCCTGCCGCTCCTGCCAATCGACATACCGCCCGTAAGTATTGCCAAAACGGGATGTGTCATAAGTCGTCGCAATGCTTTCGTAGTATTCGTGGATGGACTGCATCGGTGATTCTCTTGCGATTCCTCTTGACGCTTGCGCGAACTACTTGAGTTCGAAGCCACGATTGTGCAATGCCTCCACCAGACGGTCGCGGCCGCTGAGCGATTCCGGCCCAGCCACGCGCTTGGCCGAATGCACCGCCCAGGTACCATGCACATTCATCTTCTGCGTCTCGTAAAAACGCACCATGGCCGCGTTGTAGGCGGCAATGCCGTCATCCTGAGCCGCGAGCGAATAAGTTTCGCGGTGCAGAACCACCGACTGCGGCGGCCGTGGCTTGATGTCGGCGGGCTTCGCCGGATCGGCATAGCCCACGCACATACCGAACACCGCCACGACCTTGGGCGGTAGCGCGAGCAGTTTGGCAACATCTTCCGGGCGGTTACGCATGGCGCCGATATACACCGTCGCCAAACCGAGCGACTCCGCCGCGGCCACGGCATTCTGCGCCGCCAACGCCGCATCGATCGTGCCGACGAGAAACATCTCCAGATAGTCCAGCCCGGCGCTCGGCCGCCCGCTCATCCGTGCCAAGTGCTCCAGGCGGGCCAGATCGGCCAGCCACACCAACTGCAACGGCGCCTCGCGCACATGATCCTGATCGCCGGCCAGCTCGGCCAACGCCGCGCGCCGCGCCGGATCGCGCACCGCCACCACGCTCCATGCCTGCAAATTGGACGAACTGGAGGCGGACTGCGCCGCGGCGACGATGGCGGCGAGTTGATCGTCGCTCACCGCATCGGGTAAATAACTACGCACCGAACGATGCGCGAGCAGATGCTCGACAACCGGCGACCACGCGGCGGGCGCGGGCAAACTATCGTCGCCATAACGAGCCTGGATGAGTTGCTGGGCAATGCTCATTCGGATTCCTTTGAACGGATACGGTGCCGAGTATACGAGGCAAGACGGCAACACGAAGCACGCATCGGCGGAAACCTGTACTGTCGCACTCCTACTCCCCTGCCCACGACCATGAAACTCGACGCCAAGGAAGCCCGCGCCGTGCTGCGCCAATGCGACTTCGCCGCGCTGGCCACGCAATCGGTCAAAATGCCGGGCTTCCCCTTTCTCAGCCATGTGCCGTTCGCGCTCGACGCTGTCTGCCGACCTGTACTGCTGCTGTCGAACCTAGCCGAGCACTGCCGCAACCTCGCGCGCGATACCCGCGCCAGCCTGATGACGACGCAATCGAGTGCCGATCCGCAATCGCAGCCGCGCCTGACGATCATGGGCGAATTGCGCCCATTCGAACCGGAGCGCGCGTTGACCGAACGCTACCTGCGCTATCACCCGGAGGCGGCAACTTGGCTCGGCTTCGGCGATTTCCGCTTCTTCCACCTACAGCCGTCGCGTGCGCGGCTGGTGGCTGGGTTTGCCCGCGCCGGCTGGATCGACGCGCTCGATCATGGCATGGAAAGCCTGGGGGAGCAGGAAGAAGCGCCCCTTCTCGCCGCGCTGAACACAGTGACACCCACGGGATTTCATCTGCTCGGCCTGGATAATGAAGGCATCGATACGCGCGATGCCAGCGGCAAGCGCCTGCGCCTGCCGCTGGCGCCGGGCGAATCGATTCTCGAACGAGCAAAGCGAGCGCTGGAAAATATTACGCCATCAAGCACAACCGCCGGCTAGCTGATACAATCCGCGCCGTGGCGGGTCTCCCCGCATTGCAGCGCGGTGAACCTGGTCAGGGCCGGAAGGCAGCAGCCACAGCCGCTCCCTGCAAGTGCCGGGGGTCAGGCTCGCCACCCTGAATATGCAACGGGCGCCTGTTCACAGGCGCCCGTTTTTTTTCGCGGTTGATAACGACGTACACACCCCCAATCGCGAGCTGGCAAACACCGACGCGCGCCCATCCACCGCGCATCCCAGTGCACTTTTGTCAGGGCATTTACCCCGCCAACACCACCCCATGCCATTTTGGCATGACACCCTTTCCACCGGGCACAAGGCAAATCGAGGAACACCCCCTTTACCCTGCCAAAATGGCATAAACCCCTCTCCGGCACGCTCTCAAATGCCAAATTTTTCTTGATTCATATCAATCAGTTATAAAAACGCGGAGAGCTGGCCCCGAACTTGCTTAGAGTCTTTGTGTAGCAGCGTCGCGAAAACACTTCGCAAGTTGCACTGATGAAAACGCATGAAAACGCACGAGAAAGTGATCCTATCGATGGATATTCAACGAAGTGCCACCGTGGCCTGTACGGTCGCGGCGAGAATGCAGCAAACGATGCGGCTGGCGCTGGGCGCATGCGCCATCGCGGCAGCGGGAATGGCTCAGGCCGTGACGGAAGCGCCAGCAGCGGCGGAAGCCACAGCAGCCTCCCCCGCCCCCACCTATATCGCCGGAACCGCGCCCGACCGTCGCAGGGCGGACATACCGGTCATCAAGGAAGCGCAGCCGCTCGACAAAAAAACCGCCTTTCGCGGTGTCGACGAGCCCTACCCCGCGTCGCTGAGCGTCTTCGACAGCCAGGGCGCTTGGTATACGCCATTCATACACCCTGGCATGACCGGCCCATATGACATACGTGGCTACCATCATCCGAAAGGCCAGGGCCAATAAAGAATTGCTGAAGCACGCGATGAAGAAGAACCGTGGCGTGCATCGGCTCCCCTGCATCACACTCGTCAAGCGCCATGGCGATTGACGGGTGGTGCAAACAAAACCTCATGAGGAAGTGAAGATATGAAAGCTCGCAAAACAATGATCGTTGGCATGATGATGATGTGCATGACCGGCGCCGTCATGGCTCAGCAGAAGGGCATGAGCGGCATGTCCGGCCAAGAAGGCATGAGCGGTATGTCTGGTCAAAAGGGTATGTCCGGCATGAGTGGCATGTCCGGCCAGGAAGGCATGAGCGGCATGTCCGGCCAGAAGGGTATGTCCGGCATGAGCGGTATGTCCGGCCAGGAAGGCATGTCCGGTATGTCCGGCCAGAAGGGTATGTCCGGTATGTCCGGCCAGGAAGGCATGTCCGGTATGTCCGGTCAGAAGGGCATGAGCGGTATGTCCGGCCAGGAAGGCATGTCCGGTATGTCCGGCCAGAAGGGTATGTCCGGTATGTCCGGCCAGGAAGGCATGAGCGGTATGTCCGGTCAGAAGGGCATGTCCGGCATGAGCGGTATGTCCGGCCAGGAAGGCATGTCCGGTATGTCCGGCCAGAAGAAGAAGTAAGCAGCACCCGTAAAAAGGGGGATTCGTCCCCCTTTTCTAATTTCTAAAGAATGGAATCGCCATGCAGCTTCGCAAAAAGGTGATTTTGCTACTCGGCACCGTCTGTGCCGTCGCAACCGCAATGCTCCTGACTTCGTGCGCCAAGAAAGAAGAGGCGCCCGTTTCCGTTGCTGCCAAGCCGGCGGAGAAAACAGAAGCACAACAAGTCGACCGCAATGATTACGAACGCGCGCGTTGGGATCCGGTGCATTTCAAGCCCGCGATCGACAACACGAGCGATGAAAAATGTCTGTCCTGTCACCAGGAAGTCGTCGAAAACTCGGTGCGCAAAGAGTCGCCGGCCGGGGTCAAGGCGGCAGATTCGCTGGCGTGGTATCAGACCCTCGATACTTACGAGGGGGAGCAAGCCACGTTCCACTGGCGGCACATCAAATCGCCCTATGCCATGCAGGTCATGCAGTTGAAATGCACCACCTGTCACCAGGGCAACGACCCGCGCGAACTGGCGATAAGTCCGCCCGATGTGCGTAATACCACGCATGCCCTGCGTAAGAGCGTCAATCCGGATACCTGTCTGATGTGCCACGGCAAGTTCCCGTCGGAGTCGATGGGCCTGCCGGCATGGACCGAAGTGCGCGATTCGATGGAAAACAATTGCCTGACCTGTCATGTGACCTTCCGCACGACACGCCATCAGGTGAACTACCTGAAACCCGAAGCCATCGAGAAGCTCGCCACGGAAAAAGGCGGCGACGTTTGCTACGGTTGCCACGGCGGCCGGCAATGGTATCGGACCAGCTTCCCCTACCCGCGCCATGCGTGGGAAGGCATGGCGCCAGAGGTTCCCGATTGGGCCAAGAACCGGCCCGCGCAATCGGAAGCCCGGTTTTTGACTGGAATCACTAGCAATACAAGCGGGAGCAAACCGTGAGCCTAAGCACCCATCCGCTCATGAACGAAGACGGTATTATCGACTGGCTCAAGCGCGGTCCCGACCACGCGACGATGTCACGCCGCCGATTCCTGAAAACGGCCCTGGCAACCTCCGCGCTGGGCGCGACGGGACTGGTGTCCCTGTCGATGCCGCGCCTGGCCAAAGCCTTCGCCTACGAGCCTTATCCGCGCGACGACGATCTGCAGACAGTAGTTACCTCCTGTGCGCACAACTGCGGCTCGCGCCACATGTTGGTAGCGCACAAGAAGGGCGACGTGATCGTGCGCCTGTCTACCGATAACGGCGCTTATCAGGCCGGCGGCAAGTTCGGTCTCGATACCGAGGCGGTACCGCAATTGCGCGCCTGTCTGCGCGGACGCTCATACCGTGCGCGTCTGTATTCGCAGGAGCGTCTGCTGTACCCGATGATGCGCGTCGGCGCGCGCGGCGAAGGCAAGTTCAAGCGCGCATCGTGGGATACGGCGCTCGACTTCGTCGCGGGGAAGATGCAGGAACTGAAGCAAAAGTACGGCCCCACCGCGATTCTGGACCAATCCTATGCCGGCGCCTCCTATGGCGTGCTGCACAAGTCCGACCAGATCGAAGGCCTGCTCGCGCGCTTCCTGGGTATTTTTGGCTGTCGTACCAACTCCTGGTCGGTACCCTCTTACCAGGGCACCACGTTCAGCTCGCGCGTGACCTTCGGCACCATCGAAGATGGCAACGAAGACGACGCCTTCGCGCACTCCAAGCTGATCATCATGTGGGGCTGGAACCCGGCCTACACCTTCCACGGCGGTAACACCTTCTATTACATGCGCTTGGCCAAGCAGCGCGGCTGTAAGTTCGTGCTGGTCGATCCGCAATACACCGATTCGGCCGCCGCCTACGATGCCTGGTGGATTCCGATCCGCCCCAATACCGACGCGGCCATGCTCGCCGGTATGGCGCACTACATTTTCACCAACAACCTGCACGACCAGAAGTTCATCGACCGTTTCTGCCAGGGCATGGACGCTGGAACGATGCCCGAGTGGGCGCAGGGCAAGGAAAACTTCAAGGATTACATCCTCGGCACCTACGACGGCACACCGAAGACGCCAGACTGGGCGGCCGCGATCTGCGGCGTCAAGGCCGATGACATCAAGAAGCTCGCCGACATGTACGCGCGCACCAAACCGGCGGCGCTCAAGGCGTCGTGGGCTCCGGGCCGCAACGCCTACGGCGAGCAGTACAACCGTATGGCCGCCGCCGTGCAGGCGATGACCGGCAATATCGGCATCCTCGGCGGTAGCGCCGAAGGCGTGGGCAAGGCCTTCCATACCGAAGCCGTCGCCTACCCATACGACCAATACGCCAACATGTGGTGGGGTTCGATCAAATCCGACCGCTGGGCGCACTGCGTGCTCAACTACCCGAACGTCAAGCGTGAGGAAGTCGGTCTGTGGCCGCGCGACGACGAGCTCGACGGCAAGATTCCGGATATCCGCGCGATCTGGTGGCACGGCTCGGACTGGCTCAACCAGCTCACCAACATCAACAAGGAACTCGAAGCGATCAAGAAGCTCGACCTGATCGTCTGCAACGATTCGACGATCACGCCCTCGGGCATCTGGGCCGACGTGCTGTTCCCGATCGCCACCCACTTCGAGCGGCACGATGTGGCGCTGCCCTGGTACAAGGGCCACTACTACATCCACCGCCCCAAGGTCATTCAGCCGCTGGGCGAATCGAAGTCCGACTTCCAGGTGTTCACCGAACTGGCTTACCGCCTCGGCTTCGGCGAGAAATACAACCCGAAGGCCACGCGCGAATACTTCCAGCACGACGACGACGTCGATGAGCAGTACCTCACCGAATGGTGGAACAACAAGGTCATGGGACACCAGGGCGTGACCATGCAGTGGGAAGAGTTCAAGAAGCGCGGCGTGTATAAGTTCGACCTGAAAGAGCCGCTCGTCGCCTTCCGTGCGCAGATCGAGAATGGCAAGCCGTTCCCGACGGCGTCGGGCAAGATCGAAATCCTATCGACGTCACTCGCCAAAATCACGGATTGGACCAAAACCCAGTACGGCTACGAGATTCCGTCCATTCCCAAGTGGATCGAGCCGTGGGAATCGCTCAATCACGAAAAGGCCAAGGAATACCCCTTCCACCTCATCAGCCCACACCCGCGCTGGCGCACGCACAGTATTTTCAACAACATTCCGTGGCTGCGTGAAACCTACGCGCAGGAAGTCACGATCAACGCCAGCGACGCCGCACGCCTGGGCATCGTCATGGGCGACACGGTGGAACTGTGGAACGATCGCGGCCGCGTCGTGGTGCCCACCTACGTGACCGAGCGCTGCATGCCCGGCGTGCTGGTACTGCACGAAGGCGCGTGGATGGATCTGGACGAAAAATCAATCGACCGCAGCGGCAATCCGGACTTCCTCACCAAGGACGACCCCAGCCCTGCCGGCGCATTCGCTTACAACACCGTGCTGTGCAACATCCGCAAAACGAATCTTGCACACCGCCCCGGCTGGGATCAGCTCGCCACTTCGCGCAGCCATATCTTCCGCCGCGGCGATCATTGAGCAAGGAATCGAGACCATGACGAACCCTATCGACGACGATAAAAAGGCTCGCGTCAAGGAAGCGGTGAAGCAGCGCAAAAAAGAGGTGTACACCCCTGTTGTGCCGAAAATGCAGCTTGGTTTCGTGCACAACAACGTGGACTGCATCGGCTGCCGCGCCTGCGAAATCGCGTGCAAAGACAAAAACGGTCTGGCGGCGGGCCCGCGCTTCCGGCGCGTGATGTACATCGAAGGCGGCACCTACCCGGACGTCTTCGCGTACAAGGTCAATGTGTCGTGCAACCATTGCTCCGAACCGGCGTGCCTGCCGTCCTGTCCCACCGGCGCGATCTGGAAGCGCCCCAAGGACGGCATCGTCGACATCGACAGCACCCTGTGCATCGGCTGCCGGCGTTGCGAGGCGGTCTGCCCTTACGGCGCACCGCAGTTCGACGCGGTCGAAAACATCGTCAAGAAGTGCAACATGTGCGTCGACGAAATCGATGCCGGCCGCACGCCTTACTGTGTGCAAGCGTGCATGATGCGCGTGCTCGACATCGGCCCCATCGACCAGTTGCGCGCGGGGAAATACCCAACCAAAGCAGTCGGCCCGAACGAAAAGGTCGTGCGCGCGGTGAAGAATTTCGCCAACCCGGAACTGACCAACCCATCCATCGTCTTCGTGCCCCACAGCAAAGGCCGCGTCGATGATGTAAGCTGAAAGCACGATGCAAAGTGAAAACCCCATGCCCGATACCACGACTGTAACCACCGACACCCAGGAAACTACACGGGAGCCGGTGTCGTGGCGCGGCATGGTGGCCGAAGACCTCACCCTGCTCGCCCGCTTGCATGGCGTCGAGCTGGATGACGACACCCTGGCCGCGCTCAAGGCGGCGGATTTTCCCGCCTGCTTGGCACTGCCGCCAAGCATCCGCGAAGGCGAGGAAGCCCGGTTGCTGATGGCGCAAACGCTCGCGGGCGACGACCCGGCCTTGCGGATTCCGCTGGACGAACTCGCGGTCGATTACGCCGCGATCTACCTCACCAGCCGCTACCACGCCTCGCCCAACGAATCCGCCTGGCTCGACGACGAAGGGCTGGAGCGCCAAGAGCCGATGTTCGCGGTGCGCGAGTGGTACCGGAAATACGATCTGGGAGCGGGCGACTGGCGGCGGCGGCAGGACGACAACCTCAGCCTGCAACTGCAGTTCGTTGCCCATCTATGCACCCTCGCCGCCGACGATGCCGCGCTACGCCCGGCGGCGGATTTTCTCGACGCGCATCTGCTGCTGTGGATCGATCGTTTCGCCGAGCGCGTTGCCGGCCGCGCGGCAACACCGTTTTACGCCGCGCTGGGGATGCTGACCGCGGACTATCTGCGCGCCTTGCGTGCAGCCTTGGTCGTGCTCGCCAACGCTCCCTACCCGCCTCCGCCGACGGAAGAAACAAAGCCGAAAAAAGCAGCACCGCAAAGCCCCACCTGTGGCGATGGCGATGCCGATCCCTTCATACCGGGCGCGGGGCCGACTTGGTAACGGCCCTGGCCGTATCGTCTCGCCCCAGCTTCCCGCCAGCGTTCTTCCTCGGTATCGGGGCGCACACAGCCTCTCCCCGCTCAAAAACGAGCGCCGCTATTGCCTGATCGCACGCCGACGACTATCGTGGCGCGAGCCGTAGCGAATCGTCCCGCCATGTCAGCCCCCACCGAAAGCATCGCCAGCCCATCCCACCCGACGCCCAGCCTGCTGCCCAGCCGGTTGCGCGCCTGGTGGGCAGCCCGGCTGCGGCGCAAGATCATGCTGGCGATGCTGGCCGCCTCGGCGCTCGCCTCGGTGCTGCTATTGCTCGCGTTCTTCGCGGTCTATCGCGGTCAACTCACGCAGGAACGCACCGTCGCATCGATGCAAGTCAACCGCTTGCTCGAAGCCGCGCTCGAAAACGCCATGCTCAAGCGCGACGTGCCCGGCTTGCAACAAATCATCGCCCGCCTAGGGCAACAGCCGGGCATTCTCGGCGTGCGTATCCTCGACCCCACCGGCACGATCCACTTCGCCTCCGACCCACAGCTTGCCGGGCGGCATTTCCCCTTGCCGAGCGGTATCGGCGACATTGGCAGCACCGGCCGCGCTCAATTCACCACGCTCGACTCCGGGCAGGAAGTGCTGCGCTCGATCAATCCCGTCTTCAACCAAGCCGCCTGTACCGGCTGTCACGGCCCCTTGGATACCCACCCGCTCAACGGCGTGCTGGTGGTCGATTACGACGCCGACACCATGCGCGCCCAGGCGCGCAACAGCGCGCTGGGGCTGACCGCCGGCGCGGCGCTGGTCATGCTGCTATCGTGCATGGTGGGCTACCACGCGCTGCGCCGCTATGTGATGACGCCCGTCGACGCGCTGGCCGCAGCCGCGCACCGCCTCAGCGAAGGCGACCACACCGTGCGCGTATCCACGCGCGACGACGACGAACTGGCGCAGCTCGGGCAAACCTTCAACCGCATGGCGGCCAACCTCGAAACCACCTACGGCGAATTGCACGCCCAACAGCACTACCTGCGCAGCCTGCTCGACAGCCTGCCCGACGCGGTGCGCGTCATCAGCCCGGACCACCGCATCCTCGCCATCAACAACGCCTACTGCAAACTGCTGGATCTGAGCCGCGAAGCCGCCCTCGGGCAAAAGTGCTACCGCACCAGCCACGCCCTCGACGAGGCGTGCCCGCCCACCCTGGCGCTGTGCCCCTTACACGCGCTGAACGACGCGCAACCGGTGCTCAAATACGAGCAGCGGCTTTTCCGCGCAGACGGCACCGAAGTCGCCGTTGAAACCGTCGCATCGCGCATCGTGCTGGCAGGGCCGGATGGAGAACAAGCCTGCGTCGTCGAATCGCTGCGCGACCTATCCACGCTGGCCAGATACTCACAGGAACAACGCCTGTCGGAAATCGGCATGCTCGCCGCCGGCATCGCGCACGAAATCCATAATCCGCTGGCCTCGGTGCGTCTGGCGGTGCAAAGCCTGACGCGCAGCACCCGCGAAAACACCTTGGCCGAAAATGAGCTGGAAGATTGCCTTGGCCTGGTCGATGGGGAAATCGACCGCTGCATCGAAGTCACGCGCCGCCTGCTGTTGCTGTGCCGCCACCCCAACGAGGTGCTGCAAAGCATCGAAGTCAACCACGCGATGCACGATGCGGCCACGCTGCTCAACTACGACGCGCTCGCGCGCGGCGTTGAGCAGATCGAGGAATTCGCGCCGGAATCGCCCACGGTCCATGCCGACCCGAGCGAATTGCGCATGATGATCTTCAACATGGTGCAAAACGCCCACCACGCCATGCCCGATGGCGGCAAAGTCTATCTGCGCAGCAGTATCGACGCCGATCATGTGCTCATCGAAATCGCCGACACCGGCGTCGGCATCCCGCCAGACAATCTCGCCCGCATCTTCCAGCCCTTCTACAGCCAGCGCGCAGACGGCGCCATGGGCACCGGGCTGGGCTTGTCCATCGTGCGTTCGACGGTCACCCGCTACAACGGCACCATCGGCGTCGAGAGCACGCCCGGGCAAGGCACATGTTTCAGCATCCGCCTGCCACTGAGCGGCCAGAGCGGAAACAACGGAACCCGTGGCGATGCGCCGCGCTCCGCGCGCACCGAACCCATTTTTCTGCGGCGGCTCCCCGCATGAAAAAAATTGTTCTCGTCATCGACGACGACCGCATCTTCAACGCCCTGCTGGTGAAGAATCTCGAACGCATGGGCTTGGAGCCGAAAAGCGCCGGCACTTGGCGAGAAGCGGAAAAATTGCTCGCCCTGCACGAGCCCGATCTGATCATGCTCGACTTCCGCCTGCCGGATGCCGACTGCGAGCGCCTGCTGCCTCAACTTTCCCCGCAGTGCCCGGTGATCGTGCTCACCGGCTTCGGCTCGATCCGCAACGCCGTCAGCATGATCCAGCTCGGCGCCAGTGAATACCTTACCAAACCGGTCGACCTCGCCGAACTCGAACTCACCGTGCGGCGCGCGCTCGAAACCGCCGCGCTGCGCCAGACCTTGCAGCACTACCGCAAGCGCATCAGCCAGCGGCAAGGCTCGCTGGTGGGCGACGGCAAGGCCATGCGTGAAGTTTATGGCTTGATCGACGCCGTCGCACCCACCGACGTTACCGTGCTCATCCAGGGCGCAAGCGGCACCGGCAAGGAAATGATCGCGCGCGCGGTGCACGAGCGCAGCGCCCGCGCCGAAGGCCCGCTCGTCACCGTCGATAGCTGCGGCCTGCAGGAACAGCTTTTCGAGTCCGAGCTGTTCGGTCACGAGCGCGGCGCCTTCACCGGCGCTGACCAGCAGAAAAAAGGGCTGATCGAAGAAGCGGTCGACGGCACCCTATTTCTCGATGAAATCGGCGAAATTCCGCCATCGATCCAGGCCAAGCTGCTGCGCGTGATCGAAACCGGCACCTTCCGGCGCCTGGGCGGTACCAAGACGCTGCGCGCGGATGTGCGCTTCGTTGTCGCCACCAACCGCAGCTTGCTGGAGATGAGCAAGGAAGGCAGCTTTCGTAGCGATCTGTACTACCGCCTGTCGAGCTTCATCATCACCCTGCCGGCGCTACGCGAGCGGCGCGAGGACATTCCCGCGCTGGCACAGCATTTCCTCGACGGTTTCCGCAAAACCGACTCGAAGGAATTCGCCCCCGAAGCCCTCAAGCGCCTGCTGGCCTACGACTGGCCCGGCAACGTGCGTGAATTGCGCAACGTGGTCGAGCGCGGCTTCATCCTCTCGGGCGCGTCGCGCAAAATCCTGCCGGGCCATCTCGCCTTCATTCCAGGCACGGAAAGCGGCGGCACCACCTTGCAATACGAACACGAACCCACGCTGGAAGACATCGAGCGCGACTATTTCGGTAAATTGCTGACGAAGTACGGCGGCAACCGACAAAAAGCCGCTGCGGCGCTGGGCATCAGCGAACGCCACGCCTATCGGCTGATTCAGAAATACCAGTTGCACGACGCGTGAAAGCGATGCCTGCATTCAACACGCGCATCGATGAGCCGCGTGCGAAATGCCGATTTATCCTCCCAAGCCTGGAAAAACGGCAACGCCCGAAGTCACGCGGATAGCGGCGTTTCCGGAAGCAAGCGCTGCGCCATCACACGAGCGCACAGCTCGGGCGGCGATTGCCCAATGCGATCCGCCAGCGCGGCAACCCGGCCAACAATGATGATGGCGGGGCTGGCAAGCTTCTCGCGCCGCGCCGTCGCCACCAATGTGGCGAGCGTGCAATACGCGATACGCTCTTGCGGCAGACTGGCCGAAGCGACGATAGCGGCGGGCATGGCCCCCGCCATGCCGCCGCGTCGCAGGCCGTTGCCGACCGCCTCTATACAGCTCATGCCCATGTAGATGACCAGGGTCGTCCCGCCACCGGCCAGCGCGGCCCAGTCGGGCGCCCCTTCTTCCTGGGTATGCGCGGTAACGAAAGTAACGCCGTGGCAACAGGTGCGGTCGGTCAGCGGAATACCGGCGCTGGTGGCCGCCGCCATGCCCGCGGTCAGCCCGTTGATTACCTCGGCCTCGATCCCAAGCTCACGCAGATAACGAAGCTCCTCATGCCCACGGCCGAAAATCATCGGATCGCCCCCCTTCAAGCGGACGACGTTCTTACCACCCAGCGCCGCCCGCGCCATCATGTCGTGGATGTCGTTCTGCGCCGTGGAGCGGCACCCGCCGCGCTTGCCGACATGGCGAACAAGCGCATGCGCGGGCGCAAAATCGAGCACCGCCGGGTTGACCAGATCGTCGATCAAAATCAGATCGGCGGCGCCGAGCGCGCGCACCGCCTTCAACGTCAGCAACTCCGGATCGCCCGGCCCGGCACCCACCAGCCATACCTTGCCGGGCCACCCCGGCGCGCTTCGCGCTTGCAAATCCACCTCCGCCATGCCGGCCTCCATCGGAAAAGGAAAAATGCCACCACCATCATTGCACGGCGGCGGCCACCGGTACTACTCCGCCCCAGGGCGTGAGGAAAAATACTCCGCCAGTTGCTCGATCTCCGCATCGTCGAGCGGCTCGGCCATCGGCGTCATCACCTCGTTCACCCGCTCCTTGCGGCGGAAATCCTGCAACTGCTTGGCAAGATAAGCCTTCTTCTGCCCGGCCAGATTCGGCTGGAGATCGACGCTGCTGATACCGTCGATGCCGTGACACGTGGCGCACAGCGACAGCAACTCCGCCGCCTTGGCACCCGGCGCCCCGGCGGCGTGGACATTCGCCGCGCCCAGCAGCAACGCCACTGCAAGCATGGAACATCGAATCGTATTCATCGCACTACCTTTCTGATTCTGGAATGTGACGTGCAAAGCACGGGGAAGACGGGGAAATCACGCGCTCAGAACGGGCGCGATTCCGGCAACCCAACCGTCAGCCAGCGTGTGCGCGCCCGCGAGAAAATACCGGCGGGGCTTTCCATCTTCTGCTCGGCGACCAGTTCCAGTGTCTTGCTGTCGTAAATGCGCAGGCGGTCGCCGTAGTAACCGGCGCTGACGTAGAGAAAGTCGCCCGCGCGGTTGTATTCCGGGAAGAAGGCATGCCCGCCGACTTCCAGCGTTTTGGCGACCTCCAACGTATTCTTGTCGATCAGTTGAATCGTCGAGGCCTTGCGGTCCTTGGTCACGATGTCCACGGCGACATAAGGTGCATTGGGATGCGCCGCCGGCGATTCGGTCGGGCCGGCAACCGGAATATTCTTGACCAGCGAAAAGTCCTTCATATCCCAAACGCTCACGACATCGCCCAAATCGCAACTGCCGATATTGGTACCGAAGGCCAGCTCCCGCTGCCCGACCCGGATGATGGCGCCCGACCCCAGATGCGGCTGGCAGCCGACCGGAATATCGCGCACCACCTTGTCGTTTTTCAGATCGATCGCGACAACTTTATTGTCGTCATACGCGGCGACCATCGAATAACGCCCGTCCGACGACAGGAACGTGTCATGCAGCATGCGCCCGACCTTCTCGAGTTTCGTCACCGGCATTCCGGGCCGGTCCGGATCGACAATCCAGACTTGGCCAGCCTGGCGCAGCGAAATCGCGAACTTGTTATTGATCCGGCTGCCGATAATCGGGCCGCCCGCCGATTTGACGACCTTCCCGTCCGGATCCTCGCCTTCCAGGCTTATATACTTCACCGGCTCAAGCGTATCGGCCTTCATGATCACCACGCTGTTGGGCACGAACGAACCCACCGCCAGCCATTTGCCGTCGCCGGAAAGCGCGATGCTCGGCCCGGTCAGACCAACCTTGGCCTTGCGCACCACTTTCAGCGAATAGAGATCGATCTTCAGTACCTCACCCATATCGGTCTTGAGCCAGGCCCAGCGCTCGTTGACCGGGCTGAAATCGATGATATGCGGCGCATCGACAATGATTTCCCCGACCATCTTGTTGCGCTTACCGTCGAAAAACACCAATTTCGACCCATCCGTTCCGCGCGCCTTTCCATAACGGCCACGCGCCACGATGGCCATCAGGTCGTATACCGAATCGATCGCATACGTCGGCTTGGCGGGAAGACTTTTCTCATCCTCGAGCACCTGCACGCTCTTCCCGATCTCCTCCATGTCCCAGGCGTATTCCGCCTTCGGCTGCGTCTTCACAAAATGCGCCAGCGTGCGCAAATCGTCGTCGGACAAGCGCCCGGCAAAAGGCGGCATCAGCGTATCGGGAATCCCCGTCATCATCGTGCCGCGCAGCGCCGCCTCGCTCTGCACCAGGCGTTCGCGTGTCAGCCCCGGCGCGATGTAGCCGCCGCGATCGGCGCCGTGGCAAACCGCGCAATTTTCAAGAAACAGCTTTTCGCCGCGCTCCTGCTCTCCCTTATCGGCGGCAAACACCGCCGGACAGCACAGCGCCAGCGCAACGGAAAGAGAAATACCGGCGGAAACAGCAACCCTGGATGACATCGTGACCTCCCTTGAGGCTATTGATCGAACCTGTTGCACTATGCGCATACGCGCGCATCGTGTTTAGGTACGCCTTGCGCCGCGCGATGGGTAAAGCCCATGTGGCAAGAAGGGAGATAATCCTGGGAAGAATGGGCCGGCGAACAACCGGCATCCGCCGCGCGCCTATGACCCCATTCAGCCTCGACCAAGGGAATTGTCATGCCGACCTCCATCGCCCTGCCGCTACGGATCGATCGCGGATCGGCGGTGCCGTATCAAGCCCAGATCGTCGAGCAGATCGAACAATTCATCCTCCACGGCCTGCTCAAACCGGGCGACCGCCTGCCCTCGCTGGCGGAAATGGCGCGCACGCTCGGCGTCTCGAAAAACACCGTCCTCGGTGCCTTCGATAAGCTCGACGCCGCCGGCTTCATCCACGGCGAACGCGGGCGCGGCTTCTTCGTCGCCGCGGACTGCGGCACGCTCGCCGCCGGCACCCCGGCCCCTCCGGCAGCCCCCGCGCGGCGCAATCGAACCCAAGCGCCCGCACCCGACTGGCTGTGCCGGGACTCCGGCGTGCACATCGCCCCCCCGCCCAGGCCGATCCGCCACGACTTCAAGGTGGGTCGCCCGTCCCCTAACGCGTTCCCCTACCGCCTCTGGAGCCGCCTGAGCGGCGAATTGCTGCGCCACGCGCCGGGCCGCCAGTCGATGACCGAATACGCCCCGGCCTGCGGCCTATGGGCGCTGCGCATGCACATCGCCGACTACCTCGGCGCGGCCAAGGCGATCCGCGTCGAACCCGAACAAGTCATCGTCGTCGCCGGCATCCAGGAAGCCCTCAGCCTTCTGGCCGCGCGTTTCCTGACGCCCGGCAGCGTTGCCGTCGCCGAAGCGCCCTGTTACTCCGGTTTCTACAATCTGCTGGAACTGCACCGCGCCCGAATCTGCTGCGTTGGCGTCGACGGCGAAGGGCTATGCACCGATGCGCTTCCGGCACAGCCGGCGCAGCTGGCCTACGTCACCCCCGCGCACCAATACCCGCTCGGCTACACCCTGTCGATGGCGCGTCGCCGGGCCCTGCTCGCCTGGGCGGAAAAAAGCGGCGCCTACATCGTCGAAGACGATTACGACGGCGACTTCCGCTACGAAGAAGCGCCGCTGCCCTCGCTCATGGCGCTCGACGGGCGCAACGTCATCCACCTGGGCACCTTCTCCAAAATCCTCGGGCCAGGGCTGCGGCTGGGCTACATGGTCTGCCCGCCCGATCTGGTCGAAGACATGACCCGGCGCAAAGCCCTCCTCAACAACGGCTGCCCCAGTCTCGACCAGGCCGTCATGGCGCACTTTTTCGAAAACAACGACTATGCGCGGCACCTGCACGGGCTGCGCAAACGCTACCGCGAACAGCGCGACTGCCTCATCGCCGGCCTCTCCGCCTTGTACGGAAGCGACTACGCCATCAGCGGCGAACACGCCGGAATGCACATCGCCTTGCATCTGCCACCCCATGCTCCCCCCGCGCGCGAAATCGTCCGCGCCGCGCTACATCGCGGTGTGCGCCTTTACACCCTGGCCGAAAGCGCCTGCGCGATGGAAACCTGCGCAGCCCTCAACGAGCGCGTTCTGTTGCTGGGCTACGCCGCTCTCGAACCCGGCTGTATCGAAGACGCCATCGCCCGCCTGGCGGGAATAGCGGACCCGGCATCGACCAACATCGCGCCCGCCGCTTGAAGCGGCATACCAGAGGCTCAAAACCACGCCCCGATGCGGCAAAGCCGTAATCGGAGCGCCCAGGGTTCTGTTTTCACCACCCTTTCACCCCCCTCTTCCCTCTCCCCAATACCCTGCGGCGGCGGTACCATTAGCCCATTCATCACAGAATCGGCTTGGCACATGAAGAGGATGCGCAAACGATGAAACGCTTGCGGCTTGCCTTGGCGCTGCTTTATCTACTCGCTCCCCGCTTCGCCACGGCACAGGAAGACCTGCTCGGGCCAGATACATGGCCGACAACCGTCGACAGCGTAGTGACCGATCTCATCGCACGCCTTTCGCCGCAAGACAAAGAACGCATCCAAAACACCCCGCGAAAAGACCTCATCCTTTTTCATCACGGCTGGGGTACCGGCATCCGTAACTATTACGGACTGTGGCGCGGCAACAGGCAACTGATCGAATCCGCCTGCGGCAAGCCCTGCCATCCGGACGACGCATCACAGATCATCATTGAAAAGGTTTGGGAAACACTGCGAAAACAGAACCAAACCTCCACCCAACCCACCGCCGTGCAACGGCATTTTGATGTCCAACCGCTATGAGCAAACCGCACCGATTCCTTATCGCCCTCGCCCTCGCCCTGCCCATACCCGCCCTTGCCGATTTTTCCGGTATCTGGCACATCGACTTTCCCAACCGCAACGCAATCGCGAGCATTTCCGACGAATTCAACATCTACCTGATCCAGCAAGGCAGCACTGTTTGCGGGTTTCACTATGGCACCGCGCGCCAAAGGGAAAAGATCGACTGGGGTTGGAAAGATGAACGCAAGCCCACGGTATACGGGAAACTGGACGATTCCGGCACCACGATAACGCTCAGCCTGATCAGCTCGCACAACAACGTGCCGATAGAAGCGACCCTCACCGACAACGGCGACCGGCTCACGTGGAATGTCACCAACACCGAACAAGCCTCCGCCATAACGATCCCGCACTCGGTCACGCTTCGGCGCGCGGCGCCGCGAGGCTTCGAGCTTCGGCGGCTGACAAGCTGCAACGACGATAACACCGTGGTCGCACGCTGACCCCCCAACCGGAACCGCGCGACACCAACCCACTCGAAGCGTCATACAATCCACCACCCACTCTGCGGGAAAAACGCCCCGCCGCGCGGCTTCTCCATTCGGCCCAAGATAGACCGGTTTTCTCCCTCCCCTAAGGAGCATCACCATGAATCGTCCGACCCTGTTCGCCGCTACCCTGACGCTCGCCGCCTTGCTCGCGGGCTGCAACACCTCGCCGTATTCGAGCGGCGCCTCCGCCGAGGCCATGCTGTCCCCCACCAAAGGCAACAACACCCACGGCACCGTCACGCTCATGCAAACCGGCAACACGGTACGGCTCGACGCGCGGGTCAGCGGCCTTACCCCCGGCAGCCACGGCTTCCATATCCACGAGAAAGGCGATTGCAGCGCCCCGGATGCGACCAGCGCTGGCGGCCACTTCAACCCCACTAGCCAGCCGCACGGCTCGCCCGACCAAACCGCGCACCATCTTGGCGATATGCCGATGCTGGTCGCCGACGCGCAAGGCAATGCAAGCTTGAGCGCCACATTGCAAGGCGTGACCCTAAGCGAAGGCACAAACTCCATCGTCAGCCGCAGCCTGATTGTCCACGCCGCCCCGGACGATTTCAAAACCCAACCCACCGGCAATTCCGGCGGCCGCGTCGCCTGCGGCGTGATCGCGCAGCGCTGATACTTTTACCGCACGAAGCCGGTCGTCGCCGGCCGGCTTCGTAACGCCCGGTACTTCCCCGCGCCATCGGCGAGCGGTCGCTTGCCTCCCTGCGTCATCGGCGCAACGCTTTCGGGCGCATAGACCGACCATCTTCCGGGAATGCTCATGCCCCTTCACATCGTGCAACTCGGCACACCACGTAGCGGCGACGAAGGCTTGCGCCTGGGCACGGTGCGCCGCCCCCCGCGCGGCGTACCGAAAACCGAATACGCACGCAGGGATTTCTACGATGTTTGGCTACCGATGCTCTCCCCCAGCGCGGAACTGATGGTGGAGGGCAAAGCGGCAGGGGACGAAAAAGCCTGGATCGCGTTCCTGCGAAAATTCCGCGCGGAAATGAATACGCCCACGGCCAGCCACCTGCTCGACCTCCTGGCCGCGCTATCCCACCAGACGGCATTTTCCATCGGCTGTTATTGCGCCGACGAAAATCACTGCCACCGTTCGGTATTACGGGAACTGCTGGAAGCGCGCGGAGCGCATTTGGCGCGCTGAAAGAAAAAGCGCGAACGACTACGCCGCGCCCAGCAAGCGCGCGAAACGCGCACGCATGCGAGACAAGCCCGATACGATACGAGACACCAACGCGGCATCCTCGATATCCAGAGACGGTGCGACACGATGACGCTGCAGCAGATCGGGGTGCATCTGGAAACGCTTATGCTCACGCATGGCGGCCGAAACCGCCAAACGGAACGAAGCCACGCGAACGGGTTTGGGGGCAAAGCGGAAAATCTGTGCACGGTTGATCAAGCGAACGATCAGATCCGAATCCACCGAATTGGTCAGCATCACGGTTGTCAGCAGCGGGTAATGCTGTTTCAGAATGCTTAGCAATTCCCCCACATCCCTACCCTTGACGCGCGCCTCGGACACGATGACGCCAATATCCCTTTCCTCGAGCAGCTTGAGCGCGGTGGGAATATCCGGCGCGGTATAGACCATGAACAAATCCCCAAGTACCCGGGCCATGGCTTGCCGATCGCTCGCGCTATCGTCGATCACCAGCACGCAGGAATGCTCGCCGGACAAATCCAGCGCGGTTTCATCCTGCCGGGCGACAAGCGCCGAAGCCACTGCGGAGGCCCGCGCGGCCTGCGCCGCCTCGGCGACAATACGCTTGATTTCGTCCTGGTCCCACGGCTTGTTGATAAAGCGGAAAACCTCCCCATCGTTCACCGAACCGGTGATCGCCGTCAGATCGGAATAACCCGTCAACAGTATGCGCATGGTCGCCGGCGAGCGCTTGCGCACCTCGGAAAGCAATTCGATGCCCAACATTTCCGGCATGCGCTGATCGCTGACGATAACGTCGATCTTGTTCCTGGCGATGCACTCAAGCGCCTGCTGCCCGGAAGTCGCCGTATGCACCTTGTAGTTATTGCGAAACATCAGGCGAAGCAGGCTGACGATCCGCTCTTCGTCATCGACAAATAAAATCTCTGGCTTGTCGTCCATTTCTCAGGTCTCTACACAAACTTTCAGGTAGCCGGGCTTTTAAACAGCAATAGCCAGCCGATCCGTGGGCGCATCGTCACCGAGCAATGCGGAGCCCGCCGAAGCAGCCTTGATCGGCAACAAAATCGTGAAGACGGTTCCAATACCCACCTCCGTATCGACCAGAATCTTGCCGCCGTGCTCCTGAATAATCTTGTACGAGATAGACAAACCCATGCCCGTTCCTTCCCCAACCGGCTTGCTGGTGAAAAACGGATCGAAAATATGCGGCAATATTTCTTCTGGAATACCGTTGCCGTTATCCCCAATCGCGATGCGCACCGTTTGCTCGTCTTCCAGCGCGGTACGCAAGCGAATAGTGCTCGCCCCCTCGCGCTCGGACATCGCCTGAACGGCATTGGTGATGATATTCAGGAAAACCTGATTGATCTGCGACGGCGAACCGGTGATCAACGGCACATTGCCGTACTGCTTGATGATTTGAACCTTACTTTTCAGAATATTCTTGGCCAACAGCAGCGTGCTGTCCAAACCGGCCTCGACCGAAAAGTTTTCTATTTTTGCACGATCCAGCCGGCTGAAATTCTTCAAATTCATGATGATTTCGGATATCTGCCCGATACCGTGCACACCCTCTTTCAGCAGCGCTTCGATTTCTTCCAGAACGCTGTGCTCGGCCACTTCCTTGGCCTTGGCCTCGACAGAGAGGAAGCCCTCCTTCAACATCGTCTTGTCCTGCGGAGCCGCGCGCAAATGCCTGATAAATTCATCGTTTTTGTCGATCAGTTCGCGAACCAGCATGAGTTGATCGCTGATAACGCCAAAAGCCCCCTTCACATAAGCCAGCGGCGTATTGATCTCATGGGCGATGCCCGCCACCATGCGCCCGAGCGCCGACATTTTTTCCGTCTGAACGAGCATGACCTGCGACTCTTTGATTTCCCTGTTGGCCCGGTTCAATTCCGCGTTCGTTTTATTTAGCAATTTATACGAATGGAAAATTCTCCACCCGGCATAGGCAAGCAGCAATAACAAAGAAATCGCATAAACCAGTAGTGCTTGGTTGTATATCTGCTGGCCGGCCAACAAATTGGCATTTTCCTGCACATAGGCATCATTCAACGTATCGATCGCCTTGGCGGTTGGAATCTCATCCAACTCGGCCAGCAGTTTGGCCCCGCTGTCCTGCTGCTTCAGCAACACCCCTACGTGCGTGGCCAAAATATCGTTGCGCTCGCGTACTTCTGGCCGCAAGGGCAAAGTCAGTTGTCCGAGTGCGCGAATGGACTGATCGATACGGTCGCGCAAATCCGCTTCCGGATCAGTCAAATAGAGCATGACATCGGCAAGCAATTTATTGATTTCGCTTTCGATTTCCGTCCTCGGCACCGAAACACCATTGCTGGCACGAACAGACTCCGTCAGATCGCCAACAGCCAAAGGAAGAAAGCGCGACGAATTGCGCAAGATTGCATTTTGCGACTTGAAGTGCTCGATCATGCTGATTTTTTTATCCATCAGCACCGAGTATTTTTCCAGCAAGCCATCGAAGCGCGCATTGACTTCAGGATGTCCATGCCAAACTTTCTGGCTTTCGGCTACCAGATTCGCCTTCAGCGCTTGAATCAGCCGTGGCGGATTGGTAACGGCATCGTAATTATCCGCCAGACCTGTTTTGGAACGCAGCAAATCCACATCCCACTCGGCATCGACCTGCTTCAACTCCCGCAGTGTGTCGAAAATTTCGTTCTGTACCCCAAAATCAACCCTGCGCGTCTGAGTAAATAAAACCCCCAGAATAACAACCAGGAAAACCGCCACCAGCGCGTAAAGGACAATTTTTATATTTACCATCTTCGTCATGAAATGCTCCGTTTTTTCTTCAGACACGGTTAAATCAGTGCGGCACCGTCTCCGCCGGCACAGCCAACGGCTTGCCATTGAATTCGCCTGTGAGCGTCTGCAAAAATTCGATTATCAAGCGCTTATCCTGCTCTGGTGCCGTGCGCCCCAATTGGTACTTGAACATCACATCTACCGCATCGCTCAAGGTTTTCGCCGAGCCATCGTGAAAATAAGGCGCCGTGAGCGCGACATTACGCAAACTCGGCACCTTGAAAACGTGCTTGTCGGCTTCGTTCTTGGTGACGTTATAGCGGCCTAAATCAGCGGTGGTTTCATTGCCGCGCTGGGAAAAATAATTACCCATCACGCCGAAGACCTGAAACATGTTTCCTCCGACGTTAACCCCTTGATGACAGGCGATACAGCCATAAGACTTGAACAACCGATAGCCATGCGCTTCATCGTCGCTCAATGCCGTTTTATCGCCTCGAAGATATTTATCGAAACGGGAATTCACCGTTACCAGCGAACGTTGAAACGTCGCGAGCGCATCGACGATATTCTTTTCCGTCAGGCCATCCGGATAGGATTTTTTCATTTGCGCGGCAAGCGCCTCATCCTTGGACAGCTTGCCGATGATTTCCGGCCAGTTGCTACCCATTTCCAGCGGGTTATGCACGGGACCGCTCGCCTGTTCCTCGAGAGAAGCCGCGCGCCCATCCCAGAATTGGCGGAAGTTGAAAACGCTGTTGAAAATGGTTGGTGTATTCACCGGGCCTTTGGCCCCGCCAATGCCAACCGCCGTCTGCAGGCTATCGACGGCTCCCTTTTTCAGATCGTGGCAACTCGCACAGGAAACGGTGTTGTCCTTGGAGAGTTTTTTTTCATTGAAGAACCGCTCGCCAAGAGCCACCTTCGCCATATCGAGATTCACTGGAACCGGAATAGGTTTGATCGGCTCATCAAGCTGGGCGCCAGCGTAGCCTGGGATACCGAGCAGCGCGCAAAGCGCCATGCCGACCCACATGAAGCCGCTGCGTTCGACACCTTTATGAACTAAGGAAACTGGATGGAGGAAGGAGTGTTTTTTTGACAAATCATGAGGCATATGAACTCCATTCTGCCTGCGCATCTAAAATATGCTCGTATAGAAAACGGCCCACAGCCGTCGTGAAGCCCAAGTATAAAGTGGGCCGTTTACTTGGCACGTTACTGGATGATCGCCGTGCTATTAGAACGGAGACAGCCCGGCCGGGCGGTTCAACCAGATGGCGCCATGGTCATCGGCAGATTATTTACTAATGGCACTATAAATCATATCAATTTTAACAAAAGGTAAAAACCCCTTACGTGAAATACATCACGTCGAGATCGAGAACCGTGGAATTGGCACATTTGCTGGAACCAACGCAAGCCGCCGCAACAGACCACCGACCGTTTATCGACAAAAAGTCTATTTTTTTAAAGAAACCCCGCCCATCCAACGCGAGCGCACTGCACGACAGCAAGCACTTCCGGCCCATCGGCTGGCTGTCGGCACGCTCGCTGCAATAATTCCAGCCATGCCTTCGCGGGCGCGCAGACAGACGCTTTACACTCACCGGCGCTCGAATCCCCTTTTACCCACACCCATAAGCACCAGAACCGCCCGCCACACCTCCAACGTGGCGCTATGACCGGAGCCCTTTCATGCCATCCACGACCATCGCAAAACCAACCACCGTCCGCGCTACCACGAGCGCAACGCCTTATGCCGTGACATTCACCGACGATGCTGGCCACACCTGGTCGGCGGACGAACCACTCGAACTCGGCGGCGCCGACAGCGGACCGACGCCGCATCATCTGCTGCTGTCGAGCCTGGGGGCGTGCACCGCGATCACCTTGCAGATGTACGCCGCGCGCAAGCAATGGCCGCTCGCGGCGGTTAACGTGGAGTTGCAGATCAACCCGAGCGGCAAGCCCGCCACGGGAACCGACATCGTTCGCCGCATCGCCCTGCAGGGCGATCTGAACGCCGAACAGCGCGACCGCCTGTTGCAAGTCGCCGACGCTTGCCCGCTTCATAAACTACTGGTGGGCGAAGTACGTATAGCCACTTCCTTCGCCCAATAACGTGCCATGCCGCGGCCCGCTTCGACATTCCGGGCTGGAACATGAATCACCACCTCCACGCTCATAACCCCACACCGAAAGGGCACAAGCCCACGCGCGGCGTTTCCGGCGCGTTCCTCCATCTGGGTACAAGCCGCGTGCCGCTTCAGCCGTGCATCGCGGCTGCATTGCGTATTTGTTGACCGCCGGACAACGGCGAACCTTTCGCGGAAGCCCTTCTCGAACGACGGCACTTGATCGCCAAAAGTAAGGCGACACGACTTGACGCGCATACCGGCACCCAAGCCGGTTTGCGTTTGCGAGAAAGCAGGGCGCGGCAAGCCCGCGCCCCGCCCGTCAACCGGCACGAGGAGCAAGCTTATGATCAAGATACTGGGTATTTCCGGCAGTCTGCGCACGCAGTCCCACAACACGGCGCTACTGCGCGCCGCACAAGCGCTGGCCGGTTCCGGCATCGAACTGGAAATTGCCACGCTGCACGGCATTCCACTGTACGACGGCGATCTCGAACAGGAGCAGGGCATTCCCCCCGCGGTGAGCGATCTGAAAACCCGGGTAATCGCCAGCGATGGTCTGTTGCTGGCCACGCCGGAATACAACCACGGCATTCCGGGCGTGCTCAAGAACGCAATCGATTGGCTATCCCGCCCGCCCGGCGACATTCCCACGGTCTTCGGCGGCAAGCCGGTCGCCATCGCAGGCGCCTCCATCGGCAACTTCGGCACCATCCTCGCGCAAAACGCCTGGCTACCGGTGCTGAAAATCCTCGGCGCGCGCCACTGGTCGGGCGGACGCCTGCTGATCTCCCGCGCCGATCACGTATTCGACGCCAACGGCACACTGCAGGACGACGGCGTTCGCAAACAAATGGAAGCGTTTCTGCGCGGCTTCGCCGGCTTCATCTGAGCCATCGGCCGGCAGACATGCGGAAGGCCTGCATGATGGTCATGCATCGCGCCCCACAACCCGTTGCAGGCCGAGGAGGAAGCTCACGCCATCGACCTCGTTCCTGACACCGAGCGTGCCGCCCATTTTCGCCATATAGGTTTTCGCCACAAAGAGTCCCTGGCCCCGGTTGCCGTTGGCCGCGGCGTCCTGCTGATCGGACACGCCGTACTCGAAAATCCGCTTGCCCCATTCGGGCGGGATTTGCGGCCCGACGTTGTGGATGACCACCGTCACCGGAGCCCCGCCCGCCTTGCCGTCGATTTCCAGACTCAGCGTAATCGGCGAGCCGGGCGTGCGATAGCGGTCGGCATTGCGCAGCAGGTGGCTGACCACGTCTTCCAGCGAATATTCATCGGCGTGAACCGATACCGGTGCCGACGCCGGTACATACACAACATTATCGATGCCAATATGCGTCGCGTTGGCGGCGACATTGGCCAGGAATTTGTCGATATCCATCGCCGCCACCGCCAACGTAGACGATTGAAACGCCTCGCTCGGGCTGGCATGGCCGTACAGCACGCGCACGGCTTGCTGCATGCGCGCGATGTAGCGGTGGCTAGGGTCGTCCGGGCTACCGTGCAACGCCAGCAGCGATTGCAGTGGCGACATGATTTCGTGGCCGACGGCGTGCCACTGGTCCTTTTCCTGCTCGGCGCGGATTTTTTCACGTCCCGCGTCTTCCTTGACCCGGCGCAACAGGTCGTTGAGACAGGTGGCGAGAAGCCCCAACTCGTCGTTACCCTTGAGATCGGACAGATCGTAAGCGGTCAGCACATCCGGCCCCTGGACCGATTTCGACAATTGCCGCGTGCGCCGCGTCAGGCGCGCGATGCGCCACACAAGGCCGACCTCAATCACCAGCCAGGCCAACACGATGGCCGCCAGCATGGCGACAACGAACCAGGAAACGCGGGTGGCCGTCGCGCTCAAGGTGCGGTTGACGACGCTGCCCGCATCGCCGCGCAGTACCACGGTGTAGTTGCCGGAGGGGGTCACCACCGTGTCCGTCAGTTCCACCGGCGCGTCGAAATCCTTCACCGGTAGGCGGCGAATCAGGCGAGCGAGCAGCGGCGAGGCCAACTCATCCTCCCGAGCCCCCCTGCTCCCGATCCATGCCAGATCTTGCGTGGCATTTTCCTTGCGAATGCGCAGTTCCTCGCCCGGCTGCAGCAACGCGCCCAGGTCGTTGAGGGAAAACGGCGCCACCGCGCCCGCCGCGCCGCTATCGAACAGCGCCGGTGCCTCGCCGGGCGGCAGCACCTCGATACGTACATGGATATCCTCCAGATCGGGCGGCGGCCATACCGCTTTTCGCGCTTCGAATAAATCGGCGATCAGCGCATCCACTGGCAGGCGCACGGAAAAAAACGATTTTTTGGCGCAATCGCCCGCGCCCTCCGCCTCTTCCCCCTGCGTCGCATCCGCGCACTGCGCCCCCTGCCATACCCAACCACGAAAATCCTTGATCGGCAGCGCGCCGGTGTAATCCCGCTCTTCCAACGCGGTATAGCCGGTAAAGCGCCCGCGCAAACCTTCAACCGCCGCGCTGCGCCTGGCCGGCAGCACCTCGAACGGCGCCAGCCAACGGTAAGTGCGCCCGCGCAGATCAACGGCAACACGCATACGGTGCGCGCCATCCAGAAAGCGGTCGCCGATGTCGTGCGCGACCAGCGGGCCACTGACGAAGGTGCCCGCGGCGTAAATAAAGCCGCCCACCCACGGGTTATTGCCGATCGCCACGCACAGACTGCCCTGGCGCGGGTATTGGATCAGACAGCCGGCCATTTCCACCGCGTGGCGAACCTTGTTCTGGTCGTCGAAATCGATGGCCGAAAACGGCAGCAGCACCGGATACAGGTTGTGCCCCGCTTGCGCCCGTGGCGGATTGAGCAAGGCCAACTGCCCGGACGGATGGCGCAGGCGGGCGACGATCTGTTCCTTGGTCTTGTTCAGGCCCGATTGGTAATTGCGGTAATCGCGCTGTTTTTCCCCTTGCAGCACCGTCACCACCAGCGCCACCACCGACAGCGCCAGCAACAGGAACGAAGTGCGGAACAGCACGCGCAGGCGAAACGAGGCGAGCCAGAGGGAAATTTTTTTCATCGTGCCCTTATCGTGGCTAGCGCGCGGCTTTCAGCACAAGAATGGCGTTGGCCGCAACGCGCGGCGCACTGCCGCGATACGGGCGCGCATCACGCATCGGTGGTCCAGCGGAAACCGCGCATCGGCACGTTTTCGATGCGGTCGAAGTTCTCGTCCAGCTCGCGGAAAGCCTCGCGGATGGTGCTGATGTGCTTGCGGATGTTCTCGCGGTTGCGGCCGCTCTTCACCGCGGCAAACAGCTCGTCGTAAGACACCACCTCGCCTTGCCGCTCGTATAGCGCGGCAAGGATGCGCTGTGCGGTCAAGGGCACATTCACACGCTTGCCGCGCCACAGCGGCGCGCTTTGCCGCAGCGGATCGAGCGACAGTTCAGTGTCGGTGCGCGGTTCGGACGCAGCGGCGCGGCGGCTTCTGGCCGCACGCAGCATGTCGAGAAAGGTTTCGATGAAATCCGCTTCCTCGAACGTGGTTTTCTGCAGGTAATCCCACGCATCGAGCGCCTTCATGATGCTGCGGTAAATCGCCGCCGGCATGGCCGACACCACCAGCACCGGCGTGCCACGCCCGCTTTTGTTGATGGCGTTGATGATCGCCACGCCGGCATTGCGCTCGCGCCCAAGCTCTATATCGAGCACCACCATGTCGTAGTCCTCGCGGGCAATCGCGCTTTCCGCGTCGTCGCGGTTGAACCACTGCGCCACCTCGATGCCGGGGGACGCCGCGAGCACCCAATCCTTGATCTGATCGCTCGTCGGCGGGTCGTCCTCGATGATCGCAACTTTGTACATAGCCTGTTTCCGCTGACGGAAGAAATCGAAGTATCGCCTTTTTCCGCCGCGCCGTTGCCATTCGTGAAGGTTTGCTCACACACCCCGAATGCATGGGAACCCCCATGTACGAGCGGTGTTTCCCCTTACCGCAGTGGTACGCCGCCGGCATGGAACTCTCCACGGCGGCCGCGGCACAGTGGCGCCACACCACGAATGCAGCACACACCCGCAACCGCTCGTTTCAGGGAGAAAACACCATGATGAACAACAACGAAGACCCCGCCACACCCCAAGACAACACCACCTCCCGCAGCACCGCGAAGGACGAGCTCCGCGCCTGCCTGGAAACAGGCGCGGCCCGTTGCGCCAACGGCTTCGGCATGCTGCTGACCACGTTGTGCCAGCACAAGCGCAGCCTGATCGCCGCCAGCATCATGGCCATCGGCGGCTACGCGCTGTATCAACATCCGCCGCTGAAAACGGTGGGACGCGGCGAAGTGGGCTTGCGCGTCAACCAATGGACCGGCACCAGCACCGAGTTCCAAGAAGGTTCGGTGCTGGTCATTCCCGGCCTGCACGAACTGCGTACTTTCTCGCTACGCGACCAGATCTATCGCCCGTCCGAAAACGCGCAAGCCAACGGAGGCGGATCGTTTCAGTCGGTCGAGGGCTTGTCGCTAGGCGTCGACGTCACAGTCCGCTACGCCCTCGACGCGGACAAGCTGCAAAGCATGGCGCGGGCTCTGCCCGAAGACATCAACAGCGAGATCGTCGAACCGGTGATTCAGGACGTGCTGTACAAAACCCTGTCCCGCTACACCGTGCGCGAGATTTTCTCCGCCAAACGGGAAGACATTCAGGCGCAGATTTCCGGCGAATTGCAAACCCGCCTCGGCGCGGATGGCATCAAACTCAAGCTGCTGACCATCGGCAAGATCGAACTACCAGCCGACTACAAGGCAGGCATGGAAAAACTGCTGGCGGCGGGGCTGGAAACCGAGCAAATGCGCTACACCCTGGAACTGAAGGACAAGCAGGTCAAGCAAAGCGAACTGGAAGCCCAAGCCACAAAAGTACGCCGCGAAAAAGAAGCCGAAGCCGCCGGCGAGGAACAGATCATCGCCGCCAAAGCGCAGGCCGAAGCCATGAAACACATCCTGCCGTTCAAGGAAAAGCAGATACAGCAACGCGCGCTGGAAGCCGAAGCGGAAAAAGTGACCCGCCTGAAACAAGCCGAGGCCCAAGCCCAGTCACGCCGCATCGAAGCCGAAGCGGAAGCCGATGCACGCAAGAAACTGGCCGACGCCGAAGCCTACCGGCAAGACCAGCTCGGCAAGATCAGCAGCGAACAAATGGCGCGCGACGGTGCGTTACTGGCGAAAAACCCGCTGCTGATCCAGAAGAGTCTGGCCGACAAACTGTCGGACAAGATCTCCGTAATCATCGCGCCCCCCTCCGCCAACGGCGGCTTCATCGGCGAAAACCTGATCGGCCGCCTGCCGCAGCCCTCCGCCCCGGCCGCCACCCGCGCAACCGACGAAGACAACGGGGAAGAATAAAAATGCTCGAAATCCTGCTCAGCCTGGCCATCGTCACGCAAGACCAGATCCCGCTGCGTGCCGCGCCGAACGAAACCGCCGCCCGCCACGCCACGCTGTGGCAGGGCGACAACCTGGAAGTACGCGGCATCAAGGGCGACTACCTCCAGGTGTACGATCACCGCCGCGAGCGCGCCGGCTACATCCGCGCCACGCAGGCGCGCGCCTACGCTCTGCGGCCCGAAGAGGCGCCCAAGCTCAAAGCCATCGTCGACTTTCTCAAGGACACGCCGGGCGCGGAAACGATGGGCATCGGCCACGCCGCCGCATACCTGAAAGCCGCACCCGCCGAAGCCATCGACGCCGATATTTTCGACGCCCTGGGCGGCATGGCCGACCGCCTGGCCCGCCGCGCCTCGCGCCTGAACGGAAAACCGGCGGAAACCGCCGTCGAGCACCTCGAAGTCGCCGCCGCTTATGGCATTGCCACCTACGGCGTCGAGCGCAACGGCAAAATAACCCTGTGTTACGACGGCGAAGCCTTCCGCCGCGTGCTAGCCCTGCCCGCCACCGGCGAGCAGAAAGCCCGCGCCGCGCTGGCGCTGACCCGGCACGACTGCGTCAAACCAACGCTGACGCCGCAGGAACGCCTCGACCTCGACACCTGGCGCGGCCAGGTACTCGACCAAGCCAGCGGCGGCGATTTGCCGGAGGTGCTGAAAAACCGCCTGAAAATCCGCAAAGCCGGCGTCTGGGCGAGCCTAGCCTACCAATATGCCCGTTACCCCGGGGATAAACCCACGGCATTCAACCAAGCCGGCCAGCGCGCGCTCGACGAACTCGCCGCCGTCAACAAAAGCGAACTCGCCGACGGCGATCTAGCCGCCTACAACGAAGCCGCGGTCCGCGTCGGCGCCTCGCGCTGGGCCGCTCAGCCGCAGACCATCGCCAAACCGGCCAAAGGCAGGCCCGGCATCGCCTTGAGCGCCGGTGCCCCGGGCGAAACCTGCGTATACGTCATCGACGACCGACAGCCCCTCGGCAAACCACTCTTCAGCCGCTGCACCTACAGTGTCGTCTGGCCCGCGTCGCTCACCGTCAGCCGCGACGGCCAAGCCATGACCCTGGCCGTGCAACCGCTCGACACCTGGCGCGAAATGTGGGTTTTCAAAAAAGGCGAAACCGGCTGGCAACTCGACGTACAGCCACCCGCCGGCGACACCCCCGAACTGGGCTACGTCGAATTCGCCGGCTGGGTTCCCGGCAACCAGCAACTACTCGCCGCGCGCGAAACCGTCACCGAAGGACGCACCCAGACCCGCTTCGAGCAATGGAACCAGAACACCCTCGCGACCGAGAAATGGGCCGACAAACCCGGCAACCTGTCGCTGTTCTACCGCTGGCAAGATCCGCTGTGGAAAGGGGGCACCGTGGCGGTAAGGTGAGTTTGAGTGGAGGCTATCCCGAACAAGCGGCAGTACGAACGTCAAAAAGAAGCGGCGGGGTTCCACGCTGGCTTCAAGCAACGTAAAACATCCAAAATAAATGAACAACCGTTGACCTAAATCAAACCCCCTTCTCCGTATCTAGGCATAAATACCGCATTGCCCCGGCACACAGGGGTCGCACCAACAAAAACGCACAACAAGGATCGCCTCATGACCCGCCCGCTCGCGCCGCTCGCCGCACTGCTGCTCGCCCTGTCGCCGCTGCAAACCGCTCACGCCCAAAGCCTCACCGAATACTTCTACAACGGCGTCGCCTATGAAGGTACTGAGCGCGCGCCTACCGCATGGGACGTCGTCGCCCAAGCGCTCCACCAACTCCCCATCGGCCCCGTCATGCACCAATACACCACCTTTGGCGACGGCAACGCGATCCGCGCTGCCGAACTCGCCTGGATGGCCCCCCTCGCCGAAGACATGTTGATGCAGCAAAACCGCGCGCAGGTCCTCTGCCCGCCCGCACTCGACGCCCTAGGCAAAGTCGATAATTTCGATGGCGTATCGGGGAGGGCTGAAATCCTCCATTCCAACGCCTATTTCGCCCCGTTCAAATTCGTCCCCCCTGGAGGTTACAACCTCATTTATTGCTCCGCCACGGGCACCCAAGCTTCCGGCTACACCTACCTCATCCGCTACCACAACTGCCCGCCCGGCTTCCGCGAAAAAGACAGCCTCGGCATCACCGACCCCGCCGCTCCCGCCTGCCTGCGCCCACTGCCCGTACGCACCTGCACCCCAATCTTCGGCAACCCCATCACCGCCACCGGCGAAAAAATTCAACCTGAACAGGACTACCAGGACGCCACCGATCCGCTCCTGCGCGTCACCCGCACCTACAACAGCGCCCGCGCCATACCCTTAAGCACCGGCGCCCGCTCCGCCCCCCAATGGGCCTTCGACTACCAACAACGCCTGCTGATCGGTTCCGGCACCCTCGTTGCCCTGCGCCCCGACGGCATCCGCCACCACTACCGCCTCGAACAAGGCGCCTACACCAGCCGCCAACCCGACGCCGCCGTGCTCACCGCCACCCCCACCGGCTGGCGGCTCAATCTGGGCAACACCCTCGAACACTACAACGCACAAGGCCAACTCACCGCCCTTGAACGCCTCGACGGCCCCCGCCTCGCCTTTGAGCACGACACCAACGGCCGCCTCACCCGCGCCACCGCCCGCGACGGCCGCCAAATCCAGTACCACTACGACCTGCCCCCCGGCACCACCGTGCCGGCACCGGCCTCCCTGCCCATCGCCCCCTACCCCACCGACCTGCCCCGCTGGATCGAACTACCCGACAACACCCGCCTCACCTACGACCTTGACCCCCTCTACGGCGAAATCGACCGCGTCACCCACCCCGACGGCAGCACCCGTGCCTACCAATACCAGACCTCTGCAGGCAACAGCACCCAGCGTGTCCTCACCGGCCTGATCGACGAACGCGGCATCCTCGTCGGCACCTATGGCTACAATTTCACCGGGGCAGCCAGCAGCACCGAGCGCGCCGGCGGCGTCGACCGCTGGTACATCCAAGACGGCCGCAACGCCCAAGGCATCGGCAGCGTCACAATCAGCACCCCGCTGGGCGACTATTGCCGCTACAACTTCCAAGCCAAGAACGGCCTCGTCCGCCTTGTCCCCTACGGCACCGACCAAGGCCCCCTGTGCGGCTTCGCCCTCAAAGCCCTCGACTACGCCCCCGACGGCACCCCGTCGCTCTTGACCGACCTCGCCGGCACCCGCACCCGACTCACCCACGAACCCACCCGCCGGCTCCCCCTCACCCGCATCGAAGCCGAAGGCACCCCTGACGCCCGTACCACCGCCACCGCCTGGCACCCCACCTGGCAACTACCCCGCGAGCGCAGCGAACCGGGCAAACGCACCGCCTACCGCTACAACGGCGATGCTGGCGTCAGTTGCGCCCCCGCCGGCACCACCCTGCTCGACGGCACCGCCATGCCCCTGCTGTGCCAACGCACAGAAAACGCCACGCAGGACGCCAACGGCACCCAAGGCCTCGCTGCTATCCTCGACCCCGCCGTCCCCGCCCGCACCTGGCGCTGGACCTACGACCAACGCGGCCGCATCCTCACCACCACCGACCCGCTCGGCGCCACCACCGCCACCACCTGGCACCCCGACACCGCCTCTACAAATCTGCGCGGGCGCCTAGCCACCGTCACCAACCCCCTAAGCCAGACCACCACGCTTAACGCCTACGATCCCGCCGGACGGCTGCTGCAAAGCACCGACCCCAACGGCCTCGTCACCACCCGCGAATACGACACCCGCGGCCGCCTCACCCGTACCCAGACCGGCGCCGAACAAACCACCTACACCTACGACATCGCCGGGCGCCTCACCCGCCTCACCCGGCCCGACGGCAGCTTCCTCGACTACACCTGGGACGACGCCAGCCGACTCACCGCCATCCAGGATGCCCAAGGCAACCGTATCGCCTACACGCTGGATGCCGCCGGCAACCGCATCGACGAACAAATCTTTGATACAGCCGGCACCCTCACCACCCGCCAGCAACGCAAACTCAACACCCTTGGACGTCCCACCACCGACACCGACGGTGAAGGCGGTGCCACCACCTACCAGTACAACAGCGCCGGCCAACTCACCACCGCCACCGCGCCGCTCTCCCGCGTCACCCGCACCACCTACGACACGTTCGGCCGCGTGAACAAGGAAACCGACCCGGCCAACCAATCCACCCTCACCACCTACGACGCCGCCGACCGCGTCAAGACCGTCACCGACCCCAAAGGACTCGTCACCACCTACACCTACGACGGCCTCGGGAATCTCACCCAACTGCAAAGTCCCGATAGCGGCGCCAGCACCTACAGCTTCGATGCCGCGGGCTACCTCGCCGGCAGCACCGACGCCCGTAACCAAAGCCAGACCTACACCCACGACGCCCTGGGCCGCATGACCCGTATCCAGGGTAGCGACGACACCCAGGTCTATACCTACGACAATTGCCCCAACGGCAAAGGCCGGCTGTGCGCCATGCAAGACGGCGCCGGGACACTCGCCTGGACCTACGACGCCTTCGGCCGCATCACCCAAAGAACGACCATCGTCGGCGCTCACACGCTTGTCACCGCCACCACCTATGACAGCGCCGGGCGCTTAGTCACACTGACCACCCCGGCCGGGCACACCCTCGCCTACATCTGGGACAAAGACCAACTCACCACCGTCAAACTAGACGGCAGCCCGCTTCTCACCGACATCACCCACGCCCCCTTCGGTGCGCTGGATGCGTGGCGCTGGGCCGATGGCACCGATACGGTGCGCCTGTATAACCGCAACGGCGAACCCACCGCCCAAGCCATCCAAGCCCCCGGCCAATCCCCACGCACCACCGTGCTCACGCGTGATGCGGCCGGACGCATCACGAAGATCGAGGACACGGATACCACCCAGACCTACACCTACGATCTAGCCGACCGGCTCAAACAAGCCACGGGCAACTGGGGCACACTGGGCTATACCTATGACACCACCGGCAACCGCCTGACCCAGACCGGCACAACGCCAAGCACCGCCTACACCTACCCCGCCACCAGCCACCGGCTGCAGACGAAGACCGGGCCGGAACCCAGGACTTACGCCTACGACCCCTCTGGACGACTCACCAACGACGGCAGCCTCACCTACAGCTACGATGGCGCGGGACGACTCAAGGAAGTCCATCAAGGCGGCAACACCATGCGCTACGGTTACAGCGCGGATGGACGGCGGCTTTACAAGGACAACGGCGCGGAAAAGCGCCTCTTTGTGCATGACGAGCAAGGGAAGCTACTCGGGGAGTATCGGGCGACACCAACCACCTGGACGCCCGTGGCGGAGTATGTGTGGCTCGATGAACTACCCGTGGCCACGATCAAACCCGATCCAGCCAACCCGAACCAGACAAAGGTCTATCGGATTGAGCCGGATCATTTGGGTACGCCCAGGCGCGTCACCGATGAGCACAATACGACGGTGTGGCGCTGGAACAGTACGCCGTTCGGGGAGACAACACCCAATGAAGACCCTGACGGCGACGGGCAAGCTTTTACGCTGAATCTACGCTTCGCAGGGCAGTACTTCGATGCGGAGTCCAAGCTGCATTACAACTACAACCGGTATTTCGATTCGCAGACGGGGAGATACATCTCCTCGGACCCGATTGGGCTCGAAGGAGGCATAAACACTTACGGCTACGTTGAGAACAATCCGCTGAGCTATACCGATCCAACGGGAGAGGCAATCCCTTTCATTCCTGTAATAGGGCTTGCTGTAGGCTTAGCTATTGGTGATTGGATCAGAAATCACACCCCCAACCCCAATAGATCTAAAGACAATGGGTCGATGGAAGGGCTATTTCCACCAGGAACGATTCCCGGAAATACCACAAGCAAGGGCGAGCCAATGCCAACGCCAGCTCCAACGGAAATGGCAGAGCAAGGTAGAAACTGGGCAACAGAGGAAGCCAAGCGAAGAGCTCAAGTGAACTGTACAGAACCCTGTGACGAGCTTGATATGATGCTAGAAGAGGCTAAACGTTTGCGCGACACTAAACAAATTAGAGAAATTGAGAAGGCGCAAAAATATCTGCATTGCAGGAACATACAAAAGCGAAAAAGCATTTACTAATCGCATGGAAAATCTTTAAAGGGCACCCCCATGACATGGTACGGTGTAACTGTAGTAATGGCCGTCCGCTTCAAAATAGGCCAACAAGACCCTATTCCTGCATGGGAAAACATCTATCTTGTTAACGCGCCAGATGCTGACCAAGCAGCGGCAAAAGCGGAAGCAATCGGTAGAGCGAACGAGGGAGACTCGGAAGGTTCATTTTATTGGGATGAGCGCCCAGCAGAATGGGTATACAAGGGAGTGAGAAAAATTGTCGAAATATCTAATTCACACTCTATACAGAAAACCCCAGGGGATGGCGCTGAAATTACATACCAAACATTAGAGTTTCAAAATGAACAAGCACTGGCCAACTACATGGATGGCCATACGACAACGGTGAAAGTGATAGATTAATTAAACTGCCCAAGAGCACCAGGATTTTCATACTCAAGCAAGCGTAGGGTGGGCTAAGGCCGTTAGGCCGTGCCCACGCGGAACAGAATGATGCGCCCATGTCATGGCTTTGAGCGCTCGGGTGATGCCCCGCTTTGTCCCGAGCGCAAGATGCGCACGCCCTCGATCTGTACGCCCTGGTAGCCCCCTTGTCCACGATGACGGTGGCCGGCGGCCTGTCAGTGCCGGTCAAGATACCCATCTGCTCCAGCGCCTCACCTGACTGGGACCAACTTGATTATTAAATGGCCCGAAAAGATCGGAGCAGGTCACTTGTTGATATTCATGACCCTATAGAGGCATATAGCTTGAATGCCCTCTGGTTTAAGAGCCTGCGCAGCTGTCGATAAATTCAAAAAAATGAATTACGCCGTTTCGCTAAAAATCTGTGGCAAGTACTTTTTTCTGCTTTGGCGGGATGGAGGGAACACGCTCGATGAGTATGTTTTGTTGCCCGGAACATCGCGTTTTTTGCTGGGCAGAACTGCGGAAGAACTCTTAGCCGAGGCAGCAAGGCTTGGTCTGCACGTGGTTGATCAGGAACCTGCAGCCGTGGATATGGACAGGGTATTTGGTGTATTGGCCGCATTGCGCCCGGAACGGCTATCCTCGCCAAAAACCTGCCAGCTTCTGTTGAATGGCTGGAATACGCTGGAAGACATGGCTCGACCAATCGGGGTACGCTTGAACGCCCCCGGCACGGGCGAGCGGGAAATACTTGACGTGATCTACGACAAGCTATTTTATGGAAGCAACTTACCCGCGATTACTCCGGATGGTCAGAGTTACAGCCCTTTGTTCTCTTCAAGCGAAAGGAAGATGATGCGAGCGTATCTTCGATGCATGTGGCGAGAAATCCTTGAACGAAGCAAAATAACAGGATGTACCCATTCAGCAAGAAAATCGACGTGAAACGGTGGTGGCCGGCGCATCAGGCTTTGGCACATCGTCCGACGCGGGAGTAGCCGGCCACGCCAAGACTTGCTGACTGGGAAAGCCGATAAAAACCCACACCTATATAAAAGGGAAAAAATGTACTCATTAAAAAAACTCCTCTATATAAACACTACCTTTGGTTTCATAGGAGGGCTGGTCAGCGCTTTTGTACACATAGCGACCAACTTTCCAACAATCAGCCTTGAAGAGATCGCCATTGTTATTTTTTGCGCACCTATCTTTCAAGCCATTTTATTGATTTTATATACGCTGGTCGGTTTTTTCTTCACCAAAAAATTCCTACCAAAAGTTCTAAGTTGATAGCGCCTCCCTAATATTTTTTAGGACAGAATGCCTACATGGAAAAACAAGAATGTTTTGGATAATTTGAATAAGAATGACATCGATCTTTCTTTTAGCATTGTTCTGCGCTACCGCCGAGACTATCCTTCAGTCTTTCTGGGTCTCTGCATACTATAAATACGGTATAAAAATAAGCTCTTTCTATTTTGAATTTGTACCTGACGCCCATGTATATCCAAGAAAAAATTATGTTCTGTATAAAATCAATGACCACACATTATTGATAAGACAGCGATTTTTCGGCTTGGCCCGATACGCCTTCCATCACGGCCTTATGACGCTTGAGCCACATGAAGAACGCTACATTGTCAGGTGCACGTTATTCATTGACTGGAATTTCTTGATATTTGGCGGCTTTATAATTGCTGCAATTTCCGGGGATACACTCATGTGCCTTGCAGGCGCGGCAATGGCCTTTCTCTTGTCTTGTTGGTTTGCGCGCAAAGGGGAAGTATTGGATGGGCTGTCTACAGCACTGAAATCAGCACTGGCTACTGCCCCGCCCTCTCCCCCAAACGGCTATCAATGACCCACTCGTTTTAATCGAACTCGTTATTTCTCAAAAAGCATGAGCATACGTTTCCGGAGATGGGCAGTCATTGCGTTGGTTTGCATGGCATGCACGGTGTTGGGCATTTTCTTGCTTGACTGGAGGACGGAGAACCCCAAGCTTGATGACGCGGTATATCTCATCAATATCGAGAGATACGCGGATGCGGCCCATGAACTACGCCAGATCGCACCCCAGTCTTACCCTGCTGCCATGATGCTTGGCGAACTCTACGCGACCGGTTTTTTACCGGATGCCGATCTGGTACAAGCGAAGCACTGGTTCGCGTTAGCCGACAAGCTTCGCAAGGAGCCTGGAAGGGCGGCTTATGGCATGGGCTGGGAATATCTGCACGGCCCGCTCGGCCTCGCACCCGACTACAAACAGGCTCGATTTTGGTTTGAGGAAGCCGCGCGTTCAGGCCACGGTAACGCAAATGCGCTTGCCAAGGCCATTGCGGCTTGGTCTCACGATTCGCCCGATGGCCAGCCACCACGGCAATGAGCAAAATCCGCGATTACTACCATGCACCGCGATACCCGGCGCGGTTTAACAAAAACCAATTCTGGTCATTATGCTTTGCCAGACGCAACTCTAATAATCAGTACCCAACGAGATAAGGGGAGCTGCGGTATTGAAGGCAAAAGACGAGCATAAAACCATTCAAAACGACCGGTTCCATTTCATCCGATCTGCCATTAAAAGCACGTGGATCATAGAGATTGCAGTAGCGATATTGCTATTGCTTGCCTGGCTAGTCAGTAAAATTATTTCGTTATGATAGAAAACAAGCTGGCCTTTAATGGCAATTCTCACATCAAGGCTCTGCAATGCTGACTCTGGAAGAAGTTCTGTCCGATGTGGGGGAGACCCCTGAGTTCAGCCATTTGGACGGGGTAACTCCGCATTCTCGGGGGGCGAACGGAGAAACGCCCCTTCACTGGATGGCAACGCTGGGCGATTCGCACGGGATAGCGTTGCTTCTCCAAGCGGGAACCGAAATTGACACAGTGGACAACAACGGCGACGCCCCTGTGCATAAAGCAGTTGCTTGGCGGCAACTGGCTGCAGTCCGGACACTAGTTGACGCTGGCGCTGCCTTCAACCTGCGGAACGGTGAAGGGAAGACCCCGTTGGAACTTGCCAAAGAGGATGAGTTTAAACCCGTCGTGGAGTTTCTTGAGCAGCTCTCGCTGAAAAAGGCGTAATAATCCTACCCTCGAAAAACGTATCCCTTGCAGCCTTCCAGGCCACCCTTTGAGTTAGCCAAGCGGATAATCATTGCAAATATAGACACGACATCTTATTTATGGAACTGATAATAAAGAAAGAGTTTTTCATCGATGATTTGCCCGAAGCGAAAAACATTCCGCTCTGTACGACAAGGGGAAAAGATGGAGAGCTTGGATTCCAGCAAAACCAATCAGCATTGCTGGAAATAGTAAATGGCGCATACTGTCTTTGCGAGGATGGAGTGTCGATCGTAAGCGAAAAAAATATCGGCAAAATCATGAGCAAGATAACAAAGAAAAAATATGGCATTCTGGCCCACGGAGGACCTTCTCTTTCCAGAGTCGCAGAAAATTTAGAGTTATATATCAATAAGCTTAAGATTTATGAATTAAAAAAAAGAAAAGGGATTGCTCGTGAATCATTAACCCATAGCGCCATATACGAAGACCTGTTTGGAGACCGGACTTTTCAGCAAGCCGCAGACAGAATGTTAGAGTTTAGCGACTATCTTTCCATATGGCCAATATACTGGGGTGAATTTGGGGAGCATTTCTTTTTATATGCAAAAAATACAGAAACAGCCCTTAGGACGATTAATAATAAAATTAAACAATTCATAATTTAAGTAAGCACTCCTCGACAAAACCGGGGGCTTTGCAGAAGAATTCGATGACCAATTTTCTGATAGGGTTATTTTCGTTTCTGCTCTTTGGATTGGCCGGGCTTGGAATCATGCTTTCCGAGAACGACCTGCTCCAAATGTGCGGACGGGGATGTGCAGTAAACGCTATTTTTGTTCTTTTGTTCGGCAACGCCATCGGAAAGATCGTTGCCGGAACGCTTTCCATCCTATTGGGCATCTGGTTGCTATGGTTTGCTTGGTATGGGAACCCCCGCAAAAAAGACTACTACACTGACTGACATCGCCAAACCATGTTCAAGCTTCTACGACGACTCTTCGGGGAACAACGTCCCCAGCCCGAACCCCAAGCCGCTACGGCCCAGCTGCCGCCCCCGGAGATTGCCGTGGAGGGATTGCCGCCTTTGGTGTTGACCGAGCATTTGAACTGGCATCAAGGGCTTCCGATCCCCGACTGGCCGGCTATTTACGCGTGGTTGAACGCAAGCACGGACGAATCGACCCAGAACACGGCGTACAGCGCGTGCCAACGCGCGTGGCTTTTGCATCTTGCCGAGGCGCTTGAGCCGGCTTACCACCTGGTCGAATCCGATAGGGGCATGGTTCTTTCATCCTTGGAGCCCCAGGTTGCGCGGGCGACGCTTGCCTTTATGGAACGAACGCTCAAGCGCATTTCGTGGACGCTTGACGGTGTTGCGAAAATTCCACCCTACGGGAAAGACATTCTGATCGTGCTCGATGAGCCGGATGATTATTACCGCTATGTATCCCATTGCTACCCGGAAGACGGTGAATTCGCATTCAGCGGTGGCATGTACATCAGCGCGGGCTACGGCCACTTCGTAACGATAAAGGACGATCTGTCGCGTATCGAACCTGTGATTGCACATGAAATGACGCATGCCTGCCTTGCTCATTTACGCTTGCCTCTCTGGATCAATGAAGGTTTGGCGGTCAATACCGAGCACAAACTGGCGGGCCGGGGCGCATCTCTATGGACTCCGCAGGAGATGCGGGAAAAGCATCTGCGATTTTGGGGAGAAGCCGAAATCCAGGAGTTCTGGTCTGGCATATCGTTCCAGCGCCCCGATGACGGTAATCCGCTCTCTTATGACCTTGCCCGCATTCTCGTGGCACAGCTCGCGCGGGATTGGCCGCGCTTCCGGCAGTTCGCCGTGGCTGCCGAGCAAGGCGATGGCGGAGCCCGAGCAGCGTGCGAGGCTTTCGGGGTCAGCCTTGGTCAATTGTTTGCAACGCTGTTCGAGAAAGAAGATGCCGCGGCGTTTGAGCCCCAAGGAGCGTAAGGCAGGCCATTTGCTCATGTGCTACGGGTATGGCACGGATGGGCGGCGCTTGTGAGCCTTCCCCTTTGTCAGACGAAAAACGGAGGGAGCCTCACAGGCAACAAGCGCCCAATAGGGCGTAACCCCCTTTGAGAACGTGGAACCCACTATGAATAACGATAGCGCCAAGTCTATATTCGAAGCTGGCTCTTCAGCTTATGAGAAAGGTCATTTCAAAAAAGCTTTCAAGTTACTCAAGGAAGGCGCTGAGAGTGGAGACGCTGATTGCATGAGCACACTGGCAATCATGTACACATGTGGTGAAGGCGTTCGCTGCGACTATGATAAGGCAATAGAATGGGAGCGTAAGGCTGTAGATTCCGGCAGTGTCTCTGCCATGATGAATTTAGGGATTTCTTATCGTATAAAAGGTGACTTGGTGCAGGCAAGGCATTGGCTTGAAAAAGCCTTGGACGCTGGCGACGGAGATGCCGCGCTTCTCCTTGCAAAGCTGTATATGGTGAGTGAAAAAGAAACGGAGAGAGTCAAAGAATATTTAACTATTGCAATAAATAGCGAATGGATCTATGAAGATGCTGTTGAAGAAGCAAGGGCGTTTTTGGCGTTATTACGGTAACGCGCATAAAAATGCCCGAAAACCGGGAGGGAGCGGCGAGAATAAGTACCGGCGGCTATGGTCAAATTAGAATCTGATTTGTACATATTGGCATGGCAGCGTGTGAAGCAACTTACAAATAGAGAGTTGCTTTGTTTCATTTGTTCCAAGGATGCATTGGTACGGGATTTGATCATCCGGGAGTTTCATCTTCGCCCAAGTCGTGAGGTCTTCGAAATTGCAGTAGCATTGATCCATGACAAGCGGGCACAGGCTAGAGAAAGTGGGTACCTGATTCTTGGTCAGCTCGGCTCTCCAAATCGCCCGTTCCGAGACGATTCCATGCCACTGATCATGCTGGGATTGGAATCGGAAAGATCAGTATCCGTACAATGTGCCATTGCATGTGCAATAGGCCATCTTGAACCCCCGCAAAGCTTTCATACAAAGATTATTGACGGCTTTTTGCGCTACCTCGATAGCAATCGAAAATCACTACAGTTAGCCATTGCTTTTGCGGTAGCGAGGCTATCCACCTCAGATCAATTAGATCGATTGCTGGAAAAATTATTGAGCAGCGGAGACCCGGACGTGAAGGAGTGGGTGGAAATCGGCCTGGAAGCCATCCAGTCTCGGGAAAACTAAAAGAGAATGGGGCCCCGACCTCAATCTGCTCGGCTCTATCGGGCTTGGCTAAATCCATGAGTGACTTCAAAGAACTCGAAGACCGCTTCTACTGCGTTAGCGTTCATTCGCATCAGATCAGTCCGGGCGCATGGATAGCGCGCGGCAAATTTATTCGTAACGATACAGATGAACCCGTTTGGGGCTCCCAAACCCGATCCGGCAGTATAGAAGATGCGCTAGAACAGCTTGGGCATGAGCTACGAGCAAAAGTGGCTGCCCTGCCGCGACCACCAAGCGATTGGGGCATGACAAGCATGCGACAGATATTGGCAAGGTATCGGGCTTTCAACGATGAGTTAACAGGAAATTGCATTAGTCTCGACAACAAGCGATCCGAAGGCGCCTTGTCAAAAGATCTGCTATGCGACACCCACCACCAGATTCGTGAAACAGTCAGGAAGCAGACTATGGAATTGACCCGAGCGATAGAGGCACTTCCAGATTTAGAAAGGCGGCACTTGCTGACATCACCGGAAGAGGTTTATCAGAATATCCTTGATCCATGGAATCTCGATGATGCTTATGCCCGGGATGCTGTTTTCGAGTATATCCTGCACCCGTCCGCTGAACTTATAGCCCTGCATGATGCGCACCGCGCGCGTATGACTGCCAAGTTTAAGAAACAGTCCGAACGCTAGCAGCTTGAATCAATCATTCCTGCCAATGCAGCAACGCCATGACGCAAAATGAAAAAACGATGGCTCATGCCTACACGGTAGGACTGCGATTCTCAGGTGACCAGTTGGAGCCATCTGAGATTTCGGCTCGGTTGAACCTACAGCCAAGTCATGCGTCCAGCCTATCGCAAAACCATTCAAATACAAGGAAGAGACGTCCGTTTTGGGGATACAACGGGCAAGGAGAGGCGGGATTCCAGCTTGAATGGGTGTGTCTGGAAGAAGGTTTGGAATTTCTTCTCAAAAGCCTGAATTCCAGAAAAGCCGGGATCATTGCCATTGCCCGTCAGTTCGATGGGGTTTGGTGGTGTGGCCACTTCCAAACCAGCTTCGATGGCGGCCCGACGCTGTCTCCAAAGTTGCTGGCTGAACTAGCCAGCTACGACATTCCTCTCTACATCGACAATTATTTTGACATGCACCCCATCAGCCAGGCCGGCTGAAGGTCAGTAGAGTCCGTTTCCAGAAAGAGAACGGAGATGAGCAGCCCTTCCGTTTACCCATTGCCTTTTCCCGCCAAGCGCTGTTAGGGTGCGCGGCGGGCTGAAAAGCGCCGCGCGGGTGGCCGCGGCACGCCCGGCACCACCTATTCGCCCCAATTATTCAAATACGATGGCCGGCCGCGCTGGCCGCCACTTTTACAGGGAAACACCATGCTTGCTCGTTCCAGATTCCTCACCCTGATCGGCGCTTTGCTGCTGGCCGTATTGCTCGGCGCTTGCAGCGGCGAGGAAGGCCACCGCAAGGCTTTTATCGAGTTTCTTCAGACCAACATCGTCGATAAGCCCGGTGTGCGCGTGGTAACGCTCACCCCCGAGCAGACGAAAGCCATCGGCGATTACGCCAACCATTACGCCGTTATCACGTCCTTCCACGCCACCCTCGACACACAGTTGAACAAGCCGATGGAGGAGACGATGAAGAAGCTCGCCCTACGCTCTCCGCAGGACATCCTGCAGCATCAGGCTGACATCCGCGCTGCGCGCGAAACCATGGGCACGCTGCTCACCACGATCGACGCCGAACTGGCGCGGGCCGATCAGGCCCATGCCGCGCTCAAGCAGCCGGAAGACCTCAAGGCGGTCTACGACAAGGCTTACGAGAAAAACGTCAGCAAGCCGGCCAAGGGCGTGCGCGAAATCGCGCTGCTCGCGCAGCAGGCCATGGACAGTGTGCTCGACATCAGCACGTTCATCGACCAGAACAAAGGCAAGATCAGCATCAACGGCGGCCGCCTGGAAACGACCGATTCCGACGTGCTGACCGCCCTCAACGGCAAGCTGCAAAAGGTTAACGAGCAAGGGCAGAAACTCATGGAAGCCCAGCGCACGCTGTACAGCCAGATGGCCGGAAGCTGACAGAACCACAGAAGCCGGCGCGAGCCGCCCGCCGCAAGCGCCGTATTTCCAGGTAGCGCGGCGGGGCGGCTGCTGCGCGGCGCTTATTTTTTACGCGCGAACAGCGCGTCGTAAGCGGGCGGTGAGAACCCCCGCACGCGCTGCCCGTCGGCAACCAGCAGCGGCACGCCCTTGCCGCCGCCTTCCTGGGCGAAGGCGGTCATGCCGTCGGGGGTGTCGATATTGACTTCGCGGTAGCCAATGCCCTTTTCTCCCAGATACGCCTTGGCCTTCTTGCAGTAGCCGCACCAATCCGCCGAATACAGCACCACACCGCTTGTGGCCGGTGCGCTCGGGGTGTAGGACGATGTGCGCAGCTTCTTCAATTGCTGTTCAAGGTAGGCGGCCGTGGCGGCGGGTAGCGTGGTGCTCGGCAGGTTTTCGAACGTCATGGTTTTTTGGACCTTGCCGTCGGCGGGCGGTTGATCGCTATAGACGACGCGGCCGTCCGGGCCAACGGATTTGTACAAGGTCTGCGCAAGCGACGGCACAGCAGCCAGCAGCGCCAGGCAGAAAAAAGAACCGAAGCGAAGTTTTGTTTTCATGGTTGTAACGATACATTCGATTACGGTATCCGCATAGCCGCGGCGCCGGCTTCGGCCGGCGTCCGCGCCTCCCATTCTGGCGGCATGCCGCCATACGCAACCGAGCGCCGCTGCTCAGGCCAGCGCCGGATAATCGGTATAGCCTTTTTCCCCGCCGCCATAAAGCGTCGTGGTATCCAACTCGTTGAGCGGCGCTTTTTCGCGCAGCCGGCGCACGAGGTCGGGGTTGGCGATGAATGCTTTGCCGAAGGCGACCAGATCGGCCCCGCCCCCGGCCACCGCGGCCTCGGCCATCGCGCTGTCGTAGCCGTTGTTCACTATCCACGCGGCTTTGCCGCCGGCCTCGGTATAGGCGGCGCGCAGCGCGGCGTAGTTGAAGGGCGCGTCGCCCTGCTGGAAGTCGCGCGGGCCGCCGGTGGAGCCTTCGATAACGTGGATATAGGCCAGCGGATGGGCCGCGAGTTGTTCGACGACGTGGGTGAACAGCGGTTGCGGGTCCGGGTCGAACGCGTCGTTGGCCGGCGTAACCGGCGAAATGCGAATGGCGGTGCGGCCCGCGCCGATCTCGGCGGCAATGGCATCGACCACGCTGACGAGCAGCCGCGCGCGGCTGGCAATGGCGCCGCCGTAAGCGTCGGTGCGCTTATTGCTGCCGGCGCGCAGAAATTGGTCGATCAGATAACCGTTGGCGGCATGCACTTCGACGCCATCGAAGCCGGCTTCGATGGCCGCGCGCGCCGCGCGCCGGTAATCGGCGATGATGCCCGGCAATTCGCCGGAGGTCAGCGCGCGCGGCTCCGATACCGGCACAAAACCGCCGCCATCGGGCGTTTCCAGGTAGATCTTGGCCTTGGCGCGCAGCGCCGATGGCGCCACTGGCGCGCCGCCATCCGGTTGCAGCGAGTTGTGGGAGATGCGGCCGACGTGCCACAACTGCGCCACGATCTGCCCGCCGGCCGCATGCACGGCATCGGTCACGCGCCGCCAGCCGGCGATCTGCTCGGGCGTGTACAGCCCCGGCACATTGGCGTAACCCTGGCCTTGCTGGGTGATGGCGACCCCTTCGGTAATCAGCAAACCGGCGCTGGCGCGCTGCGCGTAGTAGGTGGCGGCGAGCGCGGTGGGGACGGCGTTGGGCGAGCGGTTGCGCGTGAGCGGCGCCATGACGATGCGGTTGGCAAGGCGCAGTTCACCAGCGGCAATGGGATCGAACAGGGTGGGCATGGCGTGTCTCCTCCAATATCGGTATGGGTATGGGTAGAGCGGTTCAGCGGGTGACGACGAAAAACAAACGCGGAAAAGAAAACAACCGTTTGCCATCGACGCGCGCCGGGTAGGCGGCATCGATGGCATCGCGGTAAGCAGCAAGATAAGCGGGCCGCTCGTGCTCGGGCAGCGCATCCAAGAACGGGCGCAGCCCCGTGCCCTTCACCCACTCGACAATGGCTTGCGCATCGGCCAGCACATGTTCGTAAGTGGTGCGCCACAGGTCGATGCGGCGCGCAAGCGGCGCGAGCAGGTCGTAATAGAAAGCCGGCGGCTGCACCGGAGAAGCAGCGCGCGCAGCATCCAGCCGCCCCCGCCAGGGGCCGGGCAGTTCGCGCATCGCGCGGTGGCTGGGTTCGTTGAAGGAGCAAGGCATTTGCACCGCCAGCACGCCACCGGGGCGCACATGGCCGAGCAGTTCTGGCAGCAGCGTGGCATGCTCCGGCAGCCATTGCAGCACGGCGTTGGCAAATAGCAGATCGACCGGCGCGGCGGGCCGCCAGGTGCGCAAATCGGCCTCGATCCACTCGCATGTGGGCAGATCGGCGCGCGCGCGTTGCAGCATTTCGGCCGAATTATCGACGCCGGTCGTTCGTGCCAAGGGCCAGCGCTCGCGCAGCAGCGCGGTCGAATTACCCGGCCCACAGCCAAGGTCGACAATATCCCCCGCTTCGCTCAGCGACACGCGGGCGAGCAGATCGCGCGCCGCGCGGGTGCGCTCATCGGCAAATTTGAGGTACTGGCGGTCGTCCCACGCAGGCATGGCGCATCTTCCCCTGTCGAAAAATTGCCGATGAAAGTTGCCCATGCGCCTGCTGGCGCATCAAAACACTCGCCTGCTGGCGCATCAAAGCGGCAAGCGTTTCATGCCGGGGCCGCCCATGTCAAACTGCCCGCGTGCGCTCACGTTGCGCGCACGCACGGGTTCGCATTCGACCCGCTCACAAGGCGACCCAACGAAGTTATACGGGCGAAGGTGAGGCCGTATCAGTGCGCAAGCCGCTCACCCAGCCACACCGTAACAATCAGTGCCAGCGGCACGCAGAAAATGAACGCCCGCACCACCCCGGCGATAAACGGGTGCGCCAGATGCGATTCGATAAAAAACCGCGCCACCACCCACCCCTTGATCCACACGATAACGGCCACCGGCACTTGCAGCCAAACGGCGTGGCCCGACCAACGCGCCAGCCACACGCTGAACCCGGTGAGCACAACCAGGCCGAGCCAGGCACGCACCAAGGGCGCGAGGGATGTAGACGGCGTAGGGGGCATCGAATCGGGCGTTTTCATGGTTCAGGCCAACACATAGAAAAGCGGAAAAATAATCAGCCAGATAATGTCCGTGGCATGCCAGTAGCTCGCCAGCGCCTCCAGCCCGTTGTAGCGATCCGCCGAGTACCCGCCGACCATATGGCGGCTCAGCACCCACAGCATGCCGAGAATGCCCCAGGAAGCATGCACCATGTGCGTCAAGGTCAGGTAGTAATAAACGGTGAAGAAAATCCCCGATCCGCCGGTAATACCGTGCGCCACATTCCACTGAAACTCGAAATACTTCGCCAACGGATAACCCAGCGCGATCACCAGCCCGCCCGCCAGCCACCAGATCGATTCCTTACGACGCCCCGCGCGAATCCTCACAACCGAACAGGCGATGAAAAAGCTGCTGGTAACCATCAACAGCGTAATGGCCGTGCCGGCAAGCACCGACAAACGCGCGGCCCCCTGATGAAACAGATCGGGAAAATAAGCGCGCGCCACGAAATAAACCGTGAACAGCACCAGAAACTCGACAAACTCGCAGGTAATCCCCACCCAAATGCCGTGGTTGCCCGGAACACGCCCCCGCCGCTTCCGCCGCCCCCCAAGCCCCGCGCCGCCCGCCTCTTCCAACGGAACCGCCGCTATGCTCATCCGCGCCCCCCCTCTACCGTCCGCCATGCTAGCGCCGGTGGCGAGCGCGATTCCTTGATAAAGATGAAGAGTTTTCCGGTTTCACCGGGCGGGTCGGCCACCGCAACTTTACCGCCGGACACAAGCGCGGCCGGCGCATCGCGTACAGCCGATGGCGGTAAGCGTGTGTTCGAGCGCGGTTGGCCTTTCGCCGGTACAGTTCGAGCCGCGCTATTTCCAACAGCTCAACCGTGTCTAGTGCCCGCGAGGCCATAAATTATGGAATATATGAAAGACGCAGTAATTAGGGCTCGTTTGAGTATTCAGCGAGCGCTATTGGGTGCGGTATCGGAAAAACTTCGCGCTGTTACGCTCTCCGCATCAGAATCCTCTGTGGTCATCAATTTTTATTTCGATGGGCCTATAGATGACGATGAAATTGAGTCTGCTTCATGTGTCGAGACTGAAGTTATTGCGGATTACGATGAAAGGTGCAAAGTCTCCGCTCATTGCTTCAGGGTAGATATGCCGACCCGAATTGAAGATAACGGGGTCTGGGTTTTTAAGCGACGTGAAAGCTAAATTCAGTTGCTACAAAAGGGGCAGGAGCGACCCTTTATGTTTGCACCGGCGGAATGCGGTAAATCACCGAGGTATATTTACGTTCCACCTGCCGACGAAACTCGATACCACCGAGAGATTCCGCGATGCGGCGGCTTGCAACATTCTGTTCGGCAACCGGGTAGATGAAGCTTGCCGGCTTGAAGCAGGATGAAGCCCACGCAACGACGGCGGTAACAGACTCCCGGCCGTAGCCCTGGCCGTGGCAATCCTCCCGAATCCAGACGCCCAACTCCGGCGTTGTGGTCTGTGCGCGATGAAGCCCCACCAAGCCGAGAAATTGCCCGCTGGCGCTCATGCGAACCGCGAACGTCAAATCGGAACCGTTCCGTATCGCCGGCAGCCACGACTGCCAGACCCGATCGAAGTCACGCCTCGTCGCCGGGGGCTCCCAGGCCATGAAGCGCGTAAGCGCGGGGGTGATGCAACCAAAAGCCTCATCGGCATCCTTTGCCGAAAACGGCGCCAATAAAAGCCTCGCGGACTTTATTTCGATCTCACCCCATTGCTTCTCACCCCATTGCTTCTGAATATCCATTTACTAAGGTTTGCATAAGAAATATCAGCAACGCGGGGGTTCGGCCGATCCGCGCCACTCGCTCATGTAACGCTCGGCATGGGCGGCGATACACAGCCGCAGCGCGGGCTCTTCCGCGAAAAATTGCGCGTTCAGCGCTTCCCATTGGCTGTCGAAGGCAAGCTCGCGCGCCGCCGCGTCGAGCACCTTGTCATACAGGCTTTCCGGGCACTCCGGCGTCAGTTCGATCAGGAGTTCGACGGTCTGCTCGCGGTTCAAGCCCTTGCACAGACAATCGTAGGCGATACCTCTTGCCATTTGGGCGGCCTCGGGCAAACGCCGCCGGGGAGAAGCGTCCCGCAGGAAAGCCAACGCCCGTTCAAGGGTCGTGACATGCACGGGCGAGCCGACAACGGTGAGGCTTTGCAAAAGATCGGCGTTGGAAAAGGCGCGGCGGCTTCCACGGCGCAGATAATCGGCCAAGCCGCCATTGCAGACGCTATCGGCATAGCCGTTGATTCTCCAGGCATGGAGCATGTTCGGTGGAATGGCACGCCTTCGGGCGATGAAGAACCAAGCGACGAGATCGTTCCACCAGGCGGGTAACTCGTTCATGGGGCCTCGTTCATAAGACCTATCACCTTGCCATCAACGCGAACACGCCCCATCCAAGATATTCACGCGTGTACGCGGCGTGGCGTTTCGGTTCCGAGTTCAGCTTGGCTCGAACCTCTTTAGCGAGGTCGTCGCCGGGATTCGCTTCGAGCCATCGGCGCATGGTGAGCCACTTGGCCGCCTCGTACCTGTCCCAGCCTTCCTGGTCCGCCAGAACCATTTCCACAACGTCGTAGCCGAGGTCGCCGAAAGACGCGAGAAGCTCCGGAAGCAGAAGAAAGTCGGAAATAGAACCAGCAAGGCAGCCCTTGGCAACGTCCTCCGTCGGCGGTAAGCGCAGCCAGTACGGCTCGCCGATAAGGATGATTCCGTTGGCGCGGAGGCTCTTCGCCAGAAGCGCGACGGTGCCGGCAACGCCCCCGCCGATCCACGTAGCGCCAACACAGGCCGCCAAGTCCACTTTTTCGCCGGCAACGTAGCCAGCAGCGTCGCCGTGGATGAACTCGACCCGACCGGCAACGCCGAGCTCTTCAGCGCGCAGTTTCGCTTGCTCGGAGAACAACTGGCTCATATCGATACCAGTGCCGGCGATGCCGTAATCGCGCGCCCAGGTGCACAGCATCTCCCCCGAACCGCTGCCGAGATCGAGCACGCGCGTGCCCGACTCCAGGCGCAACGCCGCGCCGAGCGTAGCGAGCTTTTCCGGCGTGAACGGGTTATGGATGCGGTGAGCGCTTTCGGTAATGTTGAAGATGCGTGGGATATCCAATGCGGAAGCTCCTTTTACCGAGTTGTGTAATAGCCGGAATATACCCCGGCCATTTCATTCGGGCCGCGCGGTTACCCCCTGTTCACGCAGATTGCGGTAGTGGCTGCCACCGCGCGCCCAGCCCTTCCCTACCCTTCGGTAACATCCCACCGCTTGACAAACGGTTTCAATTCCCCGACCATCGGCCACTCTCGCGTCATACATAAATAACATCAAATGATGACGAAACACTCGACCGAACCGTCCGCAGTTCTGCCCGTGGCCCCCTCCCGGCCACCTTTCCTGCAGTTCTCCTCAAGGAGTGATTCATGAGTGGCAAACCTGCCTCCCGCATAGGCGACCGTGTCGCCGGTGGCGTCATCGTCCAAGGCTCGCGCACCGTCCTGATCGGCAGCCAAGGCGGCGTAGCCTGCTCCGCGTGTCCGGGTGGGGTTGCCGTGGGCAACCCCATCAACCCGCTGCTGGGTGCCAAAGTCTTCAGCGGCGAAGTCGATCTCTCGCTCCCCGGCCCCCTACCCTTCACCCTCTCGCGCGACTACTCCAGCTACCAAACCGCCACCCCTGCCCCCGTAGGGCTACTCGGCCCCGGCTGGTGGCTCCCCCAAGAACCCAGCCTCACCCTTAGCCCCGGCGTGCTCACGCTCAACGACACCAAAGGGCGCAGCATCCACTTCGAAGCGCTTGCTCCCGGCGAACTCACCTACAGCCGTTCCGAGAACCTCTGGCTCATCCGTGGCGGATGCGACACCCTTGACCCCCACACCCTACCCGGCGCACGCCTGGCTGTCGCCTGGCAAAGCCTCACCCCCGAACTACGGCGCAACGAAAGCCTTATCTTCGTCACCGCCAGCCCACTCGGCCCCTGGTGGGTCTTCGGCACCATCGGTTCTGGGCTAACTGAACAACGCCTCCTACTCGGCGGGCTCGCCGACCGCTTCGGCCGCCAGCAACGCCTTGGCCGCCTGCCCGAAGGCGAGCTTGCCGGCCACATCGCCACCATCATCGACGGCGCCGGCCGGCGCTTTGAACTCGACCTTACCCGCATCCCTGGCCTTGCCCGCGACCCCACCCACGGCTGGGGCGCGGACCCCGGCATCCGCCTCACCGCCGTGCGCCTTACCCACGACCCGTCCCACCCCGGCGTGCCCACACAACCCCTCGTCCGCTACCACTACACCCCCCGAGGCGAACTCGCCGCCGTCATCGGCCGCGATGGCACGAGCCTGCGTCAATTCCAGTACCACCCCGAACTTGTTGGCCGCATGAGCGCCCACACCCACGCAGGCCGCCCCACCACAAGCTACGCCTACGATGCACACGGCCGCGTCACCGAACAAACCACCCCCGACGGCCTCTCCTACCGACTTAGCTACCAACCCGACGCCACCACCGTCACCGACAGCCTCGGCCGCCAAGAGATTTATCACTTCGCCGGAGAAGGCGGCCTGCGCCGCGTCGTCAAGCATCAACGCGCCGACGGCTCCATCACCGAGAACCGCTTCGATACCAGCGGACGGCTAGTAGCAAGCATCGACCCACTCGGGCGCGAAACCGCCTACGATCTGGACGTCACCACCGGCGACCTGCTCGCCATCCGCCTACCCGACGGACGCACACAGCACTACCAGTACGATGCCCACGGCTCACTGACCCAAAGCACCGACGACGATGGCAATGGCGCCCGCCATCAGTTCGATTCCCTGGGCCGCCCCATCGCCGATACCGATGCCCTCGGCCACACCACCCGCTACCACTACCCGAACGAACGCACCGAGCAGCCCAGCGAAATCGAAGATGCCAAAGGCGGTAAAAAGCGACTTACCTGGAATAGCCTCGGCCAACTCGTGAGTTACACCGACTGCTCCGGCAGCACCACCCGCTACCGGCACAACCGCTTCGGCCAGCTCACCGACATAGAAGGCCAGGAAGGCCACCGGCTACGCCGCGAATACGATCCTCAAGGGCGGCTCGTCGCCCACACCGACGCGCTCGGCCACAGCCTCACCTATCAGTACGATGCCGCGGGCGAACTCACTCGCCTCACCCTTGCCGACGGCACCGACATCACCCACCGGCGCGACCCCCACGGGCGGCTGCTCACCCTCGGCTACGCCGGCCTCACCCAACACTACCAATACGACACGGCCGGTCGGCTCACCGTGCTCACCAACGAAAACGGTGCCAGCACCCGCTTCCAGTATGACGAATTGGACCGACTCACCGAACAGACCAACTTCGATGGCCGCACCCAACGCCACAGCTACAACAGCGCCGGCGAACTGACCGAAAGCGCCGATGCCGGCCAGATCAACCGCTACCAGTCCGACCAGGGCGGGCGGATGATCGCCCGCCAGCAATTCGACCCGGACGGCGCCCCCCTGAGCAACGAAACCTACCGCTACGACACCGCCGGCCGGCTTACCGAAGCGCGCCACCTGAGCGCGGTTGGCTCCAACGCTGTCATCGTCCGCTTCTCCCGCGACGTGGCCGGCCGCATCACCCAGGAAACGCAGCAACTCATCAATGCCGCAGGCCACACCGTATGGCAACACCAAGTCGGCCGCCGTTACGACGAACTGGGCATCGAAGCGCAACTGGAACTCGACACCCTTCCCCCGCTGCACTGGCAGACCTACGGCGCGGGCCACCTGCACGGACTCACGCTGGACGGACGCGGGCTCATCGATTTTGAGCGCGACAAACTGCACCGCGAAACCGAACGCCGCTTTGCCGCCACTACCCGCCGACTGCGCTACGACGCCCTATCGCGCCCGCTCACCCTGGACACCCACACGCCGTTGATCGGTGATGAACTGAACCGCCAGCACCACTACGATCCTCTAGGCCAGCTCACCCGCATCGACACCGCCCAGGGCAGCCACCGCTAC